>JAJEDB010000112.1 GCA_022821725.1 Candidatus Poribacteria bacterium | reverse complement strand
TACGTCTGCGTGAAGTTATGAAAACTCGCTAACAGAAACTGACAGTAATCGGAAAATAACGGTTGCTTCTTTTCTGACAGGGATAAGGTGTTCATAATTCAAGAGTATAACACTTTTCTAAAATATTGCGTAAGTCCTACTTTGAAACAAAAATGAAAATAGATATAATAGAATTAGGAACTGTAACCCCACTCTTGATACTAATTTCAACAATAATAAATGAAGGGAGGGTAAGAATAATGGAATGGGCAGCAGTTAAGCGTGAAAAACGGGAATATGAAAAGGAACAACGGGAGGCAAAACTCCGTGCCGAAGGTGAAGCCAAAGGCAGACAAGACCTCTTGAAAGAACTAAAGGACAAAGGGGTTGACACAAGTAAAATTGATAGTAAACCTCAAGAATAATTGCCTTTCTCTACAAACAATGATTTACAAATATGTGTAAGAAAGCCATTGGCTGATTAAGTCGGTGGCTTTCTACTTTTCTAAACTCTCATATTTTCCGCAGAAACAGGAACACGCCAGCCTTTTTTTGGGGCGTGGGAGGCTATACTTACCGGAGGAAAAAGAGGAGATAGGAACCTAAGAATAGGACATTGATGGCAATCAGTGCCCAACGTGCTATTCGGGTTTTTAGGCGGCGGAATAGGTAAACAGAAGCAATGAGCATTAACAATCGCTCTATGGGTGCGACGATACCGGCATGGTGATCCCGGTCCCAATAGGAAATTGGGCTTTCAAAGACGTAATCGGAGAGGGGGAAGAGGTGATGATGGCCGTCGTCGTGATGCGTCACAAAGTCGAAGCCGCAATGGAGGAGTAGACTCCACGCTAAAACTACGATCCGCTCGGAGTTGAGTAGATAATACCCAATCCCTAAGAGGATCAGAATCAATGGAACGGCGTTGAAGAGGTCAAAGAAGGTTTGCCACGCCTCCATGAAGTATCGGGTCTCCCAGAGTTCACGTTGCGGGGTCTTCAGGATAAACGTTTCGATTGCGAAAAAGATGAACATCGGTAGGTCGGGAAGGACGGCACCGATGAACGCATAGACGTGAAGGAAGGGTTTGTCTCGCTTTGAGAGGAGGGTTATGTTGAGAACAACGTGCGATTGGGTGACCATTTCCAATTTACCTTGCGGTTCGGTTGGGGAAAATGTTGGGTTTCACTCTATTTTTTTGAAAGGCACGTTGTAAAAAAAGTGATGCTTGTGTAAATCTGTGGACTTCTCGTAGTCTCCGTTCAACCCAACCTACGGGATTGATACAGGGCTATCCAGTTTTCGGTTTCTGAGTGCCTTATCGAGAATAGATATGTGACTTTCGGCACAAATCGGGGTTACAAACCCCTCCCACAAGAGAGATTTGTGACAATTGAATGGCTCTGGGGATTGATAACCCTTAAAGATGCCAGACCTCTCCAGCGAAGGTCGGGAATAGGCAATCGAGTAGCACCGCAGGAGAACTGCCGTCCGTCCAGCAGTCAACGAAATTTGCTGTCAATTCCTCTGTCCGACACCGTCCGCAGAGGAGCTGCAAAAAGGTCAGGTCTGGAAACGCGGCATCTCCTTCCTCAACGTCTTTCGGCGTCCAATCGGCAATATCCGTGATGCGTCCGCGTTCAAATTTAAGGTGTATGCCAGTTCGATAGAGGTTGAGTTTGAGTTCACCCGTGTAACCCTCTGCAACGGTCCCGATGAGGTGTTTTTCGAGGGCGGGTTGGATGTGTCGTAAAAACGCTATTAGATCCGGCACTCGGATATACCACGCATAAGGTGGCTCCTGACGGACAACGGCTTTGGGGAGTGCCTGATAGATCGGATGTTCACGCCCCAACATGAACTGCACGCCTGTCACTTTCCGGTTGTCATTCTCAGCGACAATCGGTGTCGTCTCTGCCTTTTTCCATAACGCTCGCAAGAGTGACGGGATGTGATGGAGACAACCGACGCCGGGTTTAAGCTCCATTCGCATGACAAGGAAATTATTGTAACACCATTGGAAATGTTGGACATAGCCGAGTTTCGTGCCTTCCATGTCCTCAATGCGTAAGAATTCATACCGTGCCTCACTCCCCGCCGAGCGTCCGTTAAATTCATACTCCCACATCGCGGGTGTCCGAGTGCAAGTGAAGATATTCTGTTCAGCCCTGCTCTCATAAAGGTCTTGGATGAAAGTGTTATCGGCATCGGTTCGCGGTCGGAGGCGACAGGTCTCGGTCTCCCCTGTTTTCAACGATGGGATATGTATCCCGTCTATAACGCGTTCTGCTTCCATATCCAGTGCCATCTCGTATCCGAAGAGTCGGTAATACCATGGGATACCTGTGATCCCCTGCATCAGTTCCCCGCGCGCTTCACTCAAGGCGTGAATCACCTCGAACTGTTTGCGGACTAAGCCTCTCCTGCGGTATTCAGGTTCCGTTGCGACGAATTCGGGTTGCCCGAACTTGAAAGGGATACCGCTATACGTCCACGTCTGTGAGATTAGGCAGAGTGAGGAGACGATTTTTCCTGTCTTGGTATCTTCAACGACGGTGAAATCGCTTGCTTTGCAGGTGGGGTGATCCCCCGACATCAGGTCTCGGATCCCTGGACCCACGCTTTCTTCTTCGTGAAGACGGGTGTTGAATTCAGCAAGTGCGTCCGTATCAGCAGGCGTCGCAAATCGGAGGTTTAGGTTGTTGCCGAGGTCTATCGGCATCTGTGAGAGAATATTGTTTTTTGGCATTTACGTTTCCTATGGAGTGGTGTCAAAGGGAATTGTATCACAAAGGTAAGGAGACGTCAAGTGGGAACTTATAGGGGCATCAGAACCATTTAATTTTAAGAAATTATTAGGTTTCACGTCTTTTTTTAAAGATCCGGTGCGGTTAGGAAACCGCACCTACCGGACCTGGGAAAAATAAATATTACTGATAACCGATAACTGAAAACTATAAAAAAAGCGGACTATTTTTGAAGATACTGGTATAATGGCGGAACATTGAGGAAAACGCTGCATAAAATTCAGATGAAGATTAAACCGCGTCCGGCGCTCTATTTTCTTATCCCGTATCTACTGGGTATCATCGCAGGCAAATGGGTATCCCTCCCGTTCCTGTGGCTCTGGATATTTGTACTCCTCTGCTTTATCGGTGGCATGGTAACAAGAAACCGTCAACGGTTCCTCTGTTACGCCCTGCTCCATCTATCCATCTTCGCTGGTGGCATGCTCCGATTAGAAACCGCAACCCATTCGCCAATCCCACCCCACTTTTATAACGAACCGATTCATTTCTCAGGCACCACCGTATATCAACCCGAACGTGGGGAGGCATGGGATGCCTGCTACGCCGTCGGCGAACTCCAATTATTGTCAGACCCAGCACAACAGGTCTCAGCGAAATGCCTCATCAGATTCCAGGAGTTGCTACCGCTCCGCTACAGTAAAGATCTGACGCTGACCGGTGTCCTGCGTCAACCGCAAACCAAGCGCAATCCTGGGGGTTTCGATTATCGAGCCTATCTTTCTCGGCAAGGGGTCGCTGGGATCATCGATACGATCGGTCTTGTGCGAATCGGGGAACAGGGCGGATTCCCACCCTTACGGTGGATAGAGGCACTCCGTCTTCGGACCGAACGTCTGATTGACGGTATCTATACAGAGACTGCGGTCGAAAGCCCGCTTTCTGAACCGTCATTGCATGCCCAACTCCTCAAAGGTATCCTCCTCGGTAAACGGAGCGATGTTCCGACAGAGACATTGGCTCTCTTCCGAAACAGTGGCACCTTCCATGTGCTTGCTGTCTCCGGTCTGCATGTCGGGCTTGTTGCGATGTTCTGCTATTTGGGTTTCTCGCTCTTCAGATTTCCACAGAAGCTACTTTGTCTCTTGACGATTATCGTAGTGCTCATCTATGCTTGCCTCATCGGTTTCCGCCCTTCCGTCTTTCGTGCCTCGCTGATGGCAATTCTATTTCTCTGTGCGACCCTTATTGATAGAGATGCGGATATCTTTAATCTATTAGCGTTTGCGGCGTTAGTACTGCTCCTTTTCAACCCATTGCAACTGTGGGATGTCGGATTCCAGTTGTCCTTTGTCGCTGTGGCTTCAATCGTCTATTTCGTTCCGAAGATGGAGACACCGTTGCGCCGACTCTGGGAAGGCAGGGAGGGTTCACCTTCGGAAAGCGAGGGTTCAGTGCTGACGAGATTTCGGACGACTGCACTCAAATGGGTAGTGCTCTCCTATCTCGTGACGTTCGCAGCGCAAATCGGAACGGGTCCCCTCATTGCCTATCATTTCTTTCGGGCATATCCGCTCGGTATTGTCGTCGGACCCTTCGCAGTCGGACTTGTATCGCTCATCGTTGCGGTGGGGATGGCATCTGTAGGTATCGGTTTTATTTGGCTTCCGCTTGCGAAACTGCTGGGTGTGCTCAATCACGCCCTTATCTCCATCTTCTTGACCCTCATCGGTCTGTTCGGACAGGTATGGGGTGTCGTCAAGTTAGCGCCCCCGACGTTCGGTCTGTTCGTGGTCTATATCGCCTTCTGTCTATGGATTACCCATTGGCGAGCCGCCTATCGTCACTGGAAAGTCGCAAGCCTCATTGGACTCTCCGTTCTAACGATTTGGGTCTGGGATACCGCATTCCATGAGAAGGGGAGATTGTTAGAAGTGATTACGCTGGATGTCGGGCAGGGAGATGCCGCAATCGTCAGGTTTCCAGACAATCGAACGGTGCTGATTGATGGTGGCATCCAACGAAGTTATTACGACAAACAGAAGCAGAAACGGGTTGAATACGATGTCGGGGAACGGGTTATTGAACCCTATCTCGATTTCCACGGCATTCGGGAACTCGATATGGTGGTGCTGACACACCCAGACCTCGACCACGGCGGCGGACTCGGCTATATTCTACAGAACTTTAAAGTCGGACAGGTGCTCGGTATATCGGATATGCCGCTCGACTCACAGACGCATCGCCGCTTACATGCCATTGTTAAAGCCCGGAACATCCCGTATGCGTTTCCTTATGCTGGAGAGATCGAATTCGCGTCAACCGCCACGCTCAATCTCCTGCATCCCATCAATCCGAGTTCCACCAACCTGCTGGATACGGATAAAAACGACGATTCCCTCGTCATGAAGATTACATATCGTGCGGTGGACATCCTGTTCACGGGTGACATCGGCAAAAAGGCAGAGTCCCGACTCATCGCCGCTGGACAGGACCTCCGTTCCGAAATCCTAAAGGTGCCGCATCACGGGAGTCGTACATCGAGCAGTGTTCCGTTTTTGGATGCCGTTCAACCGCGGTGTGCGATCGTCTCGCTCGGTCAAGGAAATCGTTATCAATTTCCGCATGCCGATGTGGTTGCGCGGTATCAGGCGCGTGGGTGTCCGATGTTCAGGACCGATGTATCTGGGGCGATTACCCTCCGGACTGATGGCACACGGTGCTGGATTGATACGGAATTGTAGGCGCGAACGGATATAGGGTGTTCCAAACTAACAGTTTGTGCTACATGCCTAAAGATGGGGCAATCGCAACACGGAGGGTCTCTTGGCGAAACGCGTGTTCAAAGGCGGTGTTAATTTCCGCTAATGGATATGTTTCTCCGATGAGCTCGGCAAATGGGTAACGGCTCCGATTTTCCGCAACGAAGCGGATCGCATCGCCGAGCGCGGTATGATGATAGTTGTGAACGCCACGGAGTGTCACACATTTCGTGACGAGTTGGTGGGCATCGACAGTGATATGTGCGTTTGGATAGACGTAACCCAGGGTTAGACATCTCCCACCAATTGCTAACCACGTAATCAGGTTAGGTATGCCAATCGTCGCACCGCTGACCTCTACACCGAGATCGGCGCCCCGTCCGTTCGTCAGGTCTCTGATGGCTGCGTCAATTTCTTCAACAGAGGTCTCAGCAGGATTGAAGGTATGCGTTGCGCCGAACTGTTTGGCAATCTTCAATCGACTTTCGTTGGTATCCACAACAATGACATGTTTATATCCCTGTTCATGCAAATAGCACGCCGCATAGATTCCGAGCATGCCGGCACCGTGGACGATAGCCGTCTCACCGTAATATGTGCCGATGTTCGCCAAGCCGTTCACGACGGTCGTCAGTGCGCAGTTGATCGGGACAGCCTCTTGATCTGTCATGGTGTCAGGAATACGATAGATCGCTGTCCCTGGACGCAGGAGGATATGCGTAGCGAACCCACCTGAAAAAGCGTCGGGACCTTCACTTCGGGCGTGACCGTATTTGAACATCGTCTCACATTTCTGTGGGAGGTTCCGACTGACGCAATACTCACATGTCCCACAGGCAGTTGTGAGACTCCACGTAATCCGATCGCCTTCCCGCAATATCTCATCGGTTGCTGAACGGAGATGGGTGGGTGCCGCAACTGTTCCCGTGATTTCATGCCCGAGGACACATGGGATCTCTGCACCCCGGCGACCCGATACCGTATGGAGGTCTGAGCCGCAGATCGTTGCGAGTGAGACGCGGACGAGAATAGCATCTGGTGTTGCAGACACGGGCATCTCGCAAACTTTAAATGGTATACCTACACCGTGAAATTGTGAAATCTGTGCAGATATTTGCATGGTGTTCGTGCTCCTTAACTGATAACTGACAATCACTTTTTATTTGACAAACATAGAGGGTTTACGTATCATTAATATTATACACTATTTTATTACAGATAACCCAACTTGTCACCTACTTATAGACATAGCACCCCTACGGGGTGCAGTCGCTTGAATATACCGTTTTCTATAGACATAGCACCCCTACGGGGTGTAGGGCTATTCAGTTTTAGCATTTCTGTATGGAAAAACCCTTTAAATCCCCAACCCTTCCATATCCCCTCTTATCAGGGGGGTAGGGCCTTTGAGTGTTTCGGAGATTTGAAAAGGCGTTTGCGGGTGACTCAACCATATCCCCCTTTATCAGAGGGCAGGGACTTTGAGTGTATCCTGGTGGAAAACTAAATGACCCTATACGACGTGAAGAAACACTTGAAAAATCTTCTTAAAATGTTCAAAACTCGTTAGTAGCAACTTGGGTTAGAGATAGGGAACGAGACTTAACAAGATGGACAGAACTGCTGAAGTTCTTATTGAAGCCTTACCTTATATCCGCCGCTTTTACGACCGGCGGATTGTTATCAAATATGGCGGTGCCGCAATGGAGGATGAGACGCTTATCCATTCCGTCATGCAGGACATTGTGTTGATGAAATATGTCGGCATCCGACCGATTATCGTGCACGGCGGGGGTCCGAGAATCACCGCATGGATGGATAAAATCGGGAAGGTCCCTGAGTTTATACAGGGACTGCGGGTAACCGATGCGGAAACGGTTGAAATCGCTGAGATGGTGCTCGGGTCGATCAATAAGGAGATTGTGGCTCGGATCAACCAACACGGGGGAAAAGCGATTGGGTTGTCTGGAAAGGATGCGAACATGATCCTCGCGGAGAAACAGGAGACGCAGATTAGCGATGAAGGTGGACGCAGTATAGATGTTGACTTGGGGTTTGTCGGGAAAATAATTGGCGTGAACACCGAGTCGGTTACGGCACTCGACAAAGCAGGTTATATCCCTATCATCGCACCGATCGGTGTTGGGACTGATGGACAAACCTATAACATCAATGCCGATACCATGGCGGGTGAGATCGCTTCTGCGTTCCAAGCGGAGAAATTGATTGTTCTGACGGATACGCGCGGTATCCTCCGGGATCTATCGGATACAGCCTCACTGATACCTACCTTGCGTATGAGGGAGATAGACGCATTCATCGAGGAAGGGTTCATCGCAGGCGGTATGCTGCCGAAGGTGGAGGCATGTACGACAGCACTCATCGGTGGTGTTTACAAAACACATATCATCGATGGACGCATCCCGCACTCTTTATTGCTGGAAGTTTTTACAGAGGGTGGGATCGGGACCGAAATCGTCAGATAGATTTTTAATTTTTCCTTGCGGTTCGGTCAAGTAGATTTCGTATTTGACGTGCCTTCCCGTAGATCTAGGGGAAATGCCCAAGCAAAAACCCCTCCGCTACGCTTACGGGCTTAGTGCTTCGTCGCATCAAAGATTGCAACTGAGGCTATTAAATTCAGGACTTACGCAAAATTGGCTTCTATGCCAAAAGTGAGGCAATATTCCCGAAGAATGCGCAATGAATTGCGCTACTACGAACCAAAAGAAGAATGCGCAATGAATTGCGCTACTACGAACCAAAAATAGCATAAAAACGGGACAACTGCGTAAGTCCTAAATATGCCAAAAGTGAGGCAATATTCCCGAAGAATGCGCAATGAATTGCGCTACTACGAACCGAAGATACTACAAAATAAGCGAATTGTGTAAAGACCATAAAACAGAAACCAGGATTAGATCGGTAAACGGGGGAATTGATGAACACGCCTAAGAAGATTGCTGCGATTATCACGACGTATTATCAGCATTCGCACGCGGATGTGATCGCTACGAAATACATGAAGGGGTTTCCGACAGATACCGGGCATCGGATGCCTCGCGTGGAATTGGTGTCCATCTATTTGGATCAGGTAAACGATCGGGACATCGGGGTCGGTTTAGCTGCTGAGCATAACGTCCCTATCTATCCGAGTATTCGGCAAGCCTTGACGCTCGGTGGGAATGAATTGGCTGTCGATGGTGTACTATTGATCGGCGAACACGGCGATTATCCGTATAACGAGATCGGGCAACACATGTACCCGCGCCGCTATATGTTCGAGCAGATTTGTGGTGTCTTCGCATCGAGTGGCAGATCCGTCCCTGTTTTCTGCGATAAGCACCTCTCCTACAATTGGGACGACGCGATTTGGATGTATCATCGCGCAAAGGCACTCGATGTCCCGTTTATGGCGGGTTCCTCGCTACCGCTCTCTTGGCGGAACCCTTTTTTGGAACATCCGCTTGATACAGAATTGGAAACTGCTATCGGTATCGGTTATGCCGGTGTGGAGTCCTACGGTTTTCATTCACTTGAAACGCTACAGTGTATGATTGAACGTCGACACGGCGGTGAATCTGGCATCGTGGCGATTCAGTGTCTGGAAGGCGACGCGGTCTGGGAGGCGGGTGAAGTAGGAAAGTGGTCACTTGATTTAGCAGAAAAGGCGTGTGCACAGATTGAAAATCGTCCGGATACCTCCTTTATAGAGGGTTGCCCGAATCCAACGGGGTTTCTGTTGGAGCATAGCGATGGATTCCGTTCTACTGTGCTGATGCTGACGGGGTACGTCTCTGATTTCGCTTACGCGGCGAAGACGGGGGATACCTACTACGCGACGGAGTTTTATCTACAGAACGGACCTCCGCATGCGCATTTCAGTTATTTGAGTCTTAATATTGAAGAGATGTTCGTGACAGGGGAACCGCAGTATCCTGTGGAACGGACGCTCCTCGTGACGGGTGTGCTTGACGCGCTCATGCACTCGCGGGCGGAAGGATATATCCGAATTGAAACGCCACATTTAGCAGATCTTGCGTATCGTTCTTATGAGAAGATGCCTATCCGACCGACAGCACCCCGCCCCGAAGGTGCGACGTTAATATAAAGGTGCGGTTAGATGAAGATTAATTTATTAATTCGGTAATTTATTGGCGAAGTCCGGTGCGGTTAGGAAACCGCACCTACCGGGCCTGGGAGAACATAGCATTACCGAATTATTTTCTGAAACTTCATGAAACCGCACCTACCGGG
>JAJEDB010000105.1 GCA_022821725.1 Candidatus Poribacteria bacterium | reverse complement strand
TACTAAGGAACTGATGAACAACACCAGTTCAAACTTAAAACAATAATGTATGCATTGCTAGATAGTCCTTAGTAAGCATCTATAATATAATTCTCGACGCCATTTTGTTTTGAATTTTGATTATAACTCGAATATCCCAATAGCTACGACCTTCATAATGCAGAGTTTGGCCAAGTTCACAAAGCGAAACAAATGGTGAAAGTTTGGTTTTATTCTGGCAAGGTTGAATTTTCAAGCCAAAAGACGATTATAAGACCCTCACATCAAAACTATCGGTACTGTGGCTTTATAAACCAGCAAGGCATCGTATAATAATGCAACGCAGCCCAGAGCTATATGGGTTAAATGATTCCTACACTGAATTGGGCTATATGATGAAGATGCAAAAATGGCTGAGACTTATGATTTGTGCAGCGAACTCCTCCCACATTTCGTCACGAATCAAGTTATAACATTCAAAGAATATATAGCAAACATCTATGAATAAAATAAGGTGGTTTTCAACTTGACTGCTATAATGTTTTGTAGAAAACCTGGCTAAATTAAAAACAATGCAAGGTTTATCACTGGAATTGCATATACGGAAATTCGTGTTACATGCGTTGCTAAGACGGATATGCAATCGAATCCTTCCATGGCTTGCTTCGCGGAAAATGCCCATACAAGCTTAACAGGGTGAGTGATATTCAATATGCTAACTGCAATACGCTAATTATATAATATTCATATGGTGGTGGTTAAATCTCTAACACATTGTAACACAATAGCTTACAAATATGAATTCTTGATTGCACAAGGGTCAAGTATTCAACGACTTATTCCGTTTAATTTTACCTTGCGGATAAGTAACGCGACTTGTAACGTGATGCTTTTCGTGTTCGAGTCGCACTCCATTTCATTCCGTGCTTGGTTTTTGATGCTATGAAGCACTCCTTAAAAAAACGTACAGATCCTTATTTTAGTCGCAACTTAACCGAAAATCTGTGCGTAATGAAATTAGGTTTCCTTAAATGGCATAATTTGTCTTAGCTTTACATTTGGAGAGCGGATATAGGCAACGCCCGTAAAAGTTCAAACGCGCGTGATTCCTCCGCAAGGTAAAATTAAAATATGATATATTTTGCTTATGGGTCCAACATGAACCGCGCTCACATGCAACAGCGGTGCCCCGGTGTCACGCACATAGAGAAGTTCCAACTCGAAGGGTTTCGCCTCGTTTTTAAATACCATGCCGACATTATCCCAGCGGAGGGATGTACCGTCCACGGTGGACTCTGGAAAATTACAGAGGCGCACGAAGAGGCGCTTGACACCTACGAAGGGTATCCTGACTATTACGGCAAGTATTACCAAGACGGTGTCATGTTTTACAGGATGCGGGAGGGATACGAGAAGGATTTCGAGGCACCTTCAAAATGGTACCTAAAAACCATCATTCAGGGTTACCGTGATTTTGGGGTGACGCAGGAAGAATTTAAAGAGAGCCTCGGTCTCCAACAACTTCAGTTCACGCAAAAGGACCTTGAAGAGAGCCTCGGTGTGTCAACGGATGAACTCACTCGTCTATTCTCCCGCGTCGCAACCACGCCTGTTTACCAATAAACCGCGTGTGTCAAATTACCCGTTTCGCATACACATAGTACGCCCCGATCGCCAATTCACCCGTTTCGTCAGAGAATACGGTATGCATACGCGTCTGACCCGCGGTGAGATTGAAGGTAAACGTTACACCCTTCGCATCTGGTAGAATTGCTTCCGTGGCAACCTGATCCCCGATACGGAGGTGTGCTGTTGTTAATGCCAAAGCCTTTCCACCGTTGTAAAGATCAATAGGCTCACCGGGAATACCGTCCGTTATCGCCCTATCTTCGGCAAGGGGCCACCGACGCAGCTCAAAACTGTATTCCCCGTCTTCAGGCACTTCAATCGCCCAATAGCCGTTGCATTCCAAGCCCCGACGAATCATTCCCTGGCTCCACGCGTGCGCCTCTCCGTGCCAATCGTGGGTCGTAATGCAGGTAACGGGTTCGTTTTGCGTCCCGATAACGATCGGACAGTCCTCATCAAACCGTTTCGAAACCAGGTTCCACCACGCCTCATAATGCTCGCGGAGTTCCGTGACGACTTCCGGATGGTCGTCAGCGATGTCGTGCTGTTGTCCCGGATCGGCTTGTATATCGTAGAGTTCAGTTCCGTTGATGAGCCGCCACCGTTGCGACATCGTCGCGCTGTCTTTCCATTTAATCGGGTTTTCAACGCGTTGTGAATCGGTGACGACAACCCGTTCCTCCCATGACTCCGTTTCATTCCTCAACAACGGCGCAATACTTTTACCGTGGAAGTGTGCGTTCGAGGAGACCTCGAGATCACACAGATCTATCAGGGTCGGGAGTAGGTCGATGTTTGCGGTGAGTTCATGCACCTCGTGCTTCTCAGTGAAACCGCCATCGGGCCAGTGCATGAACAGTGGTACACGGTGTCCCCCTTCATACGGTGACCCTTTTTGACCGCGCATTCCGGCGTTGTAACCTGCCCTGACGAACTGTTGTGCATCCAAATCGCACCCCATTGCTGTCCCGTTATCGGTCATAAAAATAAGGATCGTGTTTTCCTCAAGTCCCAGAACCCGGAGATGATGCCGCAGCCGCGCCATGTTATCGTCAATATTGGTTATCATGCCCCAGAAATTCGCACGCTCACCTTCCACGCCCTTCCGTCGATAGACCTCACTGTAGGCATCGGGGACACGGAAGGGACCGTGGGGCGCATTGGTAGAGAGGTAACAGAAGAACGGACGGTTCTGACCGCCTTCCGCCTGTCTCTCGATGAACGCCATCGCTTCCTGAAACCAGACATCTGTGCAGTAACCGTCAAAGGGTTGTTCGGATCCGTTGCGGAAATAAGTGTCGTCGAAATAGTCGTTACCCCAATAATCAGGAGTTTGACTGATACCACCACCACCGTGATAGAGGGCTTCATCGAAACCTCTGTCGTGTGGACGGAACGGGTAATTGTCGCCGAGATGCCATTTCCCGAACATACCCGTCTTATAGCCGTTGCGTCGGAAGATATCCGCCATCGTGACTTCGTCGCTGCGGAGGAGTGAACGTCCACCGATGGTATGCCATACCCCTGTGGAGTTGCAATAATGCCCCGTCATAATCCCTGCGCGGGTCGGTGAACAGGTCGGACCGACGTGCAGGTTCTGTAGTTGCACGCTCTCTGCGGCAAGTGCGTCCAAATTCGGTGTATTGATAACGGGGTTTCCGGTGCACCCCAAATCGCCGTAACCTTGGTCATCCGTAATAACGAAAACGAGGTTCGGTGTCGTCTGTTCTGCCACGATTATATCTCCTATATGCCCTCAAAAGACACGCCTACCAGTTATCTGGCGGCGTGTCCACGAGGGATGCAACGTCAAGGGTGCTGTGAATTGTGCTTGAAAATGTTTAGGCTAATGCCTTTTTGATTCGATCCAATCCGCGATGAATTTCCTCCGATGAGGTCGCGAAGGAGAGTCGTAAATGATTGTCCGCGCCGAAACCGTCTCCCGGCACAACGCCAACGCCTGCCGAATTGAGGAGATAGTCGGTTATATCCATTGAGTTTTCAACCTTCTGACCCCCCAACGTCCTGCCGTAGTGACCGGAGAAATCGGGAAAGATATAGAACGCACCCTGTGGTCTGGCATAATGAATACCATCAATCTCGTCAAAACGTTGACAGATTACGTCTCGGCGTTCCTCAAACGCTTTTCGCATCTCTTCGACAGCGTCCTGCGGTTCGTTGAGTGCGACGAGGGCGGCTTTCTGGGCAATGGATGTCGGATTTGAAGTGCTGTGTGATTGGATCCGCGACATCGCCGATACAGCGTCTTCGGGACCCGCGGTGTATCCAATCCGCCATCCCGTCATTGAGTAGGCTTTAGACATACCGTTGACAACGAAGGTAATCGCTTTCGTTTCCTCGTTGAACGCAGCCGGACTCTGATGCGTTGCACCGTCGTAGAGCAGTGCTTCATAGATTTCATCGGAGATGAGATAGATTTGGTGCTTTACAGCGAGATCAGCGATTGCCTTGAGCGTATCCACGTCATACGTCGTGCCGGTCGGGTTGCTTGGACTGTTAACGAGGATCGCCTTCGTTTTTGGCGTGATGGCTGCCTCGACCTGATCGGGTGCCATGCAGAAGTTTTGCTTCGGAGTCGTCTCAATGACGCGCGGCACTGCCCCCGCAAGTTTGACCTGCTCTGGGTAACTGACCCAATACGGTGCGGCGAAGATGACCTCGTCGCCTGGATCACAGATGGCTTGGAAGATGTTATAGATGGTGTGTTTGGCACCGCAAGAGACGATAACTTCAGAGGGTTTATAACTCAGCCCGTTGTCTCGTTTGAATTTCTCTGTGATTGCCTCTCGGAGTTCCGGGGTGCCGGGGACAGGGGTATATTTCGTGAATCCCGCATCGAGTGCGGCGATTGCGGCATCTTTGATATAATCGGGTGTGTCAAAATCGGGTTCGCCTGCCCCGAATTTGACGACATCTACGCCATCAGCGATCAACGCGTTGATCTTCGCGGTGATCGCCAAAGTGGACGATGGCGTTACATTTTGACTCCGTTCTGATAATGAGATCATTTGTTCTCCTTTGAAAATGGGCTTTAAATTTAATTGCGATGGCGAGATATATTAGGCTCACCCCGATATTGCTGCGCTACTTCTTATTGCCTAAGACTGTCCAAGAAACCTTGTATCTTATTCACCAATTTCTGTGCCAGCCAGTTAACTGTTTGCATAACCGAAGACATCATAGTGGAATGAACACCAATCTGTCACGATATTCCTCAGCATCGGAGGCGTACCAAATTAGATATGATATAAGGCATTTACCGGTGTGGTAGATAGTTCTTTCGCCTTAGATAATTTCTGGGAGGCTTTCGCCTAATCCGGATGACATCTTCTTCAACGAAATCGAAGTAACTTTCCAGTTCCATTGCTGAATTCCCCAAGTTTTCATGTCACAGCGTCTTATCGAATTCCTTCAACAAATTCCGCTGCTTGCGAGACAAAGATTTCGGAATCTCCACAACCAACCGCACCCGCAGGTCGCCTTTTCTGCCGGAGGCATCGACCCCACCGCGTCCACGTAAGCGAAACTGCTGTCCCGGTTGCGATCCCGACGGGATTTTCAAATCTACATCGCCTGTGAGCGTTTGTACCCGAACAGAACCGCCTAACGCCGCTGTTATCATAGAGACTTTCGCATCTGTTAACAGGTCTGCCCCTTCGCGAGTCAGTGTCGAATGTGGCTGAACAGAGATTGTCACCAACAGATCGCCCGAAATACCGCTGCCCAGAGATTCTCCATGCCCCTGAATACGTAAGGTTTTCCCATCCTGAATACCCGGCGGAATTGTGAGTCTAAGAGGTTTGCCTTGGACGTTCACCTCTTTCTTGCTCCCTAACACCGCCTCCGCGAAAGGAATACTGATATTCATACGGAGGTCGCGTCCACGAGGCGGAGCAGTTGTGCGCCGCTGTCCGAACACATCACCGAATGCATCGCCAAAGCCACCGAAACCACCGAAGCCGCCACGTCCAAAAATATCGTCAAGGTTGATGTGTCTGAAGATGTCGTCCATATTTCGGTAACCTTCAAAACCCATACCCTCAACGCCTGCGTGCCCACGGGTATCATACATACGCCGTTTGTCACGATCGGAGAGTACCGAATACGCGTTCGATGCCTCCTTAAACTTCTCCTCTGCCACTTTGTCACCGGGATTCTTGTCCGGATGATACTGGACCGCAAGTTTACGATAGGCTTTTTTGATTTCTTCTGGAGTGGCACCTCGATTCACACCGAGGATTTCGTAATAGTCTCTCATATTTTAATCGTTCAACCGTTAAAAAAGCAGAGCGAGAACCGCGGGCACATCTCGTAAGGATTGGTACTGTTTAACGAGTGTTAATCCGAACTGAAGGGCTGCCCGTTCTACACTGAGTTTTTTGGGTATATCGGCAATACCTTCTATATCTCTGACGTGCGCTGCACCGATAAGACGGCGCAACATTTCCAATCCCGTAAACCCTACGGCTTCGTGAAAGATGTGTTGTAAGGTTTGTGCTTTCAACGTTCCATCAACTGTTCTAAACCCAAGCGTGTAGGCGTGCCACGTCTTCGCAATCGCTGTTTTGAGTGCCGCTTGCACGTCCGGGGTATCCTGATGTGAAAAGTAGGATAAGAGGTAATTCGCCCAATACAATCCGAGGTCAAACCCTACGGGACCATAAAAGGCAAACTCGGCATCAATCACCTTTGCTGTGTTATTTTGGACGAGAACGCTTCCTGTGTGTAAATCACCGTGGGTTACGGCTTGCTGTGCTGTTAGAAAAATCTGCTTAAGATCCCCAGTGTGCTGCAGAAAGTCCGTATCCGTCTTCAATCGTTGGATATCTATCTCTAAGCCTGGCGTCCAAAAATTCGTTTCATGTTCGGTGTACGGAAACGTGAACACATAATCGGCAGTTATCGACTGCATGGTGGTGTTCGCAAATTGCTGTCTATACTGCTGCACACTTGTGCTATCAAGGTTCTCGACGTAGGTGCGGCTATGGATGGTCCCCATAAATCGCCCAATCTGTTCAGCGATACCCGTGTCCACTTTGCCCGCAATGAGGTCCGCCCGTAGAACCTGTGCATCTCGGAGATCCTCCATTGCGATGACCGCCGTTTCAGCGTCAAAATAGTAGAGTTCAGGGGCACTCCCGCTTGCGAACTGGTTGTAAATGTCCAGCGCGCGAGACTCGTAAGTCAAACGTTCGATAGATAATGGATACTCGGGTCCTAATATCTTAATGTAGGGTGGCGCATGTTTCAGAATGACCGAACGCGTCGATTGCGCTGCGTCCGAAACGCGATAGACGGTATTAAGATTACCATCGCCAATCTCTTCTATACGGAGTTCCGTCTCCGATTCAAACATGCGGATCTCAGCACGTCGTTGACGTAGATAGTCCGGCAGTGTAGCAAGGTCGAGTTCCATATCCTTCTGACAACCTTACAGCAGATTTTCGGCGATCTGGATGGCGTTCAGCGCAGCACCTTTCCGGAGGTTGTCTGCGACTACCCAGAGATTCAGACCATTTTCTATGGAAGCATCATCGCGAATTCTACCGACATAGACTTCATCTTCCCCGGCGACATCAACCGCGAGTGGATACTGTTGGTTGTCGGGATCGTCCATAACTTTTATACCGGGTGCAGTGGCGAGGCACTCTCTCGCTTCGGCGGCTGTGAACTTCTCGTGTGTTTCAAGATTTATCGATTCAGAGTGCGCGAAGAAGACGGGGACTCGGACAGTTGTCGCGGAAACACCAATCGTGTCATCTGCAAGAATCTTCCGGGTCTCATTAATCATTTTCACCTCTTCTTCGTTGTCACCGCTCTCCAAGAAGGGCCAATCGAATGCGACATTGAACGCCATCTGATGTGGAAATTTATCTAAGGTGACCGGCTTGCCTTCGAGGGCTTCAGTCGTTTGTTGAACCAGTTCCATCACAGCACGTCCACTTTTACCCGAGACGCTTTGATAGGTAGAGACAACGATCCGTTTGATGCCGACAAGATCGTAGATAGGTTTAAGGGCTACCATCATTTGGATGGTAGAACAGTTTGGATTGGCAATAAGTCCATTGTGACGACGGGCAGCATCCATATTGACTTCCGGGACAACGAGCGGGGTTCCCGGGTCCATACGGAAGGCACTCGTATTGTCAATGACGAGCGCGCCTTTTTCTACGGCTGTAGGAATGAACTCACGACTGACAGACGCACCTGCGGATGAGAACACTACGTCCA
The DNA here is from genome assembly GCA_022821725.1 of Candidatus Poribacteria bacterium. Taxonomy (GTDB): domain Bacteria; phylum Poribacteria; class WGA-4E; order WGA-4E; family WGA-3G; genus WGA-3G. Next base: position 23,829 of record JAJEDB010000105.1, on the reverse strand, counting down.
CATCTTCAAACGAGGCGTGTGTCAGTTCCTCAACAATAATGGGTTCGTCTTTAAAGGATAGAATTTCACCGGCGGAACGGTGTGACGCTAACAGTTTGAGAGAAGCAACTGGGAAGGATCGCTCTTCGAGAATTTGCAACACGGTATTACCGACCGCACCCGTTGCACCGACAACCGCGACACGATAACTCTCACGCATTTCTGGTATTTTCCTCTATTGTGTTATTCAAGCAGAATTTTTGTTAAGTTTAATATATAATTCTACCACAAACATGCCCTTTAAGCAAATATTTCGGTAAAGAATGCCGTGTTACAACGGAATTCTTTGCCTGCAGGACAAAAAAACTTGACAAATTGCGGAGTCTGTGGTATTAAAATTAAGGCATCTATATGTTATGTCAGGTTACCGTGTTAGATTTTCTCCATTTCTAATACGTTTATTTACGGTTAAACGTAGGCTTTCCCTGTAACCCAGGCTAATTTTTTGGCGTTAACCAAATTTATCTTGACATATCTATATTTGTATAGTATAATATAATTACTATTAGTTTTTTGTTAAATTCATTTTGAGGCCGAAACGTGAGAATCTCGTTTCCCGAACTGTTCGGAAAACATAAGATCTTCTGAATCGGGCTAAAAATTAGAGGAACATTTGACATGGCAAAATTAATGAAAAGCGATGTGGTCAACAGTATCGTTGAACAAACAGGCCTTAGCAAAAAAGATGCAAACGCCGCTGTTGATGCTATGGGTGCGACTATTATTGAAGCTTTGAGTAATGGTGACTCTGTTGGATTAATTGGTTTTGGAACATTTGAACCCAAAAATCGTCCAGCGCGTACGGGTCGCAATCCGCAGACCGGCGAACCACTTGAGATTCCAGCAAAGACAGTCCCTGTTTTTAAAGCTGGTAAGAAACTTCGCGACGCTACTGCCTAAGACTGGCGGTTCTTTCGCTCAGTTTCCGGAAAAGCCGCCGGGCTGTGCCTCGCCTTTAATTGAGGGATGCCTGCGGCTTTTCCACGTTACGCTTGTTGACAAAAGTTGCTGCGGGTTTTTCATCATCTTCCAACACTGTACTGTCGCCTGCAAGTATTGATACAACTTTTCTCTTGCCCGTTTGTAGGTACGCTTCCATTCTTTTGTTCGCATCATTTATAGGAAACCCGCTTTCCGAGCGCGTTGGTTAAAATTTGATGTCAGGAGACTCATCATGTTAATCCGAACGAGAGCCCCAGTCCGCATCGACTTTGCTGGCGGATGGAGCGACGTAGCCCTCTTTACCGAACAGTCAAAAGGGCTTGTCGTCAACGGGGCAATTAACCGATACGCTTATGCGACGCTCCGCTGTGAACGCCAAGTGGCACACGACGATTCTGTTGAACTCCAGCGCGTCCTGGATAAAAGCATTCGTATCTATTCTGCGGATTTTGACACATTCATTGAAGCCGACGATGTCCGTCAGCTTGAATACGATGGGAACATTGATTTAATCAAGGCAGCTGTGCGACGCATGTCTATACAAATTGGCGGTTTCGACCTCATTACGCAGTCCACCGCACCGCCCGGAAGTGGATTGGGGACTTCCGCAGCGATGGGAGTCGCACTCGTCGGAGTGCTCGGGGCACTTAAGGAAGCCACCTATCTGCCTTATGAGTACGCTGATCTCGCAAGCAATATTGAACGGCATGAACTCGGTATCCTCGGCGGGAAACAGGATCATTATGCCAGCGCACTCGGCGGAATTCATTTTATGGAGTTTCAGGGGGAGGCGGTGAAGACCTCACCATTGAAATTTCCACCACACATCCGGTGCGAACTTGAAAAGAATCTTGTCCTCTGTTATACCGGAAAATCTCGACTTTCTGGTAATATACATCAAAACGTGACCGATGCTTATAAAAGCGGAGAACCCAGTGTCAGCGACGCATTGGAAGCCCTCAAAGCCACCGCTGAGGCAACAAAAACAGCACTGATGCGCGGTCGCCTGACCGAATTCGGCGAACTCCTCACCCAAAATTGGCAAAATCAGAAGAAACTACATCCTTCCGTCACGAATGAACAGATAGAATCCCTCTTTAAAATCGCAATGACGCACGGGGCAATCGGCGGAAAGGCTTGTGGTGCGGGTGGTGGTGGGTGTTTACTGTTTTACTGCGAACCCACACGTGAACACCGCGTCCGTCAAAAACTTCAAGAAGCAGGCGCGCAGCTCATTGAGGTTAACTTTGATGTTGATGGACTCCAAATGTGGAAAATCCAAACAACCGATGTGATGGATGGGAAACCGATCCCATAGCCCCTTAATAACTGTTTATAGTTTCATTCTCCATTGGAATTAACCAAAAGCCATCGTGAAATATTGTTCTTCAAGCCCCTATAGGCTTGCACAAGAAACGATGCCCATATTTGATAATTTAAAAAATGAAAAATGACCTCTCAGGGACGCAGACCGGAACAGATATGGAAGCCGCCGAAACCTTAAAAACGGCGAAGGAAAATATTTTAAACCAACTCAGAAAGCGCATCATTGGGCAAGACGAAGTCATTGAGCAGCTGCTTATCGCACTGTTTTCGCAGGGACACTGTTTACTGGTGGGCGTGCCCGGGTTAGCAAAGACACTACTCATCAGCACATTCGCACAGATTCTGGAACTCCCTTTCAATCGAATCCAATTTACGCCCGACTTGATGCCGTCCGACATTATCGGCACCGATATTATTGAAGAAGGTGAAGCAGGGAAACGCGCCTTCCGCTTTATTAATGGACCCGTCTTTGCTAATATTGTCCTTGCTGATGAGATTAACCGAACACCCCCTAAAACGCAAGCCGCGCTCCTACAAGCGATGCAGGAGTATCAGGTCACCGCAGGCGGCAGAACCTATCCGTTGGAACGCCCGTTTTTTGTGTTAGCAACGCAGAATCCTATCGAGCAGGAAGGCACCTATCCGCTACCCGAAGCACAACTCGACCGATTCATGTTCCATATCACGCTGGATTATCCCGATAAAACTGCTGAAAAAGAGATTGTGATGACAACGACTGCAGCGTATGAACCGGAGATAGAACCCGTTATCACAGGGGAAGAGGTGTTGCGAATACAACAGGTCGTCCGGAAAGTACCGATTGCCGAAGCCATCGTGGATTATGCAGTGGAATTGAACCGCCAGACGCGACCGACTTCAGATGCGCTTGATTTCATTCAGGATTGGGTGCAATGGGGCGCAGGACCGCGTGCCTCGCAGTATCTCGTGCTCGGCGCAAAGGCGCGTGCTATTCTCCATGGACGCTATCATGTCGCTTATGACGATATCAAGGCAGTCGCTGCCCCTGTGCTACGCCACCGAATCTTGACGAATTTTAACGCCGAGGCTGACGGGATCACGAGCCTGGATATCATCAATAGACTGTTGGAGAATGTTGAACCACCAGCGGTTCCATAATTGGAGGTTTCCGTATGCATGCAATTGTTCATGTTCTATTCCGGTTAAAATTAACCAAAAACCATCGTGGAACAAAATGGAAGGATGACCAGAGGCACATAGTTTAAAATATGAAAATTGCAATTATAGGAACAGGATATGTCGGCTTGACCACAGCTGTGGTGCTTGCCTACCTCAATCATGATGTCGCTGCCGTGGACAAAGACGAGGGAAAACTCAACCTGTTGCACGAGGGAAAAAGCCCGATTCATGAACCCGGCATCCAAAGTCTTCTTACAGAAGTGCAGCACACGATCCGTTTCACACCGAGTGTGGCTGACGTCGTGCCGGAGGCAGAGCTGATTCTGATTGCTGTCGGGACACCACCCAAGAAGAACGGTGAAGCCGATACGCAACATGTTGAACAAGCCGCCAAAGAGGTCGCCCAAGTCTGCCTGCCTGATAGGCACTACACGCTTGTTGTGAAATCGACAGTCCCGATAGGCACGAACCAGCGTGTCGCTGAAGTTGTAGCGTCGGTATTTTCGGAACGTGGGCTTCGAGGGAACGTTTCCATCGCTTCAAACCCGGAATTCTTGCAAGAGGGATTGGCACTGCAAGGCGCGTTCTATCCAGATCGGATCGTCGTCGGTGCCAACAGCGATGAAGCAATTGACACTTTGCGTCGCCTCTATAAACCGATCCTTGAGCAGACCTTTGACCCGCCGAGCGAGTTTCCGCGTCCGTCTGCTTACCCCCTACCACCAATGATGACAACGGATCCCAACAGTGCTGAGATGATTAAATACGCCGCGAACACCTTCCTCGCACTTAAAATTAGTTTTATCAATGAAATTGCCGGACTTTGTGAGGAGGTCGAGGCGGACGTGACAGAAGTCGCACGCGGTATCGGACTCGACGCACGTATCGGAAGTCGGTTTCTCCAAGCAGGTCTCGGATGGGGTGGGAGTTGTTATCCCAAAGATACCGCTGCTTTATTAGGGGTCGCAGCGCAATCGGGGTACAGGATGCCGATTACAGAAGCCGCACGCACCGTTAACTTCCGCCAGCGGGAACGGGTCGTTGAAAAGTTGCACAACGCATTGGGCACACTCAATGGCAAGACCGTTGGTATCCTCGGACTCGCCTTCAAACCAAACACCGATGACGTTCGAGAAGCTCCCGCACTTGACATTGTCCGCGCACTGATTGCAGCAGGTGCGACGGTTCGGGCCCACGACCCGATCGCTATCGCAAACGCAAGGCGCGCTTTATCGGGGTTACAAACCCCGACTACAGAGAATCAGACTAACAACAGATTGTCTTTCACGGAAGATGTATATGAACTCCCTTACGATGCCGATGCTCTCGTCCTCATTACCGAATGGGATTTCTACCACAGGCTTGAACTGCGTAGGCTCGCTAAGCAGATGAAAACGCCGATCCTCATTGATGGACGCAACGTGTATTCCCCAGAGGAAGCGAGAGCCGCAGGTTTTCATTATATCGGAATCGGCAGATTTTAATTTTTCCTTGCGGTTAAACGACGGGAGTTTGAACTTTGAAGTCTGTTTCTCAAGGATCGCCTGCGCCGTTGTTGCAGGCTTCTGCTTTGGGTCCAGAATTAAAGATCCAACAAAACTGTAAGCCCGTGTAATGAAATTGTGTTTCCTTAAATGGAGAATCTAATTTGTCTTTGCTTTACATTTGGAGAGTGGATAGACGAAAAACATGCTAAGTCGGAAACTTCCTTCATAATTCCGCAAGGACAATTAAAATACCGTAGCCCGTAACATTGTCCCGCAAGCCCATACGCGGCTTGCGCTAGGAGGGCGGACTTAAGCGAAGATCGTCAAAGCACAAATTCCTTCGTTTAACCGCAAGGAAAAATTAAAAAGCCGCAAGGAAAAATTAAAGAACAGCCTGAACCCTTTGATGTCAATTGGCAGCGGTATTGTCCGCAGAAGCCGTTCCCGCCGTATCGACATATACCGGGTGTCACACCGCATCCGATCCGCGACCCACTTGGGCATAGTTACGGCATAGAAGAAGATCATGACGCTGAACCCTTATCGCCAAAGCTGTGGAGACAGAACGAGGATTACCTATACGGCGTAGATCTCTACAACTTCGCGTATTGGTGGGAGGCGCATGAGGCGTGGGAAGGGTTGTGGCACGAAGCAGAAGACACCTATCGCCTGTTCCTTCAAGGACTCATTCAGGTGTCGGCAGCCTTCATCAAGTATCATACACGGATGTTACGTCCACTACGCACACTTTCTACTGCCGGACGCGATAAATTGCGGCAAGTTGCGGTTGAATGTGACGACGCATCGGGAAATTATATGGGACTCAATCTCCCAGCGTTTTTGGATGTCGCCGACACGTTTTTTGAACCGTTCTTTGACGACACCGTTACAGAAGCCACCTTTCGTAAGGACTCGGTGAAACCGCTGATCCGATTGATTGATTAGTGAGGTGTCCGCGTTATTTTTCGCGCGTGGCGCGAGTCTCATCTTTCCAAAATTCAGGCAGCATTGCGACAACGGCGCAATGCGAAACTTATGCCAAGCCTCCTGTTAAACCTATAACGCTGTTTTACGCTTGGCGCAAATGTAAAAATGCCTTTTCTCATCTTTAGTTTTATATGTGTTTTTATCGTCGCGCTGTTGTTCGTTCTCTTTAAGGTAGGTGCCTATTTCGGCAAAAGCGATGCCGATGAATTCCGTGCGGTTCGGTGTCCGCAATGTCAGACCCGACGGAAGCCCGAAAAGACCGGGACTGTCAGAAACCTTGTTGAACTTGAGATGCGCTGCCCGCGTTGCGGGTATATTTCATGGGATGTTCCGCCAAAAACGAATCTCTCCACACGTCCCACGGATCGGGACAACACGTTATGAGGACTGCGGCTAATAATCAGCGAAAGCCCCGTCATCTGAGTGCCAGAACATTCCACGCAACCGAAACGTCTCATCTCGAACCGCTTCAATAGCGGCATCGTCCATATCGACACCGAGTCCCGGAGCTGTTGGGAGTTCAATGAACCCGTCCTTGAACACCAAAGGCGTCGAAAAAAGTCCTTCGCCGCGTCGGTGTCCACCCTCGCATATCAGTAAATTCGGCACGGTTGCCATCACATGGACCGATGCAGCGACACCGATAGGACCGGCGGCGTTGTGCGGAGCGACTGCCATATTGTGAATCTCCGCCATCGCTGAAATCTTTTTCAGTTCCAGGATCCCACCGCAGTGTCGGATGTCCGGTTGCAGGATCGCGCACATCTCGCGTTCAATGATCTCTCGAAAACCCCAGCGTGTCAAATGCCGTTCACCCGTCGCGATGGGCACTGTCGTTGATTGGGACAGTGCCAGCAGCGGTTCGTTATTTTCAGGATGGCACGGCTCTTCGGCGAACAACAACCGGAAGGGTTCTAATTCTTTCACCAAGATCATAGCCATCGTCGGGCTTAACCGCCGATGCAAATCCACGGCGATGTCAACTTCATCGCCGACTGCCGTTCGGACCGCCGCCACTCGTGCCACCATTGTATCAATCATCTGTGGCGTATCCACGAACCGAACCGGATGTGATGCGGCTCCCATCTTCACTGCACGGAACCCTGATGTCACTGCTTTCTTGGCACTTTCTGCGCATTCCTCAGGTGTTGTGCCCCCTATACCCGTATAGACGCGGATTCGCTTACGCACTGAACCGCCTAACAGTTTCCATACCGGCATCTCAACGACTTTGCCGAACACATCCCACATTGCCATTTCAATGCCGCTCAAAGCACCGACCAGAACCGGCATACTTCGGCTATAACTTGACCGGTACATCGCCTGCCAATGGTCCTCAATCTGTAGCGGGTCCTTGCCGACAAGGTATTCAGCTATGTCGTCTACGGCTTGGGTGACAACGCGCCAATGCTCGTAGTTCATGGGTTCACCGTAGCCGATGATCCCTGCGTCGGTGAACATTTTCAGCACCATTGCACGACCTTGGATCGGTATCGTCTCAAATCCAGTAATTTTCATAGTGTTTGTCCTAAACCGGTCGCCACCGGATGACGCAGAAGTGCGAGTTCCCCGTCGCGTTCTCCCATTTGCTGACATCGCCGTAGCAGGAACCGATGAAGGTGAGTATCTCTTCGCCATCTAAGCTAATGTGTCGCGGGAAACCAGCGACGTGTCCGTGACAAAGGTAATACACCTCGTCAGACCAATTCTCGCCATTGTTATCGCTTACCATTGCGCGACCACTGCCGAGTTCGCGGGGATAGCGGTGATCATACGCCACAACGGCACGGTTGTTAGACAACCCAACCGCCGCACCGTGGCATTGTCCATGTACACTCGTCAATTGACGCAGATTTTTCCATGTCGCACCGTTGTCCACCGAATCGGCGAGGAAAACGGTCTTGTCCGTGTGGGGTTGGTCTGGCGGTCCTGGCTGATACCGAATGACCGCCAGCAGTCTTCCAGGGAATAGTTCTGCAATGTTGACTTCGTTGCCGTAGTCCGATAAGAAGAAGCGGTTCGAGAAGGTATGTCCGTCATCGTCGGAAACGAAGACGTAAGTTGGATTTGTACCCTCGTAAAATGGGTCATCACGTCTTTTAATCGGTAGGAGAAGTGTGCCATCACTGAGACGCGTCAGGCTTGCGCCAGCAACGGTCTTCTGAAACAGTGCAACGTCTATTTCACTCGTTTGCTCCCACGTTTGACCCTCATCATCAGATACCCAAACAGTGGTTGGCTGTTCTTCACCCTGTTGACTCACGTTGATTAATTGCCCTTGACGATTCGTTTGCAACAACCACCCATTGAAACCAAAGGCAGACGGGTCTCTGTTGAGATGTTCCCAAGTCCTACCGCCATCCGTGGACTTGGAGATGATGGTCTGTTGCACCGCATAGAGGGTGCTATCAGGAGCCAGAACGAGGTTCAATCCTTGGTAGTGCGCTTGCGGGTCCAAGGGCATACGAATTTTCTCCACCTCTACCTTGTTTAGCACGCCATCGCGGGCATGTAGGATGTAGTCACTCGCTTGCATCTCGCTTAATTGGTTTGGCGTAACGACAATGCCTCCCATGTTTTCGGTTGATAGCATTTGCAGGACCCCCTCTACAGTAAATTTCCTCTTGTCTAAGGTGGTGAATTATGACAAAATGTGATATACTCTCTCCCGTTAATTTACATGATAATACCGTATAAGGCAAGCCATATTTGAAGGAAAAGGTAGACATGAATATATTTGATGAAACTCGTAAACATTACAATGCGGCGGGTGTCCACCCGACCACTGATCCTGATAATCCAAGATCCCAATTTGCCGTTGAGAGATATGAAAACTATTTGCCTAAACTCATAAAACCCGGCATGCGTGCCTTAGACTTGGGCTGCAATGCAGGGCGGTATACCTTTGCTATGGAAGACATGGGCGCTATAGCAACAGGTATCGACTTCGCAGAGATTCCACTCCGGCACGCAAAAGAGGTTGCACGGAAAAGAAAGAGCAGATGTCAATTCGATATCGGGAATATAGCTGCACTACCCTACAAAGAGAATTCTTTCGATCTTGCGTTGCTTCCCCAGAATAATGGTTACTTATCGTATCAGACGCTGGAGAACTTAACACTTCAACTTAAAGAGATTCTATCGGATAACGGTATCTTCGTTGTCATTATACACGATGAGTTGGTCAAAAGAGCAGGAGAGGAAACCCTTCCAGAGCGATACGATGTCCAGACAGGTTTAATGGGCGGAAACAGGACAATTCCTGACAAAGGTGTGTACGCGGCTCCATGGTACTTTTGGACAGTCGCATTTGCCAGGTACATCATTGAGAAACATCTTCCTTTAGAACAGGTAGAACAGATACAAGAAAATAGGTTTATGTTGGTGTTTCGGAATAAAAAGAGATGAGGGTTGGATAGGACTTAACTCACCTGACCAATGTACAAGATATGTGCAGCCATATCCACGAGGGCGGGTTCTGTCGCTGTTTCCAAGACTAACTCGACCCAACGTTCCCACTTTGCTGGGTCTTCTGCCACCGTGTTGGTAGCTTCGGGTAGTCCCGTTGAAAGTCCCTCACACCCCACCATTTCCAGTGTGATTAACCCACACGATTCAGCGAGATGCTGCAGTTCAGAAGCCCGAAAAAAATGCCATAGGCTGTCGCGAACGAGGTTATTTCCTTGCCCTTCCTTTATGAGTTCCCAGTACCGGGGCGTTATCAGTTCATGACTGACCCGACTGAGGACTGTCCGCAGCATCGCCAGATAACCCACAACGGCAATACAGACGATTGCCCCAGGCTTAGCAACCCGAACCAATTCAGAGATTGCTTGAATTCGCTCGGTTTCATCGCTGATATGTGTGAGTGGACCCCCAAGGCATAGCACCGCGTCAAATTCATTTGTGTTGAAGCGTGAGAGATTTCGGACATCTCCGACAACCGACGCAATTAATCGGTTTGAAACGGATTTCGGTTCTAACTTGATTTTTTCTTCAGCAAAGGTTATATATGTTGGATCAATATCCAAGAGAACGACATCATAGCCTGCCCGACAAAATTCGAGCGCATAACGCCCGGGTCCGCCGCCTGCATCTAAAATTTTGCCCGTTTCAGGAAGGTATTTCCGAAGGTAATGCATCGTGACCAAGAATTCCAACGAGTTATAAGCATCCTTCACAAGCCGATTCCATTCACCCGTTTCGATTTCATTTTCTTTTTTCATGAATTTTATTTCCTTTTCATGGATTTTATTTTCGTCGTCAGGGTCCAGCGACTAATTTCAGTTAGCGCAAGGATCCTCAGAAACCTGTCCAATAGCTTGAATCCTATATCGTCTTGAAAATTCGTAATTTTTCCACTTGTTCTCACACGAGAAAGCGTGGTAAAATAGCCAACACGCTTTTCAGGACCGTCTTTGCATTGATTGTTTAATAAGGATGCACTGATACCGGAGGATCCTCTGAAAAGTGCAGGAGTTCATAAATGGCACAAAAAGACGCAATAGAACATCTCGAAACATTCGGTTATTGTTTGATTGAGGATGCGATCCCCGCACCACAAGCCGATGCGATGGCGGAGAAATACTTTCAACTCCATCGAAACCCCGCAAATCGTGCTGCCTTTCAGGATCCGAATGCCGACCTGTATCAGACCCTTTTCGGCGTAGTCAACCTCGATGAGATGTGTTGGGAGTGCATCGCACATCCACAGGTGCTACAGGTCATCCGCCATTTTCTCGGCGATAACCCACGGCTGGGGGAGGCTTGCACAAAGTGGGTCAAACCTCGCGCACCACAGGGCGGTATCCATTCCGATTCAACGCACGACTTGCCAGCGCGTCTCCCCGAAACGCCGTGGATGATTAATTCGATCTGGATGATAACGGATTTTACCGTTGAAAACGGTGCAACACTGGTTGTGCCATTCAGCCATCGCGCACGGCGGAGCCCCTCAGCATCCGATATTGCCGAGAGCCATCCAGTGCCTGTCTGCGGACGACGCGGTTCCGTGCTGTTGTGGCACGGCGGTACATGGCACGGGCAAGGCGCGAACACAACCGACGACCAGCATCGCATGGCATTGAATATCGCCTATTATCCTCCGTGGTGGAATCTCATGCGGGAGGGCGGTCATCAACCCGTTTTTCCTGAGACGTTTGCACGTATGCCGGACGACCTGCAGGCACTCGTCCGACATAAGGTTGCGAAACGGCGTGCGGACATCTACGAGTTCTAATCTAACCAAACGCTCGCGTTATCGCTGTGCTACGGTCTTGAGCACCTCCTGAGTAGCGTCTGAGATTTTAAGCGTTGTGAACACTGCATCGGACAACGCAACCAAATAGTACGCTTGATGTTCGGTAGGATTAATTTTGATCTTACCCTCCTCTATCTCAACAATAAAGTTGAAATGTCTCGTTTTCTTGCCAGAACTGGATGTCCAATCAAAGGATCCGAGATATTCAAGGACCGATGTCACAATAAGTCCCGTCTCTTCCTGAACTTCTCGAGCGAGTGCTGTAAGTAGGGCTTCCCCTGCTTCCACAGTACCGCTTGGAATTCCAACGAACCCACCCATAGAGTCAGATGGCACTCGCTCTAAAAGCAAGAACTTATGATTCTTACAGATGACCGCGCCTACAACCAGTTTTTGCACGCCGTCTTTTTGCGCATCAATCACCAACTGCTGAATAATACCATGTTCAATATTTGACTGCATATTGTGTTTCATTTTACCCGTTGTCCTGCTTGGAATACCGCCGTCACTCGGCTAAATGCCTCGACATCGTTCGTCGGGTCGCCTTCAAAAGCGACAAGATCAGCGACTTTGCCCGGGGCTATCGTTCCAATCTCATCCGCCATTCCGATCGCCTCGGCGGAGATACGGGTCGCTGAGATCAGTGCCTCCGCAGGCGTAAACCCGACTTGGACAAGCAGTTGCAAGTCGTAATCAAGATGACCAAACGCAAGGTTACCAACACCTGAGTCAGTGCCGGGGACAATCCGGTCACGCAGGTCATAATCAAGCATGCGTCGCATCACATCAAGGCGTCCTTCTGCCCGCGTCTCAAGTTGCTGCAATTCGGTCGCTTCGTCAAGCGAAATGGTATCCGTATCCCGTTTCGCACGGAGTTCAACGATACGGGGATACCCCGTCCACGCTTGAAGGGTCGGACTAATCCAGATGCCGGATTCCGCCATCATCTCGGCAATTTTCGGATCAAACCGGAGTTCACCGTCCGGATCGAGAAATTCCGCATGCTCCATCAAGTCAATGCCCGCTTCAACCGCTCGCACCATCGATTCTTTCGCTCGGCAATGCGCCACCGTGAGTCGATGGAAATGGTGTGCCTCATGAACAGCGGCGTGCAACTCAGCGACGGAGTAACTGGCGCGTCCCGGAATCGTTCCGGCAGTTCCCCCACCCGATGCCATAATCTTGATGTAATCCGCGCCTTCGTGAACCAAACGGCGAACGGAGCGTCGCATCTCAGCCTCGCCATCTGCCGTTTCGTTACACATGTGGAAGTGCCCGCCTGTGCAAGTGATGGGTCGTCCGCTCACTAAGGTCCGGGGACCGGGAATATAACCGCGTTCAAGCCCTTCCTTGAGTGTGAATCCCACCTTGTTCCTCGCACCGTGCTCGCGAAGAGTTGTAATCCCTGCGGCGAGATGGCGTTGCAGATTCATCGCGCCGGTCAGCACCATCATCTCATCGGTTTCCGAGAACATCTGAATATAATTGCGTCCATCGCCTGCAAGGCTCAGATGTGTATGCCCATCAATGAGTCCCGGCGTGATGTATGCATCTCCAAGGTCGATAACTTCTGCATCGGCAGGGGTCTGTTTCGCAATCTCTTCATGAGGTCCAACGGCATCAATCCGGCCCTCGGTCACAAGGATCGCCTGATCGGTTTTAACGGATGTGCTTATCCCGTCAATGAGTCGAGCGGCACGGATCTGAACAATTTGGTTCGGCATAAATCCAACTCCTTTAGATGCTATACGGGTTTCAGACTTTTACAACGAATTCGCATCCCTGTCGGAACCACTCTTGCAGGATAGTATTTTCGTTACAGGTCCGTCTCGCCTGTGAACCTGTTGCCTGCGAGAGATCTATCGTTGCCGAGACGATGTCATCTCCAAAAAATCCAGCCTCTATGATGACATTACCATCTGGATGCACAATCTTCGAGTTGCCATGCGACGAGCCGGGTGAACCGATGTCATCAGGGTTTGCGGGTGTATTCGCCATCAGGAGATAGATACCGTTTTCCGTCGCTCGTGAAATCGGCATAGCACGGTAGGCGGAGAGTTTATATTCCGACAGCAATCCGGCTTCACAAGAGCAAAATATACAGAGTTGCGCACCCATCGCCGCGGGTAATTTGACTAACTCCGGATAGCGGACATCGTGGCAGATGATAAAACAACACGCAACGCCAGCGAGTTCCACAATCGGTAGCGGACCGCGATTGTTCGTGCACCACTGCTCTCCTGCGAGAAAGGTTTTGCCGTAACGGTATTTAAGCGTCCCTTGCGGATCGAAAATCGCGAGGTCGTTGTGCCAATGCTCTCCATCGTGATGTGCCGATCCAACGACAACAGCGATCCCGTGCCGACGCGCCGCTTCGGCAATTTTTGCCTCAGCCTCTTTAAAAACCTGTGGCGAGATGTGTTCCCAATAATCTGTCCGGCAGCAGTAACCGAACAGACAGCCTTCAGGGAATGCCGCAATCTGGATCTCCATCTCCGCACACCTTTCAAGCTGCTGGAGCACTTTTGCGGTATTGGCGGAAACGTCTTCGCTTGTGAGCAATTGACACGCTGCGATTTTAATCTGGTTTTCAGCCATCTGAATATCCCCCTTTGCGTTTTCGGCATTGTATCACATCCGTCTATTTGATTCAAGATACGGTAATTACAAATTTGGATGGACACACACATTAGAATCCAATATAATTACGGATTAAAAAATCGAGAACGAAGTGTAAATAGGAGAAAATTGATTATGAAAATTACCGACATCAAACCATATCCTGTTTGGGTAGGACACAGAAATCAGCATATCGTTAAAGTCGAGACCGATGAAGGTATCTATGGGTGGGGCGAGTCTGGACTTTCGAGTCGAGAATTGGCTGTGGTAGGAGCGGTTAAACACTATCGTGAATTCCTCATCGGGCGCGATCCGATGCGGATCGGCGGGTTGTGGCAAGAGATGTACCGGAGCCAGTATTTTGAGGGCGGTCGGGCATTGACAGGTGCAATCTCAGCAATTGACATCGCACTCCACGATATTGTTGGAAAGGCGTTGAACGTGCCGGTCTACCAATTGCTCGGCGGCAAGCAACGCGACGCCGTTCCATGTTTTGCAACGACCGGCGCGGCGACGGTTGAGGAACTCATTGCGAATGCGAATTTATTGCTTGAGAACGGGTGGAACGTCATCCGAACAAACGTCCTACATCGTGCGAAGCCAGGCGAGGAGAATATCTTTGAACCCCGCGAGTCCATCAGTCTTGCCGCAGAATGGTTGACGGCACTCCGGGAAGCCATCGGACCTGAACCCGTCCTCGGTATCGACTATCATCACCGACTCAGTGTTGCGGAAGCCGCATCTTTCTGTCAACGGATGCCCTCTGGCACACTCGATTTTTTGGAGGAACCGATCCGAGATGAGACCCCGGAGGCGTATGAATCTCTGCGGACGATGGTCGATGTTCCGTTCGCCATTGGTGAGGAATTCTCCAGTAAGTGGCAGTTTCTCCCCTATCTGGAGCGTGGTATCACGAACTTTGCCCGATTGGACGTGTGCAATGTCGGTGGATTGACGGAATCGATGAAGGTTGCAAGCTTGGCTGAGGCGCACTATATCGACCTGATGCCCCACAACCCATTAGGTCCGATATGCACGGCTGCGACGGTTCATCTCGCAGCGTCGGTTCCGAACTTCGCGTGGTTAGAAATCCGAGTCTCTCCCACAGAAAAATCTGGACATTATGATGAAGATCTGTTTCCTGTCCAACACCAACTCGACGGCGCAGTTATACCGGTCCCGGACGGGCCCGGTTTAGGTGTTGAGGTTAATGAAGAACTCGTAACCTCACAGACCTTCAAATTCGCGGAACCGCCGCACCTTCGCCGACGGGACGGATCCCACACCAACTGGTAGCAGATCAAACCAAACCTATGCCTTCTGTGGCAAAAATACTTTGTACGATTAAAATTTTCTTAACCATTTGCATAAAGTACGTTATATTATACTAACCCAAGTTACTACTCACAATTTTTGGGGGGGCAGCAAGATTTTTCAGAGGTGCTCCTCACCCCCGAGGAATGCCATACGGGGAATGCCATACGGCATTCATACCGTTGATTCGCATTCATACTGTTGATTCAAGGGTGATATGTCTATAGAAATGGCGTATTCAAATGATAGCACTCCAGCGGAGTGCTATGTCTATCAATAGTTGGCAACTTGCGTTATACTAAAGTTTGGACAACTTGGAAAAATTAGGGATGAAAGACAGATCTTTAGTCAAATATACCCGTGAAGAACTCGGACAGGTTCCCGATGAAACGGATTGGGAGAAAGTCGATGCCATGACCGATGAGGAAGTTTATCAGAACGCACTTAATGATGAAGATGCCCAGCCTACTGATAAAACTTTTTGGCAAACCGCCCCTCTCCCGTCTTATCTTATGAACGTTGACTCAGACATCTTGAAAAGGAAAGGCGTATCAAACGATGAAAACGCAAACGATTAGATATGGAGAAAGCGGCGGGGTCGAGATCATTGATGTTGATGTATCCGATCCGCAGGCGGGTGAAGTTCAGGTTCAGAGTGCCGCCTGTGGGATATGTGCATGGGATTTAGCCACTTTTCGCTATGGTGGCACGGCACCACCCGGTCACGAAGGTGTCGGTTATATAACAAAAGTTGGGCGTGGGGTCCGGGACCTTGAGGAAGGGATGCGTGTTACAGGGCAAGGGTTGGGATTCGACGGTATTAAGAACTGCACAGCTGACCGTATGTATGTCCTCCCAGAATCCGACCTCGCCGACGAATATTGGATCGTTGAGCCGGTTTCATGCGTTGTAACGGGGCTGGACACCGCACCGCTGCGACCCGCTGACAACGTTGCAGTGATTGGGTGCGGTTTTATGGGACTCATGTTCATCCAGGCACTGAGCCAATTTTACACGCACGATCTTATCGCCATTGATATCGTCGAAGATCGGCTGAAATTGGCGAAATCGCTCGGTGCGCAATTCACATATAATCCAGCAGAAATTGATGCCACCGAGTTGGTCGCAGCGTTAAAGGGACGCTCGATTGACGTGATATTCGACTGTTCCGGCAAACCGCAAGGGTTAAATCTCGCGACCAAGATTGTTCGCAGAGGCGGACACATTAACCTCTTCGGTTGGGTTCGAGAGGAAGTGACGATCAACGGTTCCGAATGGCACGGTGGTGGATTTAATTTGGTGAGTTCGTCGCCGGGCGCGAAGATACGGGACACGTTTCCACCAGCGATTCGGCTCCTCGAGCGTGGCCACATCGACCTCAGACCGCTTGTAACGCACATCGTCCCACTGCAGGAGTATCCCGCACTCCTTGAAGAAGCAACCGGTGGAGACGGAAGTTACATCAAAGGCGTCGTGAAGGCGATCTAATGGAGCCACAGATGAAGTTTCAGAAAATATTTCGGTAATTTGATATTTTCCCCAGGCCTGGTAGGTGCGGTTTCCAACCGCACTGGATTCGTTTTAAAAATTACCGAATTAATAAATTAATCTTCATAAAACCTCACCTACCGTATTAGGCGGCCTGAGAACCAATATTCATGAGATAGGTTTTATCCGAACAAATATTTTTCCACAACATCTTCGCGCACCGTGACACCCAATCCCGGAACATCGCGTATCGCGACATACCCATCCTCCTGTACCCACGGATCGCTGACCAATTCATGCTGCATCGGGGATTCGTGGGGCTTAAAATCCGTGCAATCCGCATGCGGTGAACTCGCGAGCATGTGCAGACTCGCCGCCGTGTTTAAGGCACTGCTCCATGAATGCGCACTGAACAGCAGGTTCTCCGCTTCAACGAGTTTGATGACGTGCCGACTGCCGGTGAGTCCATGGCACCGCCCCGGATCAATTTGGACGATATCGACACCCCCCGACTGGATAAGCCGTTTGTAACTTTCGACATCCCACTCATCTTCACCTGTCCCGATGGGTGTCATAACCGCTGATCGGAGTTGGACATACGCTTCAAAGTTTTGAGGAGGTAGGGGTTGCTCAATCCATTTGAGTCGATAAGGTTCGAGATCCCGAAAGCGTTGAATCGCTGTCGGGACATCCCAAATACGGCGGTGACCAGGGGTATCAATGACAAACTCAAGTTCATCCCCGATAACTTCACGCACACGACGAATCATCTCTATATCCCACTGACGATCAAGACCGAACACCGCCTCGGGTCGCATCCCCCAACCGCCCTTAACAACACGATAGTTCTGCTCTCGCAACCACCGAAATTCGTTGAGCGTCCAGTCCAAGTCTTCCATATCGAAGATGATGGATGCCATCGCGACGATTTGGTCGTGGACTTGACCCCCAAGCAGTTGGCAAACCGGTAAACCGAGCGCCTTGCCCTTTAGGTCCCATAACGCCATATCCACAGCACTGACAGCGAATGCGGCAATGCCTTCAGGACCATACCACCAAATGTGGTCGAGCATTTTGTGCCAATGCCGTTCCACATCCAAAGCATCTTCACCCGTAAGCATCGGGGCAAATCCCTGATCGATAATTATTTGTGTTGCGAGTGTCGCTTCTCGGAACTGTGAGATACACTCTCCCCAACCCACGAGACCGTCATCGCTTTCCACACGAGCGAGTGTAATGTAGCGTTCGATACCTTTGTAGTGTGGTTCTGGATAGGCAAGCGGAAACGCCTGAATTTTTTTAATTTGCATACTGTTTTTATCTCCGTTTAGATTGATTGGTTTTACGAGGTAACAAAATTTTACGGCTACACTATACTAACATGAGTCCACATAAAGGTTAGAAAAAATCAGACATGCTATACCACGCTTATCGTAGATTTGATAATAGATGGATTCCATCACTCCAGCGGAGTGCTATGTCTATAGAAAACCCGATACCAAAGTTCTGGCACTCCAGCGGAGTGCTATGTATGGCGACATCACATGCCGCTCCTCGTTGTCCCAGTAAACGTAGGTTGGGTTGAGCGGTAAAAACCGAAACCCCATCTTATTTATATTGAGAAACCTGCTCTGAGATGCCATATTCACGTGGATAGCAATAGCGAAACCCAACAAACCGAACTGGATTAGGGCCAAATGCCATAAGTCGGTATATTAAAAACCATGCCCAATATTGTCCATAGACTCCCAACGGTAAATTGTCCCAATATCAACCCCAGAAAAAACGGCATCGCCTTCCGATGGGCATTTCTCCCACCGTATTTCAGCAGCAGCAATTTCAATACCCACACGATCCCCAGACTAAACCAGATGTAATTGACTGCCCAGCTCCCGCACACGGTCGCATACGCTGCCGGATGAAAAGGGAACCAGAAAAACTTCATGCGCATCAACATCAGGAAAAGCGCGAAAAGTAAGCCAATTCCGGTAAATCCCAACGCCCAATAGTCCGGAGCCAGCGGATGTGCTAACCATTTCTGCAGCTGCGTCCACGGTTCAGCCCCGTATATGATTGGCACGCGCGACATCTCGTGCAAAGCACCGAGTCGGTAAGGGATGGATATAAGTGCCCAAAATTGCGAGAGGATACCCACGCAGAGCGCAATAAGGATGGCAAATAGCATAAAACGACTTCGGATTCCTGACGTTGAGGCAAGTTTGAACCCTTCAAGTTGATGGGGCATCGGATGTGAATCGAAGGTGCGCGTAAAGAACCAGAAGAAAGAGAACATCGAAAGATTGTTCGGTCCGAGCGGACGCGTGCCTACAGCCGCGACCATGACCCGTTCGGGTCCGGTATAGTGCAAGTCGTGCATTGGCGATCCGAGTTCGGCGCGCATCCGAGAAACCGCCGTTGAAAATGCAAAATAGAGTCCAAAAAAGACGAGAATCTCCCTCGTAGTAGCCTGAAAGAACGCCCTTGTCCGACACGGCAAGCCAACTCGGAATATACCGCCAAAACAGGTCTTTCCAATCGTTCTCCGGCGTTGCAAACCAGAAAGCGTGCCCCAACGTAGAGACCAGAATCTCCATCATGCTGTGTCCCGCAGTTGCGGATGCCACGGAGAGCATGACATAAATGATCAGGAGTTCACCTTGAGAGAGAGCCAATCGAGGCAGGAATCGCTTGAAGACTCGGTTGAATCCCATCAACACAAGAATGTTGAAAACAACCGTGAAAATAAGCGAGACGATGGTGGGCTGTGCGGAATACTGCACCAGTTCGATATACGTAATCCAATAACAATTGAGAGGGATGAGAATAATTCCAATTGCTATGGACCGCCAGCCGACCGATGCGGGCGGTTTTGATGGGGATAAAGTCGGTTTCGTCTGCGGCATTTATTTTTGATACGAGAAAACCAACGGCAGATGCGCGTCGTCTGCCAACACATCGCTGACCTCTAACTTCGCAACCACCTCATCGGGCAACGCGCTTTTTTTTCCGTTGAATGTGGCATCCTCCGGCATAAAAAGCATGGCAAACGCACGACGCGGGTGCGTCGTCATATTCGGTCCCGCCGCATGCGCAACCATCCCGCTGATGAACACACCAGCTCCGGCTTTCATCTCAGCGGCGTAAGGTTCAATCTCTGCCCACTCTGGATACTCGCGAAACAGTTCACCGACACCCGCCTGTCCGAGGATGCCGCCGATCTCAAAGTTGCTCGTCTTGTGCGTCCCGGGCAGAAGATACAAACAACCGTTCTGAACCGTAGCATCATCGAGTGCTATCCAGAACATGATTGCCTGATGCGAATAGAACGGATCATACGGATTGTCGACATGGAAATTCGTCGGATTTGCCCACGGCTCTTTCACCATAGCGTGGTCGTGATACAATCGCACCCCCGAAGTGCCAGCGAGATCTGCCGCCAGTCTACCCAACTCCGGGTTGAGAATCAACCCTTTAATCTTCTCGCTCGTCTTCCACAAATTGACGCATTGAATAAAGACATTCTTGTAGTAACCGTCTTCTCCCTTTTGATTGTGAAAGGCATCAGGACGACCCATATATGCTGCGACAGCCTCGTCAACGGCATCCCGCCACACTGCCAACTCGGCACCTGTCAGAAAGTCATCAATAACCAGAAATCCATTTTCACGATAAAATTCAATCTGATCGCTTGTAATCTGTGTGTTCATTTTTTTAGTTATTGCTCCTGGGTCGCTCTCCAAATGTAGGGCAAAGACAAATTATGCCATTTAAGGAAACCTAATTTCATTACGAGTGGGTTTTTGGTTAATCCGCGATTGGATTTGAGTTATGTATCATCGTAGGGGCGAGGTCCCCTCGCCCGATACCAAATCATTAGAGGCTTTGCTAATACAACATCTGGGACTAACCACTGTTTTCATCATTCATTGGAGTCTATGAATCTTTCAAGTATAGTATCAAGCTGAGTCTCGCTTGGGTCCTTGATGCCAAGTGTATTCAGCAATTGTTTCGCTTGTTCAAGTTTCTCATTTCTTTCTTTCCTCTGTTCCTCATCTATAGACTTAAAAATCCCTTCAACTTGGGTTGGATTCGTCAGGAACCATTCTTCCCCAACAGTGTCTTCCAGATTTTCTCGTTTTAATTTTTCGTGTATTTTCTTCTCCAACGCCTCGCAATCATCTGTTCTTATGATGAGTGCTATTCTTGCTTTCTCTGGAAGTTGCTGACCAATTTGATCACTGACCCTGGTTTTAACGTCGCCTGTAGTCCTACCGATGTTGCATGAAAAATAAGGCACTTCTAGGCATAATTTATTGAATAGTTGGTAAGTAGGGAAATAATAGAGATAAACAGACTCGCTTCCCCTTCCGATAACCTTTATCTTAGAGGTATCAACATTCTTTACAATTTTCTCTATGTGGCCCCTTTGTTGAATCAGATCCTGGCGTGCGTTCGAGACAGTGGATTTACCCGTACCTATCATCTCACCGAGTTGCCTATCAGGGATATGACAAAACTGGGCCTTGTTTTCATCCTGTTCCAGATCCATGTGTTGTAGAACATGATATGCCGCCTGTGTTTTTTTTCCTTCTTTTACCATGGATTTTGCTTCTTCAATCAATTTTTTAAACTCTGGATTCATGCGATTCGCTTCAATTCGGCGGTCAGTGTTTTTTGCCATAATTCTCCTTTAGCGTTCTATTTCTCGTGTGGGCTCATTGATTTTACGCTCTTATTTCCGATCCTTTCTGCTATGCCATGCGATGAGGATCTGTAGTATACTCACGGCTACCGCAATTAAGACCATTAGTCCTGAAATATATTAACCTTAACGAAGCTGTCAACATTTTTATTCACTATCAGCGGAAATAGTATTAGGCTTCAACCTCCTTCGCGGTGAGAACAGTCAGGCACCATCACAGATCTCACACTTACTACTTCAAGATTAACATCTTCCGTGTAGCCGTAAAATCATCCGTTATGAGTGTGTAGAAATAGATATCACTCGCGACGGGTTCCCCGAACTCATTTTTTCCATCCCAATATGCTGCACGGGAACGACTTTGATACATACCCGCAGGTTGATGTCCGAGCACCAACGTCCGCACCAATGTACCATTCATAGCATAGATATGCAGTGTGACTTTTGAATCCTTTGTCAAGTGATACGGTATCCACGTCTCTGGATTGAACGGATTCGGATAGTTTGGCAAAAGGGCAGTCTCTGTCGGTGTCAAGGTTACAAGGAATTGTTGTAAGAACAGGATACCGCGTTGTGAGGTCGTATCCGTGAGGTTCAATCGCTGGACTTGGGAAAGCCACTGTTTGACTTCTATAGCAGTGATCATTTCTAAGGCTTGGGGATGTAGAGAAGGGGCGGAGGTACTTGTGTTTAGGGCACCAGCGACCAAAACAAGATCCGCAATGTTGACCACACCATCACTGTTGACATCTGCAGCGTTTTGCTCTGTCTGACCGAGATTTGAAGCAACCAACACCAAATCGGCAATGTTAACAGTTCCATCGCCATTCACATCGCCTGTGAGTTTAGTGGGTTCGGTTATTTGAGCATTTTCAATCTGAGGCGCGAACGTCTCACCTGTGCGGTTGGAGAGAAGGACATTAGATAACGTCAAAGTAGATGTCTTCACTGCAATAACTTCAAAGATGAGCGTAGCGAGGGTGCCGTCACCGTTGCTGGTGCCCACAAGAGATGCGGTGTTCAGTTTCACAAGATTCCCTTCCAAAATCGGAGGGACAAAGAATGCACCATCGGGCAAATAATCACTGTTACTACTTTCCACATAACGGAGAGCGGTGTCGTCGAACCGCACGGTTGCCTGGTAACCTGCAACATTTTCGCCGTTAGTAATTTTTAGAGACAACTTGAGCAGTTGACCAATATTAGGGGACTCCACACTTATAGGCAAGAGACCCACCGTATCTGATCGGTCTCCTGTATCGTTATCAGTAATTGGTTCAGGAAGCGGTGACGAAATTTCGTTGCTATTCTCTAAAAGGAAGTTAGCGATAAGTTCAGCAACAACCTTGCCTTTAGGGTTTACCTCGTTAAAGGTTTGATAAACAATACCAATCCGTCCACGATTGCCATCTCGCACAATAACCGGATCCGCTCTGGTGGCTTGTAACGTGCCTGTATCACTCGCAAGAACCTTTTCGGCAAACCAATCCCCGGTAAGTTCATCAAGGTGAAAGGCTCTATCGGATTTAAAATTCGTAAGGCTTGGGGTAACCTCTTTGCCATCTTGAGTTACTGTCATTGGCGTATTATTTTCCAACCCACCGTCCCACATAGTGATATGTGGAATATCCATAATGGCTTGTAAGGCTTTGACCCCATTGAATTCTTCTCCATTGCCGCTGACAAACCCAAAGTAATCGCCATGGTTAAGAATCGTATTCCCGTCAGTTGATTCAATCCACTTTTCTGCCACAGAACCATCCAGTTGACTATTAAGGGGCGGATAGATAGAAGTTGGCAGGACCCCATAAAGAATTAAAACATCTACGTTACCATCTGAAGTTGTTTGAAGCATCCAGTCTCTGACGGCATCTTCGGTTTGAACGATTTCGGCTCGAATACCTTCTGAAGCGAGCAATTGCTTTGTGATTTGAGATTGCCGCTTGGCATCCTCAAGACTCATCCAATTCACAACCCCTGTATACATTAGAACATTTACGTTAGAAAAATCTTCTGACCAGGGAATGGTGTCTATACCGGTAGGCACTTCTCCAGCAATAACATCAGGAAGATCTTCTCGCAGAGCGATTTTTCTAAAAATCGGGCGACTATCTAATAGTAGTGCCTCTTCCTTTAGTATTTGCATTCTATCACCCCACTCCTCAGTTGTATTCCCCCATGCTATTACCCTACCATTTAATGATTCTGCTACATTATTATGTCCAGGATCCAGCGCAAATGCATGACCAAGTTCATGCGCTACTAATCCAAGATAGTGATTAGGGAATTCTCTAATATAATTCATATTTACAGTAGCATTGCCACCCCATCTGCCAGCAAGCCACGTAAAACCCATACCTTGTGTACCTACGTAGTGTTTACATTTTCTTAGCAGTTATGAGTATTGCTGCGAGATAGACGAATCCGAGATACCGGGTGCCTAACTTATCGTAGCGCGTTGCCACCCGCCGATACTGTTTCAAGCGATGAAAGAAGCGTTCTATGAT
>JAJEDB010000071.1 GCA_022821725.1 Candidatus Poribacteria bacterium | reverse complement strand
GTTTTTACCGCCTTATTCACCCGACTACAATCCGATTGAACACGACTTTGCAAATATCAAACGTCTCCGTGAATACAACACCGATATATCCATAGACGATGTCATAAACATGTATCATTAATTCTAAACTTTACTATAAATACTTTCGATGTCCATTGCTTCCCTTCTATCGTTGGAGAAGAGGCATTTGGCAACGCTGTTCTTGAAACAATGGCGTGTGGCGTGCCACCCGTCGTAACAAACTTCGCGGGTTTGCCTGAAGTCGTCGGAAACGCGGGTCGTGTTGTGGCATGTCAGACTTTCGATCAAGACATAGGCAGTTTTGCAGGGTATGTGGAACCCGAAGCACTCTTGACAGCGATTCAGGAGCTTTTGAATGACGATGTCCATCGAATAGATCTGGGTAAACAAGCTCGCGAGCGGGCATTGGAATTTAAATGGGACACAACAGCAAAGCGACTTGCCATGCTCTACGAAAGTCTGAAAAGAAAAAGGCAGTTTTCTTCAAGAACGCGTTTCAAAACTTCGTTTGTGCCTTCCTATGATTTCTTAGACAACCGGTTGCAGTGCCAGTCGATTTTGACAAACATAACTGAGCAACATAACCAGGAGCCCCTAATGCACAGCAGTTATCATCAAGATTGGAAGGCAGCATTGGCTTTGACTTTATTGGAACGTCATACGGCTCATGAAGTAGAGGCGGTCCTTATGCACATCGTGAAAGACAGACACTCGGTAACTAATATTCTCGATCGCGTCAAAGGATTTAGGCAAGCAACATCTTTATAGAAGCTGATGAAAGGTTGATACTTATGATAGATTTTCCTGTAAGACTTCATGAAATAGAGAAGTTTCAGATTGGTGATCGGAACTACGTCGTTGACTTGGATCGAAATGAAGTGGTATGTGTTGATCTCGTTGTTTGGAACGTGTTGGAATTGTGTGGTTCAAGCAGTCGAGAAGAAATCATCAGACACCTAAAGAAGCAACACACTGAGGCGGAAATCTTTGAAACTTTCGAGTGCATAAGAGATTTTGCGGAATCGAATCTACTTGTCTCAAAGACAGTAGATGGGATACCGGATGCGGACCGAAAATTACGCCTCTTGACGTTCCTAAGTCAGATACCGACTTCGCAGTCTGCGGATGTGAGAAACTCTCTGCTTTTAGAATCGCTTTCACAGGATATGGAGGTTACCGTTGGACTTCCGAAGGATCAATGGAATGAAGCTTATCATGATGATGAAGTTTTTCAGTTTATGCCAATAGAAACGGATCTTAAACGCGCGCGAACCTATTATATAAACGCAACCTATGATGTAACAATAGCATTCGCCCCTATCGATTTTGGTATTTTATCTGAGCAGGCGAACGGCGTTATTCCTTTCTTTTCTTGGAATAATGTTCCAACTATTGTGCGTGTCCACAGTGGTGTTAGAGACGAAGCTGCTTTTATAAATTTTGTTTTGGCTGTATACGGAGCGAAGCGTCCCTTTGATGCCATCGTCGTTGATGCGCCTTGGCTCATACATCGGTTTCAAGAGATATTGTCATCTGATGTTGATTTTTGTGTTATTCCCGATCCGATTGATCTGGAAAGGTTTCAGCCATATCAAGAAAAGATGATCGGAAAACGATGTATAAGTGCCATTTTTGACACGCAAGAGGTCTTCCAAAAACCCGTTGTTGGCATCATCGCAGGAGAAGTGCCTGAAGTCAATTATCGTGTTGGGAAATTCATCGCTCAGTTGTGTCCAGAACTTTTCTTTGTTGTATTCGCACCTGAATTACCAGATCTGTATTTAAATAATCTGCCCAGTAACCTCGTTTTTTATACAGAAACCGAACAATTCGGGACAGATCCACACTTGCTCCCGATGCTATTCAATGCCATGGATATCTGCTTTTTCCATGCGACCTTACAAAGTTCCAGTTCGCTACTGTTTCAGATTTTGGCTTGCGGAGTCCCCACGCTCATAGGGACGAGTATTGCTATACCGGAGTTTGGGAGCGCTTGTGCTTTTATAAATTCTAAAAGAAGGATTACGGACCGCGAATACTTGAAACACGTTCTCGAGAACTTAAAGCAGTTATTGGCAGATCCGTCAGAAATGGTTCGGCTCTCCAAGGAAGGACAGAAATTGGCGGAAAGTTTTTCTACTGATGCTATTTCAGCGCAATTTATTAACCTTGTTCACTCACTAACGCAGCGACGGATTGAGACTGAAGCTACGTTCACTTACAGTTCTTTCCGTAATCTGTTCTGCTATAACTATGATAGCAATCATGGGACTGTCCGATCTCGAGCATTTCCGAGCCCACGCTATTCCGCAGAAAGTATTGAGGTGGCACTTGCCAAGGAGTTTCTCCAATCGCATTCACATCTGCAGACTGAGACGCTTCTGACCGAAATATGCGACGGGGACCGAGAAAGGGCATGTCACATCTTAGACTCACTTTCCGGTTCGGGGCTGTAGTCTGGGTTGTTACTTACGCTATTCAACCGCTGGCGAGGTTTCCCAACCTCGCCACCAAGGGCGATAGATTTATGCAAGCAATTATTTTATGCGGCGGCAGTGCCACACGCTTAGGGGCAACTGCGAAACATACGCCTAAACTCCTTATGAAAGTCAAAGATCGTTCTATTCTACAATGGCAGTGTGAATTCCTGAAAGAAGTTGGCGTCCAAGAACTTATTCTCGCGACTGGACACCTCCATGATGTCCTTCAAAGTACTGTCGGGGATTCTTACGATGGTGTTTCCATTCGTTATTGTAGAGAGGACAAAAAACTCGACACCGGTGGCGCCATCAAAAACGCAATGCGGTACATACAGAGTTCTCCGTTCTTTGTGCTGAACGGGGATGTCCTATGGCGAGATTTCTCGCTCAACGAAATGGTATCTACGTTTCGAGCGGACATGGCGGGTTTACTGCTATCTGTTTGGGTGGATGACTCCCGCCCGTATGGGGAAATTATTTCTTCAGACACCGGCCGAATTACGGCGTTTCTGGAAAAACCTGCCACATACCAAAGTGGGTATATCAATGCAGGGGTCTACCTCTTCAACAGGACAATCGCCCATCAATTTCCCGAAAGCGAAGTCTTTTCCCTTTCCTATGATGTCCTTCCGAAATTAAAAAACCTCTATGTTCTTAAAACCGACACCGATTGGATAGATATCGGTTCCCCCGAACGCCTCCAAGCCGCTCAGCAACTTTTTTCCAAAAACGAACCCCTTTCGCTTCCAGCCTTCCAGTCTTCCAACCTAACTTTCTGACAAAATTCTGCACACCCGCTCTTAGCTAAATTCCTTGCCAAAAATAAACATCTCTGGTAAATTGACCCAAGTCGCTACTTATAATAACGCAAGTTGCTACTTACGAGGTTTTCGGCATGCAGATAGCGTTTTTCATCGAAATGGGTCATGAGGCATAAACGTTTTGTAGCGTAAACTTTTAGTTTGCGCATCCACAGGCACAAACTGGAAAGTTTGTGCTACAAGGGGCAACTTAGGTTATAATACCATTTCTAAAAGTTTATATCGCATTAACCGCACCCTCCACCCGGAGCCGGTAGGTGCGGAATGTAATACATTGTCCCGCAAGTCCACACGCGACTTGCGCTATGGATTTCGTCTATTCCCAGACTAAATCCCCTAACCGCACCGGGCATACCCCAAAGCATGAGACGCTTTTAAGAGAAATCATCAATCAGAATTGGTATAAGATTGTCGGCATGCAGAGAAAATCGTTAATGACTACTTGCGTAAAATGATGGGTGAGAAAACGCTAAGAAGAAGAGGTTTTCCATCGGATTATCTAATAGTAACTGGAGAATTCTTAAAAGGCGAAAAATATTTATCGTAACAGTTACATTTTATGCAACCTTTCGATCTTCTATACGCGTTACTATGTAACAAAGTCCTTACGCCCATTTTTTGGAGAAGATATAGATGGAGACGAATGATTTTGCCTTAATTCAGCGGGTTTTAGAGGGAGACGACAACGCTTTCACCGTGCTTGTCAACAGGTATCAGAAAACGATCCACACCTTCGTGTGGCGGAAGATCGGTGACTTTCACACAGCCGAGGAACTCACACAAGATATTTTCCTGAGGGCTTACAAAAAATTGTCACTCCTGAAACCTCCGTATCATTTTTCGGGGTGGCTTCATGTAATTGCGGCGCGTCAGTGTATCGCTTGGATCCGAAAGAAACAGGAGCCAACAACATCTCTGGATGCGATGCCGCTAGCCAAACTTGAGGAACTCTCCTATACAACGTATGAGGCGACAGGTGCTGAAGCTGCAGGCATTGAACGTCAGCGCGACCTTGTCAAGCGTCTTCTCCAAAAACTTCCAGAGAGCGAACGCACCGTTGTAACCATGCATTACCTGGCAGAAATGCCGTGTGAAAAGATTAGTGAGTTTTTGGGTGTATCCCCAAATACCGTCAAAAGTCGGCTCCACCGGGCTCGCAAGCGATTGCAGGGGCAAGAGCATCTCCTCCACGATGTCTCCGGTATTTTCCAGGTGCCACCAACCCTCACTGCGAACATCATGCGGGAAGTCGCTCGCATCCAGCCGACGGTGCCTTCTACGAGTAAACCTTGGGTGCCGTGGGGGGTCTCCTTCGCATCAACTTGTCTCATTCTTCTGATGATCGGTGTGGGTACACGTGCACTGTATCGTTTCCAGCAGCCTTACAGTTTAGACGCAACATCGGAGATGACGATTGAATTCGTAGAGGCACCCGTTGTCCTTCCGTTGCAACTCAAACCTGATGTGAGAAACCAATTCGGAAACACCGATACGCTCGGTAAAAACAATGGAGCCGGACAACAACCGGGACCCAACTTGCTGGCTACCTTGTCTCCCAAGGAGGCGGACGCTCCTACCGCGAAACCGCAATGGGTTCAGACGGGGGGGACAGGGGAGATTTCACATCCCGGACTCTTTCTCGCGGCTGATCAATCCCTCTATGCTGTTGCGAAGGCCGGCCTCTACCGATTCACACCACAGATGGACGCGTGGACACTTGTCAGCGCCAGCGGTCCGAAGCAAGAATTCAACATCATAACAGAATACCGGGATACCCTCTATCTCCTGACATCCGATGAACTTTTAGTTTCAACCGATGAGGGTAAAACATGGAGGGTTCTCGGCGCACGACCCGAGGGAAGTCCTGTCGCATTGGTGATTACCGATGGCACTCAACAACACAAGCCAGGAAATGCTGATATGACGATGTACCTCGTCCTCAGAACAGAGGTGTTTCGGTCCCAGGATGCCGGGAAGCAGTGGGAATTCATAGGTCACGTCTTGCGATCCGATATTGTCCGGGAAGACGGTGATTTCGAGTTCCGTATTTGGGACGCACTCGCCATTGATAACACCCTCTTTGTGGGAACCAGTCGGGGGCTTTTCCGATTGTCCGGTAATTGGAAAAAATTGCCGGTGCCGACTGAACACGGTATTAATTCCTTGGCAGTTGCCGAGGAGAGGCTCTACGTCGGGACAAGCGGAAATCTACGGCATGGCCCTGAAGCCCAAGTCCTCTATTCGACCGACCTCGGCGATTCATGGACCGATATTACGCCGAATATCTACGAATATTCAGCTAAGACGCAAATCGCAATCAGAGTTGTTCCAGTCGGAAAAAAGATTCTGTTAATGAGTTTTGATGGAATATTATGCTCTTATGATGCCGGTGAGACGTGGATGGATCTTGGAAATGACCGACATGCATTTGGAGCTTCTCCTACTATCGCGTTGGATGAAAGCAATTTTTACAGAACCTATTACGGCGGAATAACGCGCTCGACGGATGGAGGGGACACATGGCATCCTTTTGTGACGGGGATCGCGAATTTCAATGTTCGGAATCTAAGTTCCGTTAAAAACGTTCTCTGTGGGGTCACCGGTGGAAGGATCATTAAATCGAAAAACGGTGGTGAATCTTGGGAAACCCTTAACGTGGAGAGTGAAGATGAACCTCTGATCTATCCGAAGATACAGACAAGCAATACAACTCTTTATCTCAGCAGTACTCCTGGTAACCGGACGCAACTTTTTTACCTTCCCGTTAGCAGTGATGTCCTGATACCCGTTCCAGGTGTGCCGGATTTCGAGGAAGACAATCTCTACACTGAGTTGATGAAGAGGCGCCAAAAAGCCAGAGAAACAAACGTCAGGGATCGTGAAGCGGAACAATTATGGGACGAGAACTTATTCCTGACAGAAGACAGAACGAACGGAAATTTTACCCTCGCCGGAAAAGCCGTCTTTATGGAACGCCGACGGAAACTTTTTAGGTGGCGACCCGACGAGACGGAGTGGCACTACACCGGTTTGGAAGATGGTGGAGAACTTTCACCTCTTGAGAAAGGTTTCGCTCTTGCCGCTTTGGATGATACCATCTATGCCGGTAAGCGGGAGGGGGACCTCTTCCGCTCTCTGGATGGTGGAGATACTTGGAAGAACATTACCCAAAGCCTCGCCTTTCCCTTTGCATATTTCAAAGATATCGTATTTGTGGGTTCAACCCTCTACATCTCAACGGATGCAGGGGTGATGCGTTCACATGACGGCGAGAAATGGGGTGCCCTTACTGATAGTGAGGGATGCACACTCCTTGTGGATCAGATCGCGACGGATGGTTCGGCCCTTTACGGTGTGTGCGCCAGCGGTGTTTATCAAGTAGATAGCCGAACGAACACTTGGAAACAAATTGCTCCAGAAATACCATACACAGTTACCTCCCTTGCTGTTGATGGTAATACTACACTGTGCGTCGGTACACAACATAATGGGATATTCCGTTTTCAGCGCGACAATTAATAAATTTCCCATTCCTATTCCATACTCTCCAATCTCAACCCTTCCAGTTCGGTAGGCAGACGCACTTGAAAGCCTGCCTAATCACTCCCTTTGTGTTATTATAGTAAAGTCAAAAAATAAGTTGACATTTCAGAAAGCGGCAGCTCCGGCCCACCTTTGCTGGCGAGGTTTCCCAACCTCGCCAATGTATAGATAATTGTTGGTTTTACTATAAGTTTTCCCAAATAGCGCAAGTAGCCCCTTTGTAACACAATCTTTTAGATTGCGCGCATTGTTGTAGCATAGACTGTTAGTCTGTGTTTCTTGCGCGTCCGAAAGTTCAGAGGAGATGATACAAAAACGCAAGCTTCACAGCGAAGTCTTGTGAGTAGCAACTTAAGTAGGACTTACACAGTTTACCTGTTTTTGTGCGGTCTTTAGTTCGTAGTATCGCAATTCGTTGCGTTCTGCGTAAGTCCTATTCTGCATTAGGGGCACGCGTCTTATGGAATTAGGCAAAATATGCAGGGTCAGGTATGTAGAATTTGCAGAGTGCGTAAAATATGCAGGGGTGTATTTCGCTGAGATCCCCTAACGGTATGGCTTCTTACAATTGGCACACAAATTGCTCACTTATAGATATGCCTATCGGGCATGCTTTCGTATGTTCGGATAAACCGATTTCCCCTGGGGGGATGTGAAATTTAAATTAATTTCCCGCTCAGGATATTGTAAAATCTACGCTATTCAAAAATAAAATAGGAGAAAATTGAGCATGAAATCTACGTTGATTGCAAGTATTCCAGCCCTCGTCCTCATCTTCGCACTCACATTTGGCTTCGGAACATTTCACGGGATGTTACAGAAAGCAGAAGCCAGTGACTGTAGTGGACTTGAAAAGAGTTGTAGTGATGCACGAGAGAATGAAAGTATTGCGTGTGCCAGTGGTAATGCAGAGCGGTGTGAAAGTGCGGAAGACAACACGAAGGAGGCTTGTAAGAAATATCGCAATACCTGCTTGTAATTTAACCTATCACGGTAGTTGCTCACTATGGGCAACTGCCCCATCTATCTAGGATAGGACCTGCACAGATAGGCGATGAGGGGTTTCCTTACTACGAGCACAAACCTCCTGTAATATAAGCATTTCTCCAAAGAGTCGCGGTTTGTAGTAGCGCAATTTATTGCGCTTTGTGTCAGTCCTGTATGATTCAAAAGCAGCAGACCCTTTGGCAGAGGGAGGCCTCTCATCAATAATATTATGAAAATCGAAAAATTAAGTGCTGTTGTCCTGATTGTCGGTATCCTATGCCTTGCCGCTTTTATTCGGCTTCAGGGCATCACAAATGTCCCCGCAGGACAGTTAACCGAATCAGACGGTTACTTCTACTACTGGCAGGCACAACTCATCTCCGAACACGGAAAATTGCCAGAACGGGATATGAACCGATGGCTTCCACTGGGTAGAGATTTAACCCAAACCCTCAATCTCTACGGATACATCCTCGCTTACGTTCACAAAGGGATCGCGTGGGTATTCCCGAAGGTTACACTCTATCACGTCACCATCTACACACCCGTTGTCTGCTTCTGCAGTGGACTCGGTGCCCTCTGCCTCTTTTTCTATCGCACTTTCGGTATTCTCTTTTCAAGCATTGTTGGCGTGCTTTTGGCAACACTTCCGGGCGCGATTAACCGCAGCACTGCCGGTTTTGGAGATAGAGACAGCTGGTGCCTTATGCTCGGTATCCTTACTGTCATCACCTATCTCGCTTCATTGCAATCGCAACAGCCACGTAAACGTCTCTTATGGACACTCGCGAGTGGTTTCGCTATGTTCCTTGGCGGTATCAGTTGGGAAGGTTTCGGCGTTTTTCTCAGTATCATTTTGTTGGTTGAGGTTTGGCGGTTTCTCACCTCCGAAACAGAAGACAGATTAGAATTATATCTAATCTGGGTCTGCACCTTCGTGCCACCGCTTTACTTTATATCCCCTGCGTATCGAAGCGGACAAGGTTTTGCAACGCACATCGCCGCCTTGATGCTCGTGCCACCGCTCGTCCTTTTGGTTATCCGTTCCCTCCGCCACCTTCTCATCACGAAGGCCCCCTTTGCTGAAAAACTCCGTCTCCACGCACGCACCCTTGCGTTTGGATTAACCCTTGCCAGCATCACGCTCGCCCTGGGTTATATCCTCATGCAGTCCAAAACCCTTGTTGATACGACTGTCCCTTTCAGTCAAAGCGCGCTCATGCAAAGCATTGAAGAACTGGAGAACACTTTTCTTGCCTATTGGATGACGCATTACGGCAGTATTTTTGTGTTGGGGAGTCTCGGTATTGCTATGGCACTCTTCCGCTTTTGGAGAGGGCGAGGACTGGTGTTCGCCGCACCACTGGTCCTGTTCACGGGAACAACCTTTTATCGCAGTGTGCTTGATCCGCTTTTGGGAACATCCGTTGTTAATATTGAGTTTGGTATCGCGATTGCTACCTGTATCATTGGATTCCTTGTGCTGGCATGGCGACGACAAGGTGCTGCTAAGAATGAATTCATCTACATTGCCTTTACCCTATGGTTTCTCTTTTGGGTAGCACTGGCAAGAGATGCGAAACGCTACAATTTTTTTGTCGGGGTATCCATCGCCTTTTTTACCGCAGATCTTCTGCTTTTCTTAGCCACTTTCTATGCCAATAAAGTGAAACGCCGTGTCCCGCAGCTTCTATTAAGACCAGCAATCTCTATCCTAATATTAACCCTGATCCTGTTCTATTCACCTGTGGGAGGTCACGCAAACCGGGCATTACCTGCCGCTATCAAATCTCGCAGGGCTATACCGGGGAAAGGCAGCCTCGCTCGCGCATTTGATTGGATGAAAGACAATCTATCCCGGTCCGCTGTCGTTGCCGCGCACTGGAACTATGGCAGTCAACTCAATGTCCTTGCAGGTGTTAAAACTGTTGTCGATCAGGATCACTACATACCCCATTGGATAGGTCTCTACCGACAGCATATCAACTTCGCTAAAACCGAACGTGAGGCATTGGAATTTCTGAGATCCCATAGGGCAACCCATCTCATGCTAACTGGTAAAGAAACTACTACTGCCCCTTTTTTGCGTGGAGAACCAAGTCGCGCATTTGTACCCATCTATCCCAAAGACAATTTTGGGGAGGCACTCGTTAAGGTGTGGGAGATCCGTTACCCACCCAGCATCAGATCAAATCCGAAGTATCTCGCGACGAAGTTTCCCAGGGAATAAACCAGTATTCTTGTAGATCTATACACGCCGCAAAAGATTCGGCAAATTATGCTGTAAATTGGTGCAATTTTTCCCCGATTATTGCATTTTATGCAACCTTCTTTCGCTTTACCCGCGTTATTATATTGTGAAGCCTTTATTGTTAGGACTTATGCAAAATGACCCAATTTCACCTATTTTCACAGGATTCGGTGCGGTTAGATGAAGATTAATGTATTAATTCGATAATTTCTGAACGTGCGATAAATCGCACTACTACGAACCAACCTGTTTGTAGTAGAGGGACCATTCATGGTCTCCCGTTTATTACCGAATTATTTTCTGAAACTTCATGAAACCACACCTACCGAGGGAGTGCGTAAGTCCTGATTGTATTATAAATCGTATAAGCATGTATAACATCCGTATTTCAGAAAGATAGGAAAGGTAATGATTCGGAGAAATAAGGGGGATAAACCCTATGATGAGAGGGACATTTCTATTTTGGGAAATAAACCCGGTGAGAGACTCGTAAATTTAAAGAGTCCTCTTGAGGAAAATGGTGATAGTCTCGCTATTCAGGCAGAAAATACGTTAAAAGGAAATTACAAGAGCATCATTGGCAGAAGTCCACAAATTATTGAAGTGCTCAAACAAATTGATAGGATCGCAAATACAATAGCAAGGGTGCTTATTTGCGGTGAAACAGGAACCGGTAAAGAGTTGATAGCGCGTGCCTTACACCAAAACAGTGATCGGTCGCGGAACAGAATGGTTTCTGTCAATTGTGCTGCGATTCCGGATCTACTGCTTGAGAGTCAACTATTTGGACACGAAAAAGGCGCGTTTACGGACGCGAAAACGCTACATATCGGCAAATTTGAAAGGGCGCACAACGGAACACTCTTCCTTGATGAAATTGGAGACATGCCACTCCCCCTGCAAGCGAAGTTATTGCGGGCAGTTGAGACAAGTGAAATTGAACGCCTCGGTGGTACAAAACCAATTCCGATCGATGTCCGGCTCGTAGCCGCGACACACTGTAACCTCGCGGAATTGGTTAAAAATGGCACTTTCCGCAAAGATCTTTACTACCGATTGAATGGAATTTCTATCTCTCTACCTCCATTGCGAGAGCGGCAAGAAGACATCCGAGCATTAGCAAAATACTTTGTGCAAAAACATTGCGATACCTACGCGCAGCCAATGCGTGAAATAGTACCAGAGACGCTCGCTCGCCTACAAAACTATCCTTGGCCCGGGAATGTGCGAGAGTTAGAAAACGCTTTAATCCATGCAGTTATCTTGTCAGATGGAGAGGCTATTTTACCTGGGCATCTGCCTGAAGAAATTTTGGCATTTGGGCAACCACGGAGGAACATACCAGAAGATGTTTACACCCCTGAGAACCAACAAGACACGCTTTTGCCTCTCGGCGCAAGCCTTAAGGCTGTGGAAGAAGCCTTCATCCTTGATACTTTGGCGTGGCAGAACGGAAATCGGACAAAAACCGCGAAGATATTAGGCATTAGTATTCGGACGTTGCAAAATAGGTTGAAAGACTATAAGATATCAAGCATCCCTTAATTTTCGGTAGTGGCACGGGCACTTCCTTTCCCTCTCACTCGCGAGATTCCCGAACCGCGCCGCCTCCCTTTTCACTTCCAAAACTTACCAAAAAATAAAAATTCTATCTTTTCTTGACAGAAATTTGCTTTTTTGCTATATTGTAGACAACGGTTTCGTCAGAAATCGTCCTATTTGTGAAAATTTGTCTTTGCAAGACGAAAATGAATTTGCGACAGACGATTTAACTTGCGGAAGATCAATCAATAAAGGAGTAACAAAATGACAAGAACCCACCTTATAATGGCGTTCATCGCGCTTTTTTCAGTCATGCTGATTAGCCATGCGAGCGCACAGGTAATTTTCTATGCTGATTTTGAAGTGAGTGGCTCTAAATCAATCCCGGATGTCAGCGTCAACGATCCGGCAAATTGGGTGCCAGAAAACGCTGGCACCGTTTGGGTACCATCGGATGAATTCCCTAATGGCAGTGGTGCCTTGCATCAAAGTGCGGAAGGGTGCGGCATCTCCGGGAATACACCGCTCCCCGGTATCGATGACTTCTCCGACGGTATTATCCAAGCCGTTTTTTCATGGCAAGATGATGACGGCGTGGGTTTCCAATTCCGACGCGTCGGTGACGACAGCGGCTATCTCGTCGCATTCGGCTATAACGAAACACCCCAAATTATCATCGGTAGCCTTGCGGACGGTTGCTGTCCTTCCGCGCAATGTCTCGACCAGTGCTCCTGCGAAAACGGTGGAAATGAACTCGTCGGTGTCGACCACGGCTTAGGCGCAGACCTCTCCCAGGACAACAGCGTTGCCTATTTGGCACGCGTTGAAGTCACTGGCAGTCTCATCCAAGTCTGGTATATGCCGGTGGATGATGTGTCTGACCCCTTTGCACCCTCCAGTGAACTCGGCGATCCAGTCGCTGAATATGACGGTGCAGATGATATGGGGCCCGGCATCGTCGGTATCTGGCACGAAAGTTGGGGCAACGGAAGAGTTGATAACGTCCTTGTTACCGGTGCAGGCGGCACCACGGATGTCGATCCACATGCCAAACTCTCTACGACGTGGGGCGACGTTAAAAGCAGTTATTAGTCTCCTTCCTTAATATAGGCTAATACTATAAAGTCAACTGCGGGGCAGGACAAGGTTACTGGACCGCAGTCTCCCTGCGCGACTCATCTTTGTCGGGTGAGGTCAATACCTCACCCAACACCACTTTAATTTTACGGCGAGGCACCTTCGGTGATGCGGGTATCTAACCACGCTTTATAGCCTTAAGTTAGCCGCGAAACCGTCAGCCCGCAACAATACGCAGAAACACGCGGGCGATTCGTGAGATAGGGATGTCACGTTTGAAACCCCGTTCTCCCGCAAGGTCAAATTAAAAGCCTTGTCACAATACTGTTGCTCGCCAATAAACGGCAACACAACCCTTTATGACAACAGAGGAGATATTTATGAAAACCCGTTTTTTTCTTTTGATTCTCGTTTTGAGTCTATTTGTTTCATTTCACGCCAGCGGTCAAGTTGTGTTTTACGCCGATTTTGAGCCGGGCTCCAAGGACGCAAAACCGGATGCCGGTGTGAACGATGTCAAGAATTATAAACCGGAAAACGCTGGCACTATCTGGGCTGCGGATGATTTTGAAGGCGGCAAACTCGGTGGAAAAAAATCCATGAAGCAAACCGCTGAGGGATGTGGCATTTCTGGTAACACAGAACTTCCTGGGTTAAAAAACTTTACCGATGGTATTATCCAAGTCGTCTTTTCTTTTGGCGATGATGATAGTTTCGGTGTGCAGTTCCGTAGAAAAGGGGACGATAAAGGCTATATCGCTGTCTGGGGCTATAATGAGACAGCGGCGGTCCTTTTCATGAGTCTGGAAGACGGGTGTTGCCCCTCTGGGCAATGTCTCGACCAGTGCGGCTGTGAGAACGGTGGTAAGGAAATAGAGAGTGTGCCACACGGTTTAGGTGGTGGACTCGACCAGACGAATGCCGTCGCCTATTTGGGGCGCGTTGAGGTCAAAGGCAACAACGTCAAAGTCTGGTACATGAAACTCGATGAAGTCGATGATCTGTTCGCACCCTCCGAAGAACTCGGGGATCCCATTCTTGAATCCAACAAAGCCACTAACAAAAGTGCCGGGTCCGTAGGTGTTTGGCACGAAAGTTGGGGGATGGGCAGAATCGACAGCATTCTCGTTACAAATGCCAACGGCTTTGATATTGATGCCAAAGGCAAACTCACTACCAGTTGGGGTGCGGTTAAAGCCGCTTATTAATATCGTATAGAGCGAGGGGATGACTTCAATCAAATCCCCTCGCCTTTTTTCTTTTCGCAAACACATTCCAAGGTCCCTATACCTCGCATCCTTCCATTGAACCTTAGGAGTCCTGCCATGAAAGTCACGAACGTTGAACGTGTGCTTGTAGATGTTCCCTTCACCCCCCGCCAACAACAGATTACCACCCAGAGCGTGTCCACTGTTTACAACTGGTCAATCCTTGAGTTGTGCAAGGTTACCACGGATACCGGGCATGTCGGTTGGGGTGAGACTGTCGTCCACTATACCTATTCCCGAGTCAGCGATGCAAGTGTTGAACGTGTGCTTGGGCAGAGTCCTGCTGAACTCATGAACGACGATTCACTCGGTGCAGGTTTACAGATGGCACTCTTCGATGTCGTCGGCAAAATTTTAGAGGTACCCATCTACCAGCTTCTCGGCATGCAGTGTCGTGAGGCGGTTCCGATTTCATGGTGGTGTATCGATTCTTCCCCTGAAAACTGGGCATCGGAAGCCGCAGATGCCGTGGAAAACGGTTATACGAGTTTCAAAAACAAACCGCGTCCGTGGTGGGATATCGTCTCACAGGTAGAAGCGGTCGCAGCAGGCGTTCCAGCCGACTTCAAACTCGACCTCGATCCTAACGGTTCTTGGCGCGACGCAGAGACGGCTATCCCGATCCTACAAAAACTCGCTGCACACCCAAACGTAGCGATGTTTGAGACCCCTATTCCGCAGAGCGATGTTGACGGAAACAAACAGATCCGCCAAGAAGTCGGCTGTCAGGTCGCCATGCACTTCGGATCACCCCCCTATACCACCTGCGTCCGTGAAGACGTAAACACTGGATTTGTTATCGGTGGCGGTAAATCGCAGGTCATGCGTGAGGGGCAACTCAGTGCCGCCGCAGATATGCCGTTTTGGCTCCAAATCGTTGGAAACGGCTTGACAACGACGTGGGCAGGACATCTCGGGAGTGTGCTCACACATGCGACATGGCCCGCAATCACCTGTATTAATCTCTATAGCGACCATCTGCTCACACAACCGATACACGTCTCGGAGGGATGCCACAAGATCCCTGATGCCCCTGGGTTGGGCGTTGAAGTCGATGAAGACGCAGTCGAACGCTTCCGCGTGCCTGATGATCAGTTAGACGCTGAGGGTTACACGATTCATCCCGTCCCGCGCATCATCAAAACCGCTGTTTATCCCGATGGCAGTTGCATCCACATGTCCGGTGATGGTTTGAGCTATTTCAATGCTGGCAACGGTGCGGCACAGGTCGAAGGTGCGCGTCTGGCGTTAACCTTTGACGACGGCACTGACGCATGGGCAGACCTCTTTGAGAAGGCGCGCGAGACCCCTGTGCATGGACGTTGGTAGAGTGTGAACATTGTTTCGTAGTGAGGCAGGATAACATTGACTTCTCTTCCTCAACAACGTGCCTTGACATGGCGCGTCATCACCATTTTTGCCATTAGCGCACCCATTAACTGCTATTTCCTCATCCAGATGGAACTCGTGCGCTATACCTTCCCGACGTGGGTGGTCCCGCTGTCCAATGTCATTTTCATCCTCACCGCAGTGATGCTGATGAACGGGGTCATCCGTCTCCTAAGAAGCAACTTGGCACTTGGACAAGGCGAACTGTTATTCTTGTATGTGACACTCAGCTTCTCGACATCCTTGGCGGGCTGCGATGTCTTTCAAGCGATCCTCTCTGTCCTCGGACATAGTTTCTGGTTTGCAACCGAAGAGAACGAGTGGCGCACCCTGTTTTGGCACCATCTCCCAGAATGGCTCACCGTTTCGGATAGAGACGCGCTCCGTGGCTATTACCTTGGAGAATCCAGTCTATATCATCCGCTTCACTTGCGGGTGTGGGTGCCGGTCGTGATAGCATGGTTATTACTCTTTTCGGTGATAGCCTTTATCTTTCTCTGCCTCAATACGATCCTCCGCCGGCAGTGGGCGCAGCGTGAACGTCTCACCTTCCCGATTATTCAACTCCCGCTTGCGATGACCAACCCCACGTCCGGTTTCTTCCGAAACAAGCGGATGTGGATCGGCTTCGCGATTGCTGCTGGTATCAGTCTCTTCAACGGCTTGAGCCATCTCTATCCCGTGATTCCGCATATTCCGGTGACACGCCGTTTTTTCTCGTTTCAGGAGGCACCCTTGAGTCTCTACGGCACCATCATCACCGCCTTTTATCCGTTTGCGATCGGCATTATGTTCCTCATGCCGTTGGATGTCCTCTTTTCGACGAGTCTCTTCTATTTTCTCTATCGGAACGAAGTCGCTTTGGCGAAAGCGGTTGGATGGAGTAGCATCCCACGCTTTCCGTATCTTAACGAACAGACGATCGGGGCATTTATCGGACTCTGTTTCTTTTTTGGGTGGACAGGGAAACGGCATTTCGGCACCGTTTTGAGAAGCGCGCTGCCGTCACGCGGGCGAGAACCTCCCATCGAGCAGCACGACGAACCGGTGTCGTATCGAGTGGCTGTCTGGGGTTTTGTGCTTGGCGTTTTGTTGTTTGCGTTCCTCCTCTACAAGGCAGGCATGGCGGTCTGGCTCGCGCTCACTTTCGCTGTTCTGTTCCTCATAACACCCTTGGTCACAACACGTATCCGTGCCGAGTCTGGCATTTTTGTCCACGCCTACCACTGGCAGGCACCTCGATACATCTTGAACACGCTTTTGGGGACGCACCGTCTCGGTGCGCGGAACTTAACGGCACTCTCCGTCTGCTTTTTCAATCGAGATTACCGTCCGCAGCAGATGCCGCATCAGTTGGAGGCTTTTAAAATCGCGGAACTCGCCAATATTAACCAACGCCGGATGCTCTTGACGGTTATCATCGCGACTGTTTTCGGTGTGATTGTCGCTTTATGGGTGCAGCTACATTTCTATTACAAATTCGGTGCGGATTCCGGATACTTTGGACCCTGGGCACTCGGTTACGGAAGAGAATACTTCGGACGGTTAACAAACTGGATTACGTATCCCCTCGACACAGACTGGCTCGGCGTGATATTCATGGGCATCGGGTTTTCTGTAATGATGGTGCTGACGTATCTTCGGGTCAAATTCTTTTGGCTGCCGCTGCATCCGCTCGGTTATGTGATGGCGAGCAACCAAGAGATGTCCGACCTCTGGATTCCGTTGTTGATCGCTTTGACGTTGAAATGGCTTATCCTCCGACACGGGGGTATCCAGAGTTATCGACGCGCCATCCCGTTCTTTCTGGGGTTAGTTCTCGGCGATTATCTCATGGGAAGCACGTGGAGTCTCCTGAACATCCTTCTAAACACCACGATGTATCAGTTCTATCCATAGGTTATCACAGATCAAAAATAACTTGAGCGAACCAACTGCCATCACACTTTCGCACGACCTGCAGCTGATGGTATGTAACACTCTTAATTTCTGTATAAACCTCGTGTTTATCGAAGTTTGCAGGTTCACCGTAAACCGTCGCTGATACTGCCGTTTCACTACACTCTTTGATGTCGGCACGTTTAAAGAAAGTCTCCTGTGTTTCGTGCTGGAAGATGAGTTCGTCGAGCCATCTTACAAAAAGGTCTTCCACGGATTCAGCCGTGAGGTGAATCTCCACTGCGTCTGTCTCATCGACGGTATCCACGACGGCTATTGTTTCAAAGAGTCCCTGTGCCGCATTTCTCAGCAGATCCGATAGACTTTTCCCTCTAACCAACAGTCCCATATCCGCTGTGTGTTCAAGGTATTCATAGGGCTTCATACAATTCTCCAGCATCACGATTTCTTTTCATTTTCCAGTATCATACCCTTAAAATCCGAGTCTGTCAATTCCCAAAGCTGCGTCTATCTTCATGGGCTTCACCCTTGTCATCGCCTCTCCAGGTCCGGTAGGAGCGGTTTCCTAACCGCTCTGGATTGCGTCAAATCCTTAAATCCAACCCACATTAACATCCGTATTCTGAAAACGAAATCCCAAACTTTAGCACTTTTCTCTTAACTTTGCATCTGCTATATGCTATACTATGATATGGACTCCTTCGGAGGAAAAAGACGTTCACCTTATGGAATTAGTGTGACGATAAGTAATTTTAGATGTATCGTCTTGTTGATAAAAGGACGAAGTGAAATATTACACTTTCCGCAAAATGCTTTTTTTGGCAGCGCGGAAGCCGAAGATAATAGCCTATAAACCCTTACGAGCACTGGGTTCTCTGCCGATAGCCACTGTACACCCAATGTTACACCAGTGTAACATCTTTACGACTCACTGATTGCCAATTATGAACAAACTCTACTTCAGTGACAACCTCAAGGTCCTCCGCGCAATAGATGAGAAAAGGACGAAGTTATCACGCTAACCGTCGTTCGTATGAGTGACATAAACTAAGGAGGAGAATATAATGCAACTATGGGAAAATCAGACAATTGTGCATGCCCTTAAGCATGCTTTGAAAAGTTATGACTACTTAGAATATGACGAGACAGGCTCTAAGCACATCAATGCCCTAAAGGTAAGAGTTAAAGAGGATCATTTCAGTGCTGACCGCGATATTTCGGTCGCTGGCAACATTTGTAAATCTTTAGAAAAAGAAACTGGAAGACGTTTTTTTGTGCCCAGCGTTGTTACTCACGGTGTCCAGAATTGGGCTAAGGACTGGACCTATTTCAACGTGCGTGAACTGCCATTTCATAAGAATGTAAAGATAACATACCCACCTGATAGGAGTAAACCAGTCGTAGTGGAATGTTATGTCGGTGAGTATATGAATCTTTTTGTGGGTGATCCGCAAATTTCGCAATACACTGATGAAAATGGAGAGATAAAAATTGAATTCCGTGTCGTTGACCGGGAAACGGATATGACTATATTGAGCGAGCTAAAAAATGTAACACTTGATTTGTTAGCCAAGACAGCAGCTGAAGTTACGCATAAGTCTGGACGGTAGAGGGATAATTCATGATAGAGTGGCTAACGTTAATTACAGGAGCGGTTGTAGCAATTGCCACTGCTGTGCTCGCGTATATAACATGGCAGCATGTCCGGCTCACAAGGGAAACTCTCAAAGCTACCTATAAACCGGAGATCATAGTTCGCCTCCTACGCGGTAATCTCTATGTCCATAACGAATACTTTGCTGACTATGAGATTATACTCTCTGTAAAAAATGTAGGCACCGGAGTTGCCCGTAAAATTGAGTTTGGAGAGAAAGAAAGTCTTTCTTTCGCACCTTATGGAGGCGAACCACTTGAGAATATTAATCTTCTCAGGCACGGAATTGACTTACTGGCACCAGGCGATGAAAGAAGACATAATAAACCTATTATACCAGATCCACAGGGCGATTTAAATCAATTGAAAGTTACTATCAATGTTACCTATGAGGATTCAGATGGAACAAGATATTCCAAACCTTCTCCTCTCAATTTTGCGGATCCAGAATCACTACCGCCTCAAAGTTACTCACAATGAACAAACTCTACTTCGGGGACAACCTCGAAATCCTCCGCGAGATGGACGACGAGCGCGTCCATCTAATATGCACCGACCCACCCTTCAACTCTGGACGCGACTACAACGCATTTATCGGGGATTCTCTCGCACAGAAAAAGGCGTTCACTGATACCTGGACCTGGGACACCGCCGCACAAGACACACGGGCCGAGGTCGAAAAACGGGCTTACACCAGCGACACCTACAAAGCACTCGATAACTGTCTCAAAGGAAACGATTTAGTCCTACAAAACGCCGTGTCCGGTAATAGTGGCGCGATGCGTGCCTACCTCGCCTTCATGGGACCCCGCCTCGCAGAGATGCACCGAGTCCTCACACCCACCGGCAGCATTTACCTCCACTGCGATCCGACGGCAAGCCACTATCTCAAAGCAGTTCTGGACGCTGTTTTTGGTGTGGAAAATTTCAGGAACGAGATTATCTGGCAACGCACCAATGCACATAATGATGGCAGACAATATGGCAGGGTCCACGACACGATTCTATTCTATGGCAAAAGCAGCAAAACGGTCTGGAATCCCGTCTATACAGCGCACGATCCGGAATACGTAAAGAAGTTTTATCGTCATCAGGACGAAAGAGGCCCCTACCAGATTGCTTCCCTAAACGCCCCTGGGATTAGACGAGGTGAGTCCGGTCAACCGTGGCGTGATGTAGATCCCAGTGAAGTAGGTAGACATTGGAGCACACCACGTAGGGAAGCGTGGCCCGAAGATGTCCGACCCCCTGAAAACTATGAGTCTCTTTCTGTTCATGAAAGATTGAATGTATTAGATGCCAATGGATTGGTTTATTGGCCACCGAGGGGCAACGTTCCAAGATTCAAGCGATATTTATCTACATCAAAAGGGAGTAGAGTACACGATATTATCACAGACA
Source organism: Candidatus Poribacteria bacterium (assembly GCA_022821725.1). GTDB lineage: Bacteria > Poribacteria > WGA-4E > WGA-4E > WGA-3G > WGA-3G. The sequence goes on along the minus strand of JAJEDB010000071.1, from coordinate 56,138 downwards.
TAAATCCCCTTGCGAGTGCTTCTAAGGAACGCCTCGGCTATCCCACACAAAAACCAATCGCGCTCTATGAACGCCTCATAACAGCCTCCAGCAACGAAGGCGACATCGTCCTTGACCCGTTCTGCGGCTGTGGCACGACAATTGACGCCGCGCATACCCTCAATCGGCAATGGATGGGGATAGACATAACCATTCTCGCACTCGATCCGATGCGCCAACGGTTGGCAGACCGACACGGATTGGAGCCGTCTGTTGACTACCAGATTGAAGGGTATCCCACAAACATGCAGGAGGTCCGCAGACTGCTGAAAGAGGGTGATAAACGCAAATATCACGACTTCTCAAATTGGGCAGTAACGCGGCTTGGACTGAGACCGACGAAAGATGTCAAGGATGGTGGACTTGATGGTGTCGGACATGTCACATTGTGGAATCCTCAACAGATGAAGGAGACCGATGCGCGTATCCTCGCCGAGGTCAAGGCTGGCAAACCTACCATTACCCAAGTCCGTGCCTTCTGCCACGTCATGGATCAGCACAACGCCGAAGTCGGCATCTTTATCACCATTGAACCTGTCACTGCGAGAATGCGACAAGAAGCTCAGAACATGGGCAGTTTTGAGCACAACCACCAAACCTACCCGCGCCTTCAATTCTGGCAGATAGACGATACCTACTTTGAGAACCCTGATGTTATCAACTCCCTCGTCCGCTTACCCGACGCGTGGCGAATCCGTCCAACCCAGAAATCGGAACGACACTTCGACAACCAACAGATACAATTCCTACGAGGATAATGGACAGCCGATTCTTGTAGGAGGGAACTCCGATTCCTGACTACTAACTTGTAGACTTTCAGAGTAAGTCTGCAAAATACTTCCTACAAAAACCGTCAAAAACCCAGTTGTAATCAAGGTTTACAACTCTTTTAATAATCTATCCCTTTTCGGATTTTACTCTGAATACTCTGAAACGCGGCATAAGGAAATGCCGACGGCTGACCGCTGATTGCTGATTGCTGAATGTTCTATACAAAACACAAATCCGTTGACACAAAAGGATTTTTAGGGTATAATTATAGGGATTCAGGCGTGACTTGACCTGCCTGCCTCGGTTTCGGAATAGCACCCGCTATGCCGTTTGCCTTGTAAAACTGAACCCACGCGCACCGCAGACAGTATTTAACAGCAGATTTTGATTCGCAAGCTGCGCTAAAAAAATGAGGGATGACAATGTCAGCAGCAAATTTGAAACAACGGATCCACAACGGAGAACTCATCTATGGCGCTAACGTGTCTATGGCAATATCTGCCGACGCACTCGTCGCCAAAGTCGAAGAGGGCGGCTACGATTTTGTCGCCGTGGATAGCCAACACTCTGCATACAACGAGGATCGGCTCGTCGCCTTCTGTAACATGGCGAATGAACTCGGAATTCCCGCCAACTTTCGGATTAAGCACACCCGAAACACGTATCTTATCGGCAACTACCTTGATTTAGGTCCCTCAGGCATTGAGGTGCCACAGGTCGAATTAGACGAAACCGTAAACGAAGCCGTCGCTGCTTTCTACTATCCACAGCAGGGACTTCGGAGTTGGGGCGGTGCCCCCCGAGTGAATTCCGAAGGCAAAGAACGGCTTGAATACGCCGATTGGTGGAACACCAATGGCATCCTCTGGATGCAGATTGAGTCCATAGAAGCCGTCACACATGCGCGATCTCTCGCGAAGCCGGGTGTTGACTGTCTCTCCTTTGGTCCTGCGGATCTGACGTTCAGCATCGAAAGCCACCCGAATCATGCACTCCAGACCGTGGATGCTTGTGTGGAATACGTCGCGAAAGCTTTAGAGGGAACGACAACCGCTGTTTGTTTTAGGAACGGCAGTCCCAGCACCCGCCAGAAGTATGCTGACCTGGGCGTTACCGTCTTTTTGGAATAGTAATGCTGAGTTACGGATTGGTAAGCACAGCGATAGCGGAAGACAGGGAGCGGCTGCGTGAAGGTGTCCGACTGTTAGCAGAAATTGCACATAAACACGGTATACCCATAACATGGGCAGTCGATACCACATCTGCGCCAGTCGTCGCGAGGTTGCTCACAACGTTCCACACTGAGCACGGCGACGCTCCCTTGTTGATGCTCGATATCAGACCGATCTGGGAAACGAACTGGGAGGCTGCAAGAAATGCCAATCCGGGTGCCAGCACGGAAGCCATGGCATCGCATCTCGTCACGATGCGAGAGAAGTTACCGGAATATATAATCAGGGAACGGGAAAGACTCAAGCGAACGCTGCCTTGGGCGGAGATGAATATCGCAGGGGCAGTCTTCAAGAATGATACGTTCCTGCGAGCCCTTGAACAGACGGGCTTCCGCGGGCTTTGGGGCTACCATTGGAATCAGCAAGAGGTGGATGCGACAGCCCCGAATGTTCCTGAAATTGAGGGTTCCGACCGCGGTGGTTTTGGGTGTTTTTACCCGCTTGAGGTTTCAGCGTCTCTTGATGCGATTGTCGCACGAGGGACCCCTGACCAATCGTTTGAAAAGATTGTCGGTATCCCTTACCATACTGCTGGTCATCTTGATGCAGACGCACATAATCTCCGCGCAGCACTCTTAAACGGAACAGCGCAACACCATTATGATGTCTATGTCGAAAGCACGGCGTGGAATCAATGGCTGGGTTATGTAGAACATATCGACCCGCTTACCGTTGCACACCTCGGAGAAGAGGGGTTGGAACGCCTCGATGCATACTTCGCACACGTGGTGAGTCTTCAAGACACAAAGCCGCTGCTCCTTTCGCAAATGGTTGAAGATTACATCGAACAGTGTCAGAAAACCGAACCGACCGCGGTTGTCGGGACAACTACGGAGATCCGAGAGGAAATGTCTGACCCGAAGTCTACGTTAAAGATATTTTACTACGACGCGGCGTGTGAATTGACCTTTATTGAAGGTGATATGGTGCCCGTTGAGATCAAAAACTATGCTGCCGAACGGGTATTACAGTCTGAAGCGAATACACCTGTCCTAACGGGATTTTTACCGACGCGACACCGGACACAACTACACATCGCCATTGTGGTAGAGGCGACGCGGACGATGCCTTATGGGATAGTCGTCTGGGGTGACCACGAAGGTCTACAATTAACGGAGTCCAACGTCGATGATGTCAGATGGATAGGGGAACATTCGCTTTTTATACGTCTCACGTTACAATCCGGAAAGAACGAATTTAGCGTTAAATTGACAATCTAATTTTAATTTATTGCTCCTGGGCCGCTGCGTCCGTTGTCCTTGCGGACTTCGGTTAATTCGCAACTGGGTTTGTGCATTTTGACGTTTCTTTTTTCTTCAAAATATGAAACCAATTCCCAAGCCCGTAACGAAGTGGAGGGCGACTCGAACACAGGAAACGTTAAAGTCTTAAATCTCGTTACTTATCCGCAAGGTAAAATTAAAAAAGGAAAATTAAAAACATGGAAAAAGTATTAGGGCTCAAATGCCGCGAATGTGGGGAGAAGTATCCCAAGGAACCGCTCCACGTTTGCGAGTTCTGTTTCGGGCCCCTGGAAGTAGACTATAACTATGAAGAGATACAAAAATCTATTTCAAGGCGTTCAATAGAAAACGGTCCAGAAAGCATGTGGCGTTATGCAGATCTGCTGCCAATAGATGGTGAACCGACAGATGGCACTCACACCGGATTTACGCCGCTCGTCCGGGCAAAAAATCTTGGAGACGCGCTCGGCGTCAAAGAACTCTATATCAAAGATGACACCGTCTGCCATCCGACCTTTTCCTTCAAAGATCGGGTTGTAGCCGTCGCCTTGAGCAAAGCAAAAGAATTCGATTTTGAGACTGTTTCTTGTGCATCTACTGGCAATCTCGCCAACGCAGTCGCCGCACACGCTGCCATCGCAAAATTGAATTGCTTCATTTTCATCCCCGCGGATCTCGAAGTTGGCAAGGTCGTTGCATCTCTCGTTTATGGTCCCACAGTCGTCGGTATCACTGGCACTTATGACGATGTCAACCGACTCTGTAGTGAAATTGGTGGGGTCTATCCGTGGGCATTTGTTAATATCAACATCCGTCCTTTCTACGCTGAAGGCTCGAAAACCCTCTGCTTTGAATTGATCGAACAACTCGGTTGGAAGGCACCCGCGCATATCGTCGCACCTGCCGCCGGGGGGTCTCTCATCACAAAGATTGGCAAAGCTTTAAAAGAATTCCACACTTTGGGATTAATAGATACACCGAACACTAAAATCCATGTTGCCCAAGCCGAGGGATGTGGACCCATCGTCAATACATACAAAGAGAATGGCGATTTTGTAAAGCCTGTGAGACCCAATACAATCGCTAAATCGCTCGCGATTGGAAACCCTGCAGACGGCATCTATGCTGTGGATACCGTCCGAAACTCCGGGGGTGTCGGCGAACACGCCACCGATATTGAGATCGTGGATGCCATAAAACTCCTCGCTTCCACAGAGGGTATTTTCACGGAAACCGCTGGGGGTGTCACACTCGCCGCCGCGAAAAAATTGATAGAAAGTGGACACATCGGACCTGATGAGCCAACGGTTCTCGCTATCACAGGCAACGGACTCAAAACCGTTGAGGCACTTGAGAACAAAACGGATACATCCCATATGATTGCCCCGCAACTCAACGCTTTTCAGAAATTGATGACGGAAATTGGATAGATCTGGGGAAAGTTTCAAAGTCTATAAAGTGTTCTAAAGTCCGTAAAGTTTCCAGAGGGTTCTGGTTCATCTGCAAACTTTAGCACACTTGCAAACTTTCTATACGGAGGGATTGAAAGCATGAAGTTACAAGAAATCCACGAAGTTGAACAAGGCATACGTCCCGCAGAAAGTGTCAAGATGACGTTGGAAGAGTTCCTGGAGCATGATGTAGAAGGATATGAATACATAGACGGCAAATTGGTGCCAAAGTCGCCACCACTCCCTCCAGAGATGCGCACAATCCGCACTACAATGACGTTGGAGGAGTTTCTCGAGCAGGATGTAGAGGGTTATGAATATGTTAAAGGAGAGTTAGTACCGATGTCACCACCGTCGAGAGAACATGGTGAAATTAGCGTCAATATCATTTACTATTTGTATTCGCATGTTTATCAACAGAAACTCGGACGTCTGTACACCGCAGAAACGACCTTTCAGGTTGGGGAACGCACAGTAAAACCGGATGTCGCCTTTGTTTCGACTGCACAATTGACGGGCGACAAAACAAAGGGGTTTCCTATACCACCCGAGCTGGCCGTTGAAGTTGTTTCTCCCTCGGATGTTCAATCTCGTGTTGCTGAGAAGGCATTTGCATATTTGAACGCAGGAACACGCCTCGTCTGGGTGCTTGAACCCGTTACCAAAACCGTGACGGTATATCGTTCTGAGACGGATATTGAGATACTCACACGTGATGATACACTCACTGGTGATACTGTCATACCGGGTTTTACCTGCCCAGTCGCGCATCTGTTTGAGTAGTTCGCTCTGTTTGTTGTCTTAATAAGGTAAAACTAAAAAATGGAAACGCTGCAGGGGATACTCGAACGTATCGTCTATGAAAGCCATGACACCGGCTATACAGTCGGAAGACTTTCGGCGCGCGACCATGCCGAACTCATCACAGTCGTCGGCAATTTGGCATCTATCAATCCTGGTGAGAGTCTCCTCCTCCAGGGACAGTGGGTAGATAACCCCAGATACGGCAGACAGTTCCAAATCGAGAAGTATGAGACCATCCTCCCTGCAAACGTCGTCGGCTTAAGAAAATATCTCGGTTCAGGTCTCATCAAAGGTATCGGTCCGAAGATGGCAGGACTCATCGTCCGTAAGTTCGGTATGGATACGATGGATGTCATTGAGAACGAACCTGAAAAATTGGCACGCGTTCCCGGTATCGGTCGGAAGCGCGTAAAAATCATCAAGGAAGCGTGGGAAGCGCAACGCGAAATAAAAAATGTGATGATCTTCCTACAATCGCACGATGTTAGCACGGCGCACGCCGCTAAAATTTATAAAACTTATGAAAACGACGCAATCCCGATCGTCACTGAAGACCCGTATCGCCTCGCTGATGACATTTACGGTATCGGGTTTGTAACGGCAGACACGATCGCACAGAAACTTGGCATCGATAAGGATGCGCCGCAGCGGGTGCAAGCGGGGATCAAATATGTTCTCAGCCAGAAGGCGGATGATGGACACGTCTTCCAACGGCGTGCCGAACTTATTGAAGCGTGCCAAACCATGCTTGAGCAGGAGCTGGCAGCCATTGAGCAAGGGATCTCCGCCCTCGTCGAAAAAGAGGAAATTATTAATCCCGGTTTTACAGATGTAGTGGTTTCCGACGAACAGGAGAGTATAGACGAGACACAAGAGAACTATGAGATTTCCGAAACGGATCAGGAACCCCTTTCAACCGATGACCATTCCGCCATCTATCTCGCCCCTTTTTACTATGCCGAACTCGGTGTCGCAAACCAGTTTTTGAGGCTCTTAGCGAGTCGAGAACAAAGCACCGTTCTGCTGCCCTCTAACACGACGCTGTTCCTCACGCAATTAGAGAACGAAATGGACATCCGTTTCGCGCCACAACAACGCAAGGCGATCTATACCGCCATGACGACCCGTGCCATGATCCTGACCGGGGGACCCGGCACTGGTAAAACCACGACTGTTCTCGGCATGATTCGTCTGTTTGAAGCGGAGGGGAGACGCATCACCCTGACAGCACCCACCGGACGCGCAGCAAAACGGCTCAGCGAAACAACCGGCAGCGAAGCCAAAACCATTCATCGGCTCCTTGAATTCTCTCCGCGAAACAACGGATTTAAACGAAATCGACAAAACCCATTGGACACAGATGTCGTCATTGTTGACGAAACCTCTATGGTCGACCTCGTCCTGATGAACCGTCTGATGCAGGCAATTCGTCCGGGCACCACCGTCATCCTCATCGGGGACACCGATCAACTTCCCTCCGTCGGCGCGGGCAATGTCCTCAGAGAACTTATTGATTCCCAAAGGATACCCGTCATCCAACTCACCGAGATATTCCGTCAGGCACAGGAGAGCATGATCGTCACCAATGCCCATCGCATCAATAAGGGCGATTTTCCAGAACTCACTGGCGATACGGACCGGAACTTTTTCTTTATGGAGGAGGAGGATCCCGAAGCGATTACGGAATTGGTATGTTCCCTCATTTCTGATCGGTTGCCGCAACACTACGATTACCATCCGATAGATGACATCCAACTCCTATGCCCGATGCGGCGTGGGATGCTTGGCACTGAAAGCTTCAACAAACGCCTCCAGGAAGTATTGAACCCGGAGTATACAAACCCAGCCTCCCATCCGTTAGAAAAAGCGAGGCTCGGCTTTCAGACTTACAGGCAGCCATCCCATAGACGCGAGGGCACGGCACCCGTATCTCGAACCGCAGGCGGTTTCCGCATCGGGGATAAGGTGATGCAAGTCCGCAACAACTACGACTATGAGGTATTCAACGGCGATATCGGCAGAGTCGTCGCCATTGAGCATCTCGACAAAAAGGTCTATCTCCAGTTTCCCGATAAACAGGTCGCTTACGATACCGCGGACCTCGGCGAACTCGTCTTAGCGTATGCCACGACTGTCCATAAAGCGCAGGGGAGTGAGTATCCCGCCGTTGTTATCCCCTTACACACGCAGCACTATCTCATGTTACAACGGAATCTGCTCTACACCGGTATCACCCGTGCGAAGGAGTGTGTCGTCATAGTCGGCACCAAACGGGCACTCGGCATCTGTATCCGCAACAATCAAGTCATGCAACGCAACAGCTACCTCGCCGAACGCCTTCAAGAACGAGGAGATGACCATTATATTGAAGGAGCAACGCTATGAAACGATTAATGCTATCTCTCATCGGTGTCTTGTTACTTTCCATACAAACCCTCACGCATGCCGAGGTTACGTTGCCACGTGTCATCGGCAGTAATATGGTATTGCAACGCGACATGGAAGTTCCTATCTGGGGCTGGGCAGCCCCGGACGAGGAAGTCACGATAACTCTCAGTGCCGAAGGGGAGGATGCCGCTCCGCTTTTCTCGACGACTGTGATGGTCTCCGACGCGGAAGGCAACTGGCGAACCGAACTCCCAGCAATGGAAGCCGGGGGTCCCTATACCCTTCGTGTATACGGGCTGGGTAACCCAGCCCCTATAATTGAGTTGACGAACGTTCTTTTCGGAGAAGTTTGGGTCTGCTCCGGACAGTCGAACATGGAATGGTCTGTGCGCGCCTCAAGGGATGCCGATGCAGAAATCGCTGCGGCGGACTATCCAAAGATCCGACTGTTTGACATTCCGCACAGACCTTCAGGATTACTTCAGCAAGATGTAGAAGCCGACTGGTATGAAACCACCCCACAAACAATCGAGAATTTCTCCGCTGTCGCTTACTATTTCGGCAGAAAACTTTACAAGAACCTCAATGTTCCGATTGGATTAATCAGTACCAATTGGGGCGGCACCCGCATTGAGCCGTGGACACCGCCTGTTGGCTTCTCAACCGTCCCTGCCCTTGAATCCATATCCAAAGAGATTCAGGAAGCGGATACGAACTATCGCGAGCAACTTCCGCAAAAGATGAAGGAGATTGAGGCGTGGATCGCAGAAACGCGAGCGGCGTTAGAAACCAACGCTCGCCTTACACAGATACCCGAAAATAGACACGCGCTGAGACATCACGCCAGACCCACCGGACTCTACAACGGCATGGTGCATCCGATCGTCCCTTACGCGCTCCGTGGCGCAATCTGGTACCAAGGCGAGTCGAACCTTCAGGATGGAATGCTCTACCATGAAAAGATGAAAGCGCTCATCAATGGATGGCGTAAGGTTTGGGGACAGGGGGATTTCCCCTTCTATTTCGTGCAACTTGCCCCGTTTAATTACGGTTGGGGAGCCGGCCCATTTCTGCGACCGGCAATTTGGGAGGCACAAGCCGCAACCTTATCCGTCCCCCATACTGGTATGGCTGTAACAACGGATGTCGGTAACCTCAAGGACATCCATCCGCAAAACAAGCAGGAGGTTGGCAGACGGCTTGCGTTGTGGGCACTCGCGAAAACCTACGGTAGAGCGGATGTAACCTATTCCGGTCCGATTTACAAGTCAATGGCAGTAGAAGGCGACACGATCCGACTGCGTTTTGACTTCGTTGGGAGTGGCTTGATGGCGAAAGACGCACAACCCCTGACATGGTTTGAAATCGCAGGCGAGGATAAGCAATTCGTTGCGGCGGAAGCGACAGTTGATGGGAACACAATTGTCGTCTCCAGCGGTGCCGTTGCGAACCCAATCGCCGTTCGATTCGGTTGGCATCAAAGTGCAGAACCGAATCTCGTCAACAAAGAGGGGTTACCTGCTTCACCGTTTCGCACACATCCATGGTGAGGAAGAGCAATCAGCCATCAGCGGTCGAGAACATGAGGTATTAGCACTCTTTAACTGATACCTGACGGTTAAAGGGGTTTTTTGAAAAAATCTGTGCTGATGGCTATTTCAAACGGAGGTCTATAGTTAAAAAAATGAAAATTACCGCGATCAAAACCTTTATGGCGCGATTTGGCAATCGACCTCGCGGGCTCATCAAAGTCGAAACGGACGAAGGGCTTTACGGGTGGGGTGAAGCCTACTCCACAGGTCCCGACCTCTCTGTTGAGCCGATCGCTGATTACATCTTCGAGATGATTCAAGGGGACGACCCGAGGCGAATTGAATATATAATGATGAAACTGCATCAACAGTTCCGATTCCCGCCAGGCGGGGCTGGGCTTGCTGTTATTTCTGCTGTCGATCATGCCCTCTGGGACATCAGCGGGAAAGCAGCGGGTTTGCCGGTCTACATGCTCCTCGGTGGACACGCTCGGGACCGCATCCGCGTTTACCGTGGCATCGGCGGTAGGGATGGCATCGAAGCCGCAGATCAAGCGCACAAACTCCATGAAGCGTGGGGATTTACGGCTTTCAAAACGAGTCCTTACCAGCTCGATCCCGATGCAGATCGCTGGGGACGCGTCTGTGCAGCAGCCGCTACCTATTTTGAGCAAATTCGGGATAACACACCCACGGATTGGGAGTTCGCCTTCGACCCACACGCCAAAATCTTTGAACCGATTCGCGCGCTCCAACTCGCAAACGCCCTCGCGCCTTATGATCCGTATTTCTATGAGGAACCCCTCCGACCCGAACATATGCCCGCATGGACACGTTTACGCGCCCAGATGCAAGTGCCACTCGCAACGGGGGAATCCCTCTATACACGCTTTGAGTTTCTGGATGTTATTGCAGCACAAGGGGCTGACATCATTCAGCCCGACGTATGCGTCTGTGGTGGACTCTTAGAGATGCGGAAGATTGCTGCGATTGCCGAAGCGCACTACGTCAGTGTCGCACCGCATAACCCGATGGGACCGCTCGCAACGGCAGTGAATGTCCACTTCGCCGCCGCAACCGCGAATTTCAAAATCCTTGAGTATCTGCTGCCCACCGAGACGGAATGGAACGCGTGGGTAGACGAACCTTATCTGCCAAAAGACGGGTATTTGGAATTACGGGACCGTCCCGGCTTAGGTGTAGAGGTCGACGAATCCGCAATCACCGATAATGAATACATCCATTGGCAACGCACCTGTCCCATCCGACCCGATGGTTCGACAGGTTATATTTAATACCCGTCAGCCCTCAGTAGGAGGTTTGCAAGTTGAGAAGTTGAGAAGTTTGCAAGTTTTGATCGACTTTCCAACTTCCCAACTTTAGCACACTTTAGAACGTCCCAAGACTTTCACGTCTTCTTGCTGACTATTGATTGCTGGCTGCTATATACGCCTGTAGATGCTTCAACGCGCTCCCATTGTCCATCACTAACTGTGCACGAGCAAGCGCATCTTTAGGCTCTGGGCAAATTCCTAACAGGTAATCTACCATCGCTGTGTTTAGGAGAATCCTGTCGTAGATATGTCCTTTCTCACCGGAGAGTGCCGCCACACCGGCTTCCGCAAATGCCGCCGCGCTGACAACCTCTGGACGTGGACTTCTCGTATAGTCAAATCCATGAATCCCCGGATCGATATCCAATGCGAAATCTTGACGCACATCGTTTGCACGCTGGAAACCTTGGGAGTAGTTAACTGCCATCCTCTCGCTGGTAGAAGGCTTCCCGAGTCGGAGCGCGTAGTGGCTTGTCCCTTCCTCTCCCTTCACAGCCACCGCGGCATCAAATCCGCGCTCCCATGCCAATTGGAGAAGGGGTTTCTCATATCCGATATGATAGTAGCCGAGCACCATGTAGTTTGCCTCTCGTGCGGAAAAAAACTGTTGCGCCTTCTCAGTTGCGGCCCAGGGTGGACGTTTCTTGATGTGCACCCGTAGTTCGCGCAAGTTATAGGCGGCAGGGCAATACTCACGCTGGCTGATGTATCCGAAACCCACCGATGCGTCTGTAATCAGTGAAGCCGTTTGTGCAAGCGATAGGTGTGTGTTGGCGCCGAGCGCCTTCAGGATGGTTTCCTCCGTTACACCGTTTTTTGGGGGCATTGCATCCACACTGTGGAGGAGTGATGCTTCGCCGAGTGCGGCACGCACTGCCGCGACGAACAGTGTCGGACGAAAGTAACGCGTTGCACCGTCATAGGGTTGCCCAAAATGCGTTAATTCCGCAATGTCAATCGGTTCGACCGCTTCGGGTCCGAAGAACGCGTCAAGATACCCTCGCACTTCCTGATAGGTCTCGCGGTTCATTCTTTGTCCGATCAGTGCAGCACCTTTGAAAGCGGGTTTCACGTCGTCGCTAAGGATGGCTTTACACATCTCTCGGGTTTCGGTATACCCTAAATGTTTTGCCCGTAGAATCTTTTCTAACGCGTTTACGACGATTGCCTCTGTCGGATTCGCTGGGACGTAGCCGTGTGCAGGGTTCATGAGGTATTGAATTTCCGGGGGCAGTTGTTCTGTAAGGGCTGAACGGTATTTATGGAACGCCGCTTGCTCTGCTGGACTCCACTGTGTTGCTTTGGGGAAATAGGCACGGAGCGTCATCGCCGCAAAGAACGCGCCCATCTGCGCCTCTGAAGCTGCGTCTGGCGCTGGGAGTTCACCCCTTAAGGATTTCAGAAGCGTTTCAAGAAGTGGCTCCGGTTGCGGAAAATCCGAAGCGTTTATACCTAAAGGACGCGTCTGGTGGGGTCCCGTGCAAACTCGTGCTTGCGCTTCAAGCAGAACCTCGTTCGGACCCGGGTATACCGGTGTATATGCGTGAGAATCAAAATCCGCCATTTTAAAATATCCTCCGAGCGTGGCACCGATTCTATTTGGTGGTGCAAGATGTGAGGTGAGAGAGTTCTGGTTCTATTATACTGCATTTTTAGGTTTAAAACAAATGTCATGCGTCTCAACGTACTGACTGCCAATCGTTGACGGTTGGCAGCTGAGGTCTGAACGGTTCTGGAAGGCGCTGCAAAAGACTTGACGAGACCCAGAAAGGAAGATATAATGTAATGTAGGCGGACTTAAGGTGTCTTTCGAATTAACCAGAGACCACCGCGTAATGAAATGGAGCGGTGCCCAGAGGCAATAAATCAAAATATGTTATTGACAATATCAACTACATATTCTCCTGCGACAGACCTCGGTTATCTGTTGCATAAACACCCGGCGCGAATTCAATCCTTTACGCTTCCCTTTGGTCAAGCACATGTCTTTTATCCGGAGGCACGGACCGAAAAATGCACGGCAGCATTGCTGCTCGACGTTGATTCGGTTGGACTTATCCGCCGCTCCCGCGGGCAATTTGCGGAAAATTTCGCGCTATCGCAATACGTCAACGATCGTCCGTATGTCGCCTCCTCGTTTTTAAGTGTAGCGATCTCGAGGGTGTTTGGCAGCGCGTTGTCAGGTAAATGCAAAGAACGCCCAGAACTCGTAAAGACTGAGATTCCGCTAAGCGCGAGCTTGTCCATTTTGCCGTGTCGCGGTGGAGAGAAATTGTTGCGACGGCTTTTCGAGCCGCTCGGTTATACAATCGAGGCAGAACGGCACACGCTAAATACACGATTTCCGGAGTGGGGCGACAGTCGTTATTTTACGGTAACACTCGAAAAGACCTGTTCCTTGAGCGAACTCCTCACGCACCTTTACGTTTTGATGCCTGTACTTGACGACGAAAAGCACTACTGGGTCGGCGATGCAGAGGTCGCAAAACTGTTAAAGCATGGGAATAACTGGCTCACCGCGCATCCAGAACAGGAATCTATCGTCCTTCGTTACCTGAAACATCAACGGAAACTCACGCGGGAGGCACTCGCCCAATTGCGAGAAGATGATGCGCAAGAGACTGACGAATCCGGTCAAGCACAAGAAGAACAGGTTGAAGAACGTATCGGTCTGAACGAAGTCCGCTTGGCTATGGTCACTGAAGTCCTCAAACAGTGTGACGCACGGCGCGTTCTCGATTTGGGATGCGGTGAAGGAAAACTTCTCCGTAAGTTGTTGGCTGAAGAACAGTTTGAAGAGATTGTCGGGATGGACGTTTCACATCGCATCCTAAAAATCGCGCAGGAACGGCTCCATTATGATCGGTTACCCGATAAGCAGAAAAAGCGACTTCGCCTATTTCAAGGATCGCTCGGATATCGAGATAAACGTCTATCTGGATACGATGCAGCTGCGGTTATAGAGGTAATCGAACACTTAGATGTGCCGCGACTTGCGGCTTTTGAGCGAGTGATTTTTGAATTTACGTGTCCTCGGACCGTTGTGTTGACGACACCTAATATAGAATACAATGTGAAGTTTGAGAACCTCGAGGCTGGACCCTTTCGGCATAGGGACCACCGTTTCGAGTGGACGCGAAACGAGTTTCAATCCTGGGCATCAGATGTTGCTAAACGCTTCGGTTATACCGTTGCATTTCACCCAATCGGACCAGAGTCAGAAGGCGTTGGTCCACCGACGCAAATGGCGGTCTTTACTCGAGAAGGTTATGATTATAAAGATTCCTGAACCCTCACTTGTAATCCTTATTGGACCTTCCGGGTCAGGCAAGTCCACCTTTGCTCGTCAGCATTTCAAGCCGACCGAGATTCTTTCATCGGATTTCTGCCGAGGGCTTGTTTCGGACGACGAAACCGACCAGACAGCAACAAACGATGCATTTGAAGTGCTGCGTTTCATCGCCGCGAAACGGCTCGCTGCTGGTAAATTGACGGTCATTGATGCAACGAACGTCCAAATTGAAGCACGCAAACCTTTGCTTGCGCTGGCACGCGAATACCATTACTTAACTGTTGCGATTGTGTTTAACATGCCGGCAAAACTCTGTCAAGAGAGAAATGAAGCACGTCCCGATCGCAATTTAAAACCGCATGTCATCCGTCAGCAGAACCAGCAACTGCGTCGCTCACTGCGCTATCTCAAACGTGAAGGTTTTCGGAATTTCGTCTATGTGATGTCCACACCTGAAGCTGTTGAAGCCGTCCGTATGGAACGGCAGCCCTTGTGGACCAACCGCACAAATGCGCATGGACCGTTTGACATTATAGGTGATATTCACGGCTGTTTTGATGAACTTGTTCAATTACTCAAGGAACTTGGTTATGAAATCTCAACGCAGTTGGACGGTGAAACTATTGTTGAGCCACCACAAGGCAGGAAAGCGATTTTCGTTGGGGATTTTGTTGACCGGGGTCCGAAGGTCGCTGAAGTATTACGCTTGGTTATGGGAATGCAAAAGACTGGCGCGGCTATCTGTGTACCCGGAAACCATGACGTAAAACTGGTGCGTGCACTACGTGGCAGAAATGTGAACCCAACACACGGATTGGCGGAGTCGCTCTCTCAGTTGGAGAAAACATCAACCGCATTTAAAACGCAAGTCGCGGAATTCTTGGATGGTTTGGTGAGCCACTATGTGCTTGACAACGGAAGATTGGTCGTCGCCCATGCTGGAATGAAGGCGGAATTACAAGGCAGAGCATCGGGACGCGTGCGTGAATTCGCACTCTATGGGGAAACGACTGGAGAAACCGATTCGTTCGGCTTGCCGATTCGGAGCAATTGGGCTGACGAGTATCGCGGCACTGCGATGGTTGTCTATGGACACACACCGGTCACCGAGCCGCAGTGGGTAAATCGAACAATCAACATTGATACTGGATGTGTTTTTGGCGGCAAACTGACTGCGTTGCGATACCCTGAAAAAGAACTCGTGTCTGTCCCGGCACACCGAACATATTATGAACCGACTAAACCTCTGCAGACGCACCCCGCTGGGGTGCTTGAAAAGAATTCCGTTGAGGCTCTCCAAAAGAGAGCTCCCATGTCTATAGCCGGTGATCTCCTAAACATCGATGATGTCCTCGGAAAGCGCGTTATCGGCACACGGTTACATCACAATGTAACAATCCGTGAAGAGAATGCCATAACCGCACTTGAGGTGATGAGTCGTTTCGCTATAGACCCAAAATGGCTTATATACCTTCCAGCGACAATGTCACCAACTGAGACAACAAACAGACCCGGTTTGCTTGAACATCCAACGGAGGCGTTTACTTATTATCGCAGACAGGGTGTATCCAACGTCATCTGGGAAGAAAAACACATGGGATCACGCGCTGTTGTTGTCGTTTGTCGGGATCCAGAAATCGCAAAAAAACGGTTTGGTGTTGCGGACGATACCCTTGGTATCTGTTACACACGCACCGGCAGAAACTTCTTTAATGATGCTGCCATTGAAGCCGAGCTGTTGAAACAGGTGAAAATTGCGGTGGACAGCGTTGGTTATTGGAAGACGCTGAACACGGATTGGATCTGTTTTGATTGCGAGTTAATGCCTTGGTCGGTTAAGGCGCAGCAGTTGTTGCAGCAGCAATATGCCCCGGTCGGAACGTCTGCTCGTATTGCTTTGGAGGAAGCCATGACTTCCTTGGAAGCCGCTGCTGAACGAGGCATTGAAGTAAATTCTGTATTGGATAACTATCGACAACGCGCAGCGGCAGTCGACGCATACATCAACGCTTATCAGCAATACTGCTGGAACGTCCAATCTATCTCGGATCTGAAACTGGCGCCTTTCCACTTACTCGCGACGGAAGGTGCGGTGTACTTCAACAAAGACCATCTGTGGCACATGAAAATGCTTACAGAACTCTGTCAAAATTCTGAGGACAACCTGTTGCGCGCAACTCCCTACGGGAGGGTTGATCTGACCGATGACGCGAGTCAGACTGCAGCCGTCCGTCGCTGGGAGGAACTCACTGTGCAAGGGGGTGAAGGCGCAGTCATCAAACCTCTGGATTTTATCGTCCAAGGCAAACGAGGATTGGTCCAACCCGCGGTAAAGTGCCGAGGTCGTGAATACCTGCGAATAATCTATGGACCGGAATATACACTGCCACAAAACTTAGAGCGTCTCCGGACTCGGGGACTCTCTCACAAGCGTTCCCTGGCACTTCGAGAGTTTGCATTGGGGGTTGAGGCGCTTGAGCGGTTTGTTCGTCGTGAACCGTTGTCGCGTGTTCATGAATGCGTTTTCGGGATTCTGGCACTTGAGAGCGAGGCGGTTGATCCAAGACTCTAAGCATTATCGTTAAGATAACCTTCTTCTCCAAATTTTTTGATGAAAATCTCCAAAAGTTGCAACGAACTTTACAAAATAAGGAACTTTACTGGAATAGCAAAAAAAATGAAGATTCGATTGATATATTGCCTATTAATCTTCTGCCTGAGTTTATCGGTAGGGGTAGGCTGTGCGACGCAAGAAGATCCGAATCCCGTAGCACCTGAAGATACCTCCGAAATTGTCCTCAAAGACCATCAACTGATTGAGAATGAAACGTGGGACCCCGAGAAGACGTATATTGTACAGGGAACAGTAGAGATTCCACAGAATATAACCCTCAACATCCCACCCGGCACAACTGTTAAATTTAGACGGGATGCCCTTCTTATCGTAAGAGGTATTTTAAAGATCGGAACCCCTTTAGATCAAGACCCAGTGACTCGACGTGTACATCTCACATCGGACAATGTCGGACCTGCCCCCGGTGATTGGAACGGTATCCTTTTCGACCACACACACGATTTAGAGAGTTTTGTCAGAGGGGCGGTTATAGAGTATGCCACAGTCGCTCTTGACATCAAAACGACATCGCCAACTGTTGCAGCGTGCGTTCTTCGTCAAAATAAAACCGCCATCGCTCTCGACGGGAGTGACGCTGGCGTTCAACACAACGACATTCTTGACAATCACATCGGTATCAGCACTATCGGACGTCAAACGCGTCCGAGGATTGAAAGAAACAATATCACCAAAAACGAGACCGGTATCTTCTGTGAGAATGTCCAATCTATTATTCAAAACAACAATCTGAACGCAAATATCTTTGCACTCCGCTTGAATGTAAAATTTGATTTGGTCGTAACCAACAATTGGTGGGGACATTCAGACCCTATCGAGATAGCGAATGTAATTGTGGATGCCGATGATCCGGTGCTGACTACCAAACAGATAGGCACGGTCCATTATGAACCGTTCGCGGACACACGGATCGCCGATGCAGGATTTCCATATCCAGCACTTCTCACTGATCTATAGCAGGAGGGTGAAAAAATTTTAATTTTACCTTGTGGGAGAACGACGAGGTTGGAAATTTAACGGTTTTTGATCAATATCCGCCTGCGCCGTTGTTGCAGGCTTGGGGTTTGATACTATGAAGGACATATCCTTATTTCAATCGCAGCTTCACCAAGAACCCGCTCGTAATGTAATGGAGAGCGGAGCAGATGCCCAGAAATTAAAAGTTCTAAACGTCTCACAAAACCACTACGTCCGTGGCGGTTCCGATCGTTACTTCTTTACCCTCGCCGAGGTGTTGCAAAAACACGGACACAGTGTTGTTCCGTTTACAGCGGCGGACCCTAATAACGAACCGTCTGAGTGGGAACACTATTTCCCACGCGGTGCCGACTTCAAGCGTCCGGGAGTAGGAGACCTATTGCGCTTTTTATATTCACACGATGCCGTCAAATCAATCCGCCGGTTATTGAAAGACACGGACATCGACCTGGCGCATTTCCATATCTACTACGGTAAACTCACTGCGTCAATCTTAGAGGTCCTGAAAAAAGACGGAATTCCGCTCATTCAGACGTTACATGAATACAAGTTAACCTGCCCAGTTTATAGCCATCTCTCAAACGATGAGATTTGTGAGGCGTGTGAAGGTAAACACTTTTGGCGCGCGCTCCCGAAACGCTGCAACAGGGGTTCACTTGCCCGGACTGCGTTGAGCGTCACGGAGTCTTATGTATCACACATGCTCGGTGCCGTTAAGAAATTCGACCATTTCATTTCCGTCTCTCATTTCCTTCGGGAAAAGATGATTTCACACGGCATTCCAGAGGACCAAATCTCAACCGTTCATAACTTTGTTGATGTCTCCGATATCACACCGAATTTCGACGTAGGGGACTATATCCTCTATTTCGGACGGGTGCATCGGAGCAAAGGGATTTTGACCTTGATAGAAGCGGCAGCACCGCTCAAGCAGGTCCCGCTCTATATCGTCGGTGATGGTGAAGCAATGCCCGAAGTTCAGCGGATCATTGAAGAGAACGGGTGTGATCATATTCGCCTCCTCGGTTTTAAGCACGGTGATGAGCTCCAAGAACTCATTCTGAATAGCATCTGTACCGTCTTACCGTCGGAGTGGTATGAAAACTGTCCGATGTCCGTCTTAGAATCCTATGCTTACGGTAAACCGGTTATTGGTGCGGATATAGGTGGGATTCCAGAACTCATCGTGGATGGGGTTGACGGATTTCTCGTTCCATCGGGTGAACAAGAAGCACTTCGAGAACGTCTCCTCTGGATTTCCGAGCATAAGGAACAGGCTGCCGAGATGGGGCGCATGGGTCGCCAAAAGATGGAGACAGAGTTTAATGCCGACGTTCACTATGAAAGGATTATGAAGGTCTACCAACGATTTTTGTAGCGTTGAGGTTCTTGAATCTCAGTTGTATGCAACAATTTTGAAGGAAAAGAAATGCGAATTTTGATACTGCTGTCCATTTTCTGCTTTTTATCCACCGCATCGGGTGACATTCAGTTTGAGGAGGTGTCACAACACGCAGGGATTACACGAGTCGGTGAAAGTTGGGGAAACGCTTGGGCGGATTTTAATGGCGACGGATATTTGGATTTATGGGCTACCAATCACAGACACAAACCGAGTCTCTATCGTAACAACGGTGACGGAACTTTCACAGACATTATTGACCTAGTTTGGAATGCGAATCCATCTGTGGATACACACGGCGTGGCGTGGGCAGATTTTGATAACGATGGCGACCAGGATTTGATTCTGCTATCCGGGAGTTACGGAGGACGCGTGAGAGCTCCCGACCCAAAGAGTGATAATCATCTCTATCTAAACGAGAAGGGTATGCTCATTGAACGCGGTTCTGAACTCGGTGTAGATGTCCCACTTATGCGCGGACGGACCCCTATTTGGATGGATTTCAATAGTGATGGAAGATTGGATCTCATGTTAACGGGTAGACTCAGAACGGATATCGATCCACCCATCGCCTCGTTTTTGTTTCAACAGGAACGAACCGGATTTTTCGGGGTAAACAGTCCGCGTGAATCGTTATTCCAAGAAAGTGTGGAGTTCGCCAATCTTTCTGATATAACAGGTGATGGGAAGATGGACCTGATTGTTAGTGGTGGACCTTACCCAAGGGGCGTGTATGATATATCGGTTCCTCCTTTTGAAGACTTAGGGTCCACATTTAATTTCCCGAAACAATACAGTGTTTATGATGCTGTGTATGCCGATTTCAATGGTGATTTGCGCCCAGATGCCTTTTTGGTTCGAGGGGTATATAACTCTTACGTTGAACAGGTAGATGCCGAGCGGTTAAGGCTCAATATTCGAAATAACCGAGGGGAAAAGGGGATCAGTTTTAAAGCAACAGGAGATGTGCGTTTTGAAATTTATTCAGTTTGGGAACCGCGTCCATCTCTCATATCTATTGGATCTGACGGGCATCGGTTGACGGAATTTAACGGTGAATTTACGGGTGCCGATCCGGTTCGCAATGCTGGCACCTTTAAATTTGTGTTATCTCCTGATGATCCTAAGGTTGTCGGTCTGGCGGAGCGTCCCGAATTTGATTTATTTGGCATCTATATAGGATATGACCCAGCGACAGAAAAGTGGACGCTGTTATACTATAAGATGTCACATACGAACAATTGGACGGGTTTCGATGCGGTTGTTTCAACGCAAGGGGCGATCTCCGAGATGGAGCGAATTAATTTTTCTACAACGGAGCTTTTCTATAATCCACCATCTGTCCTCTTAATCAATACCGGAAATGGGTTTCGTAGGAAGGTTACTGCCAACGGACCTAACGAATTCCTTGGGGGACGTTCTGTCACGGCTGGCGATTTTGATAACGATATGGATTTAGATTTATATGTCGTCAGGTTAAGTAGTGCTGGTAACCTTCCGAATCAACTTTACGAAAATCAAGGGGATGGCACCTTCCTGCAAGTGCCTGACGCGGGGGGAGCTGCAGCCAACACAGTAGGCAAGGGACACAGTGTTACAATGGCTGACTATGATCGCGACGGGTATCTCGACCTTTTTGTTACCAATGGCTATGGAGGGTACCCTTTTAATGACGGACCGGATCAACTTTTCCACAACAGTGGTGGTGGCAATAACTGGCTTCAAATTGATTTGGAAGGAACGGTTTCCAATCGTGATGGTATTGGAGCACGGCTTTTCGCGACGACGCCTGATGGCAAAACGCAGCTCCGAGAAAATAGTGGTGGTATCCGTTGGTGTCAACAAGACCAGAAACGCATCCATTTTGGACTTGCACAGAACCAAACTGTCAGTGAACTGGTCATTCATTGGCCCAGCGGCATCGTTCAAAAATTGAAAGATGTACCCGTGAACCAAGTGTTACGGGTTGTTGAGTCTGATGGACAGACGGCTCTTGCGGTCTCCGATGTCAATCAGGATGGTCAGGTGAATATACTTGATTTTGTGCTTATTGTCAAGCATTTCGGGGAGAGTCCACCTACAAATCCTCGGACGGATATTAACGAGGATGGTCAGGTCGATATCTTAGATCTCGTTCGGATTGTCAGAGTTTCTGAGAGAAACCAAGAGGTCGCAGGGGCGCCATATCATAAGGGGTATCGGTCTACTGAAAACCGTTTATCAGACGCTGACACCGCGTTGCTCACTTCCTTTTACGAAAAGATTGAAGAGGTATCAGCAAACGCCACACATAAGGAATTAGTCAAACGTTTCTTAGCAGCATTGTTGATGTCTGTTGAGGGACCGTTAGATACAAGACTTCATGCCAACTATCCAAATCCGTTTAATCCAGAGACGTGGATCCCGTACCAGCTCGCGGAAAGTACCGACATCACAATCCGCATCTATGATGCTTCAGGGCGTATTGTGCGGACGCTCTTTACAGGGCATCAAGCTGCTGGATATTACTTGAGCCGCGATGAAGCAGCGTATTGGGATGGCACAAACGAATTGGGGGAACGCGTGGCGAGCGGCGTTTACGTATGTGAGTTGGAGACACCGACGTTTACACAGACAAGACGGCTCGTGGTCGTAAAATAATAGCGAAAAAAGGGAAAATAGGCATGCAAGACTCTCTTAAAAGTCCTACAAAAAGGTAAAATAAAAAAATGAAAAAAACGGCATTAGTCACAGGCGGTGCGGGCTTTATGGGCGCGCACGTAATTGATGAACTTCTTCGCCAGGGAGACACAGACGTTGTTGCACTTGATGATTTGAGCGGTGGCTTCCGTGAGAATCTCAACCCGTCCGTAACCTTTGTCGAAGGAAGCATCCTTGATGTGCCGCTCATAAATCGACTCTGTGAGCAATACCAATTCGACTATATCTATCATCTCGCCGCCTATGCAGCGGAGGGACTCAGTCACTTCATCAAACGCTTTAACTACCAGAATAACCTCATCGGGAGTGTAAATCTCATCAATGCAGCCGTAAACTACAACGTCAAGCGTTTTGTGTTCACCTCCTCCATCGCTGTTTACGGCGCGAACCAACTCCCGATGCACGAAGCACTGGTCCCGATGCCCGAAGATTCCTACGGCATTGCCAAATACGCCGTTGAACAGGAACTTGTCGTCGCAAAACGACTCTTCGATTTGGAGTATACCATTTTCCGTCCGCACAACGTCTACGGTGAGCTCCAGAATATCGGAGACAAGTACCGAAACGTCATTGGTATTTTCATGAATAATATTATGCAAGGGGAACCGTTAGTTATCTTTGGAGACGGTGAACAAACGCGCGCCTTCACACATATCGCCGATGTCGCCCCACATATCGCTCGCGTTGTGGACATACCCGAAGCCTCTGGAGAGGTTTTTAACGTCGGATCGGATAAACATGTATCCGTCAACGAATTGGCAGACCTGGTGATGACAGCGATGGGAAAGGAAGTCTCTGTTATCAACGTGCGTGCGAGAGAAGAGGTGAAACACGCGTATTGCGCACACGAGAAATTCCACGGCGTCTTCGGAGAAACATCACAAGTCGGCCTTCCCGAAGGGTTAGAGAGAATGGCAACCTGGGCGCAGTCCGTTGGTCCCCGCACTTCCGCTGCGTTTACTGATATCGAAATCCGCAAAAATCTACCCGAA
Organism: Candidatus Poribacteria bacterium; assembly: GCA_022821725.1. Classification (GTDB taxonomy): domain Bacteria; phylum Poribacteria; class WGA-4E; order WGA-4E; family WGA-3G; genus WGA-3G. Next base: position 33,347 of record JAJEDB010000071.1, on the reverse strand, counting down.
AGTTGGAATTTTTAACTATCGCTCTTGGACTGCTTTCCAAATGTAAAGCAAAGACAAATTATGCCATTTAAGGAGAACCTAATTTCATTACGAGCAGATGTTTGGTTCATTCGCAACTGGGTTTGGGAACTTGTCCACTAACACGAAACCTGCAACAATACGCAAAAATACGCAGAAATGCCCAAGCAATACGCAGAAACGCCCAAGCAAAAACACCCCAAGCAAAAACACACAGACGACTCGGATACGAACCCTTCAATGTCCAGACCACGTTACTTAGCCGCAAGGAACATTAAAAAAACGTTTTGGGTGATGGGGATCACCTTTGCTGGGATGGGGTTGAGTCTTCTCGTCCGGGTCCTGTTGATTCCAAAACGCTTCGGATTCAGCGATACAGCGGACGCACTCACTGCCGCATTAACGGTCGTGCTGTTGGTGGATACCATTGTCCGAGAAGGTGCTAAATTTAGTCTCGTTCCGGTTTTCGTCACACGCGAGAAGGAGATGACTCGCACGGAATACCAACGTTTCACGAACAGTCTCCTAATTTTGTTGCTCAGTATTGGCTTCGGGATTTTCATTCTGGTCGAACTTTTGGCACCATGGATAGCGGGCGGGTTGTTACGGAAATCGACTGTTGATATCCAGCAGGCTACGACACTGTTGCGATTTTGTGCGCCTCTCCTTATCTTCGGATGTGGTAGCACGGGCCTCGGGGCTTTCCTAAATAGCCAGCAACATTTCAAAACAGTTGCACTCCGAAATGCTTTACCTGCGGGCACCGCCGGGTTTATATTTCTGATTCTGTGGAATACACAGCGTCTCGAAAACTATGTGGTGATGGCATACACAGGCGGATTTATCGCATATTTTGTATGGCTGTGCGTCGGTACATATCGAACGGGGCACCGGTATGCGTTTACAGGCGTTTCTGTGGACACGCTGCGTTCTTTGAAAAACACGGTTGCCCTACCGACACTCGGTTTCGGGATACGGCAAATCGTGAACCGTTTACTCGTTGAGGTGTATCTTGTTTCACAACTTGGCAGTGGTGCTATCACGCTCTATAAGTCTGCCTTCCAAATCTTTTCGGCGTTACAGACCCTCATCGGTATCAGTATTGCGACAACCGGTTTGCCAGATATGGCGACAGTGGTAGCACGCCGGCGCGGTGATAGTGATCGCACGGCTACCGAGCGCGACGCAGCAAAGAATAAAATGGAATTAGGGCGGACGCTCAACCGAAACGCACGCATGGCTATCATCATCGGATTTCCAGTAACCCTGGTCCTATTGCTATTCCATGGAAAGATTAGCTGGCTCTTGTATGGGAGAGGAACAATAGATGAAACGTCAATTGAATTGATAGGACAACTCCTCTTTTGGCTCAGCACAGGGATGGTATTCTCCTGTCTGATACCTGTGCTGAATGCCGGGCTTTACGCGCAAAAGGCATACCGCGCTATTTTCACAAATATGGTGGCGATGGCAATTCTCAATTTTCTGATAGCGTATGGGTTAATCGAGACGTGGTGGCTGCTATCCGTTGCGTTATCCGTATCAATCACTGCGGTTCTTGCTGTTGGGAACCTGACGTATCTTCTCCGAAGAACACGGGTGTCTTGGTTCTAAATTTTTAATTATGAGGTCTCCGATAAAATGGTTATCGGTTAATAGGGAAAAATTAGTTCCAAACCGTAAGCCTGCAACAACGGCGCAGGCGACTCGAGAGAAGGCACTTCAAGCATGAAACCTACTCAATTGCCCCGCAAGGTAAGTTTAAAAAATGTTGCGGACTATCGCTATCTCATCATAGGGGGGACCACGAAGGCAGCGACAACGTCGCTGTTCATCTATCTTGCCGACCACCCATCTATTTGTGCCTCCACCTACAAGGAAACCCGATTTTTTCTCAGCAGCGACTATCCGCTTCCGTCAAAATACCGATATAGAGAAGATCAGCAGGGGGAGGCTGTGGAGGAATACAATCTTTTGTTTCCTGATGTGGATGGAACGCAGCTTCGGATGGAGTCGACCCCTGACTATCTATATTGTAATGCAGCTCGTGAGAGAATTGCCGCATCGCTACCCGATACAAAGTTAGTCTTCAGTCTCCGTGAACCGATTTCCAGGTTGATCTCTTGGTATCGATTTGCGAAACAAATTGGCAAGTTGCCCCAAACTTTGAGTTTCGACGCGTATGTTGAATTACTTTTCGCGACTACGAATCGCCATGAAGAGACAGAAGAACAGCACTTGCAAACACTTCAGCAGGGGTGTTATACTATCTATCTGAAGCATTATTTTAACCGATTCGGTCCGGAGCGTGTCCACATCCTTTTTTATGAGGAACTTGCTGCACACCCCGCGGACACTATGGCAAAATTATGTGACTTCGCTGGTATTGATGCCGGTTTTTATGGCGATTACGGCTTTAAAGTAACGAATCGGACGCAGCAGATGCGAAATTCTGAGTTGCATCGAAAATATAGGGATTTCCGGTTTCGAGTGCGACAGTGGACGCATGACAAACCGATCCTTCATATCCCGTTGCGATCCATAAGACGCACAATTGAACCACTCTATCTCCGATTGAACGCGCAGACGGATGCGGAGACGCAGGTGTCAGAAGAAACGCGGCACCGTTTGATCGATTATTACACGTCGGATGTTCAGGCTCTCGGCGAATTGATTGGGAAATCGATACCATGGAAAACTTGGGAAAAATCCAGTTGATGATCGTTGGCGCACAGAAGGCGGGGACCTCTTCGCTCCTCCGCTACTTGGCGCAGCACCCCGATATCCACACGCATGCCCAACCGGAGATGACGTTCTTCCTGCAGGCGCGTGAATATACGCGCGGGTATGAATGGGCTTTTGAGAAATACTTTGTTGGACAGGATTCCCACGATGAGATTCAGGAGAAGCGTCTGATCGCGAAGAATGTGATGGTGATGCATTCACCGGAAGTCATGCAACGGATTTATGAACACAATCCTCATATACACATCGTGGTTCTCTTACGGGAGCCCGTGGCACGTGCCTATTCTGCCTATTGGTGGGCTCGGCGGAGAGGGTGGGAGAACATCAAAACTTATGAAGAGGCACTTGCTGCCGAGGAAGCCCGCCTGAACGAAGACTGGTTTAAATGGAGACAGTGCGCTTATCAATACAACGGCATCTATTACCCGCATGTCAAGAATTTGATAACCCAATTTGGTGCCAGTCGCGTGCATTGCGTCTTAACTGATGATTTAAAGGATAACGCCGCAGTTGTCTGTCAGCAACTCTTTGAGCGTATAGGGATCAGTGCGGATTTCAGCCCCACAATCGGGGAACGGCATAACCAAGCCGCCCTGCCGCGTTCCGAAAAATTCAACCTTTTCTTTACGCAATTTCTGGCATCCCACAATCCACTCAGAAGGGCGATTCGGAAATTGCTCCCCGATGCCACCGCTTACAAGTTGAGAAAAGCCGTTCTGGATTGGAACGACAGGTCTCCAACGGAAAATATGGGTTCAGTACCGCCGCCGATCAATCCACAGACGCGTGAACGCCAGATGGCGTATTTTCAGCCATTTAACGATCAATTGGCTGCGTTATTAGACAGACACCTTCCTTCTTGGAATTCTTAATTATTCCTTGCGGTTCGGTCAGGTTGGTTTTAAGTTTGACGTTCCTTTCCGTAGATCTAGAGGAAACGCCCAAGCAAAAACCCCTCCATTACATTACGGGCTACGGGTTTTAGTTTACCCAAGACAGTAGCCTGCAACAACGGCGCAGGCGGATTTCAGGAACGTACGTCAAAGTCCAAACGCACGTCGTTTCTCCGCAAGGTAAAATTAAAAAATGATTTATTTTTTGACGGGATACGTTGCTTTTGAGGAGTTTATACTCAAGTTTTTACCTGTTAGCGATGCTATCTACTCCTATTTAAGATTCTTTGGCGAAATAACCATCTATATCGCTTTTGGCAAACTCGTTATCCATAAACTCCACAGAGGTATTCCTTTTGTCAAGACGGCAATCGACTTGCCAATTATCGGTTTTTACACGGTTGTCCTACTCTCAATGCTCATAAACAGATCGCCCTTGATGGGCAGTCTTTACAACATCCGACCCTTTGCGCGATATATTGTCCTCTTCTATCTCATTGCGAACTCCGCTCTGTCGGAGAAACGGGTTACAACCCTTTTACGCATAATTCTTGTGGTCGGGGTTTTCCAACTTGTCGCGGGTATCGTTCAGTGGGTAGGCGGACCCGCCGCGTTCGATTTCTTCCTACCCCGCGAATCAACGCTCACCATTGGTGGGTTCACCAAAGAGTACAGATTGCTTGAACTCGGCAGAGAGATTGGCAGCGTCTACGGGACTTTGGGAGATACCGTAATTTACGGGGTCTTTATGATTCTGGTCCTTGTTATCTATCTTTCTCGTATTCGGCGACTGGAGTATCTGAATCTGCTTGGAGCAGCGATACTGTTTTTCTTTATAGCGCGTTCATATTCACGCGCCGCAACCTTCTCCGCCCTTCTCGCCGGTGGTGCTTGGTTCTTCTTCCACCACGGTTGGAAAAAGACCCTTCGTTTAGCGTTAGCGACTGTCTTAATCTTCGGGGTACTACTCGCGGTGGCGAACCCCTTTGGCCTTGAATATATAAACCCACGTAAAGCAAGGGTTGGACTCGTCGGCAACGTAACAGGCGTATTTTCCGGGTCCTATGTCCGTGTGGCACAAAAGCAGCGGTTGGGGGCGTTGATCGGGAATGTCCCGACGGTCCTTGTTAACAAACCGGTCTTGGGTTATGGGGCTGACCAGAACAGCACAATTGAGAAACTTAATATGAGCAAACGCTCATTCCTTCTTAAAGTTCTCAGTAAGAACGGTTTCAAGGATGTCTATTGGGTAGCCATCTTGTGTTTCTATGGTATATTGGGATTGGGTTTCTTCGCTTTGATATTTTATCAACTTTTTCGCGCTGCCCTCCGGCTTTATAAGAAGTCTAAGAGGGACGAGTTCACCTCGCCCTTACACAGGGACGGGGAAACCCCGCCCCTATCGGAGAGGGAGGCACCTTTCTCAGGTGTAACACAGCGGATCGCGATTATCATGCTCTGTCTTGTCGCCGTTACTGTATTTTTACTTTTCTTTAATCGAACCCTTGAATTTCGAGGGTATGGGTTCTACTTCTGGCTCTGCGCTGGACTCATGTTCGCCAGTGATAGATCACTCCCAACCTATAGACCGCTGAGGGTAACATTATGACCAAAGTTTGCAAGTGTTCTAAAATCCGTAACCTCGAAAGGGGCTTCCGTGCATACACCCACAATTTTAGGCACTCAAGGCATGGTAGGGACTGGGTTACCCAGCCCCTACTTTCAATGGGGTGTCTGGGGTTGCTGGGGATGATGACCCTATTTCTGGTAATCGGTTGTCAAACCCAAAAATCGCTGCCTGATACACTCTCTTTGGAGATCGATACGCGTAACGGACAACCGCTCCGTCAAGCACTTTACGGCTTCAATACAAACATGATGAACGGCGATTACGGTTACCTTGATGACGATTTTGTTGCCTTAACGAAGAAACTCGCACCAAAGACACTACGATTTCCTGGTGGGGCGGTTGGGAACTTCTATCATTGGGAACCTGGCGGCTTTTTTGAGGATGAAATGGTATCGACGCTCAGTACGAAGTTGAATAGACGGATGAAGGGAAATTACGTCAGACTTCAAAGGCTGCGAAACGGTAAAATCCTTTTCGACGATTTTATGCGGTTATGTCACTCGTTGAATATAACACCTATTATTGTTGTAAACTTGTGGGCAGGCAGTCCAGAGGAGAGTGCGGCATGGGTCCGCTACGCTAAAGACAAAGGATATCAGATTACGCATTGGGAACTCGGGAACGAATACTATCTGCCACATTACCTCAACAAATACCCGACCGTTGGAACCTACATAACGGAAGCCAAGAAGCATGCTGCAGCAATGAAAGCCGTCAACCCTGATATAAAGGTATCCGTGTGTGCTACCCCGATCGCCTTCCACAAAGAGGGCTGGTTCGTCAAGAAACAACAACGGAAATGGGATGAAGGCCTCGCAGCCGATAATAGTTTTTACGATGCGTATACCGTTCATGTCTATGCCTACAAAGCTATCCGAAAAAAAGAGATAGAGGAGATGCGAGGCTACCTCATGGGATGGATTCACTTTGATGTCGCAGAGGCAATTGACTACTATGAAAAACTGTTTCCAAATAAAGAGATGTGGATAACTGAGTGGAACATCGCTAACCCCGCAAACCGGGTCGCGAATACGCAACTTCATGCGATGTATGTGGGTGATTTTTTTCTAAAGATGTTAGCGATTCCGAACGTCACACAAGCGAACTTTCATGTCCTTGCCGGTCCCGGCAAGGGGTTCCCTGTGTTTTCACGCGTAACACCCCCAACCCCCAATACATTTTGGAAATATGGCGGTGAACCAGAGTCCGATTTCGGTAACACGATTCGACGGACTGTTTATCCGGCTTTTCAACTCATCGGTGAAGCGTTCGCTGGGGCTGACACACAGTTTCGCCTTTCAATTCGAAATCAGCCCGTTCTTGAAGGTGCCATAGAATATAAGGGTAAACAGATGCCCGGTATTCAGGCGCACGCCATCGGTGGGAATGCTGTAGAACATCTGACAATCCTCGTTAGCAATCGGACAGGTGAGCAATACGAACCGCAGCTTCTAATTGACGGTAAGCGTTACAAAGGCGGCATTGACTACCGTTATGTTGCTGATGAGAGGCTCAATGCGACCAACGGTGGAAACGCCGAAATGGAGGGGACTGCCAAAATCGAAGTCCATATCCAAGAGTGGCGCGGGAAGTCAACGGAACTCGTCATCCCTGAAAACAGTTTCGGAATCTTAAAATTAAAAGATAAAAACTGACAGTCGTTCTTCGGAGACCAAGACTTGTAGCCCGTAATGAAATGGTTTTTTAATTATTCGCAAGGCGTTAAATTAAGCAATTGGTTTAATGAAAGTTTTTCCTGTATCCATCTGCGCCGTTATTGTCGGCTGCTGCCTTAAATTAATTTTCGTAACCGTAGCCCGTAATGTAATGGAGGGCGGATAAGTGGAGCGCATGTAATAGTTCAAACGTCCTTCATTTCTCCGCAAGGTAAAATTAAAAAATGGTATTTGTTGTAGGGAATAGTCGCAGCGGAACAACGATGATGGGACGGATTTTAGGGAAGCATCCAAGTGTTTATACTTTTGGTGAGCTGCACTTCTTTGGTCAGTTGTGTGCGCCCCCGTTTTCATCAGCATCGCGTAAGGAGGCGATAGAAGAACTAACTTCGCAGTTGCATTGTATTCAGCGAGAGGGATATCGCACGCATGGAAATCCACGCCGTTTCTTAAGCGAGGCACAGGCGTTTCTTGAGAGGCTGACCACTTACCCTGAAACGCCAGCCGCACTCTTTGAAGCTTTTCTCCACTATGTTGCTGCTGTGAACGGTGGAACGATCCCTTGTGACCAAACGCCGCGTAATGTTTTTTATATTGCCGATATCCTTCAGTTGTACCCAAACGCGCGGGTTATCAATATGATCCGTGACCCGCGTGATGTGCTATTATCTCAAAAAAGGAAGTGGAAACGTCGGTTTCTCGGTGGGAGCGATCTGCCAATGAAAGAAATGTTCCGCGACTGGGTGAACTATCATCCAATAACCATTAGTTACATCTGGCGAACTGCCGTCACCGCTGCTGAGCAATTTTTACAACATGAACGGGTTACCTCCATCTATTTTGAGGAACTCCTCGCGCATCCTAAAGCAACTGTCAAACATCTCTGTGATTTTGTCGGTATTACTTACACGGAGGCTATGCTTCAAGTTCCGCAAGTCGGATCTTCTGTTGCGGAGGACCAGCCCGAGCAACTCGGTATCAATCCGCATCGGGCACACAGCTGGCACAACGACACGACTGGGGGGGGACTCAGTTCGGCTGAAATCTACCTCAACCAAAAGATAAATGCAGCCCTCATGAAAAAACATAACTATGGTCCTGTGTCTGTCCGTCCGAATATCGCAAGTTTGGCATTGCATCTATTGATCTTCCCTGTGAAGTTAGCCGGGGCATTCCTTTTTAACCTTGATCGTATGAAAAATGTCCGTCAAACGCTAAAAAGACGTATATGATTGCACAAATAGATTCACGTTATATTAAAACGCGCCCAACGAAAGTAATAACGCGTCTCATGAGTTACGCGTTCTTTGAGGGACGTCCTGTAACCACAAAGGGGCGCTGGATAAATCCGCTCGTCTTTTCTCTTTTGAAAAGGTTCGCCACGAACAATAACAGATATAAATCTGTTGAAAAGCCGATCTTCATCTTGGGGACCGGGCGCAGTGGCACGACGATACTCGGTATTGTGCTGTCCATGCACAGAGAAGTCGGCTATCTCAATGAACCAAAAGCGATGTGGCACCTCATCCATCCGCATGAAGACATTATTGGGAACTACAGTCAAGCGGAGGCAAGGTATCGACTCGCCGCTGAAGATGCGACCCACGAAATGCGTCAGCGTGCTACCCAGATGTTCGGTGCTTATTTGACGGCAACTCGCTCGAAACGTCTTGTTGATAAGTATCCGGAACTTATCTTCAGGGTAGATTTCGTGCGTGCGCTGTTTCCTGATGCGCGTTTCATCTTCCTCACCCGCAACGGGTGGGATACGTGTCATTCAATTGCAACTTGGTCAAAGCGACTCGGTGTTCAGGTCAATAGTGAGAAACACGATTGGTGGGGTGTGGATGACCGAAAGTGGAGACTCTTAATTGAGCAACTCGTTAAAGCAGATCCGGTTTTCGCTGAAATAGGAACCGATGACCTTAGACATTTTGAGCGACATCTCGACAGAGCCGCCATAGAATGGATAGTCACCATGCAGGAGGGGATCCGTCTCATGCAAGCAACACCGGATTATATCCATCTCGTCCGTTTCGAGGATTTGACATCAGAGCCAGACAAAACACTTACCGCGTTATGCGACTTCTGTGAATTGCCAACAGATAACACTTTCCAAGCGTATGCGCGGCAAACCTTGCATCCAGTCCCTGCTAAAGAATCTTTTGATGTTCATCCAAAAGTCGCACCACTTTTCCATGATACCATGAGAGAATTGGGATATAAGCCTTAGACAGACTTTTTGTGGGAGGGTTTTTACCCCCGATTTCCGAGATAGACAAACACAGTAAATGAAAACGAGGAATAGATATCAGAAATGTCATCAACCCCAAGCATAAAGCCCCAGCGGAGCGATAAGTGTATAGATAGCCAAGCACAAAGACACTCCCCAACAACACCTCCTTTTACCCGGCGGGCTTTTCTCTCAACCAGTTTGAAAGCAGGCGCAGCTGCCTTCACGGCTGGACTCTTACCGAAACTAAGAACGAGTGCCCAAAGCCGATATAATGTCTTGTTCATCGCTATTGACGATCTGCGACCGCTACTTGGGTGCTACGGCTATCCAGAGATGCACACACCGAACATTGATGCTTTAGCGGGACGCGGGACGCTCTTCAATCGTGCGTATTGTCAATTCCCAGTTTGCAATCCCTCACGGGCTTCCGTGCTGACGGGATTAAGACCCGATACGGTTGGTGTGTATGATAATTTCAAGTATTTTCGTGATACAGTGCCCGAAGTGGTAACCCTGCCACAACATTTCAAAGCGCACGGCTATCATACGCGTTCTGTTGGTAAAATCACACACGGTCCCCACGCCTTGTTAGATACGTCCTCTTGGAGTGCTCCAATTTGGAGAGAGTTTTGGAAACCTGTTGATAAAGCAACAAATCCATCATGGCAGGCGCTTGATGTCGCTGATGATGAACTGGAAGACGGCAGGATCGCTGATGCAACAGTGGACGTTTTAAAAGAGGTTAAAGACCAGGAATTTTTCCTCGCCGTCGGTTTTAACAAACCACATTTGCCCTTCTACGCTCCAAGCAAATACTTCGACCTGTATCCTCCTCAAACTTTCTCGGTACCTATTGATTCAAGTCTCCCAAAGGATGCCCCGGAGATAGCCTCCAATCCCAAGGGATTAAGAGGGTATCAAGATATCTCAAAATATCCTCCATTTGATGATGCGAAAACTTTGGAGTTAATTCGGGCGTATGCTGCGACGACAAGTTATGTGGATGCCCAAGTGGGGCGGGTCCTCAAGCAATTGGATACGTTAGGACTCGCAGAAAACACGGTCGTGGTTCTTTGGGGAGACCATGGATTTCATCTCGGGGAACACGGGCTCTGGAGAAAGAATACGCTTTTTGAAGCCTCCGTCCGTTCGCCGTTGATAGTCAGTGTGCCCGGTCAGACTTCCGTCAATGCTAAAACAGATGCTCTGGTTGAACTTGTTGACATCTACCCGACGTTGTGTGATACCTGTCAACTTTCAACACCACCGCAGTTAGAAGGCATAAGTCTGCTACCAGTCGTCGAGCAACCGACGCGTCCATGGAAGACTGCAGCGTTTAGTCAACTCGAAAGAGGCAGTACTCTACAGGGTAACTCTATGCGTACGCAGCGGTACCGATATACCGAATGGGGACAAGACGGCAGTCGTGGTGTTGAACTCTATGATTATGAGATGGATCCAGATGAGACCGTCAATATCGCGACACAACCAGAAAACGTGGGACTCGTCGCACATCTCAAAGAACGGCTGCATGCTGGATGGCACGCGGCTTTGCCAGATGGACACCCGCAAGTTCCTGTTCCAAACACATTACCCTGGGATATAAATGATGATGGGATCGTTGACATCCGAGATCTTCTCCTGATTTCAAACAGTTTTGGTGCGGAAACGCCAGCAGCACATCCGAAAGTTGATGTAAACAAGGATGGTAAAGTTAACATTCTTGACTTGCTTCTAACTGCTGCACATTTCGGTGAATCCAGTGCTCTCGCTTCACCGTCGGCACACTCCGCTGTTAGCACGGAGCATTTTGACTTAGTGGAACAGTGGCTTACTGAAGCGCATTTCGCGAATGATGGTTCTCTCCCTTTTCAGCGCGGCATTGCTGCCTTAGAACATCTAATGAATACGGCGACTCCCAAGGAAACAGTGCTGTTGGCGAATTATCCGAATCCGTTTAATCCTGAGACGTGGATACCCTACGATTTGGCTGAAGATTCGGAGGTTGAGATTCACATCTATAATCTGAAAGGTGAATCTGTCCGTCGATTATCATTCGGATTTCAAGGTGCTGGCACCTATCGGACTCGATCGCGTGCGGCGTATTGGGATGGTCGGAACGCCGTGGGTGAACCTGTGGCGAGTGGCGTTTACTTTTATACGCTTCAGGCAGGGCAAATTAAAACCACACGCCAAATGGTAATTTTAAAATAGGGTGGATAGAGAATATGATCGTTTTACGGAACCTGTTAATTTCTTGCTTGGCAATATTGGTACTCATGTGTCCATTGGCAGATGCTGATTCTCTCATCAATGTTCCGCTCAATCCGGACTTGTCAGACTTTAATCGTGAAACCTATCGCTTTGTGCATCGTTTACTTAATAAACGGGTTTTGCCCGGCATACGGCGCGGTTCGTTACCGCTCACCCGCAAACAGGTTGTGTCTTATCTGTTAGAGGCGGATCGGAAACAGAAAAACGGCGAAATCGCATTGAGTTCCATTGACCAAGACCGACTAAACACGCTATTGACCTTTTACCGAGAGGCATCAGAAGCGGTTGTAACCCCGATTCATCCGAAACAGGTTATAGAAAATGTAGGAGAGGGGAAAACACCCGAGCAAAAACACCTCGATTCCGAAACCGAAAACCCGTCTGGAAACCGACGATTGCACCTAATGACAATGGCGGGCAAGAACTACCGTTTCTCTTTCGACATGAGAGCCTCACAACGTGTTATCGCTCATCTTGTTGATAATCTGTCGGTAGGGTCTGGGTCACCCAGCCCCTACGAAGGAAACATGCATGTTACCACCTTCTATCCACATCTCTATGGACAGGTGGGGGAAACGTTCGCCTTTACGACCGATATAGCGCATAGGTTCGTCTACGGTGAATTTTTTGATGATTTCTTTCCTGATGAGACGAAAATCAGACAGTTGGAGGGTGGACTCAAGAATCGGACTGCAATTAACGCCTATCTGAAGTTTGATTTGCCGTGGTTTGAGCTGCAGCTTGGACAGGATACACTTCAGTGGGGACCTGGCTATCATGACAGTCTTTTAGTTTCCAAAAATCCGCTCGCTATGGACATGATTAAGCTCCAAGCCACCTACGAACCTGTCACCTTCACGGCGTTCACGGGTATATTGGAAGATATGTCAGCGGAGATCAATGAGAAATATATTTCAGGTCATAGAGTTGAGGGATACTTTTGGGATAGGTTCGGGTTTGGTCTCTCTGAAGTTGTCGTCTACGGCGACCGTTTTGAACCCGGGTATCTCAACCCAATCAATATCTACTTGATTAACGAACAACCGATTTCACGGGCAGATGGGCGCGTCCCCGGCAGTGGGGACAACGTCCTTATGAGTGTTGATATGCGGCTTCGCCTTGTGGACGATTTTGAAATTTATGGCGAACTCATGATTGATGATGGGAACCCGGCAGCGAATTTTAAACATTGGGATACAAAGTTTGGTATCCTCGGCGGTATATATCTAACAGACCCTTTTGGCATTGCAGATACTGACTTTCATGCCGAATACGCCTTTATAAACCAATACGCATATACACACGTAAACCCTGTGAATGTCTACAAACACTTCACCACACCCATCGGACATCAGATCGGTTCTGATGCCGACAATCTATGGGTAGAACTGCGTCGCCGGTGGACAGATAGGCTGGAAACGACTTTCGGCTATGAATTGGAACGCCACGGATCCGGTAATATTGATAAGCAACATCCGGCAGATGCTCCAAAAGACGATGTGTGGACCCCGTTATCTGGTGTCACAGAGAGTGAGCATCGTCTCTCAGTCGGGGCTAACTGGGTCGTTATCGGACATTATTCACTCTATGCAGAGTGGGCACGTGTGTGGAGACGGAACTTGGGAAATCGTAGAGATGTGCGCGAAAATGCCAATGAAATTGAAGCCAAATTTCTCTACCGGTTTCCCTAATAAAAAAAGAAAAAAAATGAAGATTTGTCCGGTTCCAATCATCAAAGCATACAAGCATTGCCTGTGAGTTTCTGATCGTAAAAACAAATTGGACTTTCGCGCCGAAAACGGGTATAATATATAAGGAAAATTAGAAAAATGAGGATTCGGGTGTTAGGCATACGCGGGCTCCCCGCTACCTACAGTGGACTGGAAACTATCATGGGCGAACTCGCCCCCCGCTGGGTGGAAGCCGGTCATGAAGTTATCGTCTACTGTCGGAAGGCACTTTTCAAGGAGAGACCTGCGGAATGGCAGGGCATCAAGCTTGTTTATTTGCCAAGCATAGAGCATAAGATGTTCAGTACCCTGAGCCACAGTTTTCTCGCAACCGTGCACGCTTCGGTTACCGCATCTGATGTCATTTTGACATGGAATGCCGGCAATGGTCCGTTCGGATGGTTCTTCCGTATCGCAGGCAAAACCGCTGTTATCAACGTTGATGGAATGGAATGGCTCCGTCCAAAATGGAAAGGGATTGGTGCCCTTTACTTCAAGTGGGCGGCAAAGATGGCGACGGCAGCGTTTCCCATTGTTATTACGGATGCCTCTGAAATGAAGCGTCTCTATCTTGAGGAATTAGGGGCAGAAACCACCTATATCGCTTATGGCGCGAATATTGAGCCCTCGGAACATCCAGAAATTCTGGAGACCTACGGACTTGAACCCCGGAATTATTATCTGATTGCCAGTCGACTCGTCCCGGATAACAATGCCGACCTCATTTTAGAGGCGTTCGTTGCTTCAAAGAGCCAAAAACAACTCGCGATAGCCGGGGGCGCTGATTACAAAGGCAACAAACTCGAAAACGAATTTCTCTCGAAGTTAAAAGGTATTGCTAACGAGAACGTCAAGTTTCTTGGACATATCGACGATTCTGAGCATATTAAAGAGCTTCACCATCACTGCTTTGCCTACGTCCATGGACACCAGTTCGGAGGCATTAATCCTTCTATTCTAAAGGCATTAGGGTTTTCCAACTGCATTCTTGCACTGAATACGCCTTTCAACGATGAAGTGCTGGAAGGTGGGCATTATGGAGTGCTTTTTGACAAAAACGTCGCGTCGCTCACGGAAAAAATTCAGATGTTGGAACAAAATCCCGAACAGGTTGAAGGTTTCCGACGGCGCGCACCGGAACAGATCCGAAAACGATTTAATTGGGAAAACATAGCGCAGCAATATCTTGATGTTTTTGAAAAGCTCCAGAGGACTTAATCATGCCATTCCTATCAAGAAACATAGACCAGATAGGAAAAGATGCAAGCGGAACTGGCTTGCAAGCTTCGCCAAAAATATCAAAAACAGGGACTCTTGTGGAACGACTCTCCTCTTTCTATGCAACGCGTGGCAAGCATTTGTTTGACGCTATTGCCGCATTTTTCCTTATCATTATCTTTGCCCCTCTAATGGCACTGATTGCCATTCTCATTAAACTCACCTCACGCGGTGACGTCTTTTTCTCACACAAGCGGGTTGGTCTAAACAACGAACTCTTTGTGATCCACAAGTTTCGGAGCCTCCATGTGGATACGCCGTCCTATTCCGAGAAACCCGGCGCGATTGATGACAAACGCATTACGCCGGTCGGCAGATGGCTCCGTAAAACGAGTTTGGATGAGTTGCCCCAACTGTTCAATGTGCTAAAGGGCGAAATGAGCCTCGTGGGTCCGCGTCCAGAAATGCCCTTTCTTGCCGAGCATTATGAACCTTGGGAAAATCAGCGTCACCTCGTCCGTCCCGGGATGACAGGTCTCTGGCAGCTGAGTCCACGTCGACAGGGCGCGATCCGAGATGGTATTCCTGTTGATTTGGAATACATTGAGAATCTATCTTTCTGGAACGATTTTAAAATCCTCCTCCGAACCTTCAAAGTCTTTTGGGATAACAATACCTATTAACGCAATCGTTTTTTCGCGATTGGGTTTGAAAATCTGTGTGTTTTTTAACACGCAACCGTGAGCCCGTAATGAAATTATGCCTTAAATGGCATAATTTGTCTTTGCTTTACATTTGGAGGGGTTTTTGCTTGGGTGTTTCTTCAGATTTAAGAAAGGCACTTCATCAGCAATTTCCCGTTATGACTCCGCAAGGTAAAATTAAAAACCTTGGTAAAATCCTGCGACGTAGTTTTCAACTGAAATGTCCCCGGTGCGGTGAAGGCGCGCTGTTTCAAACCTATTTCAGGATGTTCACCCATTGCAGCGTCTGTGATTTGAAGTTTGAACGAGAATCGGGTTACTTTGTCGGTGCCATGTACCTCAATTACGGCGCGACAGTCCTTATCGCTTTTCCAAGCTATTTTCTATTTGAGACTTTGACTTCCATTCCTTTCTACGTTAATTTAAGTGTGTGGGCACTCTTTTCCGCGATCTTCCCCGTTCTCTTCTACCGCTATTCAAAGAGTTTGTGGCTGAATTTTGACTATGCTTTTTCCGCATAGGTTCATCTCGTGAAAATTTGACCGCGGGTGTATGCGCCTGCATCGGAGGCGAGGAATGTGAGGACCCGTGCGACCCCCGCTGGGTCACCAAGTGAGTTCCGGGCATTCGCGACCGCCGCATCTGGGTCTTGCCCGTCCCGCTTCGCCGATTCTGCGATCTGTCCGAGTTTGAGTGGGGTTGCGAGTCCACCGGGACAGATGGTATGCATACGGATATTCATTGACGCAACCTGATTTTCTACCGTCATGACAAGCCCATTAACACCCCCCTTGCTGGACGCATAAGCAACCGAGGAACTGCCACCGCGGACCCCGGCACCAGAGGCGATACACAGGATAACACCACCCCCGCGTTTCATTATTGGAACAGCGTGTTTGAGAGCGAAGAAAGTGCCTTTGAGATTCACATCGATAACTGAATCAAAGGTCGCAGCTTCAAAATCATCGATGCGGACACTCGGCCCACGCAGGACACCTGCGGAAGTTACCAAGATGTCAATCCCGCCGTATTCCGTATCAGCGATTTCCATCAAATCCGCTACTTCAGTTTCGACGGTGACATCGGTGCGTTGAAATTTAGCAATCCCCCCTGCTTCAACAATTGTATTAAGTGTTTTTTGAGCGTCTTTTTCATTGATATCGCCGCAAACGACTTTCGCGCCTGCTTTCGCATATTCAATCGCGGTTGCGGCACCAATACCTGTGGATGCACCAGTAATCACAGCCACCTTATCGTTAAGTCGAATATCCATCTTTTATCTCCTTAGAAATGGCAGAAATAATCCCCGTATCATTGGATTCAATAGTGAAGATTATAGGGGGGATATATGGATAGTGCAAGTATTTTTATTTTGCTATAGGGGGAGACACACGTAGAGTTTACGGTGTTAGATAGGAGATCATCGCCGAGATACCTAACTTTTAAACTGGAAACGGTAGGGGATACGCAGACGTTGACTGACAACCTCTTTGCCCCGTTTCGCTGGCACGAATCGGGACGCTTTGAGTGCCGTAATTGCGGCTTCTTCACACCCTAATCCACCGACCTCAATTACCTTGATAACTTTAATGTCTCTCGCGATGCCATCTGTACCGATTGTCGCTTCCAACACAACGAGTCCTTCCGTGTGGGAAAGCCGGGCAGATTCGGGATATATCGGATCGATTTTACGGAAGAACCGGGCATCTTGTGTGGGTTCCTCCTGCAGTGCTGGCACTGGTGGTAGTTCAGAGACTTCAGTGCTTGCAATGACGGTTGGGGTCAATGTCCACTCTGGACGGGGTATCCCTTTGGAGGTCAAACGGAGCGGTTGTGAACCCCGATCGGGTGCCCGAAGCGGTAAGCTACCCTGAAGTGTTTTTACACCCTCTATTCCAATTTCTGTCGGCGTTGTCTGATGAATACTCGAGACCGGGAGCGTATCGACAGCGAGTTGTGTTTTGCTGTGTGGTATGTGGACGGCTTCTGAAATCGTCCGAATAGGTTCTGGTTGTGGGCGGATGAAGTCTATCTGTGTTAATGCTGGCACTTTGAGTTTCGGACGTGGCTCGCGGATCTGTTGTGTCTCTGGGAACGAGACAAATTCTGCGACAATCGCATCGCCATGTTTGTCTACTGTTCCGACGATGGATAGCGCTGCAATTGCGACGCCTATCAAGTGGACGCAGATAGATAAAGATAGAGACTTGTTCAGAAATTGGATAGACCTGTTCATAATTTAAACACCTATGTGCTGACTTCGCATCGGTGAGTTCCACGCTTGAAAGTTTGCAAGTGTGCTAAAGTTGCGGTGTGCCTGAAACTGTTGAGGTATCCTGCTACCTCGGAACAATTTTACAGACTTTAGGTACCTTTTCAGTTTCTTGACGGAATCGAGTATTTACACCGATATGTAGCAAAATCTGTGCCAATCTTCACTAATTTGTAAAGGTACGAAAAAATTTGCAATTTTCCACTGTTTGTTGTAAAATTTTAAGATAGACGATTGAATTTATGGCGACAGGCAATGTCAAAATTAATTGAGGAGGAACAATATCCATGGAAGTGAGAATCGAATACTGCACGGCTTGAAACTACCAACCACGGGCAGCCAGTTTGGCAGATGCCTTGAAACAGAAATATGGTGCGGCGGTTAAGACAGTCGATCTAATCCCCGGTAGTGGTGGGGCTTTTGAAGTCTCGCTGAACGGGACACTGCTCTATTCAAAGTTAGAAACCGGACAGTTTCCGACCACGGAGCAGATAACAGCCGCAATGGACGCAGCAGCGTAACCAGCGTCTTTAGAAAGGCGGAGGTGGTTATTGACTACCTCCGTTTTTTTGTTACTCTACAGCAACGATTGCGATCTTCCGGCGGTCTGCTTGCTGAATCAGCACATCGGCATCTATCATAAAAGTTCGGCACGCTTCGACTGCTAACACACTCGCTTTAACTTCATGGAGCACCTCAAGTGTTTGCAGTCCCACCGTCGGCACATCAATACGAAAATCGTGGTTCTCGGCTGCGGCTTTCGCAACAACGATTCCCTGCTTTCCCAAATTTCCACCCCTCTGAATAGTCGCGTCCGTTCCTTCGATGGCTTCCATAGCAAGGACAATCTGATTCTTAACCACAACTGTTTGCCCAATATCCATGTTTGCTATCTGGCGGGCGATACTAATGCCGAGTTCAATATCTGTCCATTGGCTCGCGGTCGGTTGTCGAGTCGTTAAAACGCTGGGCTGTGGAAGCAGATGTTGGAGATACTGATCTTGGGTGAGGATGGTAAGTCCGGCAGATTCGAGATAGTTCAGTGCCGCGTTGACGATTACGGAAGGTTTTTCACGCCGGTTCTGGACCAGAATTTTAATCGTGGTCGTATCAATTTGAAAGGGACGCAGGAGGATGTTTTTTTCGACTTTCCCGAGGATCACAACCTCTTTCACGCCTGAATTGAGAAGGGTTCGGGCGATCCTTCGAATCTGACCCACGCCATACGTATGAAGTTCACATTCGATTCCGGCAAAGCGTTGCGCATCAGACTTGGTGATTTGGATGATAACGGGTTGTCGTTCATGGGCAACAGCGGCACGTGCTAATAGCACGGGGAGTTCACCTGCGCCTGCAATGATACCCAATTTTTCCATTTTTAATGTTACCTTGCCGAGAAATGACAAACTTGAAACCCACCTAATCGAACCACAAGGAACATTAAGAAAGCGTCCGGTTCGGTTGACTAAACCCTATACCGCGTTTGGAGGTTTCTATAAATTTGAGTAAATATTCAACTTCCGGCGTTGGCTCAAGTGTTTCTCTGACTCTGGTGACAGCATGCTTGAGGGGGAGTCCTGATCGGAACAAAATGCGGAACGCCTTCTTTAACGCCGCGAGTGTTTCAGGTGTGAGTTGTGATAAA
Organism: Candidatus Poribacteria bacterium; assembly: GCA_022821725.1. Lineage (GTDB taxonomy): Bacteria > Poribacteria > WGA-4E > WGA-4E > WGA-3G > WGA-3G. Next base: position 14,306 of record JAJEDB010000071.1, on the reverse strand, counting down.
GGGTTAATCCGTGAGGTTCGGATACCGATACGGTTGAGGTCTCGGACACGCGCGGGTTGTCCGGCGGAGAGAGCAAAGGGCGGAATATCCTGCACGATCTTTGAGAAACCTCCTGCCATTGCCATCTTGCCTACGCGCACGTATTGGTGCAGTGCCGCATGCGCCCCCAGTCGAACATCATCTTCAATCACGACATGCCCTGCAAGCGAGACAAAGTTTGCCATGATTATTCGATTACCGACGATAGCATCGTGTGCGAGGTTAACCCAATTCATCAGCAGATTATTGTCCCCAACAATAGTCGCTTCCTCTTCAAAAGATGACCTGGAGATCGAGACGTATTCGCGGAGTATATTGCGGTTCCCGATTTTCACATAACTCCGCCACCCCCCGTACTTCAGATCTTTCGATTCGTTACCGATGGTAGCCCCGAAGAAGATTTTGCATTCTTCGCCAATAGTTGTCCATTTTTCAATCTGAACGTGGGGACCAATCACGGTACCGCGCCCTATATGGACCTCTTCACCGACAAGACTGTAGGGGCCAATCTTAACCCCTTCTTCCAATATTGCTTTTGGAGAGATAATAGCCGTAGGGTGAATGTTGGTTTCTAGCACAGATGTCCCTCCGTTTAGTAGTTATCAGCAGTCAGTTGACAACCATAAATCAGACAGATGCCAATACGATTGACAGTTCTGCTTCTGTAGCGAGTTTGTCTTCTACGTAGACGCGTCCTTCAATGCGTGCAATTCGGCTCCGTAGTTGGGCGACCTCTATTTCCAGTCGGAGTTGGTCCCCTGGAATGACAGCGCGTCGGAATGTTGCCTTGTTGATTGAGCGGAAATAGCCAAGTTCCCCTTCCTTGCCGATGTCTCGAAGGACGAGCCATGCTGCGAGTTGTGCGAGTGCTTCAATTTGTAACACCCCTGGCATCACAGGGCGCGTCGGAAAATGCCCCTCATAAATGGGTTCGTTATAAGTCACGTTCTTGATGCCTACGGCGCGTTTTTTACTTTCGTATTCAATAACTCTATCCACCATGCACATTGGATGTCGGTGTGGCAGCACTTCATAGATATCCATGACCTCAATCGGTTCTTGAACAGGTGTCTGTTGAAGGTGACCCGCATCGGCGAGGGCTTGCACGAATTCCGCATGGAACAGATGTCCGGTCCGCATTGCCAGAACATGTGCCTTCGGCATGTGTCCAGCTAAGTAGAGATCGCCAATCAAATCAAGGATTTTATGGCGCACAAACTCGTCTTCGAACCGCAGAGGTATGCTGGATTCACCTTCGGCATTGATAACGACGACATTGTCGTAACTTGCCCCTTTCCCAATACCGAGTGCTTGTAGTGCTTCAATCTCATCTTCAAAACAAAAACTCCGGGCGGGTGCGATGTCGCGAGCGTATGATTCTGGGGTTATTTTGAGGGTCGTTGTTTGTGGTTTCGTCTGTGGATGTGCGTAAACGAATGTCACCTCGAACGCGTCGGCAGGTAGCAACACGAGTTGCTTATCCGCTACAGAGACCGCAAACGGCTCTGTGACTTCAATAAACTTTCGGGGTATATCTTGTGGGACAAGTCCTACGGCTTGAATATTTTCGACGTATGGCACCGCACTCCCATCAAGCCCAGGGGGTTCCGATGCGTCAAGTTCCACTGTCGCGTTGTCAACGCCGAGACCACCGAGTGCTGAGAGGATGTGTTCGATGCTGCTGACGGCTGTGTCACCGCTGCGTAAACTGGTGCATCGCGGCAGAATATCCGCCCAGTTTTCCTGACATACCTTCACTTCTGGGGCACCCGCGAGATCCACCCGTCGAAAGACGATGCCGGAGTCCGCGGGGGCTGGTTTCAAGGTTAATGTCACAGGTTCTCCCAACATTAACCCTTTGCCTGTCATTGTTATTTCATTTTGAATTGTTTGCTGTAAATCAGCTGTTGCCATTCGCTTTTATTCCTATACACATTTCGCCCCGTTGGGGCTTGCGTTTTCGCATGGAAGATGGAGGGTTCTTCGGTTTGAGTACCCATCTTTTCACCGGTCCACCCTGCCATCCGAGTGACTGCCGACGGAGAACCGACCGCTGTTTTGTTATCACTGCCGGACATGCTTACGAGAAGCACGCCGCATTTTTCGTATCATTCTATTGTGTTCTGAAAGCGTCTTTGAAAAGTGGTGCTTTCCTTCGCCTATCGCCACGAAGTAGAGATAGTCTGTTTTTTCGGGTCGCAGTGCGGCTACAATTGAATCAATCCCCGGATTCGCAATGGGGCCAGGGGGTAAACCCTTGTATTTATAGGTGTTATAAGGCGACTCCACCTGTAGATCGGCTTTCGTTAAGGGACTTTTTGGGTTCCCTAAGGCATAAAGCACTGTTGGATCTGCCTGAAGTTTCCACTTTCGTGTGAGTCGGTTATGAAAGACACTTGAAATACGGGGACGTTCCGGATCGGATTGTGCTTCCTTTTCAATGACAGAAGCAAGCGTTACGATTTCGTGACGGGTACGCCCTAAATTTTGTGCCTCCTCCTCAAATTTTTCTGTCCATTGCCGTTTAAATTCATCGAGCATCATCTCAACAACTTTCTCAGTTGTTGTGCCTTTTGCGAATTTGTATGTATTCGGAAAAAGATAGCCTTCCACAGTTTTGTCTGTCAGTCCATACCGATCCAACAAATGCTGGGATTTGGAGGCTTTCCGAAATGCCGCCGCTGTGCCAAAGCCGCTCGTTTCCCAAAGTTCAGCAATGGCGGCTGTTGTTAAACCCTCTGGCACCGTCCAGCTAACGAGTGTAACCTGTCCCTTTTCAAATTCATCGAGTAAGTCCCACAGTGCCATGTTCCGCCGTAACACATAGGTTCCAGCTTGTAGGCGTTTACCGGTCCCTCTATATCGGACAGCTAAACGAAAGACATGTTCGCTGCGTATCAACTTTTGCGCAATTAATTGCTTTGCGATTGTCCGGGAGCTACTCCCCACTGGCACGTCAAAATTGACAACTTCTTCTGACGATGTAGGCGGACGCGTCAGGGATACCCCAATCAGCAGGATAATGATACAAAGAGCACTAAGACAGCAGAGCGTCAGTATGCCTACATGAATCTTCCGTGTTCTTGAGAGAATTTTAAACGATGGGGCTCTGGACATCGTTAGAAATCTCCCGCTCGCTATTCAAATAGTCTGTAAGAATAATTACCGCCGCCACCTCATCGATAAGTTCTTTCTCTGTTTTTGTGTCTTTGTTAAGTTCACGCAAAATATCTGCTGCTTCAGCGGTTGTAAAGCGTTCATCCTGAAATTTGATCGGAATGTCAATGACCTGCTCCAAACGTTCTGCAAACTTCTGGATCTTCTGTGCTTGTGTCCCAATGGAGCCGTCAAGAGAGATGGGTAAGCCGATCACGACACATTCCACCTTATGGATAGAAACCAGATCCGAGATCGCAATTAAATCGACCCGCCGATTCTTTCGGGTGAGCGTGCACAGTGGATGTGCCGCAACACCGAGAGCATCACTGAGCGCAACCCCAATCCGTGTATCACCGATATCTAATCCGAGTAGAATTTCCATTTTTCAACGAAACTCCTGCGCAAAGAAACAAAAAATTAGAAGCGACCCGAATCCAAAAAAGGTGGCAGTCAGACAGCCCATAATACCGAGAAAGAACTTCCATTCCCAGATTTCAGCGAGTCTCATAATACCGCTCTTAAAATTTTACACGAAATATTTTGTTGCGTCAAGAAAAATCTCATGTGCCTCAACATAACATACGGAAACTTGATAAATTGCCATAACACTGGTATAATTCTGATGAGGAAAAGGGAACGAAAATCGCAAGCGATATTAAAAACTGAAACTGATTCCTTTTGCCTCTTGTAGAAAGAAGATCGCTCACACCCTATTGTATACAGAACAGGAGATCGAATGTCTAAGCATCAACTCTATTACGGTGATAACCTCGAAATTCTTCAGAAGTATGTTCCTGATGAAAGCGTCAACCTGATTTATATTGATCCGCCGTTTAACACAGGGAAACTTCAACAGCGGACGGAGATCCAAGTTGAGCCGGATGCCGAGGGTGATCGGATCGGCTTCCAAGGCAGAACATACCGAACCCGCAAAGGCAAGACCACGCATTACACCGATCAGTTTGAGAGTTCGGATGCCTATTTGCAATTTTTGCGACCTCGTTTTGAAGAGGCGTATCGTGTGCTGCATCCGCACGGCAGTTTCTTCCTCCATATCGATTATCGCGAAGTGCATTATTGTAAGGTGATGCTTGATGAGATTTTCGGACGCGCATCTTTCGTCAATGAGATTATTTGGGCTTACGATTACGGTGGGAGACCCAAATCGAAGTGGCCTGCGAAACACGATAACATCTTGTGGTATGCCAAAACACCGGAGTCCTACACCTTCAACTTCGATGAGATGGACAGGATTCCGTATATGGCACCTGGGTTAGTCGGTAAAGCAAAGGCAGCGCGCGGTAAAACGCCGACCGATGTTTGGTGGCATACTATCGTCAGTACCAATGGGAGTGAGAAGACAGGCTATCCAACGCAGAAACCGCTCGGAATCCTTAATCGTATCGTCAAGGTGCATTCTTCACCCGGTGATACCCTTTTAGATTTTTTTGCGGGCAGCGGCACACTCGGTGAGTCTGCAGCACTGCACAATCGCTCCTCGATTTTAATCGATAATAATATTCCCGCAATCCGTCTAATCATGGATAGAATGGCGCTTTATGGTGTCGAACTCGTCAATGCTAATTACACAGCATTGTGCCAGCATGAGATGAAATAGCGGTATCTGAGTGTTTCGTTCCGTCCAAAAGTCAAACACTGTTTCTTTGACTATCTTTTTTTAGCCCAATGTTTCTAATAAGAGTGACGGCTCCAGTATGGCGATAGGCACAGAAGAGGATTAGATTTTCGTGAAGATGAAAGTTTACGCTTGATTTTCTCGGCAAACTGGATATAATGGAACGATGGAGGGTGGATGATGAAAAGGCTTAAGGAGATTTCAGAAGAGATTCGAGAGACTATAAACCAATTTCTCGAAGCACTGGAGGATGCCGAATCGCTGCTGGATACAGCCATTGTTGACATGAAAGTGCGACTTGATGAGGCAAAAGATCTGGTAGCCATAGCGATGGTAGATGAACAGACACTCAAACGCGCCTATCAGGAGGCTATTGATACAGCAAACGTATGGGGTAAAAAGGCTGACGCTGCTTTACAGGATCAGGACACAGCACGTGCAAGGGAAGCGCAACGCCGCAGGCAACACCACTTGAACCTCGCAGACGGTTATAAACGTCAAATTGCTGCGCAGGCAGCAGTCGTAACGACCCTCAAAACAGCACTTCACGAATTTTATCAGCAATTCCGAAGCGCAGCGGGGCACGCTGAAACCCTATCCCACCGTCAGAAACAAGCAGAGACCCGCTCGGAACTCTATAAATTAATCGCGACAGCGGAAAATGCGCTCTCCACGGCTTTCGCGCGGGCTGAACACAAATTGAAAATAGCCGAAGAAAAGGCAGAAATTTGGGAAAACCGAAATCGCCGCGATGCCACGGATGCGACAAAAAACGCAGATGATTCTAACATTGATCGAGTGCTCGCAGAACTTAAAAGTGAGGTCTTAGGCAGTAATCGCAAATGATTAAAACCTTAAGTTTAACGAAATATTTCGGTAAATTGTGTGCCGTAGATGCATTGACACTTGAGGTAGATGCCGGTGAAATATTCGGGTTCCTTGGACCGAATGGAGCTGGGAAGACGACGACAATCAATATGCTCACGGGCTTACTCCGCCCGACATCTGGCACTGCAACGCTCGGCGGTTTTGACATTCAGAAACAGAGTTTACAGGCAAAGGCGATTCTCGGACTGATGCCCGATACGCCGCAACTTTATGAAGCATTGAGCGGTAGACAGTTTGTTCGGATGATAGCGAATTTGTATGAAGTGCCGCCGGAGCAAGCCGAAAATGAGATGGGTATGCTACTGGAGCAACTCGAGTTGACCGAGGCTGCTGACGATCAAATCAAGGGGTATTCCTACGGCATGCAGAAGAAAATCCTGCTCATCTCGGTCCTTGTGCATCACCCGCAGATTCTTTTCCTTGATGAACCGACCAGTGGCTTGGATCCGAGGAGTGCCCGAACTGTCAGGGAACTCTTGCGCGAACGTTGTGAGCAGGGCTCCACTGTGTTTATGACGACACACATTCTTGAAATCGCCGAACGTATTTGCGATAGAGTCGGTATTATCAGTAAGGGTCAGCTTATTGCTGTCGGGACCCTTGCGGAATTGCAGCAGAGAAGGCAGGGAGACCACGGACGACCCGTCGATGTCGGTCAGGATGGGATGGAGACCCTTGAGGATATTTTTCTCGATCTTACCGCAGATTTTTAATTATACCTTGCGGTTCGGTTAGGCGGATTTCAAGTTTGACGTTCCTTTCCGTAGACCCGCCTGCGTGTTTTTGCTTGGGTATTTCTGCGTATTGTTGCAGGCTGCTGTCTTAGGGAAACGAAAGCGCGGAGTTCGTAATGAAATGGAGAACGGATTTGAGCAACGCCCGTCAAAGTTCTAACGTTTGTCGTTTCTCCGCAAGGTAAAATTAAAAATGTTGAGGAATGTGATAATTCTGCTGAGCGCGGATTTGCAAGGGTGGTTAAATGGACTAAGTCGTGGTGGCGAGGCGTGGCGAAAAACCGCTTTAAAGGGGGTCGGGTATCTCGTCTTCATCGTTGCACTCTCGGTGTTAGGAAATTCCCTCTTCGCGCATTTACGACACACTGAGGCGGAACCGAGACTTCTGCTGGGTGTGATTAATGGGTTCATGCTCTTCGGGATTATCGTTGTTGCCAAGGAATTGATGGAGAGTTCGCTGAAGAGTCTATATGAAGCACCGGACACGGCATTGTTACACGCTGCACCGATTCAACCGCTCGCAATTTTCGGGTATAAGTTCATTCATCTGACTCTCACGCGCTTTCTGAGTATCCTCTGTTTTTTGGGACCTCCGTGGGTAGCGTTCGGTCTGATATTTGAATTACCGTGGCATTTCTACGCAGTTCTATTTCCAGTGTGCTTGTGTCTTTTGTTAATGATCGCGAGTTATGTCACCGTCAGTGTGATGTTGATTGCGCGTTTCTTTTCGTCTGGATGGCTTCTCGCAACACTCAAGGTGCTCGGCACTGCAATTGGCGTAGCGGTAGGTTTCCTGTTATCGTTAACACTGTTTTTCGAGTTTGAGCCGATCCACCTAAAGCAATTGTTGCTCGATTGGGCTTCCGAGAGAACAACGGATACGACTGCTGCGTGGTATCCACACGAGTGGATTGGCAAACTGCTGTTGAGTTGGGTGACTGAATCCACAATAGGGGTCCGGTTGAGGTGGGCACTGGGCGGTGTTGGAGGAAGTCTCACCGCTGTCGGCGTGGCAGTGCTTGTTGCACAACTGATGTATCAACGCGGTTGGGAAAATATTCGGCAGTTGAAAGTTTCCAAGCGTAAATCCGTGCGGCGCACCACTGCTTCTCAAGCATCGTATCTGGAACGCATGCGGCTTGCGATCGGACGTGGTAAGATACGATCTATGATGCTAAAGGACTTTCTCATTTTCGTCCGGCACAGTGGACGGTTAATTGCCATTGCGATGCTCACGCTGTTTTTGGTGGTTCACATCGCTATCTTACTCGTGCAGGAAGGCAGTGCGGATACGAACGCTGGACTGGTTCTGACTGTGCAGATAGTTCTGTATAGTATGCTGATTACCTTCGGTATCAGCTGTAACGGTCTTCGAGATGAAGCGAAGACATGGTGGATGCTGAAAGCCGCCCCTGTTACGCCGAGGTTGGTGTTCACGAGTAAATTCCTGACAGCGTTTCTCTGTGCATTGGTTTATGCTGAATTCTGGTCTCTGTTTGCTGTGTGTCTCCTCCAAATGCCAAAGGATACGTGGATGCCAGTCATGCTAACGCCTCTCTTAACGCTCCCGACGGCGTGCGCCTTGAATACAGCGATTGGAACTTTATCGTGGATGGCAGAATTGACAACCACCCTATCAAAAACACGGAAGCCGATCCTTCGGGTTTTAACGTTCACAGTGGTGCTTATTATTGATGTGGCACTTGTTCTTGCCGTGGTCATAGCGTGGTATACGGGAAGTCTCGTCGTGTTTGTTGGGTTGATAATCCTCCTTGTGGGTGTATTCGGAATATCTTATAGATGGGGAATAGGAAATCTCCGCAAATTGCTGGTTGCACAGCAATTTTTTTAGTTAGGAAGGAATATGTTGATAGAATATGAAGGCATAACGCCGAACGTGCATCCCTCTGTTTTCGTCGCGCCAGGGGCGATGATTGTAGGCGATGTAACAATTGGGGAAGAATCGAGTATCTGGTTTAACAGCGTGCTCCGTGGGGATTTAGAACCGATCCGGATCGGGTGTCGCACTAACGTTCAGGACGGTGCAGTGATACACATGGACAAGGAGATTCCGTGTCTCATCGGTGATGATGTTACGATCGGGCACGGTGCTATCCTCCATAGTTGCACGATTGGAGACGGTGCCCTGATCGGCATGGGAGCGATTCTCCTGACGGGCTCGGTGATTGGCGAAAATGCCGTTGTTGCAGCTGGGGCGCTTGTCCGAGAAGGACAGGAAATCCCACCGGGTGCAGTGGCGATGGGAGTCCCAGCAAAGGTGGGGCGTAAGGCGACCGAGGCGGAATTTGAACGCGTCCGACGCGGCAAGGACGATTACGTTTTACGTGGCAAACTGATGCAAAATCTTTAAACGATTCAATTGCTTTGCAGTGAGAATACAGATTTTGAATCTTTCAGAAACTTTTCATAACCTAAAGTGGGTTTTTTATTAATTTTAGATCGTTGCCGACAACGGCGGCAACGCCCAGGAGCAATCGTTAGAAAAATGGCAAAACGAACGTGTTTAATGATTGGTGGCAGTGGTATGGCGGGTGGCTGGATCAACAATTTCACGAACAATTTCAGCGACCGGATCGAAATCGTTGGTTTAGCGGATGTGAGTACAGATGTACTCACAGCGCAGGGCGAGGCATTAGGACTCGGCACTTCACAACTCTTCACAGACTTTAACGAGGCGTGTGCAGAGGTCAAAGCTGATTTCTGTGGTATTGCGGTTCCACCGCAATTTCACAGTCCTGCTGCAATTGCTGCTATGGAAAACGGGATGCCGGTTATCTGTGAAAAACCGATTGCGGATACCTTAGACGCAGCAAAAGCGATGGTGCACACCGCCCAAAAAACAGGACTCCCGTGCGCGATTATCCAAAACTATCGGTATGCAGATAATAAACAGGAATTGATTCGTATCCGCGATGAGGGTAGATTGGGACGGCTGCAACACATTGTCGGGAGATATGCGTGCGATTATCGGCGTTATCTTTCGTGGGGCAAAGCGTGGCGACACGATATGGATTTCGGGCTTCTTTTTGAAGGCTCTGTCCATCATCTTGACATGCTTCGGTTCCTCTCCGGTGGCGATTGTGAAACCTTAATCGGATTTGGATGGAATCCCGAATGGTCGAGTTTCCAGCATTACTCCAGCGGTTTCTACGTGATGCGGATGGATAACGGTGTCCATACCTCTTATGAAGGCAACAGTTCATCGGCGGGTATCGTTAATTGTTGGAACCATGAACACTATCGCGCTGAATTTGAGGAGGGTGCTGTGGAAATCGCGGGCGGCAACCAGATGACGATCCACCGTGTGGGGGGAGAGACCGAAGTCTATGAGGCACCGGCAATTCCCTACCAAGCGCATCAGCATCTCTTTGATGAATTCCTGAACTGGCTCGATGGTGGCGAACCTTCTGATACACGGATTGAGGACAATATCAAAAGTTTCGTGCTTGTCATCGCCGCAATGGAAACAACGCTTGACGGACAACCCAAGCAGATCGCCGATTACCTGAGCGACTTAGAGATTTAGAGGTTGTGTATTTGTAGGGACTTAGGTGCTGCGCAAGCCTATAGAGGCTTACGGGACAATATGTTCAATCCAAACCCTGAAATACCACGTGTCCTTGAAGATATTCCTGAGTCCGAGCAACGCGCCCTGCTTGAAAAGGCTGCAACGTGGATTGTCCGGCGCGGTCTAACCGCGCCCGCCATTCTCTTTTTAGAGACCGGTAAGCCGCTGAACTTTTTGGGGAGCCAACTCTTAATTGCGTTGAGTCCTTTCATTCAGGCGATCTTCAAGGGCGACGAGTACCATAAATTTGCACTGATTCTGGAAAAAGATGCGAATGTTGAGCTACTGATTGAACTGATCGAAGGACATTCATGAGGAAAAATAGGAGAAAAAATGGCAGTTGAGTTAAAAATGCTTCAGATGGATCAGACGATGACCAAAGGGAAAATCGGGAAATGGCTGGTGAAGGAGGGCGATACCGTCACACAAGGACAGCCGCTGTTAGAGATCGAAACCGATAAGGTCGTCCATGAGCAGGAATCCCCCACGGATGGGGTGATCGCGCAATTGCTGGCTGAGGAAGGTACCAATGTCCCCGTCAATGCCCTGTTAGCGATTATCGGCGCACCCGGAGAGGAAGTGGCACGCGTTGAGGCGGACACGGGGACAGCCGAAGTGGACACCGCACCGGAACCGCAAGCATCAGTACAACCCGCACAACCCAAGGCAACACCACCTGCTACGACCGTCGCACCAAAAGCCTCACCAGCGGCACGCCAACTCGCCGAAAAACTCGCGATTGACTTGACCGAAGTCAAAGCCTCTGGACCCGGTGGACGTATTCTTGAGAGCGATGTCCAGCGATATATTGACTTAAGAGGACCCGCGCCAATCGAAGAAACCACCCGACTGAAGGCATCACCGCTTGCCCGACGATTGGCGAAGGAACACGGTGTCGATCTGGTTTCAATCGTCGGTTCGGGACCCGATGGCAGAATCGTCCGTGACGATGTGTTGCAAGCGAGCGCAGCCGCCGCTGAAACCCCTGTTATAGAGGCCCCCGCTCCCCAACAGGCGACAGAGGTTATTCCTATGGATGGCATCCGTGAAATTATCGCAGCGCGGATGACCATGAGCCTTCAGACCAACGCCAGTGTCACACTCCACACAGAGGTTGACGCAACCGCTTTCGTCGAACTCCGTGGAATGCTCAACGATAAGCTACAGGCGAGAGAGGTGAGTCTCACCTACACCGATCTGCTCGTTAAAGTCGTCGCAAACGCTTTGGGAGAACATCCGCGACTCAACGCAACACTCACGGATGAAGGGATTCATCTATTACCGGAAATTAACATCGGTGTGGCAGTCGCATTGGAAGACGGGTTGGTAGTCCCTGTCGTCAGAAATGCCGACAAGGAGCGGTTATCGGAGATATCCGATCAGGTGAGAGGTTTCGCCGAACGGGCGCGCAGTAATCAACTGACACCCGGTGAACTCCAAGGTGGTACTTTTACAATTACAAATCTTGGGAATTTCGGGATTGATGCGTTTACACCTATCATCAATCCACCGGAGAGTGCGATTCTCGGGGTGGGACGGATTCTGAAGAAACCGGTTGTTCACGACGATGAAATTGTTGTTCGGAGCATGCTGACGCTGAGTTTAACGTTCGATCATCGTGTGGTAGACGGTGCCCCTGCAGCGCAGTTCCTACAAACAGTCTCCAGTTATATTCAAGACCCGTATCTGTTGTTGGTGTAGGAGTTACCAGGATTCTGTCTGTAGAGATTCTACTTCGTCAAAATGTGAGTCTCGTGTGACAAGAATTAAGTCATATTGTAAAGCAATTGCTGCGATCCAGAGGTCGTTATTTGGGATAGGGCGGCCCTTCCGCCGCAACTCGTTTTTGATGATTCCGTACCACTGTGCCGTTTCCAAATCACAAGAGATGAGTGGAAATCGCTGCGTGAGCCGGTTAACTTTTGCGAGATTTTCTATAGGTCTGCCTGATTTTCGCGCCCCATAGTAGAGCTCACCAATTGCCGGGGAAGGCAAAGACACTTTAGGAACATTTTGCGTTTTGTCTTGGACGTGGATTATCATATCATCAGCTAACATAGCAATGAGAATGTTGGTGTCCAACAGATATTTACCATTCTGATTCATCGACCTGTCCGCAATCCTCCTCAATCGCCTGTTTTATTTCTTCAAGGTCTTCGGGCGGGAAGAGACCTACAAATTCAAGCAATTCCTGAAGGGGTATACCTTTTGGGGATTCCCCGGATAATTCAAGCGTGAAGTCTAAAACCTGTCTCTGCTGCCCAAGTGTGAGTTTGTCTAACCGTTCCACAATCTCTTGGATAGTCGTTGAATGTTCCATCGTGTTGCCTCCTTTTTGATTAGCGGATGTGGTTTCTGTACCCACTGATCTCTTGAAAGAATTTTATCATAGGTCGTCTGAGAAAGTCAACGCTTTTTAATATGATGTCCTTACGATAACGATGCCATTCCACATCCCTCCTCAATGGTCTGCTTCATGATTTCCAAGTCTTCCTTCGAGATTGTACCTACAAATTTAAGCATTTCCTTTCCCGGTGTGCCTCTTATCGGTTCCCCTAAAAAAGAGAGAACAGAATTCAAAATTTGTTTCTGTTGCATAGGTGTAAGTTTGTCTAATCGCTGGATAATTTCTTGAATAGTCGTTGGTTTTTCCATCGTGCCGCCTCCTTTTTTGGATAATCACAAGATGGGGTCTAACCCTCATAGACTTTGTTGTAGACAGTTTACCATCAATTTAGCAAAAATCAATAGAAAAGCCGGACTGAGAACAGCGAGGTCTGCGAACCGTATCTCTCGTTCACGAAGGCGTAATCTACGCTAATATTACCGCGCTGACAGCCGAATCCGGCGGTGGGTCCATCGCCGAAACGCCATCCCAACCGCAGCGCGAATTCACCGTATCTTATATCATTTCGGTACTCACATCCGATAAGCGGGACACCGTTGGCGATCTCAAAAGCCGCTAACACAGCCTCCAGGTATCTGTAGGGTGCCCCTGAGCCGAAATTGACGCTGACCGCAGCACCGATACGCCATTCACGGAGCAGCGACTCGCTGTAGGTGGTTTTGGAGGTCGTCTCTTCAAGTCGACGATACGACACGTTCGAGAACAGGTTCGGGAGGACGATACCGATTCTAACCATTTCCGCCATAAAGTCATATTGGAAACCGAGATCGGTGCCCCATCCGGTGCCGTGCCCTAACGGCATCTGATCCAGATTGACCGAAGTGCTAAAATATTTCGCATTCATACCGATATGCAGCCTTTTCCATATACGGGTTGCGAGCGACAACATCACAATCCTTTCTTGAGAGATCCCTTCTGTATCACTTGAGTTTAGGAGTGCTGCGCCGAGGGTGTGTCCCCTCCGAATCGGGTGTGCCACGCCGACAAAACTGTAACCGAATACACCGTGCAGATCGAGGTAACTGACACCGATTTCAGGAGTCCGTAATCGTGCCAAACCTGCGGGGTTCCATATCAGGGCACTGGTATCCTGCGTCGCTGCCGAATAGGCACTTCCCATCCCCGCGGGTCCCGCCATGAGTTCGATATTCTCGAACGCTGCGTGAACCGATCCATTCAGCAGCAAAATTAGCATTAACAGCAGACATAGGAAGCGTTTGATAGTGGAATGGAGGGCGTAATTCGTGTTTTTCGTCCGTCTGTCTCCTTAAATTTTGATAGTATGCTAAACACAGACTATTTTACCCAAACGGTGTGCCTTTGTCAATCAACGGCGTTAATAGTGGGTCTATATTAACCCAAATTGCTCTGACGAATTTTGGATGTCTCAACAGGGTGTTTCAGAGAAAAATTTGGCTTTCGCACTCCAGCGGAGTGCTATGTCTATAGAAAAGCGTGAAGTCAAGACACCGCACTCCAGCGGAGTGCTACCCGTTTGATTTGACATGATCCCACTGTGAATGGTATACTATAAGGATTAGCGCGTGTGTTTGATGTTTCAGCCATTCACGATTGCCCCTTTTTGTGCATGCTGAGGCAAGAAATTGCCCCATTTCGTGCGAAATCTCACGCTTGCGATACAAAATGGAATGGCATAGAAATTGCTTATCTGTTATTGTCGACTGACAGCGATTTTGAGGAGGAACCTTAATGTTTTTATTTATAGTGACCTTTAGAATTAAAGAGACATTTTTTCGGTTTTATGATAGGCTGCGTCTATTATGGCATATTCAACAGATTTACGCAAACGCGTCTTAGATTTTATTCAAACTGGGGGTAAAAAATCTCAAGCCG
>JAJEDB010000049.1 GCA_022821725.1 Candidatus Poribacteria bacterium | reverse complement strand
GTTTTTACCGCCTTATTCACCCGACTACAATCCGATTGAACACGACTTTGCAAATATCAAACGTCTCCGTGAATACAACACCGATATATCCATAGACGATGTCATAAACATGTATCATTAATTCTAAACTTTACTATATATATCCACTGTGTGCCTATCTGCACCGGGAGATATGCCGCGTTTTGAAGTGGAGTTTGATGTCGAATCAATTCGGCCTCCGTGACAACACCATTCGAGTGCTCATAGCGCATCTTCACGAGTCCAACACCCTTCGCGAACCACAGATAACGTGTGCCGTTTACAAGGGTATCTCGCAATTCAGCATCGGCATCCTCAACAATCTCAACGTCAGCGTCCGTGAAAACAGTCTTATGCTTCAGACACGCCAAGAAAGTGCCAGCGGAGACACTTACTGTTTCACACCCCTCCACGGTTGCCGTTGCTTGTGATTTCCAAGCCCCTTCGTCCTCCCAAGAACTCCCGACAATTAAAGGAAATCTAAAGAGGTCAATCCCACCGTGGTTAAAGTAGTGCAGCAACATATACATCGGCGACGGATCTGCATCGCTACCTCCCGTTGTGTGGAAGCCAGACGATGTGAAAACCTTATCGGTCCGGTTGAAATTGAACCAGCCTTCTGCTAAATGTTTTCCGGTTTCCGTTGCGGCGGTTGCTTGAAAGTCAATGCAACGCGGTTCGCTTTTTAAGATATTTGTGTCTAAGGTTTCGCGAAGCATTGATTCCTCCGTTTCTAATCGTTTCCGAGCGCGATACAACCGACTTTTTATCGTATTCAGCGATACATCTAAAAGCACACTCATCTCTTCACACGTCAAACCTTTGTAGTAGTGCAATACCATCACCGAACGTTCATTGACAGGCAGTTTTTGGAGGAGACGTTCCACGACTTCACGCAGTCCATCTGTTGAGGCTTGTGTCCGTTCTTCGTCAAGATATCGCGCATAGGACACCCGCTCTAATTCTGCGTTCGGCATCGCATCCAGTGACTGCATGGTCATCGGTTTCCGTCGCAGCCATTCAATACATTGACGTTTCGCAATCACGTGTAACCAGCCTGAAAAACGATTCGGGTCTCTCAAACTCGGAAGCGACTTATAAGCCTGAATAAAGGTATCTTGCGTAATCTCTTGTGCGGCATGGAAATCACCGATCTCACGCCACGCAAGCGAATGAATCCACTTCCGGTGCTTTTCGACCAGTGCAGTGAACGCATTTTCATCACCCTTTAAGACGCGTTGAATCAGATCAACATCTTCGTTTTGCACGATTACCTCCACAGTCAGCTGATAGCGAGTTTCAGAAACCTACAAGATTCGCCAGAAATGCCTCGTGACGCTATGTCGTATTTTAACGGGGGAAAGGTTGCATAAAATGCATTTTATTTAAAATTTTTTGCAATAAGGGAAAAAAGGCGGGATGCACAAACTTTTAAACGATCGGTCACCGGTTATTGGCCGTTGGAAGAAGGTTTATCGGCCATCAGCCATTGACTTTCAGCAAAGACCGCGTTGACGATGGCAGCTTTACCGATAGCCAAAGACTGATAACCGACTGCCGATTGCTAATAATCGGCGATGGAGCCATCTGGCAGCCTACTATCGGGCCAAGTGAAACGTCTGTCTGCTTCCTGTCCGACCTCAATAACTTTTGCCTCATCAACGGTAACCCCTAAGCCGGGTCCCTCTGGCAGTGAAACGTAACCCTCTTCGTCCATCTCCCACGTTTTGTGGGCAACGCCGTCTGGAAGGACGTTCTCATACCCCTCATGGATAAGGAAAAACGGCACGGCAGCGGATAAATGAAGACTCGCAGTGAGACCGAGGTAGGACATCGTGCAGTGTGGCGCGATTGGGACGTGATGTGCCTCGGCGAGTGCTGCAACTTTCTTAACTTGCGTAATACCGCCGCCGTGTCCAACATCGGGCTGAAGGATGTCAATCACTTGTGCTTCAAGGATTTCGCGAACCTCCCATATTGTGCGGTCGCGCTCTCCTGTAGCGAGCGGCACAGGGACGGATTCCCGGATTTTTCGCATCACTTCAATATTGCCCGGAACCCACGCTTCCTCTAAGAAGAGCAGGTCATCCGGCTGCAGGTAACTCGCGAATTGCTTGACAATCGGCGGGGGTAGACAACTATGCGCATCAAACATCACCGCACCATCGGAACCGACCTGCTCCCGCGCATCGCGCACGCGCTGAACGAGATCGGCGATCTCATCAGGGGTCCCGGCAAAGGGTTTGGAACCTCCAGGTCCTGTCTTAATCGCTTTTGGACTCGGATACTTCCAAATCTTATCGCGGCAGGGACCTCCGAGTAAGCGATAGACGGGTACACCCCAGAGTTTTCCGGCTATATCCCACAGTGCCATATCGATGGCGGAGATGGTATGTACCATCAAGCCACCACCCCGGATATTGCGGTGTGCGCGGAACAAGCGTTGCCAGTGATGCTCAATGCGGGTCGGGTTTTCCCCGATAATCAACTCGGACAACGACCGCGCTAACGCACAGGTAACGGTCGTCTCCATATTATTGATCTCGCCCCACCCCGTAACATCCATGTTGGTTTCAATCTTGACGTAGGCTTTCACACCCATCGGGAAAGCCTCGAGGTTGGTCACTCGAATCTGTGAACCTTTATCTTCATAATCTGCCATTTTTAATTTTTCCATTTTTAATTTTTCCTTGCGGGAGAATAACGGACATTAGGACTTTAACATGTGTTCCTTAAATCCGCCTGCGCCGTTGTTGCAGGCTACCGTTTTGGTTTAATAAAGGCACTATATAGCAACCCAGAAAAAACCGGACATATACTTATTTGTGCATCAATTCTATACTGCTTTCTATAGTCTGCAACGTCTGTAAAAGTTTGTCAAGATTTTAGGGAGATTCCGTTCTTCAATAGGTTTTACAAGTAGGAATCTTTACAACCCTTTTTTCCCGACACTTCGGCAGAATGCCCTGTACGGCACGTCCTTAAAATCGTTTCAAGTTTCCCCACACTGTTGCGAGTTTCGCGTGGGGCGTTACTGACAATCTATTTCTATCCGGGATACCGGGTCCTGTGACTTTGAAATTATCAAATCTCGCTGTGTAATTCGCGATCCCTAATCCAACTCTACCGGCTGGAAAGTCGGGGAATCCATGGAGAGGCTCTAAAGTTATGGGGTCCAGAACTCGCTCTCCATTTATCCAGAAGGTCAACTGGTTTCCATGCACGCTCAATTTGAAGGTTGACCATTTTCGCACTTTCAAAAACCGGTGAGGTTCCTCACTATAAACCACAAATGCTCTTCCATGCAAATCACCGGAGAAACAGTCTACCGTTGGTTTTCCAGGGTCCCAGGAGTCACCAACTCTACAGACGACCGCCGATGTCCCTTTCATCCGAGCAGCAACCGCAATGCTCCCAGGTCCATGTTTTTCAAGGGGTTTCACATCAAATTCAAGGTCATAATCTTTCCATACCTCCTCGCCAATGGTGAGTAAAGTCAGTGTTCCGGTATTAATTGCCTGAAGTTCACCATCAACAATTTCCCAAGAACCAATATCATCAAGATCGAACATGACCAGTGTTTGCCAATCGACGAGTTTTCCGTCATCAAAAGTATCCAGAAACGTCCCCGCCAAGGCGGAGAAAGTGAGAAAAAATAGCCCTAACCCGATGAGTCCTAATCTCATTAGAATCTCCTCCAGAAAATTTACCAAAGTTTGTGTAACTAATGCTCGATCGCTTGGCATCCCGCGTGACACACATCTACGCAAGAAATCCAAAACTATCAAGAGACATTAGAATCCTTTATAATTAAAGATACTCTGTTGAAAGGGAAAGGGTGCATATACGCCTGAACCGCAAGGAAAATCAGAAAATTATTGACCGAAAGCCCAAAAATTGATAGAATCCTTGCTAATATAGAAGGAGGCGAAACAGATGGCAAATCAGACATATCGCGTTGGAATCATTGGCTGCGGTGGAATGGGGAGATCTCATTCCAGAGCATGGACCGCACATCCGAAAGCACAAGTTGTCGCAGCAATGGACATCTTTGAAGAAGCAGCGCAACGCGTCTCAGACGAATACGATGTTCCGGCTATCTACACCGACGTTGATGAAATGTTGGCGAAAGAGGATTTGGACATCGTCAGTATCACAACATGGCAGGGACCGCGGGCGGAAGCCACGGTCGCAGCGGCGAAAGCAGGCGTGAAAGGTATTATCGGTGAGAAGCCGATGGCGGCCTCACTCGGACAAGCCGACGCGATGCTCGCTGCCTGTGAAGAAAACGACGTCAAGCTTATCATCGGCCACCAAGGTAGATATGCCCCGGCAAATATAGAGACCCGCAGGCTCGTCGCCGCAGGGGCGATTGGCGAACCAACAACCGTCCACCACAGTGCGAAAAGACACGCAGGATTGCTGAACACAGGCACACACGCCATCGATGGTTGGCGTTTCATGCTGTCCGATCCTGAAACACTTTGGGTCATTGGGCAGACCTCTCGGACGACCGATCGCTGGGAACGCCGCACGATTTGTGAGGATCTCTGTATGGGATTAGTCTGCTTTGAAGGCGGCGCACGCGGTATCTACGAAGGCGATCTGCCGGAACCGTCAGTCTCCCACCCCAGAATCGCTGGAACAGAGGGACAAATTCGTAACGGACCTGACGGCACGCTTCTGCTCCAAAATGGGGATGCGAAGGGCTGGCAAACCATTACGCCGCCGCCACAAACAAAAAATCAGTACGATGAATTCATCGAGTGGATCGAAGGTGAAATCCCTGACCATCGCGGCAGTGGCGTTCAGGCACGCTACACGCTGGAAATCATGATGGCTATCTATGAATCCTTGCGGATCAAGGATGTCGTCCATATCCCGATGGAAACCAAGGAACTCCCGCTCGAACTCATGGTTAACGACGGCACGCTGCCAGTCTTAGTAGAAGGACGATATGATTTGCGCAAACCCTTTGAAGGGCAAACGTGGAAAAAGCCTTAATAGTTATCGGTTGTCGGTTGTCAGTTGTCGGTCACAAGAGGGTTGTCTTAAACGAAAACCTCTTAACCGAAAACTGATAACTGAAAAGGTTTTCGCAGAAAACCTGTACTGATAACCATAAAAAAAGGAGAAATGGATGGAGAAGAAGGGTAGACGTTCGTTTTTAGAGATCGCAACCGCATTCATTGGTGGTGTCATAAGCCTTGCTGCGGGTATCCCGCTTATCGGCTTTGCGATTTCGCCTGCCTTCAAAAAAGGGGAGTCGAAATGGGTGGACTTGGGCCTCGCCGCCCGGCTCAAAAACAGTCGTTTTAAAAAGGTGGACTATACCTTCACTGCAAAAGACGGCTGGGTCAAAGCAACGAAAAAACGCTCTGTCTACGTAACCGACGCAGGTAACGGAGAGTGGAATGTCTTCTCACGCATCTGTTCGCACTTGGGATGCCTTGTCCGATGGGATGAACAGAAGGAATCCTTCCTCTGTCCGTGTCACGGCGCGGTGTTCGACAAGAACGGAATCGTTGTTGCCGGACCCCCGCCGCGTCCGTTGCAGAAACTCCAAACGAAAGTCGAAGCTGGCATTTTATACGTGAAGGAGACGTAGATGCGTCAATTTCTCAACGAACGTCTCCCGTTAGCGGAGTTCTCCGCACATCTACGCAAACCTTTGCCGAAACACATCAACCTGCTTTTCTCACTGGGCAGTTTGGCAATGTTCCTGCTCCTACTTCAGGCAGCGACGGGTGCGTTTCTGGCATTATATTACTCGCCTTCACCGGAGCATGCCCATAATGCGGTAACGTATATCAGCGAAGAGGTGCCGTTCGGGTCATTCGTGCGTGGGTTGCACCATTGGGGTGCAAGTGCGATGGTCATCATCGTCTTTCTGCATCTGCTCCGCGTCGTCATTTACAGTTCATACAAAGCCCCACGTGAACTTACATGGATCGTCGGGGTTCTCCTACTGTTAGTCGTACTCGGCTTCGGCTTCACGGGTTATCTCCTTCCGTGGGATGAGAAAGCGTATTGGGCAACAGTTGTTGGTGTCGAAATCGCCAGCACTGCCCCTATCTTAGGCGATTTTGTTGCGAAGGTCTTGCGCGGTGGAACCGAGATAGGTGCGGTGACATTGTCTCGGTTTTACGCCCTCCATACAATCTGGTTGCCGTGGCTGGCTTTCGGCTTGGTCGGTGTGCATCTCTTCTTCGTCCGCTACTACGGTTCCTCGGGCACCCCCCAGAACACCCCAGAAGAGATAAAGATGGGGAAACCGTTCTATCCGGATCAGGTCTTTGAAGATGTTGTCGGCATGCTAATTCTCTTTGTTGCTTTGGCGGCCGGTGCGTTGTTCATGTCTGTTCCGCTTGAAGATGTCGCCGACCCAACGAACGCGAGTTACGATCCGCGACCCGAATGGTATTTCCTATTCCTGTTTCAACTGCTGAAGTATTTCCAAGGTCCTCTCGAAATTGTGGGGACGTTTGTAATCCCGACGGTTGGTATGGTGCTCCTGCTATTCCTCCCCTTCTTAGACAAAAGCGAACGTGCTGTCCTCTGGAAACGCCCCGTGGCACTGACGGTCACGACTGTCTGTGTCGTCGGAATTGTGGGGTTAACGGTGCTCGGTGCGAGTTCTCCAAAACTTGAAACCACGGATTCTACTGTTGTCCAAGAGGCACCACAACCCACAGAAGAAGGGGAAGAAGTCAGCACACCAGAGACAGAGACAGAAGAAGGGGAAGAAGTCTTTGACTTTCAGTTAACGGAGGAAGAAATTGAAGGAACGGAAGAAGGGAAAGCAGTTTTTGATTTTCAACTCACCGAAGAAGAATTGCAATAACGTGTTTCACAGCAGCCTATGAAAAACTGTAATCTGAAAGCACAATTCGGGAGCGGTTTGCAGACCCATATTGAAGGCATACTTTTCTCCACAGATACCGAATCTGAGGCCCCAGCAGACGACACTGAATCTGATGGCGTAGCGTTGGTTTCGTTCCGAGAACTGGTCCCTGAAATCAACGATACCGGTTATCTAACACACGCTATTTTCGCGTATCCTGCGAAATTCATCCCGCAAGTCGTCCGCTACGCTATTAACACCTACACAAAGGAAGGGGATTGGATTATCGATCCGTTCGCAGGTTCAGGGACCGTAGGTGTCGAAGCGTATCTGTGTAAACGCAACGCCGTTCTTCTAGATCTCAACCTACTCTTAAACCATATCATGCCACTGAAAATTTACAATGGAAAAGACAGGTTAGATGAAGCGGATTTGTGTAAACTGTTAGATGATATGAGAGAAAGTCGCCACCCGTTTATACCTGCTTGGTCGAATGTTGCATATTGGTACGCACCTGAAATCCTCGAAGTCTTATCACGCTATTGGGGTTTCATCAACAACATGGACGGTGGTGTTTATCCTACCATTATCAAATCGGCATTGCTAAAGGTGAACAGACGCTTCTCCTATACAGAAGACAGAACGCCTAAACTCGCCAGATCCAAGCGTAAGTTGGAGGCGATAGCGGAGCTGCTCAAGGAAAATTGGCGAGAACAGTTAGATGAGATGGTATATAGTCTCTCCTTGAAAACATTAAAAAACCTCAATGACTTCGTGATGCATACACAGCACCAGTGTGAACATCTGGGGACAGTTGAATTTCATGGGGGTGTGGATTCGTCTTATCACTCTGTGCCGCGAGCATGCGATGCGCTAATCACATCGCCGCCGTATCTCCAAGCGCAAGAATACATCCGCTCTACAAAGATGGACCTCTTCTGGTTAGGACACACCGAAGAGGAGATCCGTGAATTATCGAGGCTTGAAATCCCGTATCGGAAAGCAGACCGGTTGATTCAGACAGAAACATTGGACAAGATCAGGAAGATGCTCACTCGGGACGACCTACAGAAACGACTCGACTCCTATTTCTGTCACACAGTCAACGCCCTTGAAAATTCGATGAATCAACTGGGACCGGGGGCAACCGCTTGTATTTTCGTTGGCAATCCACGGATTGACGGCATAACAGTTGAACTGTGGCGGATATTGGTGGAATATTTTACGGAACGTGGGTTTGTGTTTGAGAAAGTCTACGAGGACAGGATTAAAACGCGGAAACTCTTCGGCGCGAGAAAGAATAAGAACCCGGATGGGATGAAGTCGGAATTCCTGTTGATTTTAAAGAAAAGTACTACCTATCAAACATCTTCTCGGCAGTACGAATCTGTTCTTCAAGATAAGGAACACCCTGTGCGCGTTCCAAGAAAATCTCCAGATAGCGATGCATCATGAGCGGATCGTCATTCTTTTGATACGCTTGCGCGAGACGATAATAAGCCTCTACATCGCTGTCATCAAGGGATAACCCCTTTTCATAGGATTGGATGGCGCGAAGAAATTCCCTGTTCTCCTCGTAAGCGAGACCGAGGTTAAAATAGGTATCGGCATCCCCTTCCTCTATCTCAAGGGCTGCCTCGTAATTTTGAATAGCATCCTGATACATTTCTCGATGGAGGTAGGCACTCGCCATGTTGTAGTAGGCATCAGCAAAGGTCGGTTCTGTTTCAATTGCGTTTTGAAAGGCGGCAAGCGCCTCGTCGAACTGGTCTGTCATGTCGTAAGCATAGCCAAGATTGTTGTAGAAGGCAGGGTTTCCCGGGGATAACTCAAGTGCGGTGCGGAACGTCTCAATCGCAAGGATATACAAGCCGAGATCGGCGTAAACCAAACCGAGATTGTTATAGGCGTGATGGTGTCTATCATCAAGTGCGATAGCATTTTGAAAAGACTCCATAGCGTTCTCATATTCACCCAGCTCACGATAGGCTATACCGAGTTGAATATACCCTTCCGCATCTGTCGGATTGAGTGCCTGCCCCATTCTGAGCCTTAACACATCGCGTTGCAGTTCCCGATTCTGTTGCTGTGTTTGATCAGAAGGATTGCATCCAAACAGAAAACAGGTTAAGAACCCTATTACGATAAAATGCCTAACATTCTTCATAGCATCAAAAACGTGAGCCTGCAACAACGGCGCAGGCGGATCTAAAGAACGCACGTTAAAGTTCTAACGACCGTTGTTCCCCGCAAGGTAAAATTAAAATATGATTATTGATACACATACACATTTCTACGATCCAACGCGTCCCGAAGGCGTACCGTGGCCGAATCCAGATGATGATGTGCTCTACCGAAAGGTGATGCCAGAAGATTACAAAGCACTCGCTGTTCCCGAAGGCGCGACAGGCACCGTCGTCGTTGAAGCAAGCAAATGGCTGGAGGACAACCAGTGGATTCTGGACCTCGCCGCAGATGAGCCTTTCATTGTAGGGTTCGTTGGACACTTAGAACCCGACGACGCGGATTTTGAAGCCTCCCTGGCAAGGTTTTCCGCGAATCCACTCTTTCGCGGGATACGCCTCGGCGGGGGACACCTACGTGCCATCGGTGACAACACGTTCTTAGCTAATATTGAAAAATTGGCAGCGAAAGCACTCACCTTAGACCTGTTGATTAATCCCGAGATGTTATCCGTTTTGCCAACCTTAGTTGAACACACACCAGAGATGCACATCGTCATCAACCACATCGCAGGTGCGCGAATATCAGATGAGCCACCCGATCCGAGTTGGGTTTCCGCAATCCATGAAGTGGCTCGCTACCCGAACATCTATTGCAAAGTATCCGGACTCGCAGAACACACAGGACAAATCCCCGCACCGACAGATGTCGCCTATTACACCCCAACAATAGATGTGTTATGGGATGCGTTCGGTGCGGATAGGCTCATCTATGGGAGTAATTGGCCCGTATCTGAACGCTTCGCGCCGTATAAAGTCGTGCAACAGATTGTGAACAACTACTTCAGCGCGAAAGGTGAGGCAGTCAAAGCGAAATTCTTTTGGCAGAATGCCAAGGCCGCGTATCGGTTAAACCTTTAGAGGCATCCACAACCGGGACCTCTAAGGTTTAGGTATGTTGTGGTGGAGTGGGGAGAGGCTCCGTAAATTCCTCCCCACGTGCCTCAGCCGCCATTCTGCGACGATTCCACTCCGCCACCTCTTGGTAAACCTCTGCTCTGCCTTCTGCTTTGCCTTCCGCTCTGGCTTCCGCGCTGACTTGAGCTTTAAGTTCTCGTTCCTTTTTCAGAGTATCTCTAATACGTTGAAACATGATATCAATCGCCTCCTCAAAAATCGTCAACATTGTCGCCGCTGACAGAATCTGTGAGATATTCTTGGCAACGCTGTAAAGCGCGTCAACAACATCCTGACTTCTGATCAATATCTCATGAAAGAGAACTACCAAAAAACAGAACAGCGCAAGAATTGTGAATGTGATCATCGCGTTCTCAGCATTCCGGACTGTGAACATTGATGTCCGCTTGTCTCTGTTCTGCTCTTCCATGGAAATTCCTTTTAAGTCCTATTTTATATCCGCATTATGCTACCCAACGGATAAACTCGCCTGCGGGTTGTCGTTTCGGTGCGCCGATGTCGGCGGGATACCCCGTGTAGAAGAAGCCGATGATGTACTCTTGTGACGAATCAATTCCGAGCAACTGATACGTCTGTTCTTCGAGCGTAATTCTACCGGTGCTCCACTGCATGCCGATGCCAGCATCCCACGCGGCGAGTTGGACGTTCTGCACTGCACAACAGGCAGCGGCATAGTCTTCGCGTCGACGTTGCTCATCGCCCTCCTGTATGCACGAAACGGCGATAATCGTCGGCTTAGACATGAATTTCTCGTAAGCCAGTTCACCGATTTTGGCAAGATTCTCGGCATCCACGTGGTCGGGTGTATCCTCAATCTTAATTTCACGATAGCGGTCTGCAAGCGTTAGTTTTGTCTGCTCACCGATCACAATAAAACGCCACGGTTCCGTGACATGATGATTGGGTGCCCATATTCCGTAGCTGAAAACTTGTTCGATAACATCGTTCGGCACCGGTTCCGGTTTGAACTTAAAAATGGTGCGCCGTGAAAGAATCGCGTCTTTAACATCCATAACTCAAATCCTCCTTGTGAAATTGAATTATACTGTATTGAGTAACTAATTGCAAGGTATAGAGTCTGTCCTATTGCAGTGCGATTTTAAGACGTTCCACAGCCTCAATCGCATCCTCAATCTCTTTCTTAGGTATGTTCGTGATGGTCGTATGGCTGAGCGGGTTTAGGATACGGCTTCGATACAATTCAATATCTCTAATGAGCAGCGGATCCAAAAAGTTAGACTTTCGATTTTCAACTTTTATCGGATCCCAGAAATCCTGACTGTCCAGTTTATCTCGGTTCCGACGGTATCTAACTGGCAAACGCTTAACCTCACAAAAATCTTCAATCATTATCTCAAAAGCAGCTCGCAGATAAATGGCACAAGCTTTATAATCGTTCGCATCAAGATACTCCCGCGCCTTATCCAGATATGCCTTATCTTCTACGTAGACCGGGATTTCGTATTCATCGGTCTGCCGAAAATAGAATTCAACGGCTTTCCATTTTCCACCGTGGGCTGTCCGCTGCTTGACGATCTCATACCACGCTTTATCGTAAGTCGTCAAAAAGATTTGGTAATCTGAGAAATACTCGTCCAGAATGTCAAGAACCGGGAGGCGGTTTGACATATCCAAGCCGATGAGCACATCATCCAGGGCAAGGATTCTCAGGGCACTGGCTGGCTGAAGTAGGATCGACGAAAAATAGATGGCAATCGCGATGGCTGATAACTTTGCTTCGTTCAGGAAACGGTGGTGCTCAGGGATGTTTTTGTCAAAGAACTCAACGGTTAGGAGAATTTCCTGATTATCAAGTGTTCTGCTGTCGCTGTTATACGTAACCCCCTGAAAATTTAGGTCAAGTGCAACGTTGTATCCAAATTTGTGAAGAATTTCGGAGGCTTTCGTTTGCAGATCTGTCAATCTATTCGCTAATTCATCGTTGAAATTCGCTATTTGTTCCTCAAGGGACGCAATTTGATCTATCGCGCTTTGATCTGGGGGAGGTTGAATACTCGCCCAATCTTCGGCAAGACTCCGATCTGTTTGACGACTAACTGTATTCCCCAAGAGCGTTTTTACCAGCAAATCGAACACATTCACAATATCTTTTTCACGATGCAGATAGTGCGTTCCCAGAAGATCCTTATAATCCAAGAAACCTTTTGCTCTTGATGCCTCAATAAGAAGTTCCTCACTTGTCTCGTCCTTAACAGTTTCAGACCATTCATAAGTATCTTGTTTCGACTGTGCATCAGCGCGGAGGTGCAGTTTGATATATCCATCATCCGAATTAAAGATGTTTTGGTGGGGTTTAAATTGGTGACCTCCCTCGCTGGATTCAAGGAATCTTTTCAATGCCTGATATAATGAAGTTTTTCCACTACCATTTTCGCCGTAAACAAGCAAATTCTTGCCCGCCTTATGCAGGTCGATCTGATATGCCCCATAAAAGGCTCTAAAGTTTTTAAGTTCAATTTTGGTAATTCTCATGCCTTACTCTCAATGATACGGATAGATTTGACACTATCCAAAAAGAATAGATTGACCGCAACTGGATGCGTCTTTTCATACAACCGTTCAAAAATGTCCCGGAGCGCGGACATTTTATCACCTTGAATCTCTTCAAGTCGCGGCAGTTGTTCATTTAACAACGGTTGGAAAAAGTGTTTGCGACCTTTATGCAGCTCATCTGGCAAATATAACTCATAAACCAGTCCATCAATGATTCGATCAAAATATCCAACCATCACACGGTCGCGGGCGTATTTTAAATCCCTACTGTTTACCGTAGGCTGTTTCTTGAGGTAAAGGATGTATTCAACAATTTTGTGAATGAGTGCTCGCTGCTCCGATCCCATATTAGGTATCGGAATTTGCGAGACATACCGAGGCACGAATTTTAAAAACGGACCCCGAACCTGCGGAGTCGTCCGCGCATAAAACCAGGAAACCGCTCTGGTGTTTAACACACCCAGAAGCCACAGTTCACTTGTAGGCAGCAGAGATACGGGGCTGCCTACATAGTACCCGTCATCATCAAAAGCAAACGCTGTTTCACTTGCCATATCTGCATAGATACACTTCGGTTGTGTGAATAGCGTCGTATCTGTTGAAGCCGTTTGGAGTTCATACCACTTCTGCTTCCCTGATCTGTTATCCAGCGCGTCACGGTATTTTCCCAAGTGTTTCTTGATCGCTGGATAGGCGTTGATGTCTATGCCTCGGTGCGTAAAGATTAACCACTTGTCCTGCGGCTCTCTCCGCGACTCGTCTGTCGGCTTCACTCGCCACCGTTGAATGTCGCGCGCCATCAGAAACGGTTTCAAAATATCAACAGATGAGGGGTGTTCCGCAATAAGAGCATCTCGCGTCTCACATTCTACGATAAACGCTTCGTTGCACCCGGTCGTGATACCCCTTGCAGATTGTCTGTAGAGATATTCGCTCAAGGGTTTGCCGGCGTTGCGAAATTTCTCAAGCAGTTCCAACACTGCATAAGATTCTTGTGTTTCCCCCTCGGCAGTCAAGACTCTTTGTGTTGTCGTAAAACTGTTCACTGGATATTGCCTCAACATCGCAACGATGTCCTTCGGCAACTTAAAACCGTTTCTTCGCTCAAACATTGCAACGTCTCTATATAAGTTGTGAAACGCGGCGATGATGTCAACTCCTTTGTTCTGAGCCTCCATCAGATCAGCTTTGGCTTTATCCCATTCTTTCAGGTGTAACCAGGTGAGACCCCGATGGCAATAGGACTGAGCATCATCAGGATCCAGTTTTATTGACGTATCATAGTTTTCAATAGCCCTCCCAAAATCACCTTTGAGGAGGTAAGCATTGCCACGGTTGAAATAAGCACCCGCATGATCTGGAGCCAAGTCTATTGCCGTGGTGAAGTCATTAATCGCTTTGTTAAACTCGTCTCTTTTGCCATAAGCAACGCCGCGATTGACATAGGCTTCAACAAAATCTGATTTGAATTTTATCGCCGTGTTAAAGTTAACAATAGCCTTGTCAAAATCGCCTTTTTCGTCATAGGCGTTGCCAAGATTGTTATAGGCCTCAGCAAACTCGAGGTCGAGTTCAAGGGCTTTGCTGAAATCTTTGATAGCACAATCCAGTTCACCCTTTTCCTTGTAAGTAACACCGCGATTGTTATAGAAGACAGCATCATTCTTTCGCCCGGATCTAGGTAACCAGAGAATCCCTTCGTTCCATCGGGGCTTCTGTATCATTCCGAGTTCGGTTGCAGAGTGTATCCTTCTCTTTAGTTGGCTTTCTGGGTGTACAGAGAACGGAAGATATGCCATGCTATCACATCTTGGATGTGAATTCTCGGGATTCCCCGCCAGGGTTATTTCATAAGAAAACTGACTAGGCAAAAGTCCTGTAAAGAAATCTATCCTGCAACCAATATCATTACCTTGGAGAAAAAAATAAAAAGCGTGTAGATGCTCCGTAGAATCATAAACGAGATCTGAAGTTTCAGTGTATCTACATTGCGCGACGAATTTGTTAGAAGTTCCAGTATAGATAAACTCTCTGATTTCAGCAAACATAGGTTCATGTCCACTAAATTTAGGATAATGAAATAAAAAGCAATGAAACGCCGTTTTTGCTACCGCCCTAAAAAACTCTGAAATGGATTTTGGATCTGATACAGCTTGTATTGATTGTGTAAACACATCCGGATTTTGAAATTCCTTTGCTTCTATAACCTCTTTTACATCCCCCTTGAAGGAGTTGTAAAAATCATTTGCTGCCTCCTGATATCTATCTTCTTTAGGAAAAAGAACATATAAGGCGTACCGAGTGTTAGGTGAATCGTTCATGAACATGGATTCAAATTCCGCCACTCTACGAAAAAAACGCTCAGAAGCCTTTGGTGGAAAAATGTAGGTATTTCCAAAAATGCAATATACTCCTTCATGTTCATCATAATTTGTAATGAAGTCCTCATCTGAGCCAATAGCACCAAATTTCGCAAAATTTTCCGCAATGATTTCCGTATCAGTCTGTCCATGAGTGTAGAGAGTTAAGATTATCTGAGGCTGCAGGGCTCTCACCGAATAAACAGAAGTACTTGTATCATCACTCTCTACTTTAAATTCATGCAGAATTATATGATCGTCGTAGATAGGATTAGCTAAAAAGAGCCTCACTGGATTAATTCCGCGTGCTTTTTTATGATAGATGGACGAATGTCTCGTTTTTGTCTCGTGTCCCAATCCGTCCTGAATCCGCTCCCGTATATACGCTAACGGAGATATCTTCGACAAAACAACATCAAGTTCTCCTAATTGGCTATTGCAATCTGTGCACAAGTGTTTGCGAATTACCCACTTGGAAACCCCCTTCTGTCGTAGCGAATCAGGAAAAGCGTGCTCTTCATTTAGATCTTTCACTTCGTTGCAGTAAATGCATTTGCCTTTTATCATTATGCTTTCTCCAATGTTTATAGGACGATAGGATCGTACCCAAAGTATTGTTTGTTTATATCTAAAACGATTCAAGTTGTCCCCTTTGTATGGACATAACACCCCTTGGTCCGAATACGCCGCTTTCCATAGAAACAGCACCCCTACGGGGTGTAAAAAGCATTTGAAAGACCTTAATATATAAAATCTTTCTTATAGAATCGAATTATACCGTACCGGGTGGTTAACAGCAAGGTGCAGCGTTTTGCGATGCTGACATCTCAAAACCCTTTGCCCAAATGCAACCGGCATAAAAATTACATAAGGACTGGTCATTTAATCTAAACTTTCAATCAGACCAATATGGGTGCACGGACGACTGCATAGGATTAGGAGGTCGTACAACTTCAAATTTTCCATTCATAGATTTACGGGTCAAGACAATAACTCCGCCGAAGCCGAGTGTGCCTTGTGTCGCATAATGATACTCAAACAGTAAAATATCTTCAATACCGTCATTGTTAAAGTCAGCGCGGACCACTTCCCGCAACAATTGCCCCATACCTATTCCCTCGGTCGTCAAAACGTTTTGATCCCTTTCTATAACTATGAGTTCTCCATTCCTGACCTTTCTCTCAAATGTCGCTCCTAAATCTGTCTCATCACCCGACAAGTTAGGAAAAAGGGAAAAAGGGATCAAATCTAAATTGGTTATTCCGACTTCAGGATTGGATATATAACTTTGCTGCGGAACAGCTGCTCCCTCTAAAGCATTCAACAATCCACAGTGATGCTTAAACCAAACAGACATTTTTATATCAAAAGTCGTGTAAGTATCATAGCCACGTTTAATCGCGGAATCATACTCCCTACACGTTCGCGCATGGATCCTTTCATCCTTCTCGTTTGTAAGTATTACTCCGTCAAGATGATCATTTTCCCCAAGGCGAATAGGTCGGTCCCGAAGTGCGTCAATATCATCTTTAGTGATGGATTTTACTTCGGTACCATCAGCAAACTTGATACCTTCAACCAAGTTAAAAATAATTTCAGATCTGACACAACGAAAACCATAATCAACAAGCGTCATCAACGGAGAAGACGCATTGCGATTGGCAATTCGCACTTCATGAGCCTCATAGTACCAACCTCCACCACGCGACACACGGAGAGGAGGAGACTTAGAATAGACACGACTATCATATTCATCTAAGCACCACTCTTGAACATTGCCTACCATATCGTATAAACCATACCCGTTCGCCGGATAGCTTCCTACCGAAGTTGTCTTGATGATACCATCACCATCTAGGCTCTTACCATAGTTTGCTTTGCTGGTATCAATAGAATTACCCCACGGGTACTTCTTACCTGTTAAACCACCGCGCGCAGCTTTCTCCCATTCTGCTTCTGTCGGTAAACGCTTGCCAACCCACTCTGCATATGCCATCGCAGCATCCCAACTTATCATAGTAACCGGATGGTTCTCCCTACCGTTCGGATAGTTATCTCCAGCCCAGCCATTCAAGTAAGTACTACCACTATGTTTCTGATGGACAATCTCCTTGCGCCACTCCGGATGCGCATCAACAAACGCCTTGTATTGTGCATTCGTGACCTCGTACTTATCCATATAAAACGCCCCAACATAGACAGTGTGTACGGGTTCGTCCCCACCATCGTTGCTTCCCATTTGAAATTCGCCTGCGGGAATCAGCACCATGCCTGCCGGGATTTCTCGATTTGAGACATCCGAAGTTTTACTAGGTTTCCATTCATCCCAAGGGCGGCCTCGGGGAATCAACAACAGTTGTCCGACACTCAGTTTGTTCTCGTCAAATATATAAGTATCCTTATTCGCGAAAACTAGCAGTTCCCATTTTTCCTTGTTGTCAAAGATTTCCGGTTTCGCGGCGATGCGCTTCAGGGCAACTTCCCCGTTTCCATCCTGAATATCTTCTGCTTGAACATGATACTTATAAGCCAGTGCTGGACTCGTCACGCTAAAATTGAAACTGTATGAACTTGTAAGAGAATTCCCTGCTAAGTCTGTTGCTCCAGAGACAAGAACATTATACACGCGTCCTGCACGCATTGGGACATTTGGAGTGAATACCACAGAATCACCCCTCCAATCCACCGTGCCGGGCGGATTCACTTCCAAAGGTTCACTCATTGAATCCTCAGTTTTCGTAACAACTATACTAATTGAAACGCTATCAGTTTTAATCCTCTCACTGAACATAACTGATAGACTACTGAGAACATTTAATGAATCCCCATATTCAGAGATCACCGTGCCGGCAGCTGGATTTGTCTTTACAATTTTTGGCGGTTCTGTGTCTACTTTGATAAGCTGCTGCGTTATCCTACTAAATTCGGATTCCCATGCATCCCGCTTAACAGTCCCGTTCTCAACGCCTAATACCAGCAAACCTGCATTCTGGAGAGTGCTATTCTCACGAATCTTTTCAAGGAAATCATCGGTTTTCAGCCCCACCTCCGCAGCAGCGTGTGCAGCATCAACCGGTCCCTCAAATTGCTTAACCAACTGCTGTATCGGTTCACTACCACCGAAGACTCCACCAGCAACCTCAATTGCCCGCCGATAACGCGCAATATCCTCGCGAACAAGGTTCTCCATCTCTGATTTTTCCGCATAGAGACGCAACGCCTGCGCCTTGTCATAAGAGGAGTTCCGACTCTGTACAATCACCGAACGCACCTGATCTTTAAAGGTCTTCATTCCTTCCGTATGGCAGCCCATGCAGGAGAGACCATTACGAACAACAGGGTCCCGCGATCCAGCGTCTGACACAATGTTAATCGGTGCCTCATCAAGCCGGTCACCTGTCGCCGTGGACAGATAATATGCTTGTAAACCATTGGGAAGATTAAAGATAATCTCGCCACCATCGTGCGTGAAATCAAGCGGATGTGTGAAGATGTTCTGCGTACCGACATTCCCAGCGAAGTCGTAAGATTTCCAATACGCCCCATATCGGGATTTGTGGCGTTCCACAATGCGGTTATTGACTGACACACCAGACTCGTTAAAACCCGCCCGCCAGACGCGAACACCCGGTGCATTTTTTAAGTTTCCGGAGACATCTATCTCAAGTCGAGTTTCTAATTCTTTGTCCGTTTTCGGTAAGTCGAGAATCTCGTGATAGAGAGGTGGTAGGGAGGCAGTAGCGATGAACCAGTCGGCACGGACAAATGGTAGTTGGCAATCTGTCTCTTGACAGAGCGTTGTATACGTTGATGATTTCAACTGCACACCGTACGGATATGCCTGCTCAATCTTATACCATTTATCACTTTTGATGTCCCACTCGTAGTGGCGTAGGTCGATGTAGAAGATTGTCTCCTCGCGGTCAATCGGTGTAGGTTTGATGACTTCAGAACCCCAAGAGAGGCTGTTAACCAATTTTGATAAAGCATTCCGATAAGCACGAAGGTTGTCGTCGCTTGCACCAGCGTTGTAGAGATGCGTTAGTGTAAAATAGCGTGCAAAGGAACGTTCAAACGCAGTGAGTGATGTCACATGAGTGTGAATAGTTTTGAGCATTGCCTCGGTGGTGATGAAGCGACGTTCGGGCTTAGGAATTGCCTCCCAATCTGGTGCCCCTGATTCAATCCAGCGACGAACTGTGGCGATCGTTCCAGCGTCCAAAGGCTCTTGTCCCAATGGCATTTGTGAGCCGTTATCTGTATCACCAAGTAGGCGCAGATAGAATTCGGAAGCATCGGGTTGTCCTGGAATGACAGATTGGTTTTCGATTAAATCTTTATGCTTAATGGTAAGCACATCGCTATACGACCCGAATTCGCCGTGGCAGTCGAGGCAGTGCTGCTCAAAGATAGCGAATGCCTGTTGTGCCAGAGGCTGCTGTGCATACACAACTGGCTGACCCAAGGCGAAGAGCAGCAGGCAGGTGATTATACCAAAAATCTTCATATCCTCTCCAAAGATAATTACCCATTGTCAGTTCAATTCAAATACTTAGAAAAATCTATAGGGACTTATACACATGTCGCCCCGCTGGGGCTGATACTGTTCTATTCATTTTGAATTTTAGGATAAGTTCGTAGTAATGCGACTTTGCGGCGTACTCGCCGAAATGCGATAGGCATTATCACACTGCTTTGCAATGAGAACAGTTTAAAAAGGGGCAATGAATTGCCCCACTACGAACCAAGTCTGTCCCAATTTCAGGATTGATTTTTTTCGTCCATCAATCCTGCCTTAAGGTGTTACAGGCTTGACGCAACGAAATCCACGAGCGTTGTTGGTGATCCGTGGCGTGAACCGTGTGCGATCGGAAACTCGCATAAACTTGGCGTTACTTGCCCAAGAACCGCCACGCAATACACGAACACTTCTAACGTCTCTCCAATTAGTTAAAGTTCCACCCGCAAGCGGATTACGAGACGGAGAGATAGCATAGAAATCCGAATCGTATTCATCCAGACACCACTCCCACACGTTGCCTGTCATATCGTATAAACCATATCCATTCGTATCATAGTTCCCAACAGGGGTTGTATCACCAACGTTCTCACCGTAGTTTGCCTTATCTGGATCAAGAGAATCGCCCCACGCGTAATCTCTACCGTACCGATCTCCACGCGCAGCCTTCTCCCATTCCGCTTCCGTCGGAAGACGTTTCCCACACCACTCGGCGTATGCCATTGCCGCGTACCAACTTACATAAACAACTGGATGTTTCCCTTTGTCAGGTGGGTAATTGTTGCCGTTCCAATGTTTCAGATAATCTCCATCGTGATACTTTTCAGAAATACGATCTTTTTGCCACTGCGGGTTCGCATCAACAAATTTCTTATATCTTGCATTTGTTACTTCATATCTGTCTATATGGAATGCATCAATGTAGACGTTGTGTCTGGGCTTTTCATCGTCTTCCGCATCTGTATCGTTGCTTCCCATTTCAAATTCGCCTGCGGGAATGAATATCGTGTCAGGATCGGACGGACTTAACGGGTTTTCCACTTCTCGCAGTATGCCTTCTATCATCCTAAAGTGTTTTTCTATTGCTTTTTTCGGGTCATGAGAGGGTTCACCTCTAATAATCTTTCGTCTAATATAGGTGATAGTCACAGTATCACTATGTGCATCAGCCAAAGCGATCTCTTCAATGCGCGAGCGATCTCCCAAGCCAACTGACTCAACGCTTCTGAGTATTGTTTTATCCACCACATTGAGATTCCAAAAGGTTCCTGACCCCCCACCATTCACTCCTAAAGGCACAAAAATATACCGATTTCCTTCAACAGCATATTTAGATAGAAGCGTATAATAACTGTGCCTGTACACCTCTTCTTCACCGGCCCACCAACGTTTTATCGGTTTCCTGAGTCGTATATAGTCTTTCTCCCGGGTTACACCCTCGCCTTCAAAAACAATCTCTCCGATCAAGTTCCCGCTCTTTAAACTTGGATACATGAAAGTAATTTTGGTAAGTGCTTCTTGCAGAGGCATGCCCAGTTTAACGAAACCTTCGACAGGTTCTGTCCCCGATTCTATCACAGGTGGCTGTTGGGCATACACAACCTGCTGACTCAAGGCTAACATCAGTAAACAGGTGATTATATAAAAAATCTTCATATCTTCTCCATAGCATTAGATGGCTACGGCACACGGCGTGTGCTTGATCGGGATTACAAATCCCTCCTACAATTAATTCCAACCAACAAACTGCAAATATAGATGCCAGAGTTTGTCTCCCCATAAAAGCACAAGCACAGCAGCACCCGCAAGGAACGGACCATAAGGTATCGGACTTTGACGGTTTTTTACGCCAGAGATAATTAGGGCACTCCCAACAATCGCGCCGCCGCAGGCAGAAAAACCTATCACCATCGCGAGTTCGGGCCACGCACCGAGGAACAATCCGTTGAGTGCCATCAGTTTGATGTCCCCACCCCCCATCGCTGTTTTGCGTAAGACAGCACTGCCAATTACGGCAATCAACCATAACACCGTCCATCCAGCAACGGCACCGATGAGGCGCGTTAGCAGATACCAAACATCGACACGCTGATATGCGATCGCACAGACGATAAGCGAACCGAGAATCAATCCCGTCGCGATGAGGACGTCTGGAATAATATAGTGCTTTGCATCAATTACAGATATTGGTATGAGTAGCGTAACAAAAATGAGCGCGAGCAGAAGTTCGAGGGTTACCCCGAAGTGGTAGAACATGAACAGAAACAGGGCAGCTGTCGCTAATTCAACCAACGGGTATATAACGGAAATTTTCGCGTTACAAGACCGACACCTTCCGCGCAAAAGCAGATAACTCAAAATGGGGATGTTGTCATAAAAGTGTATCGGTGCCTTACATTCAGGACAAAAGGAGCGACGTGGCGAATGAATTGATACATCTGGTAACGGAATGCGGTAGATACATACATTGAGAAAACTACCGATTGCCAAACCCAAAAGAAAGATGAACAACGGTATCCAGATTCCAAGCACGGGTTACCACCAATACTTTTCACCGAGGCGCGCGTCCGCATGATAAACTCTACTAATCTCCGCGACACCACCAATTCGGTATTTTTCGGGAACACGCGGGTGATTTTTCGCAATCCCTATCTTGTAGGTGTTTTGATGGAGAACATAATCCCCACCCCATGGTGTCTCTGGAACAGATTCCAGATAGTTCCCACGCCATCCTTCAACGCCAGGATCCGTTACCAAGGCATCTAAATTTGCTGGATACCCCCCGGTATGCTTGACATATTTCTGGATAGCAATGGCGATGGTTTCGACATCTATATCCGCCGCGCTCACTTTCCGATATTCTCGCCAGGGTGGAAAGGAAAGTGCCCCAATGATAATGGCTATAATAACAAGGATGAGCAGCTGCAGTAGCGTCATTCCACCGTTTTCGTTGATGTTTTTCTGTATCATGGTAACAGTCGGGAATCAGGGTTCCCGCCTACAATTTAACTCGCAGAACTTGGCCGAGAAATGCCATACCGGTTCATTTTTTTGTACAAGTTACTCCGCTCTACCTTTAGTGCTTCCGCCGTCCGTCGGATGTTCCATTTATTATTTTCCAAAGCGGCAAGGATACATTGAGCCTCGGCAGTATCCACCATCTTACTCAGCGCCATTCCAGGTTTGTAGAGCGGTATCCCAAGAGAAGACTGTAAGGCAATTTGATCCAGAGCCGCACTTGGCGGTGGATGCGGGGAAGTGGATTGCGGGATCAATGCCAAAGCCTCGGCGACATCGGGTGCCATCACAACATCTCGATTTACCATGATAAGGAGGCGTTCAACGATGTTTTTTAACTCTCGGATGTTCCCTGGCCAATTGTAGCTTTGAAACACAGCATAAGCCGCTGGATCAATGACCTTCGGGGTGGATGCAATATTGAGTTGTAAACGCTCGGCAAAATATTTCACTAACAGCGGAATATCCTCTGTCCGTTCTCGAAGCGGTGGAACGTTAATAGGCACGACATTCAGCCGATAGAAAAGATCGCGCCGAAACCGTCCTTTTTCAATTTCTTCGGGGAGGTATTTGTTCGTTGCCGCGATAATGCGAACATCTACCGTCCGAATCTGATTTCCGCCGAGACGTTCGACTTCGCCGGTTTCAATGACGCGAAGGACCTTTGCTTGCGCTTTTAAACTCATATCGCCAATTTCATCGAGAAAGATGGTTCCACCGTGAGCGAGTTCAAAGCGTCCCTGTCTTCGTGAGTCAGCACCAGTGAAGGCACCGCGTTCATGTCCAAAGAGTTCACTCTCAATGAGTTCATCGGGTAAAGCGGCGCAGTTGAGCGGTATAAAGGTTTTCGCGGCACGTCTGCTTTGTCGATGGATCGCATTCGCAACAAGTTGCTTACCCGTGCCGTTCTCACCAGAGATTAAGACACCGAGTTTACTTTCCGCGACCCGTTGAATCTGCGAGCGGAGATGCGAAATAACTGCACTCTCACCTACCATTTCATCGGCAGGCGTAATTTGTGATTTCAGAATCTCATTTTCTTGCGATAAACGTGATATATCTAAAAACGGCTGGACACTGGAGAGAATTTTATCAATACTGATCGGCTTTGTAATATACCGCTTCGCACCGAGTTCCATTGTTTTAACGGCAATTTCAATATCTTGTTGCGCAGACATCATCACTACATTTAATTCCGGGTAACGCTCACGAAGTTTGACAAGCGTCTGAACACCATCCATCCCATTTTCCATGCGGATATCCAACAACACAAGATCCACATCCGACTTGATGCACTGTTGCAATGCTTCTTCACCACTCGCAGCTATAAGAGCCTGATACCCACGCATCTTGAGTCCTTGGGACAACATCTTAAGCGTATTTTTTTCGTCATCTACAATCAGAATCGTTTCCATTTTCTAATTTTACCTTGCGGATAAGCTTCAATTTCGTGATAAAAATCTTGGGGGTTCCGTGTTAGAGTTGCGGTATTAATTCTTCAGTCGCCGATGTAAACTCCTCGGAGCGAGTTCCTTGATGCGTTGGAAAATGGATACGGACAGTCGTGCCTTCGCCTTCAGTGCTTTGGAAGTCTATATCGGCACCATGCTCTGTGACGATCCTTCTAACAATTGGTACGCCGAGTCCTCTACCATTCGCCTCTGATTTTGTCGTGTAATAAGGCACAAAGAGATTCGCCATAGTCTCCTCGGACATACCGTACCCCGTATCTTGGATTTCCAGTGAAACCGTGCCATTAATGACTTTCGGGGCATGACGGTTGCTATCATCTTCACTTGCCACGAGATTCTCTCGTTGACCCCTACTTGGTGTATAGCGATTGTTATCATCCTCTTCTGTCACAACATGCTCTGACGGACCGCCATTTGGTGTGAAATGGGTTTTCACCTGAAGCAATCCACCTTCAGGCATCGCTTCAATTGCATTTTTCAGGAGGTTGCCGAGTGCCTGTGTAATCTGTTCCGGATCAACTAAAAGTAGAGGCAGCGGGTCTAATTCAGTCCTGACTTTAATTTTCGAGATGTTTTCAAGCCAGAACTTCTCAGTAGAATCCTGTAGTACCGAATCCACCTGCTCTGAACTCATCGGTGCGACTTCATTTTCCTGCTCAAGGTCAGGTATGTGTCTACCGGTGTAGAGTGTTAGAACAGTTCTCACAATGTCATTCAATTGGCTCCATTTTCGCTGAGGTTTCGGCATTCGCGCGAATTGATGGAACTCATCAATGAGTTTACCGATCCGATCCACTTCTTCAATGACTGTGTCCGTACATTCACTGAATATTTGCTCAAAAACCTCAGGATTGGATTTCGCCTGCTGCAGATTTTCAACGGAAAGCCGAATCGGAAAGAGCGGGTTCTTAACTTCGTGTGCCACTTGCCGTGCGGCATCCCTCCAAGTTGCGGCACGCTCTGCCGCCATGCGCTCCTCCATGCTTTGTTTCAGGTCCCGTGCCATTTGATTGAACCCTTCCGCCAGCTGTCCCACCTCGTTACGCGATTGGATTTTAACGCGATGATCAAGATCCCCCGCCGCGATATGGCTCACTCCCTCACGTAGCACCGCGATAGGACGCGTCATCCGACGGCTAATGATGTAACTGATGAGATAAACCAACGCGAGTCCACCGATGCCACTCAAAAGGAGTGTAATCGTAAGTTGCCGCTGCCATCTCACTTGACGTTCATGCGAATATGCAACGATTAAGCCAACAGCGGGTTTCTCGCGCGTCGTCGCGAAGGGTGAGTTGAAAGGTGTTATCCGAAAAGCAGTAAAAGCGCGTCCACCGGTCTCTTCTGTTCCCTGTAAAAAGATTTTTCGCTCTGGGAGCCAACTCGGCAGTGATTTAAACCATCCTCTCCCCTGCGCTGTCTGAGAGGCAAAATTTAACGGGAGCCAATCTTCTGCCGCTGTTGCTTTCGGTTCGGTGTCAAAGGATGTTGCGTCCGACATTTGGGATCTTCCTACAAGGAAGATGGGATGCTCATCTGATTGGATGGTGGTTTGGGTCGTCTCCAGCCACGTCTGTAAGAGGTAGCCTCCCGTTACAAACCCCCACTCGCCGGCTTCCGTTACCTGAACCATATACTGCAACCCCAGATCACTCTGTAGCGGAATGCTTCTGAGTCGTA
Organism: Candidatus Poribacteria bacterium; assembly: GCA_022821725.1. Taxonomy (GTDB): domain Bacteria; phylum Poribacteria; class WGA-4E; order WGA-4E; family WGA-3G; genus WGA-3G. The sequence continues at coordinate 2,737 of JAJEDB010000049.1, read as the reverse complement.
TATGCCCTTCATCGTCGTCCAACGAATTATACGTTCGCGTCCTTTGTCCTATCTTCGTGTCTGGATATAGCAATCTGCCATCCGCGGTCCCATACTCCAAGAGATCAAACTCGGGTGCCGGTAGATACGGGAAGCGCGATTCGCTTTCTATGACGCGGTGCAGTCTTGCATCATTTGCTGTGGCGTGGACTTCTTTCTGAACTTTGTTGAGCAACTTTTGATAATTGTTTGAAATTTGAGCTTGAACCCTCTCAACATAAGAGTCAATTTCCCTCTTAAAAGCAAGACGAATCAGGAAACTGGTACTCCCAAAGACAACACCAAACATGACAAGGAAGACCAAACCATAGGCAATAAATATTTTATCATGGAATCGTAAAGCAGAGAGTCTATTCCTCATTTTTTTATAGTTAATAGTTGTCAGTTATCAGTTGTCAGTTAAACACACCGTGGCAGGTATATTTTCAGTTACCCCCACAAGAATCATACTGAAAACTGTTAACTGTTAACTGAAGACCCTAAAAAAGATCGGAAATTCCGTTTATAACCTTCAACCCCATCTTGCAGATATGTTAACTCACTCCCCCCATTATTGTCAAGGTGTAACCCTTGGAGTCTGCCCTTTACAGCAATCGTATCCATTAAGAGACGCATCAACCGGCAAACAAACTGGATATTCCGCTTTGGAACGGTTAGCGTTGCATTAGGGACCCCGTTCTCACTAAAATCTAAAGCAGTCCCGCGATACGAAGCGGTCTGCATGTGCGTCATGGATAATCCTTCAAACTCGATTAGTTTGCTGTCCATTCCAGTCTCTGTCGGCAGGACTAAATCGGGACCGAGCTCCTCCCAATGGAGAAATAAAACGACTTTATCCCTGGGCCCCGCGATAATACCGTTGAGAATAGAGTGATTACTCGTGGGTCCCTTCGCATTTATGACATTAGCACCACCGCCGCGCTCCTGAATGGATTCCGTATAAAGTTGGACGAACCATTCACCAAGGCAACTACTATCGGCGTAGTTGTAAAAAACGATATTTCCTTTTCCATCGACCTCCTCAAAGAGATGGATCCAGCGCGCCAATTGATACGCAATGTTATCCTGATGATTATAAGCGAGATTAAAGGCTTCATGTGCCTGACTCACACCTTCGACAGCGGCACGAATTCGGGTATTCGGCGTTTCGCCCTTTCCTGCAGTCATAGCAAGAAAGAACAACCCGACTGGAGAGAAAGCTGAAAACCGTCCACCGACACCATCAGGGACAGGCAGCAGTGTGTCCCCGTAGAAGGGCGATTGCTTATGCATTCGGAAGAGCACACTGTCAGCGGTTAATCCGGTCGTCGCGAGGATGTGTCGATGCCAGTTTACATCATCAAGTGCATCACGGACAATCATTAACGTCGCCATAGTTTCGGTTGTTGTGCCAGATTTGCTAATGACATTGAAAAGCGTCTTATGAAGGAGGTTTCTCGCTTTGAGCATTTCCAGCAAGCCGACAAGCCGGTGCGGATCGAAGGTATCGCCTGTGAAATAGACCTCTGGGGCACCTCCGCGTTCTTTGACCGACAGTAAATTATGATACGGATGGTTGAAAGAATCGTGAAAGACGCGGGCACTCAGGTCGGAACCCCCGACACCAATAGTGACCAACACGGAGAATGCCTCACGTGCGCGTGTCGCTAACGCCGCGACGTGGGCAATATCCTCGGCTTGGAGATGACTTCGGGTCCATGCACGAAGTCCGCGCTCCAACTCGGCAAGCGGTGCTTCTGCTTCATCCTGAAATAGAAGGTGAATGCCTTGCAAAGCGGTATCAACCTTCTGTCGCGCCTTCTGGGGGAACGCACCAGCTATCTCATTGTCAACCCCAAAATGTAGCTTACTGTCCAATTTTTAATTATACCTTGCGGATAAGTAACGGCGTTTGTAATATAACGCTTTTCGCGTTCGAGCCGCCTGCGCCGTTGTTGCAGGCTACGCAATTTGGACTCATGTTTAACCGATTTTTAATTATACCTTGCGGATAGGTAACGGCGTTTGTGATATAACACTTTTCGCGTTCGAGCCGCCTGCGCCGTTGTTGCAGGCTACGCAATTTGGACTCATATTCTGCCATACTTGTCCGAAAGACGGACAATATCTTCTTCGTCAAAGTGCCCAAACGCTATTTCGAGTATCCGATAGTCCTTAGATTCACCGATGAGTTGATGTTTGGCACCTTGTGGAATAAACACCGGTTCCATAGGTGCGGGACGCTGAATGGTGCCCTCAAGATTTACACAAGCACCTTCATCAAGCGGAATCCACAACTCGCTTCGGTGGTGGTGATACTGATAACTGACCTGCTCGCCTGCCCGAATTTGTAGAATTTTGACGGTAACGGGTTGATTGAGGACATATTGTATGAAACCTCCCCAAGGTTTTTCAATTGTTATAATTTCCTGAAGTTCTTTCGGGCATAAGGTTTTCATGATCCAATTCTCCGGGTCTCCCAATCGTCTGAAACCTACCTGAGATGAAAAAAATACTTACCAAAACATCATAGATAGTGTATCATATCAGTAGATTGTAGTCAACGCAAAAGAGGCACGTGGGTGTGTAAAGTTTTTGTCCTTAGGCGTTAGGCAGCTTGTGGGTGTTGTGCTTGCCAAAAGGTGTCCCAAGCGTCATTCTTCAATAAACACCGCCAGAATAAGATAGCGTTGATGCCGTTTTGTGTCCATCGCATGCC
>JAJEDB010000078.1 GCA_022821725.1 Candidatus Poribacteria bacterium | reverse complement strand
TTGTGCCGGACGGATTTTTAGCGTTTGCCAAAACTCTCCGATTCCGATTCTATCCCACGATGCCTTCCGAAAATTGAAAAATTTACAACAATTCTGTTGACACGTCCGCACGAATAACGTATACTTTATGAAAATTCTTATGGGGTGGGAGACCTTGGAGAAAAGGAACATGAGACGTTTTGGAACCGAAGGGCCTGTGTCCGCAGAGAAAAACTACATCGTCAGTCGTGCTACAGAACTTGCTGATTTCATTGACCGCGTTAAGCAGGGCAAATATCTCGTTATCTTCGCGCCCCGACAAACCGGCAAAACGACCTTTTTCCGATTAGCACTCGACGCGCTTGTCACCCAAGAGCCAATCTACTTCCCCATCCCGTTAAATTTTGAGACCTACGAAGGCTGTTCACCCTCCGATTTTTACGAAGGATTCTGTGAGGATATTCGTGAGGAAGTAGAAATTGTTTTCCAGACCCGTGGCGAGGTTCCGCCCGCGGCGTTGACGCAATTTTTGGAGAACGCACAGATAACGAACCACCTTTCGGTGAGAAGATTTTTTAGAGAATTTGCGCGTCTACTCGTTGACAAGCGGATTGTCCTTATCATTGACGAGTTTGATGGTATCCCTCAGGGGGCGGTAAAAGGATTTCTTCATTCACTGCGCCACATCTATCTCTTGAGAGAAGGATCCCGATGCCCGTATAGTCTTGGTATCGTTGGGGTCAAAAGCATCACACAACTCGATTATGATCGCTCGATCTCTCCATTCAATATTCAAGACGAGTTCCATTTACCTAACTTTACACTTGAAGGCGTACGTGAACTGCTTGTGCAGTATACGGAAGAAGTCGGACAAGTCTTTATGCCAGAGGTTATAGAAAACCTTCATAAACAGACCGCCGGACAGCCCTTCCTCGTCAACCGATTCGCCCAGATTCTCACAACAGAATTAGAAATTCCGAAGACTGAAGCGATTACGATGGGGCACTTCTCAAAGGCACACACGCGGATCCTTCGCGAACAAAACCGTAACATTCAGCACCTCCTTACCAATATTCGCCGAAATCCGCGCTTCGAAACCTTATTGATGGAGATTACATCTTACGATAAAGGTGTAGATTTCAACTTGGACGATGAAGTCATCAGTGAACTCGCCACTTATGGTGTTATCACGGAAAGTAACAACGGATTCTGTGAGATTGTCAACCCAATTTACCAGTACCGGATCATGCGCGCATTCAAGCAGCCGATTAACGGATTGGAGCGGGAATACTTCCCGGAAGACACCCGCGCAGGATTTCGCGATTACCTTACGCCCAATGGACATATCCACCTGCAATCTCTCTTGGACAACTTCAAGGATTTTATCGCCCGCGGAGGCGATATGAAAAACAATTTTGAAGTCAAAGTAAATGCGAAAACACATTTAGTCGTCCAAAGCGAGACAGGTCGCTGTTTGGGGGGTGTCGGTGCGAATTTTTATCGTCCGTTCGTCTTTCCATTCTATACACCAGCGGGACATACCGTTGTTCAGGAGTTCGCCTTCGACCATCCCTTCCATAACGGTATTTTCGTCGGACAAGGACCGGTGCAGGTCGGCGACAGAGAGGCGGGTTTCTGGGCATCTCCACCGCGCCGCTCCTTCACAGACAAAGTCTTTGAGAAATTGGGACGGATGGATACACAGAAAGCGGTTGACATTACTCCCCATACCGATGGGGTGCAGTTCGTTCAAAATGTTATCTGGCGAGATGAGAACGAGGAACCGATGATTGACGAAATCCGCACTGTCAATCTTTTCACCCTTGAGGATGCCACCGTCTGCGATATGACGAGCGAAAAAATAGCGGCTTACGGTGCTGTGACATATCCGCAGACGAAGTTCGGGAGCATCGGAATCCGCGTCGAACCGAGACTGCTGCCCGTCATGGGCGGCATTGTGCTCGGGGACAACGGACGCAAAGGGGGTGTCGAGGTCGTTCACGAAGGCGACTCCGACTTTGTTGCCTATCAGAACGTATTGGCAGGACATGGCGCGTTTGGGGTCTTTATGAGCATCCTTAATGAAGATGTTCAGGGTCCATGGTTCATTCGGGATTACGGGATGGCACTCTATAATCCGACGTGGACGGGTGCCGTATCAACACCCGCGGGGGAGCGTTGGAAAGTCGCACTTCGAGTTATCGCTTACGATGGAAAATTAACGCCAGCAAGAGCGGAAAAATGGTGTCTGTTGTAGATGGAAACACAAAGCATACTTGAACTTCGGAACGTTACGAAAACCTTCGGCGATCTTGTCGCGGTTGACAGTGTTGATTTTGAACTCCAAACCGGTGAAATCCATGCGATTCTGGGAGAGAACGGCGCAGGCAAGTCCACGCTGATGAATCTCATCTATGGGCTTTACCAACCCTCCTCGGGACGCATCTACGTTACCGATCGCGAAAACTGGAGGCACCGGTTCCAGGCGAAGTCGCCACGGGATGCGATTGCGAACGGTATCGGCATGGTGCATCAGCACTTTATGCTGATTGAGAACCTGACGGTCGCTGAGAATATCGCTTTGGCGCTTGCGCAATTGCGTTCCAATCGTGCAGGAAGCGCGTCAGCAAACAGTGGTTACAAGGAATGGTTTCGGAAATTTCGCTTTAAGAAAGAGGACGCTATCCGTATGACTGAAGAACTCTCGGAGCGGTTCGGTCTCACCGTGGATCCAACCGCACGGGTCGGGACCCTCTCAGTCGGCTTAAAACAGCGGGTTGAAATCCTCAAGGCACTCGCCGTTGATGCCCGGATCCTGATACTTGACGAACCCACTGCGGTTCTGAGTCCACAGGAGGTAGCGGGTTTCTTCACAATTCTGCGCAAACTCCAAGCCGATGGGCGCGCGATTATCTTCATCAGCCACAAAATGAAAGAGGTCTTGAGCATCAGCGATCGAATTACCGTCTTAAGACGTGGCAAGAAAGTTTACCTCGGTCGAACGGGAGAACTGACGGCCCGCCAACTGGCGCGAGAGATGATCGGAGAAGACCTCACTGACGTTGAACGCTCGGTTTCGAGTCCGCATCCCGAAAGCGATGCCCCAGAGCGTGTGCTGCAGCTTTCAAACTTGACGGTGCTCGGCAATCGTGATGAGGTTGCGGTATCGGATGTTTCGATGACGACACATCGCGGTGAAATTGTGGGTATTGCCGGCGTAGATGGCAATGGACAGCGCGAACTCGCCGAGGCGATCATGGGCTTACGCGCCAGTGCCGCTGGGACAATCGGCATTTTGGGTGCCACTCCGAAAGGGATCAAGGCAGTGCGGCAGCGCGGTGTCGGCTATATCCCTGAAGATAGGCAGACAACAGGCGTCATTGCGGCGTTTTCAGTTACGGAAAACCTCTTGTTGAACGTGACCCACCTGCAAAACATAGCGCAGTGGAATATCCTCAACCAGAAGCGGAAGCAGGAGACAGCAGACCAGCTCATCTCGGATTACGACATCCGTCCACCCATTGCCGATACACCCGCTTCTTCACTCTCCGGCGGCAATCAACAGAAACTCATCCTCGCCCGAGAAATCTCGCTGCATCCCGACCTCCTTATCGCTGTGAATCCGACACGCGGTTTAGATGTCAACGCCGCTCGTTATGTCCACGAGAATTTGTTGGCACAACGCGACGGAAAAAAATCTGTCCTGCTAATTTCAACAGAGTTAGATGAGGTTTTATTGTTGAGTGATCGACTCTATGTCATGTCGAGAGGCAAACTGATCGAAGCAACGGCACAACGCAACGACATCGAGGCACTCGGATTGCTAATGACTGGAGAAACCCACACGGAGAAATAACGGAGCATACAGAGCAGAGAGACTCTTGAGAATCAAATAGATCCTTAGTCGCGTGGGAATTTACCAAAAACCATTGTGGAGTCGTAGGGGCTGGGAATGTAATGCAAGGAATGGATTCAGTCTATTCCCAGACTGAATCCCCCAGCCCGTATAGAACAATGTCCAGATTTAATACCTTAAAAATTCAATGGATCGCAACGCCTGTTCTAATTCTCGTGAGTGCGTTTGTCGTAAACGCCATCATCATGATGCTCTGTCACTATAACCCATTAGAGGCTTACCAAGCCGCGGTGAGTGGCGCGTTCGGGACGGGGAGGAAGTTCGGGGAGACGCTCGTGAAAAGCACGCCGTTTCTGATGGCGGGGCTTTCCGTTGCTATGGCATTTCGGTGCGGGATTTGGAACATCGGTGCCGAAGGGCAATTTCTAATAGGCGCGCTAACGGCGACATGGTTTGGGACGAAACTCGCTCCAATTTTTCCGCAAACCCCGTGGATTGCAGTGCCGTTGTGCCTCGGACTCGCCACAGTCGCGGGTGGCGTCTGGGGACTCATCCCTGCGATCCTCAAAGTGGGGCGTGGGGTCAACGAAGTTATCAGCACGATTATGCTGAACTACGTCGCCCTTCATCTGGTGAGCATGATGATAGATGGGGGTCCACTGCAGGAGGCAGCGCAACGCGGTCCGCAAAGCGATCGGATCGTCGAATGGGTATTTCTGCCTCGACTTTTCCCACCGCATCGGGTCCACCTCGGCATTGTGATCGCTGTCGTATTAGCAGTTGTTCTCACGTTTATTCTCTTCCGAACGGCGTTCGGATTTCAACTCCGCGCCGTGGGAGAGGGGGCGGCTGCTGCGGAAGCCGCGGGGATATCGATTGTGCAGAACACACTCCGCGTCTTTTTCATCAGCGGTGCGCTCGCAGGCCTCGGTGGGGCACTCGAACTCACAGCACTGACGCGTCGACTGTTCCTCAACTTCTCTCCGGGATATGGGTATACTGCGATTGCTGTCGCTTTGTTAGCAAAATTGAATCCGTTGGTGACGGTTGCTGCTGCATTGTTGTTTGGCGCGCTTTCGACAGGTTCATACGGTATGCAGCGGACGGTCGGCATCTCTGACAAAGTAACGTTCGTGATGCAGGCAACGATTTTGCTTTTCGTTATCGGTTATGGTTCTATCCAACTGTTCCGCAAGAAAGTTTGACAAGCACTCTCAAAAACGCTACAATTGTAAATAAAGATATAGTTCCTTAATTTGACCCAGTCTCTCTATTTAGGAGAGGTATCATGCCAATTCATTGGAGAGACCACATTGTTAGCACACCCGACATACTACGCGGTAAACCGCGCATCAAAGGCACGCGAATTCCGGTAAGCCTTCTTCTCGGCTACTTGGCAGCAGGTTATACAACTGACGAAATCATTGCCGAATTTCCCGACCTCAAAACACTTCAGATCCAAGCCTGCCTTGACTATGCAATCCGCCAATGAACAAGCCTAAGGAACTAGAGATTTCACAGCAACCCAGAAACTTCTAATACAGAAATAATTCAAGTTTCTATTCGTAAGATTTTAGGTTTAGGGAGGCAGCCCGTTTTGATTCATAAGGTTTGATTATTGTGAGGCATTCTGTAGCGTAGACTGTTAGTCTGTGTGCTGAAGATGCACAATCTAACAGATTATGCTACAAAAGAAACATGTGATAAATCGCATTACTACAAACGGGTATACTATAGAAGGATATGTATTTTTCAAAAGTAGTCCGCTTCCGTAAGGGCGAGGTGACCTCGCCCCTACGCGGGTGGGAACCCCGGTTCGTAGTCGTAAACGTAGGTTGGGTTGAGCGGTAAAGCCCCTAAACCTACTTCTGTTACTCAGTGCTTGTCTGCTTTAAATATTGGCCTATACAAGAACGCCAGCGAAACCCAACATGTCAACAGTTGAAGTGCGAATATGTTGGGTTTCACTCACATTTTCGTCATTTCAAACGGTTTTGGGAACCGGAAAGTTCCTGTGCTGTGTTGGAGTTTTGGTAGGTTATCGTTCAACCCAACCTACGTGTATGAAACTGAAAACCTGCATTCTCACTGCGAAGCAATCGGACGCAGCAGTTCAGGAGCAATGAATTAAAATATGTTTGAAGAGATTCTTTCAGCGACGATACGCGGGGCAACCCCGCTCCTACTTGCGGCATTAGGCGAGGTCATCTCTCAGCGTGCGGGTGTGCTTAACATTGGTATTGAGGGGATGATGCTCATCGGTGCGTTTTTCGGGATGGTCGGCTCCTTCTACACGGCGGAATTTGCGGTGATCGCGCCGTGGTTCGGACTGTTAATGGCAGGTCTCAGTGGACTGATCGCTGCCGGGCTGTTCGCGCTCTGTGCGATAAGACTCCGGGGTGACCAAGTTATCATCGGCACGGCGATGACACTCTTGGCGTTAGGCTTGACAGAGGTCATCTATCAACGGCTTTTCGGCGTAACAGGAATCGCCCAAGGGGTGCCAGCGTTTCAGCAGATTGACATTCCACTGCTCTCCGAAATCCCTTTCTTGGGACGCGCCCTGTTTTCACACAACATCCTCGTCTTCATCACATTTCTGCTGGTGCCGTGTGTCTATTTTTTCCTCTACCATACGCAACAGGGACTCAGGGTCCGTGCGTGTGGCGAGCATCCGAGAGCGATTGCTGCTGCCGGCGCGAACGTTCTCCGTTTGCGAACGATCTGCCTACTCTTCGCTGGAGCGATGGCAGGGATGGCGGGCGGTTATCTCTCCCTCGCTGACGTACCCTATTTTACACCCGGTATGACAGTCGGACGCGGGTTCATTGCTTTAGCGATCGTTATCTTCGGGAAATGGCATCCTGTGAAGGCGTGTGGGGCTGCCCTGCTTTTTGGACTCGGTTCAGCACTCGATGCGCGATTCCAAGCGTTGGGGTGGGAGGTTCCGTATCAGGTATTTTTAATGTTGCCCTATGTGCTCTGTTTGGCAGTGTTGGCAGGTTTTGTCGGGCGCGCCGAAGCCCCTCTTGCGTTGGGGAAACCCTACGGTGAGTCGGCAGATTAACCATCACAGGAAAGTTTTATAGTGAAGCCCGAAAATATCTGGGCACGCCTTGGCAGGACGTGCGATGAATCGCACTACTACGAACCGGTGTTCGTTTAAGGAAGCAATGTCCACTTAATTGTCAGCTTTACTATAAAGTGTATCTAAAGTTCGTAAAGTTTGTAAGGTTGAAAAGAGCAGTGAGCACCACACAACTTTAAGTACCTCAAACTTTAGCACACTCTAAAACTCTTAAAACGTACTCCCCACACGAAGGTGAACGGCCCTGTTCGGATCTAAAGCACCCGGCACGGACACGAGTGGGATCGCATAATCAATGCCAGCTGTGAGGGCACCAAGGTCCACGTAAAGTCCAGCACCGACAGAAGAAGGCAGCGGTTCAGTTGTCTCAATATCCTCCAAGGCATCCCAAACATTACCAGCATCAAAAAAGAGGGCACCCCGAACGATCCGATAGATTGGGAAGCGGAGTTCCGTGTTAAAGATGAATTGCACATCGCCGCGATGGATGCCCGTGCTATCTTTGGGACCGAGAGAGCGTTCCGCATAACCGCGAACCGTTGTCCCGCCACCTGCCCAAAACCGCTCAAAAGAGATCAGTTCTGCTCGCCGATTTGAGCGCAATCCTGTCGTGATTCCGAATCGGACGGCGGTCGCTACGACAAGCCCACCGATAAGTTTTTGGTAATACCGGGTATCCGTTGTTGTCTTAATAAAACTGGTTTCACCCCGCAAGAAGTTGCCGCCCGCGTATTCAAGCGTGAGATCGTTCAACATGCCACCGGTAGGATTCAAATAACGCTCTCGGTTGTCGTAGGTCCAAGAGAATCGAATACTGCTCACGGTTGTGCTGAAAGGATTCTGCTCTATAGGGGCACCGATACCTGCGGGAGAACCCTGCATCGGTGGAACGGGTTGGTTCAAGTCCCGGTAACTATATCTTAGATCAAGGTGGTGCGATTCGGACACGTCTCTGCTGAGGATAAAACTCCCCTGAAGGGCGCGGACGTTATCGTCTACTTCTAACTTCTTGGCTAATATCTGTAGACTTCCCCGCGTCCGTCCAATCAACCACGGTTCGGTGAGTGTTGCGTCAAAAAGATAACCTAATTCGTCTCGCCATCCCAATCTGCTGCGCACGCGTCCTCGGATGTTCCGATCAAAGAGGAAATTGCTGTCCGTCAACGCCACTGTTCCGCGGACCCCCTCTGCGAAGCTGTAACCGCTACTCACACTGTAGGTCCGTGGTTTCTGTTTTTCGACTGTTATTAAAACATCGTTGGTTTTCCTAAGACGGAGGGGAGAGGCATCTGAATACGGGGTTTTTGCTTGGAGGGTTCCCAAAGGCGACCTCGTCCCTACGGATGACTGCGGGGTGCCTATACTACGGGTCGGTTGTGAGAAACGTTCATACTGGACGCTGCGAAAAAGCCCCAAATTGTAGAGGTTTTGCAAGACCTTACTTAATTTCTCTGAGGTCCACAGTGTTCCCTCAAGGTGCGTAATTTCCCGTTCAAATACGTGTTGTTTTACGACATCCGTGTCCCCCAGAAAATAGAATTTACCGAACACGACCTGTTCACCCTCTTGATCCACGGTGAGGTGTAGCACCCCGTGTTCATAAACCTCAAGGTGTGTCGCTTCCTGTTTAAGTGTATACCGTGGATTCCCTTCGATGTCTTGGAGACTCCAACGATTGCCGATCTGGGTCGTTATGTCAACCCCTGTAAGTGTCAGGTGATATTTCTTGAATTCCGATCGGATTTCTGGCGGGAGTTCACGAGCCGCAAGAGGTTTAGAGAAATTGCCCGAGACTCGAAAAACCGGTTCTTCCGTCTCTGATACATACGCGCTACTGACCACCGCATCAATGTATCCGAGTTCGTAATAGGCTTTTAAGATTGCGTCGCTGTAGGCTTTCCGCGTAAGCGAGGCGTTCGGCTGTGGAAACGGGAGTTCACGCGCCAAACCTGCCAGAAGCGTCGCGGTATCTAACACATCGTGCCCACTGATGTGGCATCGATGAATCATCTCTTTATGTTCTTCAGTTATTGAGACATGGATCACAACTTCGCCAATACCCCGGTTGTTTGCGTTTTGCTTCTCAAGCCTTGTCGTAATAACCGCCTTCGGATACCCCACTTTTCCATACAGAATGTCGAGCCGACGTCTATCTGTTTCAAGTTCTACCTCACGAAAAAAGGGTCTCTGTTCGTGCTGAAATAACAATCTTGCGAGATCTGCTTGTAAGTTTCGTAGAAAGCCGCCTATGGGTTTCATTGTCATCTCTCGCTTCAGTTGTGCATCCGAAAACGCCCTGTTCCCGGAGAAAGTGACATCCTTAACGACATAACGCACCCCCGGATTAATCGTCAATTGCACAGTTTCGGGATCCGGTGTCTCCATCGTTACCGTGGTATCGTGGTAACCTTTGGCTTTGAAATAGGAACTTATCCGGGGTTCCCATATAGAAGTGGGGGCTGTGTCTACCAAAGAAACTATATCTGCTCTGAACGTATCCTGGAGCGATAAAGGGAGTTCTCCGACATCCATAAGGAAGTTAAACCGAACCGTTCTCCCTTCATTGACCCGAAATTGCAGCGCACCGGTTTCAGGGTCAAACTCTGGAACGATGGTAGCGTTGGGATAGCCATTTTTTAGGTAAAGTGCTAACATGGATGCCACGTCGGTCTCCACACCGGATTTGTTGTAAATCGGCAAGATCCGGCTAAAGTTACACACGGCTTTAAGGCTGTTGATTGAGAGGGCATCACTATTCAGAATTTGCAATTTTTTGATCTTTGAAGCACCGCCTACAGCTATCTGGTAGGTTAACGTCCCCGCTTCGGTGAGCGTATCCGAGACTGTGACTTTAGCGTCAAAATACCCATACGCTTGACAGACCTCTTTAATGCGCTGCACATCGGTTTTGACGATCGTAGGGACATATTTTCCGCCCCGTTTTGAGCGCATTGCCTTCTCAATGGCAGCCTTGACTTCGTTTTCACGGATGCCGGAGAGCACAATTTGTTCAATACGCGCGAAAGGTGTCAACCGGTAGGTTAAAACTGTGCCATCAGGAGTGTCCCGCACGTATACCTGAATTTGGGAATACTGCTGTGTCGCATAGAGAGCTTTAATGCTCTGTTGAATTGTCCGACGAGAGAGTGTGTCGTCAACAGCGACGACCGTCTGGTTTCTCAGTATATTCGGGTGCTCCACGGTTTCTTCCGCAGGGGTTGGCCCAATATAGTACTCTATCTTCACAATCTGTTTGTATCTATAGTTATCAGTTATCAGTTTTCGGTTATCAGTTAAAGCGGGATCTGGTTCAATAGGATCATCTTTTAGGAGAGGCGTGCCAACCGATGACTGAGCACCATTTTTCGCATCACGGACGGCTTCCACGGATTCCTGCGCGTCTACAGACTGGAGAAAAAAGCAGCAAGGAAACCACAGTATAAGACACACTGCGTAGCGTGTGCTAAAGTTCATAAAGTGTGCTAAGGTCGGTAAAGTTGTCAGCAACCTTAGGCACTTCGCAACTTTAGATACACTCGCAAACTTTTTCTCCTTAGAACCGTCCTTTGAATTCAAGGTCAATGCCGTGCTCCCTTTTTTCGTTGGTTTCAATTTTAATGGACACATTCTTTCCAAGCGGGTACTCCGCACTGATATAGCGTGTATCTTCATCAAGCGGGCGATGGAAACTAAACGTGAACCCACCGAGCGCGCCTGAAAGCGCGGCATTATGTAAGATGAAATCTACAATATCGTCATTTGAGAGGACCTCTGTTGTCGTTTCAGGGGGCGCGCTCAGGACGAAATTCGGGTTGCTGAGGGTGCCGGTGAAGGAGGCGTAAACCTGAAGGTCCACTGTACTGCCATCTCTCGGTAGCACACCGCGAATCCGGTTCGGGGTCCGGAGAAAGATATTGAGTTCCGGGTCGAACTCAACAGTACTCTGGTTACTGATGCGAGAGCCTTCGAGAAATTCAAAGGTCTGCGCAATGAACCCAATTTTTCCGCTCAGGACCGATACGTTCCCACTGTATACCGGCTGACGGATTGTCCCGAAGAGTTTGCCTAAACAGGCGATTTCAATATCTGTAGGTCCTGTGATGGATGAAAGCACACGAAAATTATCAGAGATGTTAATATCTACCCCATCCAGATGTAAATCGCGTAGCACTGGGTAATCCAATACAAGTTCTGCCTCCTTGACGGAACCTCCCGTGAGCCAATCCCGAACGCTTTCCCAATTCTGTTGGTAGTAGCCGCCGTTGATATGGAGCTCACCCGTGAGACGCGGGCGTAGGAGTTCACCTTCCAGCCCCAATGCCGTGGAAGCGAGGTCAATCCGATACTGCCCGGTTTGTTCAAAAACCGTTGATGTGAGCCCCGTGGACACGTTCAATGTCGGGGATTTCTCCCAGATGCGCATATCTGGCGGCGCGTTGATGCTGCCCGTAGTATCAAATCTACCCTCGTTCAAGATGCCTTCAAATTGCCGAATATTTGCCCCTGTTTCTGATAACTGAATGTCGCCTTCAGCCTCTTTAATCCGAATATTCGCTTCAGGAAACGCAAGTCCTATATTCTCGAAATGGACACTCCCATCGACTTGAGGGGTTTCTATCGTCCCTGTCAATTTGGTATGGATTTCGCTCGTGCCTGTTGCTGTGCTAAGCCCCGGGATCAAAGACGGCAGCACGGTCAGGTCGTTTATTTTTATATCCAAAGTTCCATGCATCTCGGTCTGCTGGAGTTCCGTCCAGAGCTTTTCTGGGGTCTGTTGCAGCGCTGTCAGGAACGGAATTACCTCAAATTTGTAAGGCATTGTCCACGAGAAAGTCAACTGGTTTTCACCGAATGTAACTTCAACGTATCGTTTCTCTGTTATCTCCCATCTCCCGTTCTGATAGCGGATCCGCCATCGCAGGTCAATCGGGATATCGTGTAGGTAGAGTTCCGCAGGTTCGCGCTCGTGCCGCCGCACGGTTATCTTCGGATTCTCGCTGGTCCCGCTCATCTGTAGACTGCCAGACAGGGCACCGGTAACCCGATACGGCGCAGGCCACCTATCGGTTATCATTGAGACATCAAAATTCTTGATCCGAAGTGCGCCATCAAATTCGCCGTCTACTGACCATTTACTTTCAGCGTCTATACTGAGCGTCGTCTTCGCTGAAAGCGTTTGTGTGTTACCAGATAAATCGTCAGGTTCGGTATCCTCCGCGGTAAAGGTCTGTTTGATTGAAAATGCATCTCGGTTTTCAAGCATAAACTCTTCCGCTAAAACAAAAGTGCCATCACTCAGGACTATCGAGGTCGGCGCGGGATCATGGAAGTCATAATGCCGATCCATTGCCTTGAAAGCGAGGCGGACGCTATCAATCGATAAATCCGCATTTGCAACAGCCGCAAGGTCGGTGAGTGAGGGGAGCTCCCGGACTTGCGGAAATGGCGTGCTTTCTCCGCTCGCTAAGAAGGTGTCGAACGGGACCGCTAATGTCTCCAAGGTCGTTGTTATATGCCCTTCCACCTCTTCTAACAGGTTCGGTGGTAAGGCTGAACCCAGTGGAAACTGTTCTAATTTCAACCCTTGTAATATTAAATCCTCTGGCATCAACCCCTTTAGTGCTACCTGTCCGTGTTCAAGTCTACAGTAGCCATCCCCTATGTCAAATCGAAACTCCGTAAAATCAATCAAGTCTTTCCGGGCGTTGAGGTGTATTTTCATATTCTGAATCGGCAACCCGTGGAAGTCTTTAAGACGCAGTTGCAACGCCTCAACAAACACATTACCCATCAGGTATGGAGATTGACTTGTGCCTTGTATGCCTAAATCTATGTCAACGGTGCCGTCCATCTCTGAAAAGGCGGTATCAATCTCTGGAAAAAAACTGAGAGGCAGTTCACTCCCGCGAAGGCGCACATCAATGGGGGCTGCAATAAACCGTTCAGATATATCCATCGCTTCAAATGCCAGATTAAACGGAATAACACCTGCCAGGGTTAACACCCCTTCACTGTTTTTGAGTTCTATCCCCGTGACGTTTATGCGTTCATCTCGGCACTGGATTTTGCCTGTCCACTCCTTTTCATTGAGAGTGCCGTGCCAACCTGCTGTGATTTCAGGAGAAGCGAGAGTGCCTGCAACATCGACCTCCATCGCTGCTGTCATAGCAGGTGATGTAAGTTGTAACGGAATCTGTACTTTAATTTTACCTTGCGGAGAAATGCCGTGCTTTTGGAACTTTGATGTGTCTTCCTTAAATCCGCTCTCCACTTCGTTACGAGCTACGGGTTTGGTTAAAATCGAAGATCGTAGGGGATTTTCCTCACCGGCTTGGGGAGCGTTTAAACTGAATCGGAGCGGTGCCCTGTTAATAAGACGGAAATCGTAGCCATCAAGTTCCAGTTCGTTTATCTCACCAATTACCGTCATCTGCTGTGGGTCTAAGCCTGTCCCGCTCAGATTAACATATCCCGAAGCGAAACCGTAGTCCCCAATCTCTACTTGTGACGCTGATGCATCAATATGGAAATAGTTTCCAGTTTTCAGTTTTCGGTTGTCAGTTAAAGAAGGATCTGGTTTAACGAAACCCTCTTCTAACCGATAACCGTTAACCGAATACCGAAAACCGTTCTCGCGTGAGAACCTGGCTTCCCCTTGGATACGGTAGGGACCCTCTCCCATCTGTCCGTTCGCCTCCAGCCTTTGAATACGCACGAATTCTGAATCGAGGTGAATATCTACACGAAGTCGCTCCAGCGTAATAGACGGAATATAAGAAACAAAGCGGATTGGATGCTGTCCGGCTGTTTCAGCGTATAATAGCACAAGGGGCTCAGCGAGCGTGCCGCCGATCTCTATAGATGCCTCTAAAATTCCGGTTACTCCGTCACCGGTGCCAAGGGTATCGATAACCTCCATCGGTAAGGTGGCGAGATCCAAGGCGATGGTATCGACGCGGAGATGTAACTCCGAACTGTCGACGGCATCGGGTTGGACATCAACATATCCTTCCAAATGTCCGTCGTTACCGAAGATGGTGAAAGCACATTCCTCAAAACGCAGTATCTCCTCCTGATATGTTATGGCACCTCCTGCCTCGGTGATGTCAATATCACCCGCTTCTGTTTCCAATGTTAGCGTCGGGGTTGCCCATTCTAACTGAAGGTTGGGTTGGGTGGGTGTTCCGGTCACTTTCAAGTCGTAACGGAGGGTGCCGGTTTGTAGCATGCCACGCGGGAGTCCCAATACCTCCGCAAAGGGTCGGAGCGCGAACCCGTCAGATACGGCGTGCAGATTCATCGTCTGGACAGGCGAGGTCACCTCGCCCCTACTGGCATCCGAGGTTCCTGTCAATTCAAGAAACGGGACTTTATGTTCGGATGCCCGCAAGGAAAGCGTCTCGATCGTCCATCTGTCGTCTTTGAGATTTAGACGGATCGGTTCAGCATTTGTGAATGCCACAGAGTTATCGGTTGTCGGTTGTCGGTTGTCGGTTAAAGAGGGGTCTGGTTCAACAGCCCCCCCTCTTAACTGATGACCGTTCGCTGATAACTGACAACGACTCACAAGAATATCCACATCATAGGGATAAATCTTTTGGCTTTGGGATTCAGAGGCTATGTTCGCGGGGGGTGCGACAAGATCCGCTATTGTTCCGCTTATGGAAGCATTCCCATCAGCTGTCCCTGTAACCGCCTCAAGTGTTGGGTGTAATATAGGCAGGATCGGCGTAATATCAAATTTCTCACCTTCCGCAGTAAATCGGTAGGGATTCCCGAGAGCCAGGCTGACGTATCCTTGAATCTGACCCGTTTTCTCAAAGCCGTGTCCTTGAAAATCAAAATAGGCATCCGTTAAAGCGGCATCTGATTTAACCAAATCCTCTGTTAACTGATTCTTGTTAACTGACGATTGATGACCATTCTCTACGAGTTTACCGAAGAGCGAGACATCACCGAGTCGATGTTTCGTTCCACGCTCGGTGTGCAAGAAGGTTAAGTCTGAAAAATCGAGGTCAACCCGCCAGTTGACCTGAGGGGCCGCATCTTCCGGTTTTTTGAGTTTTCCAACGACCCGAACATCGAATTGTCCTTCAAAGGGAAAATCGGGTAGATGTGCCGCCTTCGCAATTTCTTCTAAGTGAACAGGCGAATTATTTTCGAGAAGCAGGTCATAGTCAGCATTGGCGGCTACCGCAACATTGAGTGTAACCTGCTGTCCGCGAGTCGTTATCTTGAAATCCGGTATCGTAAGGTTATAATCCTCAACCTCCAAAGGAAGCACCAGTGGATCCAAATGGAGCCCCCATGCCACGGCTTCGGTAACACTGAAGTCGGCAGTGCCATCCAGATTGACGAGCGTTCCATCTAATTTGAGTTCACCTCTGATCTCACCCTCTACAGGATACTCGGCACCTAACAATAGTTTCGGGTAATGTTGCACATAAACCGGATCCGCGACAACACTGATATCCGCAGGAAACTCGCCTTCAACCTCCACAGTTCCCGTAATTGTCGTCCGACTAAGGAATTCGTTTGTGGGAGGGGTTTGAAACCCCGATGTGCCTTCTATAAATCCCTGTGTGGGAGGGGTTTGCAACCCCGATGTGCCTTCTATGGTATTCTTCGTCATCAATCCGTTTTCGATGAATACTCTTCCCTCTTGATAGCGAAAATCCCCGGACAGAGTCCCGATCGGAATGTCGTTAAAAGTCGCATTCGGTATCTCCATAAACCCTTCCAGCGTCCCATCCGATAACTGCGCAGACAAGTCCCCTATCCCACCGATGTCCGCACTATTCGCAATCTTCATCAGGTCATCAACATCGATACCCGATACCTGGATATCCAAAATATCTTGTCTGCCTACAGGAAAGGGACCCGTGACATCAATCCCGGTTTCATCTAAGTTTCCGTCGATTTTCAATTCACTCGCTGCTATTGTGCACTTAAGCGTTGAATCGTTAAGTTTTACCTCATCAAGGGTTGTCTCTGTGAGCAGGATCTTGCTGGCGAGTTCGAGGCTTGAGGGGTCTGTGTGATTTCCGCTGAATTCTCCACTGCTTGAGAGGAATCCTGTGCTGTCTGCAAGGTTTTCCGGCAGTTGGACTAACATTGACAACAAAGGGATCAGTTGTATTTCTGTAGCGTCCCATTTTCCGCGGTAAGTCATCGGATGGGTTAGCAATTGTTGGAATTGCTTGAGCAGATCGCCTTCTAAGGCATTTTCGGACGTGATGCTTCCATCAGCGACCACGGTGCCATCGGCGACTTGGAAACTGAGTTGTTTTAGCGTGAATATTGGGGTGGGTTCAGCGTTGAAATCGGCGTCAATGTGTCCTGCTGTCAACGTTATCTTGGGGATATCCTTCTTTGCTGTGACAGCGGAAAAGGTTGGTATTTCCACAGAAAGGGTTCCGGCTAAGGTGGAACCTGCTCCCTCCACCGCCAGCGTCGCGTCAACATCGCCTTCAAGTTCGATGTCCTCACCAAAAAACGGATCTATATCTGCAAGGTTCAGATCCAAGTCAACTTTACTGTTCCAAGGTGGATCGGTTTCTCCGTAGGTAAATTCACCCGTAACCTCCAAAGTGGAGTCACCAAATTCCAATCGAAGTTCATCTAACGTGCTACCGCTGGCTAAAATATGAAAATCAGCATTAAATTTGTCAATTGCCGTTTCGGCACCGTTGACCGTGAAACTCCCGCTCTTAATTTCAAACGTCCCTTCATGCTGCCATGTGTTGAGGGGACCTTCTACCTCAATCGTAATTCCATCAATCCGGAGGTCAAGGCTGCGTTGTGTGTCGATGTAATCAATTGTCCCATTCTCACATTTAATATATTTGACAGCGAAACGGAATTGTGGGGAATCTTGTGATTGTGGGGGATCTTGTGTCGCCTGATCGCCAAAAATATCTGATAGATTCAGGTCCCCCTCGGTGTTCCTGCGGGCGTGAATTTCCGGTTGGTCCACCTGCAGTTCCTTCACCTCAAATTTCCGAGTTAGCAATCCCAATAGATTATATTTGAGTACGACTTTCCCTGTAGAGATTACCGGTTTGTTTTCCTTAGAAATCTCAACGCTTCTAATGCTGACGCTCCCTAAGATATTTCCCTCTATTTTGCCGACGTTTGCCGTGTAGGTGCCGTCTATCCGATTTTTCAGTTCAGTCTCGAGCCGTCCTTCTACCCACTCCAGAAAGGTGCTTGATCGGATAAAGAAAAACGTTCCACATAGCCCGACAACAAGGAATATCCCGATGCAAATTTTTAATTTTACCTTGCGGAGGAATAACGCAGATTTCATCTTTAAAGTTCCTTTCTTAAATCCGCCCTCCATTACATTACGGGCTACGGTTACGAAAATTAACTTAAGACAGTAGCCTGCAACAATACACAGAAATACGAAGAAACACCCTATCAAAAACCCCAAGCAAAAACACCCCTATCAAAAACCGTGTGCCGATCTTGCAGGCTACTGCTTTGGGTAAAAAACGTCTTTACTACCCGCTGACCACTGGTTACTGATGGCCATTTTCAAAAGATTCATGCGCGGCTTCTACGACTTCAACAGTCGTTTGTTGGTGTGGACAGGCATCCCCACCTTCATCATCGACCGTAAGCCAAAGTAAGTACTCGATATTCCCGATGTCTTTGTGGATCGGTGAATAGGTCAGCCCTCTCACTGTGGCCCCGAGTTTCTCTGTGGCGAAAGCACTGAGGGTATCTATCGTCTGAATATGGACCTGTTTATCAGAGACGATTCCACCTTTTTTCACGTATGCTTTGCCCGCTTCAAATTGCGGCTTCAGCAGGGCAATGATGTCAAAACGGTCGTCGCAACTCCTCAGCAGTTTGATGACACTCGGGAGCACCGTCCTCAAAGAGATAAAGGAGACGTCAATCACAACAATGGAGGCACAATCTTCCGGGTCATTCAACGCCGATGCTTTTAGGTGTGCTGGCGTTAGGTGTCGGATGTTCATTTTCTCAATCGGTTGCACCTGTGGATGTTTACGAAGTTTCCACGCCAATTGTCCGTAACCGACATCAATAGCATAGACGAATTTCGCACCGTGCTGGAGGAGGCAGTCCGTGAATCCGCCTGTTGAGGCACCGACATCAAGCGCAACCCGGTTGTGAACGTTTATATCAAAGGTGTGTAACGCCTTTTCTAACTTGAACCCACCTCGGCTCACATATTTTTGTTGCTGCTGGACGACCACCTCGGCATCAGCGGGAATCCGTTGTCCCGGCTTAATTCTGGCGTTTCCGTTAACAGTCACTGCACCCGCAAGAATGAGCCGTTTCGCCTGTTCCCGACTCTCTACCAAATCGTGCTCTACCAGAAAAGTGTCTATCCTTTGCATTTTTGACCAAGGTTACAATTCAGACGTTTCCTGTTGTAGCATTTCCTGAGCCGTGCGAACAACGGCATCCGCATCGCACTGGCAAAGGGCATAGAGATGCTGGATATCGCCGTGCTCAATAAATTCATCTGGGATACCGAGATTTCTGATCTGCACGTCTTTGAGACCTGCTGCAGCGATCGCCTCCAAAACCGCGCTCCCGAAACCGCCCATTATCACACCATCCTCAATCGTAATTACCTGACCAATCCGTTCCGCAAGCGGTAGAATCGTCGCAGTGTCCAGGGGCTTGACAAACCGTGCGTTAATAACCGTCGCTGAGATCCCAGAATCTGCTAACGTTTGTGCCGCTTCAAGCACAGGATAGACGCGGTTGCCGACGGCAATCACGAGCACATCCTCACCCTCTCTAACGATCTCACTTTTCCCAATCGGTAGCACTTGCGGTTCTGAAGCCATTTTCACCCCCATACCAGTGCCACGCGGGTAACGGAACGCAATGGGACCCTCTTGATACGACACAGCCGTCTTCACCATAGACTGGAGTTCGTTCTCATCTTTGGGTGCCATGACGACCATATTTGGAATAGAGCGGAGGAAAGCGAAATCGAAAACGCCGTGATGTGTTGGACCGTCCGCCCCGACAAGTCCGGCTCTGTCCAATGCGAAAACAACCGGCAGGTTTTGGATGCACACGTCGTGTAAAACCTGATCGTAACTCCGCTGGAGGAAGGTAGAATAGATAGCGGCAACCGGACGCATGCCCTGTGTCGCAAGCCCCCCCGCGAACGTAACCGCACACTGTTCCGCCAAGCCGATGTCGAAGCATCGACTCGGGAATGCGCTCGCAAACTTATCCAGCCCTGTCCCGCCAAGCATCGCTGCCGTCACCCCCACGATCCGTGCATCGCGTTTCGCCAATTCAATCAACGTTTTGCTGAACACTTCCGTATACGTCGGGGTTTCAGGTTTCGGTTTGGTTGTCTTTCCTGTTTTCAGATTGAAGGGACCACTGACACTATAGAACCCGACCGGATCTTCTTCCGCCGGCGTATAACCGCGTCCCTTTTCGGTTACGACATGCAGTAAAATAGGCCCCGTGAGACTGCGGATACCCGTCAAAACGGGTATCAATGCCTCTAAATCGTTACCATCGAGCGGACCGAAGTAGCGGAATCCGAATTCCTCAAACAGCGTGCCGGGTTTCAGTGATGCCTCAATCTTCCGCGCTATCTGCTTGGCATCCTCTGAAATCAGGTTCATCAACCCCTTCGCACCAGAGCGTAGGAGGTTATATTGTGGTGAACTCGTGAGTTTATGAAAATGTTTAGAGAACGCCCCGACAGTCGCTGAAATGGACATGTTGTTGTCATTGAGAATGACGGTCATATCGTTTCTAAAGTCCCCGGCGGTGTTCAACGCTTCAAATGCCATCCCCCCTGTTAACCCACCATCTCCGATGACAGCCACGACTTTGTAATGCTCATTGATAAGGTCTCTGGCGGTGGCAATCCCCAAAGCTGCGGCGATAGAAGTGCTGGAGTGTCCTGCACCAAAGACATCGTATTCACTCTCCGCTCTGCTGAGGAATCCACTGATCCCCCCGCTTTGTCGGAGCGTTGGGAACGCGTCCCGCCTGCCGGTGAGCAGTTTATGCGGATACGCTTGATGCCCGATGTCCCAGACGACTTTGTCGCGCGGTGTGTCATACACTTTGTGCAACGCTATTGCCAGTTCGACTGTCCCGAAGTTCGGGGCAAAATGTCCTGGATGCTCAGAGAGCACCGTCAATAGATAGGCGCGCATCTCTTCAGCAAGCACTTTCAGTTCATCGAGTTCAAGTTTTTTTAAATCTGCGGGCCTATTGATCTTTTCTAAAAGCATATTTTGAATTCCTGTTCTTTTAAAAGTTATCTGTTTCCAAAACGTTTGTTACCCGTTGCTCAGCATTTTCAAGCGTTTCTCTGCAGGCCCGGACCAAGCCGACCCCTTCCTCAAAAAGTTTTAGCGAGTCTTCAAGCGGCAGGTCATTGCCTTTTTCCAATCGTTCGACTATCTGTGAGAGTTTCGCGAGTTTTTCTTCAAAAGTCATATACCGTCTCCGTTATATTCCGTTCCGTTTAATCAGTTTCCGAGTCTCCAACCGCCTCAACACGACAGGCAAGATGTCCATGCGATAATTGCACCTCAATTCTGTCGTTTACGGATACCTGTTGATTTGAGATCAGTATTTCACCGTTCATCTTCCGACTGATACTATACCCCCGTTCCAGTGTGGCTAACGGACTCAATGCGTTTAAGCGTTGCGCAAGTGTGTGAAGATCGCGTTCACCATCAGCGAGTTTCTGTCCTACAGCACTCCGACACGCAAGGTCCAAAGTATCTAATGTTTGGTGAAGTTGATAAATTGCGTCCTTTCGTCGTGTCGGTGAGAACCGTGTCTCAAGGTCTTGGAGCCGTGTTTTGAGTGCGTCAAATCGGTCATTTATGATTCTACACAGCCAGGCATCGTATCCCTCCAATTGTGTGAGAAGTTCAGTCTGATCTGGAACAATATGTTCAACTGCTGCCGAAGGGGTCGGTGCCCGGTGATCCGCCACCATATCGGCAATAGTAAAATCTGTTTCATGCCCGACAGCGGAAACCACTGGTATCGCAGAGGCGAAAATCGCACGCGCAACGACCTCCTCGTTGAACGCCCAGAGATCTTCAATGGAACCCCCACCGCGCCCCACAATTAACACATCTATGTCGTCCCGTTGGTTCATCGCTTGTAGTGCATGGACGATCCCTTCTGCGGCGCCGTCGCCTTGAACAAGCGTCGGGTGTAGCAACACTTCGGCTAATGGATACCGTTTACGAAGTTGTTGACAGATATCCTGAAACGCCGCTCCCGTCGCAGACGTTATCACGCCGATTTTTAGAGGGAAGACCGGCAACGGTTTTTTGTGATGTTCCGCAAACAACCCTTCATCTGCGAGCTGCTGTTTCAAATCTTCAAAGGCTCTTTGCAACGCGCCAATCCCAAGCGGTTCTACCTTATTGGCGTTAATCTGATACTGTCCTCTGGCAGGATAAAGATTCAGTCGCCCTTGCACGAGCACTTCTTCTCCGTCCTTCAGAACAAATCTGAGACCGGCGGCACTGCTCCGAAACATAATAACTTGGATCTGGCTTCTGTCATCCTTGAGCGTGAAGTAGATATGCCCAGCACCGGACCGACTGTAATTGGACACCTGTCCCTGAACCCATACATTTTGCAGGTGTGGTTGCTGTTCTATCAGATTTTTCAACAGATCCGTTATTTCACTGACACTGTGAACAGTCCGCGTTGCCATGGGTATTTCTAATTGCATAATAGTCTTCGGTCTTTAGTCTCCAGTCGTCGGTTAAGTAGGGGCATTCAACGAAAACCTCTTAACTGATAACCGCCAACTGACAACTCATTAATACTGTGCCTGCACCGGCACGATACTCACTGCCAAACCCGTTTCTGGGTCGAGTTCTATCTCAGCACCACAGAGTTTGACGTTCTTTGAAGCGACAGTAAATCGGGTGGGCATCATCGTCAGAAACCGTTCCAGCGCGTCGTCAATTCTTGTGCCGATCACCGAGTCATAGGGTCCCGTCATACCGACATCTGTAATGTAAGCCGTGCCTTGTGGCAGGACGCGGGCATCTGCTGTCTGAACGTGCGTATGCGTGCCGACCACTGCGCCTACCCTGCCGTCTGCGTGCCAGCCCATCGCAATCTTTTCAGAGGTTGCCTCCGCATGAAAGTCGAGAAGGATATAGGGGGTCACCGCTTTCACTTCAGGTAAAATCGAATTGAGCGCATGAAACGGGTTGGTGTAAGGATTCATGAAAATTTGTCCGGCGAGATTGATGACACCGAGTTGCGTTTCTCCGTCATCGGATGTAACGATGGTTACACCCCGTCCAGCGACCTCGGTCGGATAGTTCGCAGGACGTATCAATTGCGGGGTTGTATCTATAAAGTGGAAAATCTCTCTGTTATCCCAGACGTGGTTTCCCGTTGTAATCGCGGAGACCCCGGAAGCCAAAAGTTGGTCAACGATGTCAAACGTTAACCCTTTCCCCCCAGCTGTATTCTCTCCATTTGCAACGATAAAGTCGTATTCGTGACGGTGTTCTTCCAAAAACCTGACTGTTGCTGCTCTGCCTGGCTTTCCAACTATATCCCCGATAAACAATATTTTCATGTTTTTAATATTCCTTGCAGTTCGGTCAGGTATAATTAAAATCCTTCTAACGCCGCGAGTGTAAAAACGGATGCGAACGAACACCCGACCGCATTAATTTTCGCCGCGCCCCCTGCTTGGCGATCAATGGCTGCTATAACGTGTTCCACCGTATACCCCGCCGCCCGGATTTGCTCAATCGATGTGCAGACCTGTCCCGCAGTCGTAATTACATCTTCTATCACAACAAGTTTGCTGCCTTCCTTAACGCCACCTTCAATAAGGTTACAGGTGCCATAGGTTTTCGCTTCCTTCCGCACGTAAAAACAGGGCACTCCGGTTTGCAACGAGAGGGCAGTTGCGAGTGGGATACCGCCCAATTCTAAACCTGCCAAACCGTCACATTCGGAAAGCGGTAGGAGTTTCGCCATCTCTGCAGCAATCGCAGTGAGAAGCCTCGGATCGCTCTCGAACCGGTATTTGTCCCAATAGAAGTTGCTGATATTTCCTGAGCGGAGCACGAATTCACCTGTAAGATATGAAACCGCGCGTATCTGTTCCGCAAGTTCTGTTTTTGTCATATTTTTTATAGTTGTCAGTCAGAATAGTTGTGGGTTGTGGGTTTTGAGTTATGGGTTAAGAGGTTTTCGGTTCATAAAGGTCTCTTGTTACCCGTTACTCACAACCCAAAGGGCGAAGCCCGAACCCGTTACCCTTCCTCTTGTTACCCATTACCCACGACCCAAAGGATTGCGTAGCAATCCGAACCCATTACCCTCTCCCGTAGCAACCCGAACCCAAAACCCTTTCCTCCGACAACCATTAAAACACTTCAATATGCGCGGTATCCTCTGCCACCACTTCCCCGATAACAGCTGCCTCCGGGCAATCCGCGGCATGGAGGTCGGCTATCGCGGCGTCGGCGTTCTCGGCAGGAAGTGAGAATAACAGACCGCCAGACGTTTCCGCCTCCATCAAAATATGCCGCATCGCCTCACTCTCCGTGTGGAAGGTAACCTTATCGGCGAGGAACGACATATTCGCAAGGTAGGCTTGCGTGTAAGTGTCTTGTGCCACGAGTGCGGGGGCATCGGCGAAGTATGGCACGGCACTGCTATCAATCTTGAGGCGAACATCGTTACCGGCTGCCATCTCCGAGGCATGCCCCAGCAAGCCGTATCCTGTAACATCTGTACACGCACTCGCCCCGTGCTTCAGCATGACGGATGCTGCGGAGGCGTTGAGTCGAGTCATGGATTCAACGAGTTGCGGCAAGACAACATCGCTGATTTTATCGAATTTCAGCCCTGTGGTGAGAATACCGATACCGAGGTTTTTCGTGAGGATAAGCACTTCCCCGGGACGCGCCCCGTAGTTCTTGACGAATTTCTCCGGATGCACGATCCCCGTTACCGCGAGTCCATACATCAACTCTGGGGCATCCACGGTATGCCCTCCCACAAGTGCTGCGCCCGCTTCAATAGCCTTTTCGGTCCCGCCTTGGACGATATCGCCGAGGATAGACAGGTCCAAATCAGCCTTGGGCCAACACGTGATGTTCAACGCGGTTTTCGGCACACCGCCCATGCTATAGACATCACTCAACGAGTTCGTCGCAGCGATCGCGCCGAAGGTATACGGGTCGTCCACGATAGGCGTGAAATAGTCCACCGTGTTAACGAGCGCGAGTTCGTCAGAAATGCGATAGATCCCGGCATCATCGGAGGTTTCAGTCCCGACAAGTAGGTTCGGATCTGTAGATTTTGGGATCTTCCCTAAAATGTGTGCCAGCTCACCCGGAGCGAGTTTTGACGCTCACCCAGCACATTTGACGGTCGCGGTGAGCCGAATTTTCTCTTCTGTCATAGCGATTTGGTTGGAAGGGCGGAAGATTGGAACGGGGTTACCCAACCTTCCCTTCTTCCATCCTTCCATCCTTTCTTTTTTTCTTCCGTTCTCTCTCTTGTGCTCAATTGTTACTGCAAATCCGACAAAACAGATTTCACATACGCCACACTCCGACCATCTTGATGGAACTGGTCGCCGTCGCGTATCCCTTCGATTGCCAGATACCCTTCGTAGTTGACCTCTAACAACGCCGCAATGGCGAAGCGGTAGTCGATTTCACCGTCAGGCAACGGGGCTTGGACGTAGATAGCGGTTTCCAGATTCGGGATATGCACACGATAGAGACTCTTGCAATGCCAATAGTTGACGTGTTGCGCAAGCGCGACGATCGCATCTTCGCAGGATTCCTCTGGAATATCGTAAGTCCAATAGATGTTGCCTAAGTCGGGGTTCACACCCACGTTGGGTGCATCGATCAATTCTAACAGATGCAATGCCGACCAGCTGTTATCCGCAATCGAGTTTTGATGGATTTCTATGGAGATCTCTACCCCTTGATCCGCGGCGATACCGGCGACTTCGCTGACGGCTTTCGCAGTGCGTTCATAATCCACGGCACTTGCGAGGCGGCTTGACCCTTGCGAGACGGATTCACCTCGATACGTGCCTTTACCGTTCGGGTCGCGGGGTGGCGTGGTAACCGTGGAATTCACAACGCCGGCGCCGACATTCGCGGCGAAATTCACAGCGTTTATCATACTTTGCTTGTTCGCAGCAGCGACACGCGGATGCGCGGCACCACCCCCGCCACGGATCGCAACGCACGGCATACCGGCACCTTCAAGCTCCAAACGGAGGGTCTTGGCTTCGGCTTCAGGGAGGTTCATCGCGGGAAGTTCAATCCCGTCGAACCCAATCGCTTTGGCATGATCCAAAAACCGTCGTCGATCTGTTGCATCGGTGGGTAACTCACCACCGTTGTAGGGATACGAGGCACATCGTCTAAAAGCGTAGGCAATTTTCATTGATTCTCTCCTTCAAATAGGTATGCTACAGCCTGCTGAAACTGGTGAAAGAGTTGAGGATTTACAGCCTCTATTGCTGCGGGCGTCTTCCGAGCCTCGGACGCTTGTTGAGGCGCGGTGTCATTTCCATCGGATTCGGTGTTCACATCGCTGTCGTGTTTAGACAGTTTAGCACGGACGACACTTTTTTGTAAAGAGGCGTCTCGATCAGCGATCGCACCGAGGATACTGCGGTAATACCACGCCTGATCCTCAACACCCCCGTGAAACCGCTCCCAGACGGCATCGCCGATGACATCATATTCTGAAATAATAGTGCGTAGGTTATGGAGTTTGTCGGCACATGTTACGGTGCAGACTTCGGGGCTTGCAGTGCGTAACGCCTCAATCCGTTCGGTCTTGCGTGCTCGCCATCGCAGTGCTTTGTTCTCCGAACACCCGTCGACGATGGCTGCGATAGCGTCCCCAAAACGTTCCCGAATGAATTCCAGGGTCAGATCGGTGTCCTCAACGGTGTCGTGCAGGATACCGCCAATAATCACGGCTTCGGAGCATCCCGCTTCCATTAAAATAAGACCGACGGCGTAGGGGTGTGTGATATAGGGCGTGCGCGTGCCTTTCCGATATTGCCCTTGATGGGCTTCAGCGGCGACTTCTATGGCTTCTTCGATTTGGTTTTTCCGAGTACCGTTCTGCGTCATGCTTTCCAATCGTGCTTGTAATTCGGTAAAAAATAGGAGATTTAAAGATTGTTAAATGATACACTATTTCCAATGAACCCGTCAAGACTTTTTTGATTTACGGTAGGAGGGAACTCCGAATCCCGCCTCTTGCTGACTGCTATCTAAGGAATATATTATGACAACACTTGCTATCGCCGGAATCATGCACGAATCCAACACATTTAGCGGCACCCCCACCGATGCTGCTGCGTTCTCGCAAACCCATGCCAGTAATATCATAAAGACCTGGGGAGAAGCGCATCACGAAATAAGTGGATTCATTCAAGGTGCCACGGCGTACGATTATACGATTTATCCGACGTTCATGGCGACTGCAACGCCCGCAGGCCCCGTAACGGACGATGTCTTCGACCGGATGACCGAGATGTTGATCCAGCACCTCAAAGCCGCGCCGAAACATGAAGGGCTCCTCCTCACACTCCACGGCGCGATGGTCGTTGAAAGTTATCCCGATGGTGATGGCGAGGTTTTACGACGACTTCGCGATGCATTGGGTTACGACTTACCGATCGTTGTTACGCTTGATCAGCACGCCAACGTCTCCGAGCAGATGGTCACCGAATCGACGGCACTCGTGATTTACAAGACAACGCCCCACATCGATCAACGCCAACGTGGACTACAGGCATCGGAATTGATGATGCGGATACTCCGAGAAGGGATTACACCGACGCAAGCACTCGCCAAACCCCCGATGCTCCTCAATATCCTGTATCATGTCACCAGCGTCCCACCGATGGCGCCTATTCTCAACGCAGCGAAGCAGTTAGAAGAAGATCCGAATATCCTCGTCGGAAATGTCGCCGTTGGGTATCCGTATGCCGATGTCCATGAGGCGGGCCCCGCTTTTGTCGTCGTTACGGATGACGATCCAGAACTCGCGCAACGTGAAGCCGATCGGTTATCCGATATGCTCTGGGATGTGCGTGGAGACCTCACACTCGATCTTCCGAATGCCGCGGAGGCGGTCGAGCAAGCCCTTCAATCTGAAAACTCTCCCGTTATTCTTGTTGAGATGGGGGATAACATCGGTGGTGGTTCACCTGGGGATAGCACCTTCATCTTAACGAAGTTAATCCAGCAGAAGGCATCCGGATTCGTTGTGGTCGTCTACGATCCAGAGGCTGTCCAAACGTGCATTCAGACGGGTGTCGGTGGGACGGTTTCCCTCGAAGTGGGTGGGAAAGCCGACGACCTGCATGGCGACCCCGTCCCGATTCGCGGCACTGTCCGGCTTATCCACGACGGTCAATACGTAGAGACGCAACCTCGGCACGGTGGCGTGAGATACCACAATCAGGGATTAACGACTGTCGTGGCAGTGGAGGATTCTCTGGTTGTCTTAACGAGTCGGCGACAGACCCCGTTTAGTCTCCAGCAGCTTTACAGTCTCGGTATCGATCCGACGGAGATGCGGATGATCGTTGTCAAAGCCGCTGTCGCCTACCGTGCCGCCTACGAACCCATCGCCGGACAGATTATCGAGGTAGACACACCCGGCTTGACTGCCGTGAACCCGCTACATTTTGAATATCACGATATCCGCCGTCCGTTGTTCCCGTTAGATGATCTGTAGGAGGGAACTCCGAATCCCCGTAGGCGCGGTATCTGTACAGAAAAACCTTCCAAATGTTACGTTTTTATAACATTTTTAAATTGGTGTTTCTGTGCGGGTTTTCGGTGGAGAACCCAGTGGGGCCGTGGGGTTCTTGCGTTTTTCTCGGTCGCGATTCTCTGTTGGGAAAAAAATAATTTGGTGAAAAGTGTAACTTTTTTAATTTTTGCGACTTTTAAATCAAGACGCTTCTATAAACACACCCAGTGCCTCGTATACCCCATCACGGACATACCCGAGTTTCTCAGCCAAATGAATAGAAGCCCTATTGTCACAACTGGCGGACCAATGCGGATAAATGCCCCGCTCAATACAGTGCTCAAGCAGTTTAGCCGCGACAGTTGTCGCAAATCCCATGTTGCGAAAGTCAGGATGTGTTTCAATCCCAATATGAATCCCTTCACGACATTGCATCAGTGAGACGGCATGACTTATAATGCACCCCTCGATTGTTGCACAAAAACCGATACCCCGTTCAGCGAAATCAGCGAGCGAACTGAAACCCGGGAAACTGGAAAGCCCTTTATTTTTAAGTTGGTTCGCCAAGGAAATGTCAATGCGTTCGATATGACAACCGAGAGGCATCTGTTTTTGGAGATCCCGCAAGTGTTTGAGATTGAGCGATTCCGAAGAGAACGTAATGCCGCGTATCTGTTTGAGATGGTGACCATGCACTTGAAATATCAACGCACGCCATGCCTCTGAGATAGGAATAACCCACATTTCTGACGATTGCTGGACGAATTTTTGTGCCATGGGATGCGTCACATCGCCGCCAAGTATCGCCCAACCTGGATGTCTCAATTGAGCAACCCGCGGATCTATCTTTGAATCTGCAAGCGCGATGCCACTATGCCCCTCAAGAACACTGTTAATGAAGATACGCTGGGGAAGATAATTGGAAAAAAGCGGGATAAGCACACTTCGTTTATCTGGGTCAATTGACACAATGTTCATCGAGGGATCTTCACAAATAGGTGTGCAGAATAACTCCATATCACTATATCACGTCCGCTGTTGTTTCAGTGCTTCTATTTCTTGTCTCAGTTCTTGAATCTGCTCCTTTTGGGTGCGATCTTCTTTGCCACGCCATGCCATAATAATTTGCGGAACACCGACAACCACGACAATCAGGGTTATTAAAGCGATGACAAACCCAAATATTATATTCAAGCGTTTGTCTACTTCTCCAAATTTGTCAGCAACGTGTTGCATCAAGCGTTTCTCGGAGGTTTCAATGTCTTCTTTCAGACGTTTCTCGGAGGTTTTAAGGTCCTCCTTCAAGCGTTCCTCGGAGGCTTTAAGGTCCTCCTTCAAACGATCCTCGGACTCTTTGACGATTGAACGGATCTTTTCAAGGTCCGTCACAGTGAGTTCACTGAACACAGGTGCCGTAAAAACCAAAAATGCAGTGATAGAAATGAGGATTATTTTCATTTCAGACTCCTTTCCAAGGCTTGTAGTGGCAGCCGAAAATTCTCTTATATCTTACCATAATTTCTTCTCTAATCACAGGAAATTGTAATTTCCCCTTAAAATGTTACGTTTTTATAACATTTTTAAATTGGCACTTCTGTGCGGATTTTCGGTTGAGAATCCAGTGGGGCCGTGGTGTTCTTGCGTTTTTCTCGGTCGCGATTCTGTGTTGGGGAAAAAAATAATTTGGTGAAAAGTGTAACTTTTTTGGACTCGAACATGAATCGTTTGAACATGCGTTCTATGCTCCAAAAGATGACTTCGCGTAAGTTATACTCATTTATTTTTACATTATTTATAATTTCCACATTATTTATAATAACATACTTGATTTAAAAATGCAAATTTATTTTTTCTGTAGGGGTGCGCACATATTTCGGTGGTAGATTATCTGAATCGCGGATTATCACGGATTAGACGGATGACGCGGATCGTTTTTCATTTCCGGTTTATCTTATCCCCAGCGAGGCGACAGGTGTATAGAAGACGTACTTTCCGATGGCTGGTGATTCAACGCAATGAGACAAGCACTCAACAGATTTTCAACCTCTTCCCGAGTATCCTCACGCAACGGACTCGACAGTGCCGCACGATACAGGTTCACGGCTCGACTCAGATCCCCCGCCTTCTCATAGCACGATGCCGCGCTAATCCGATGCATCGCTCCTTCCAATTCGCGTCCCAAAGCATCAAGCATCGGTGCGATATGTTCCTCGTATGTAGCAGCGGATAGCCATAGCGGTTGTGCTGTCTCCCTCATGCCGATTTCCCAAAATGCCTGCGCTTTTGAGAGAATTTCCGATTTTCGGCGCATCGCCTCTTTGAGTGCTTTCGTGTACTGTTTTTTGGGATCAGACATGCGTTCATTCCTCCCAACCGTGGTAAGAAAATCGTATAAGGTGTCCAAACGTAGAAAAGGCACAGACAACGACATAAGCATCTAATCCGAATGGATTTTCCAGTGCTTGCGCGACCTTTTCTCGATGTCGTCGTGCAAGTTCAGATGCTGTTTCTGTACCGCTAATTTCAAGAACACTTGGCAAATCTAATGAGCGATAGTCGGC
Organism: Candidatus Poribacteria bacterium; assembly: GCA_022821725.1. Lineage (GTDB taxonomy): Bacteria > Poribacteria > WGA-4E > WGA-4E > WGA-3G > WGA-3G. Next base: position 66,568 of record JAJEDB010000078.1, on the reverse strand, counting down.
TCGGTCACCATAATTTGTTACATCTAATTGTCCAAGATTAACAATATTAGGCGTGAGAATAAACGCGAGAGCTGACGCAGCCATCTCTACCATCGGTCTTGTTTGTATAGTAGCTCGTAAACGTTCTGCGTTCCTCTCAGTCTCCTCCGACCACGCAACTTCAAGCCTAAATTGTGTTTCTTCACCAAGCCAGTCAGAGACAATATTCTCGCACGTAACTTCAAACACTGCCGGTGAAGCGGAATGCGAACGCATTACCGCAACACATGCAACAATATGTACCTCAAGAAACAGATGGGGATGCCAATCTAAAATTTTCTCAATGGCACATCTGAATGTATGCATAACTATTACACAACCTGCGGAAAGGGTCTCATTTCTTAAGTTTCTTACGTAGAGAACCGAAAGTTCCCTCATATTTTACCATAATTTCCTCTCTAATCAAAGGAAAATTGTAATCTCCTGAGTCCCTGAGGGACGGTATGTTTATAAAGGCGCGTTGTTTCTCACCCTCCAGCCCTCTAAGAGGTTTTGCTTGGGTGTTTCTTCAGCCTGTTTAAGGATACTGCCTCATGCCCTGCACTCCAGCGGAGTGCTATGTGCCTCGTTTGCCTATGCGTAATGGTTGTTTTTGTCTAAATCACGAATTACAGCGGATTAGAAGAGTCGTTTGTGTAGATTGTCCGCTACTCCTTTTACGACTTGTGCTAAATAACTATTTGTAAAGTATAGTTTCACAGAAGCACCGCTTTTTACACGTATTTCTCACAGATTGAGACCCTCTTCAGTCCCGTAGGGACGATATGTTTATAGAAAAAGGCATGCACCCGCTTTTAGTCCCGTAGGGACGATATGTTTATTTTTCAAATCCAACTACATGTGAAGACAAGAAAAACAATGAGTTAAGTAGCACAATATGAAGTATTCTATCATATTCTGAAAAAAATCTTGACTTTTTTTTGTTTTTTCATAGAATGGCAGTCGTGAATGGCAACCTCCCCTTTTTGAGGGATGCGTTGCAGGTGGTTTCGTCACCTACAACGCGTAGCAATACCATAATGAGTCTATGACATCGCTAACCTAATTGTATCAAAAAATGTTGGTATTTTGCGAAACATTTAGGTTAGCACCTAACAGGGAAGATTGCCTGACCGCTCCGTTTCTCGTCTTTCTCTGCGTCGGTACCGCGCCCCTGTAGTTCTGTCATTTGAATCTGTGTAAACACCAAAGGAGCATCCCGATGTTCTCACGTCCGTCTTTACAGGCGTTGTGTATGGTACTGGTTGCGTGTTGTGGTGTCGGACTTTATCACCGACACGCACAGACACAAGCGATACCACCGGCACCTGTCCACAGCGAGACACACCGCGACGCGGAGAACAGCCGTCCCAGCGAGGTGTCAGGAACGTGGAAACCAAACCAACCCAACGCGGCTTTCTACCAAACCATTATTGATAACAATCTCTTTGCACCACTGGGAACGCAACTAAATAAGAAACCACGCCCAGGGGGAAACTGGAAACTCATAGCAACATTCACCACACAAGACCCTGCGGAATCCTCTGCAATTGTAGAAAACACCGCCACCGGTGAACAGCGGCGGGTCGTTGTGGGGGATGTCATTGGCGATGCCACCGTGATGACGATTGATGCCAAGCAGGTGACGCTCGACCCTCACGGCTCAAAACCCGTCGTCTTACGCCTGCCTGCTTTTGTATTTCTCAACTAAAAGAGTATAGAGCCATGTTGAAACACAAACGCGTTTGGATACCGATTCTGATTGTCCTGCTCGCTGTGGTGGGGTGTGGTCTGTATTATGGACGCAAGACTGCCAACCAAGAACCCGTCACGATTATCACACCTGTAGAGGTTGAACCCCCAACGACGCGAACCCCGAAACCCCCACCGCCGGGAGAGACACACGAGACAGGACACTGGCACGGCGACGAGTGGCATTCAGAACCCCATGACGCACACGCCCCTGGGGAAGTTTCCGAGCGACCGGTAGAGGACACCGCAGTGGAAGCACCGACACCCGTAGAAACCGCGGAAGCACCGCCTGCTGTCGCGGCACCGATAGAAACAGAGACAAACTGGGTGAATCCCACCAGCACATCGTCAAATCCGCTGTTTGCTGATGGCGTTCCCAAACACCTGCAATGCCCGCCTGAATTGATTGGCGTTTATTTTAAAGAGATTGAGACCGAAACCGTTGAACGATTGCAGCAGCGCGCCGTAGAGATACTTGAAAAGTGGAATCCGAATCGTTCGCTCACCGAAGTGTATCCAGCGTTTATTGAAGCAGAGCGGTGGTATCACGCCAACGCCGATTCCGAATATGCAGGCATCAGTATGGCGGCACACCGAATTGATTGGCAGTTCCAAATCACACTGGATTTCCCAGAGATTGGTGTGCTGGCGCAAGAGGATACTGACCGGTTTTTTCACATGCGTATGATTGGGTTGGGGAATTGGTCTCCCGACTTCAATATGTTTGAATTGGCGGACGGTAGCGGTCGCACCTTCCGTACCGATGCGGATAAGAAATATGTCTTTACGTGGTCGAGTTACACCGATAAAGAGGATGGCTTCACGTCTTCAACATCTACACACACATCGGGTCCTGGCAACGGCGCCCCAAACGCTGAAGTGATCCACATCAACCTCGATGAAATCACCGATGAGGAGTTAGAGGCACTTCAGGGGTGGAATTATAACATCAATCCCTATACGACAGGGGCTTACAAGTTAGGAGATCACCGATGAAACCCAGAATTTGTGTTTCGATACTCTTTGTGTCCCTTTTTCTGCTGACCCCATCGGTGTTTTCAGGGACATGGACGCGCTCAACCTCGAACAACACGTTCTATTTATCTGGATCAACGACCTCAAGGCAAGCATGTCACGCTCGACCCTCATGGGAATCCCCCGGTTGTCTTACGCCTGCCCGAATTCGTATTTCTCAAGTAAAAAGGAGTCAAGCCGAAAGGGATGATGATGCCGCCGAATAAGTATGATTTTGATCCTGAACTGATGACCCCTCGGGGTTGTTTTAGAGTGTCTCTTCGGGCACTCATTTTTCTCTTTGTTGTTGTGCTACTGCTTTGGCTCATTTTTAGATTTCATTAAAAAAGCGTCCGGATGGGCGTTTATAGACAGATAAAGGAGTTTTTCGATGTTAGCGAAGAAGTTTTGGATCCCGATTGTTATGTTATTGATAGGTTTCGCCATAGGTAGTACATTTTTGGGACAACACATCGCCAGCCAAGAGCCTGTGAAGATTATCAACCCTGTTACCGCTGCCCCTGTTGATGGAGAGAAGCTCACTATCTCGAAACCACCGCCTCCGGGGGAAACTGCTGAGAGCGGACATTGGCACGGCAACGTGTGGCACGCGGAAACGCACGCCCCCGTAGAGCCTCCATCAACCAAACAGGTCATTGAACCTGTTATTAGGGCTGCCGATATGCAAAACGCAAACGCGGAGACACAGACAAACAGCGAGGCTGAAAAACAGGACATACTGTATCAGAAACGCAAAGAACAGTATCTCAAGGACCGCAAGGCGTGGCGGGAAAATTTTGAAAAAGCATATGCCGAAAGACTGCAAGTCATAGAAGAAGCGGGGCACATTCTTCCGCCTGCAGAGGATGGGTCTTATGATTATATAAAGCATCTCAGTGATGCGGAAAAAAGAGAAATCCTCAAACAGTTAAACGCATATATGGAAAGATATGAAACTTCGTCGAAAAAGGAAGATACTATCTTTCAAGCAAGACCAGTCTTACCAGCACCGCCTGAAAAGAAGTAACAGGAGTTGTGTCTCATGAAAAGAGTTTTGAGGTTTGTGAGTTTAATTATCTTGGTGGGGATGTTTTCTTTTTCCTTTTATGCGCTGGATCTGAGTGCTTGCTGGTCCTTAGAAACAGATTTAAGCGCAGCTGAGATTGGCTATCAAAACGCAAAAAAGGCGTTTGATGATCAAAACTATAAGGTGTGGAAAATGAAGCTGCGCATTTCAGTGTCAACGGATTCAAAAGAGTTGGCAAAATTAGTGCGTGAACTTCCTACCGAGACAGAGAAACTATCTGATTTAGACAAAGCTGCTCGCAAAGCCCATAAGGATTTGTTGGACATTGAGAAAAAATTAGAAGAGTGTATAGAGAATCAACCAGAAATCAAAGGTAAGTGCGGTCACACTTATCCCAAATATCAAGCATCTCTACACGATCCAAAGTCCTATAACTGCTGACTTCACTCGTCTTTTGAGTGCTTACCCAACGATTGGAAGCCTGACAAACACAAGCAAATCGCTTTTGACTGCGGTACTTCGGGGCATACGTACCCTGTGTGCCGAATACCGTCAGGTAGCGCGAAAAGTGCTCATACATTTCAAAAACTCCTCTGTGGTCAGCATTTCGGTCGCCCCTGTGACGCTTCCTCAATTCACACGGTGAGTTATGCCTGTCCTGTAGACGATCAGAATCGCAAGTGTGGGTATGAGACGTTTTATGCCTGCAGTCCGCATGAACATGCGTATACGGGTAGTAGTTCCTCAGCGAAGCTTCCGTGTGGTCATGATGCGGGGACACCGGGAGATCATTTCCGAGTGTATTTCTCCGGGTGTGGTCATTCGGACTACTACTGTTATCGTGGGGATCATGACGGCAAGGGATGTGCGAATTACATCTATCCCGATGAGCGTGTGTCTCCGGATCAAAAGCCTGGGGAGCGTCGAGGTCCGTGTGGTCACATGTATGTGTCGACGGCTGCTGCGAACAAGGCGCACGGTTTGTTGTATTGTCCGCGAGATGGTCAGGGTCGTTCGTGTTCTTATGGCACGTATTATGCCTGCTCTCCGCATGAACATGCGTATGTCGGTGCGCCCCCGAAACCCGATCCAGTGACCCCGAAGGCGACGTTGCAGGCGTGTGGACATACCTATGATCCTGGGTCGAGTTCGGCACATTCGCATCGTAAAATCACGTGTCCGACGCAGAATGGCAAATCGTGTTCTTATGGTTCATATTATGCCTGCACACCGCACACGCACGCCTATGGTTCGGATCCGGATCCGAAGCCGGATCCTGTGGTTGTCAAGTGTGCCAACAACAATCGTGGAGCCGGCAAGTGTACGTATAATCGTGTGGTGTCGGGTTCAGATGCCTATGAACACCGAACGACGTGTGGTGCGGGACATACGTATTGGTCGTGTAATGCGACGGCAGTTTCGGCACATGCGTCTCATACGACGACGACGGATCCGCCGAAGGAGACGAAGAAAGTGGTGTGTCCCGCCAATAGTTGGACGAATTGCGGTGGGACGGTGTCACATGCCACCCAATGCGGTCAGGGTCATACGTACTATACGTGTTCTGCGTCTGCCGTGAGTGCGCATTCGGGTCATAAACCGATCGTCTGCCCGGCGAACAGTTGGACGAATTGTAAAGGGACGGTGTCACATGCCACGACGTGCCCAGCGGGTCACAGTTATTACAGTTGTAATGCTGAAGCGGTGAAATCCCACAAGGGGCATAAGGCGACGACAACGACGACGACGCTCCCCCCCAATAACAACAACAATAACAACAATGACGATGATGACGACGATGATGAGGATCCACCACCACCGCCACCGCCGCCGAAGCCCAAGCCGAAGCCGAAGCCGAAAGTGGTGTGTCCTGCGAATAGTTGGACGAACTGTGGAGGCACCTCGTCACATGCAACCACCTGTCCAGCGGGTCATTCGTATTACACGTGCAATCCGCAGGCAGTGAGTTCACATTCGGGTCATACGGCACCGCCGCCGAAACCCAAGCCGAAACCCAAACCCAAGGTTGTCTGCCCGGCAAATAGTTGGACGAATTGCGGTGGGACGAGTTCGCACGCCACGACGTGTAAAGCCGGTCATTCCTACTATACGTGTAACCTGTCTGCTGTCTCGGCACACAAATGGCATAAGAAAGCGGGCGTGAATTGTCCGGCGCATTCGTGGACGAATTGTAATGGTGCGACCTCACACGCCACGACGTGTGGCAAGGGACACAAGTATTACACGTGTAACCCCCAAGCCGTCTCGGCACACCGGCGGCATTAGACACCGAATCGAAAGGGCGTGGCGGTGTGTCGCGTCCTTTCAGTCCCCTAAAGACCTTGAGCAATCCCCCCGACTGTTGTGATTTAGACCTCATCAAACGCACCCAACAGGGAGAGACCGAAGCGTTTAGCCCGCTTGTGCGTAAATACCAGCCTCGCCTGTTGCGTCAGATCACCCGACGCATCAAAGACTCTGAAGTTGCCAAAGACTTGACACAAGAGGTCTGGTTAAAGGCATTTCGTGGCATCAACACGTTCCGCTGTGGTTCAGCGTTTTACTCGTGGCTTTACCGCATTGCTGAAAACGTGTGCAGTGACCACTTCCGCAAGAGAACCGACGACACCGAGCCGTTGCATGAGATAGACGAGGAGCGTATCACTGCCACCCATGCGTGTCCATCGACCGACATTCTGCGTGCCGAACTCCGCCAGCAACTCTACACCGCGATCAGAGACCTCTCCCCGATGCGTCGTCGCGTGTTCTGCCTCTACTACCACCATGAGATGCCCATCAAAGCGATCGCAAGCCGTTTGAATCGTTCTGAAGGGACAATCAAGACACATCTGCGCAATGCACGCAAGCAGTTGAAAGACCTCCTAAAAGCAGACAAGGTCTTGCCATCGATCGCAACGCCCGTCAAGCGAGACGTGAAAGTTCCCATCTTCTCGAGGGTCTGTGTCGTCGAGTGCGTGAGCGTTTTTTCTACGGCGGTGACGTCAAGTCGCCGAAAAAGATAATAAAACATTGAGGCAGCCGGGATTTGTTTGGCAGTAAACCCCAAGGCAGTTCGCAGGTCTGGGTGGAGGCGTGCCCATTTGGCAATCGCTGTATAACTGCGTTGTCCACACAGGAGTCCAACGACTGTGAGTGCGAGCATAGCGACTAACGGGTGGCGGCATCCTTTTTTCTTGCGTGGGTCTGGCACTTCTGCTAACATATCAAGTAAGTGGCAAGATGATAGTTTTGTCATGATTCACCTCAAAAGTGTGGTAATTTTTAGGGTGAAGTATAGCAGAAGTCGCGTGAAAAGTCACGCGACTTCTGCTTATCTGAAAGTATTAACACCTGTGAAAATATGACACGCAAAACCTACAATTGAATGACCCTGGATGGTAGGCAAAAACCGCTTGACAATCGACTCTCTACGTGGTATTCTTAAGGCATGGTGCGCTTTTACAACAGAATTTCCGGAGAACGCAGAGATAACCGATCATCTCTCAATGGGAAGATTCTTTAGACGCTTCTCCAGCTTTCTTGGCACCCAACGCGTGATCCTCATCATAGGCGAGTTTGACGGTATCCCCGGAGTTATGTAATTCCTGTTCTACAGGAACGACCTTCAGAGGAACGTCTCCAGAGTACTTGACGTTCGAGGAGTCTGAAATGCCTTATTGTACCGTATGTAAGATAGAGACCGATTATGAATACGATATAGCCCTTTCTAACGGGGACTTCCTTCATTATTCGTGTATCATCCTGTTGCAAATGCGGAAACATGAGATTGAAACTGCTCTGCAAAAACAGAAGTCACAACTCATTTTGTCGCTCTTTGTACCAAATGAGGGTGTAGACCAAGAAAACCTCCCTGCGGCGGAGGGCGAAGATTTACGTGCGAAACTCGTGAAGGTAAATTCCATTCTAACCGGACTCTATGACTATTTGCCGTGTTGGCCTCCGGATTGGGATGAACGGCAACGGAGGGTTATCAAGGAAAACGGTTCGATCTGTTCATATTGCGGTGAGGAACAGGATGTCTATTTAGTGCACGATATCCCGGTCTTTGAAGGCGGGACGAACGCGTTGGATAATCTCACATTGACCTGTGCGGAGTGTTACAGGGGGACGTACCGAGAAGCCGATATCTTTGGCACTGTTACGCTAAAACCGGCACAATCGGAATTCGCGGAGCAATTCGCGGACATCCAATCGGCGATTGACAACGCGCAACGGATTCAGTTCGAGTATAAAAAGCCGCGTGCCAAAAGATGGAGGACGCGCGTGGTAGCACCAGAGCGGTTTCTGAATATCCCAAACAGCCGGGCATCCGGTGAAACATTATGTGTAGAGGGATTCTGTGAGTTACGACAGGATACCCGCGTCTTTGCCCTTGAGCGAATGCAAGCGTTAGAAATCATTGAGGATTAGTTATTAACAAACAGGAACAATTGTGCAAGAGCCAAATATAAGAGCACTCTACTATATTACGCATATAGACAACTTGCCTTCTATTCTCTCACGAGGAATTCTCTCTCATGCTAGGATTAGAGAAATGGGCGTTCCGTACACGCCAATTTATAATGTAGACATCATCAATAAACGGCGGCGCAAATATACATCCGCGAATAAAAGTCTCTGGCACTATGTGAATTTATTTTTTCAGCCTCGCAATGCCATGCTGGATGGTCTTGTTAATCCGGAGTATTCAGACAACCATAGGACGAGACGGAATATCGCCGTTTTAGGTGTTGCCAACACTGTATTGCAAGAACAAGAAATTTTCATCACAGATGGTCTTGCTGCCGATGAACTAACTCGAATTTATCCCCGGTCTGAAGGACTGGAAATTCTTCAGGCACGACAGAAGATGCTCAAGTCCGATTCATGGATTTCGTGGTACAACTCCGATGAAATTAAGCGTCAGTTAATGGCGGAATGTTTAGTGCCTAACCAAGTTAATCCTGAACATATCCAACGATTTATCGTTCCTGATCAGAGCGTTGCTAACTCACTGAGAGGTAACCTATCGTCCACCAATATTCAGAAACTTGTTGTTGCAACCGATAGAGGTAGTAACATATTCACACCATTCCCTAAAGATTAAATTTGTTTGAACTTTACTACACATCTGCAACCAGCATAGAAGCAGAGCGTTAACAAAGATAGATAATCACCGCCTAACTCAATAAAGCAAAATTATCATTGCAAAGAGGAAGACCATGAAAATAGAAAGTCTCTACTACATTACACATAAAGACAACTTGCCTTCCATCCTTGAGAGTGGAATATTTTCCTCTGACAGAGTCGAAGGAGAAGGTCTACGGCCTACTTCTATTTATGAGGGCAAGGGCATTGAACAACGGAACTCCAAAACTACAGATGGAAAAAGCCTCTGGATTTATGCCAACTTATACTTCCAACCCCGCAATGCCATGATGTTTCGCACTATTCATCAAACAGACTTAAAGGATCTTGCTGTTGTTGGTATTAATAAAAAAGTATTGGATGAGCAGGATATTGTCATCACCGATGGGGATGCTGCCAATGAAATTACACAATTTTACTGTTTGTCTAAGGGGTTGAAAATTCTTAAGAAACAACAATCAATCATTCAGAACGACTGGTGGAATAATTCTGATGGGTCAAAGCGTAAAATGATGGCAGAATGTTTGATCCCCAATTACGTCAAACCGGCATACATCCATTCAGTTTACGTTGCTGACGATATGATCCAAAATGATGTACAGAAAATTGTTAACAATCCTAAAATTGTGGTTAACTCTGAACCTGATATGTTCTTCCAACCCCATAAACGAACTGAAATCGGTCAGAACATTTCGCTTATTGACGGAGGCGATATATTTTTCTCTAACCTACAGACATTAACAGTTACAGTCAACCTTAAAGGGGTTATGGGAAAGGGATTGGCATTGCGTGCTAAAGAACAATTTCCAGATGTTTATGTGGAATATGAGAATGCATGTCGCTCAAAGAAAGTCACATCTGCCCGTCCTTATATCTATAAACGGGAGGTATCGGTCACAGATGAGTTGATGGATATTAAACCACACAACATGAGTGTCAAAAATCCAATGAAGTGGTTTTTGCTTTTTGCAACAAAGCGCGATTGGCGCGCAAAATCACGTATAGAAGACATTGAGGCCGGTTTGAAATGGCTACAAAAAAACTCTGAAAAAGAGGAGGTCCAGTCACTAGCAATGGCTGCATTAGGCTGTGCAAACGGAGGTTTAAACTGGACAGATGTCGCCCCGTTGATATGCAAGTCCCTTGATGGAATCGGTATCCCTGTTGAAATTTATTTGCCTCGCGAATATCCAATTGAGCCCCAACATCTGACAACATCGTATCTCCTCACACATTGACAACGATCAGGCATAAAAACGCTATAATCCTATAAACTCTGATTCTGACAATAAGTCCTTACATCCGTACATAACTCTCGCAGGCTTTGTCAAAATCGGCAAGGACCCTCCCATCCACCTGCAGAAATCGCCCATTCAGCATCACGAATTGAACGGCTGCACCGGAGGTGTCGCGCCGTAAGAAGAGAAATTCACCGACACACCGAATATCTGGGGTAGACATCTCCGCCAAGCCATCATCAGAGATGAGGAACGTATCCGTCGCGTTGGGTAACCGGAGGGTGAAACCTGTCCCTAAAACATCAGGATCGGTAAGCACCTCAATAGCGGAAAGCGTCGGACGCACTTCCACTTCAGGCTTCATCGGCACCAGCACTGTGTTCACTGCCATTGGCGATTCCCGATGCTTCCGATACGTAATACTGTTCCCGCTCGATGTTACCGAAAGATCGGGTGTCCCTACCGCACCGATGAACAGATTGCTACGATGCGGTTCCTGCGTCCGTATGTTCCCTGCTTCGGAAACGATATAAGGGGCAACCTTTCGATCGAGACGAAATACCTGCTCCAATGTGTACGCACCCGCACCGAGAACGAGATCGTGCAGGACGAAGTATTCACCTTTAAGATAGAAAATAGCGCGTTTGTGATGCGCCTCAGCCGTTTTTGGCACGGTTTGCACGTTGCCGAGAGCTGCTGTCAAAAGATCCCATTTTTCAACGAAATCGAATGCGGGTGTCGTTATCCATCGTGTGTTAAGTGCATCAGGCTCCGAGTGGGTGGTCTCAAGCACACCAACGGAACCCGTTGTCAGGTGTCGGCCATGGGCGTGCAACACGAAAATTGATGTGTCGGTGTGGCTCGGTTTTTCAGATGGATGTGCATCGAAAAATAGGTATTGTGCCTCGGGTTCCCAACTGTCCCGCATGACATAGCAACCCGTCTCAGGAAGGGCGTGTGAGGGGGTATTAGTGGATGGAAAACCCTCACGTCGGAAGTCCTTATCGACAATCGTGCAGAGTTCAGCGGCATCGAAGTTCGGCGCAGGAAGCGGGCCGAGCGGTGGAAACGCGTTATCGGGTTGACGCAGACGCATACACGCTTCGACTTGTCTTTCCAGCGATGTCTGTATCTCTGCGAGGGAGCAGGCAGACGTCACGGGTTCTTCTCCAACAGATAGGAATCTGACAGCATCCGCAATCGCCTCAACGTGGGAACGGAGTGTCCGATCCTTGTGAAAGCCATCTGAATGAAAAAACGTCTCCATTATCCATTTATAGCGACGCAGCGCGAGGAGACGCAGTTGTTCACTTCCAGGGAATTCGGGAAAGAGGTGTGCCGCAATACCGATCTCTGTCGTCGCTGTGATAGCGGGTGTCGGATGGATGGACAACCGGAGCAGGCATTCGAGGTAGGTTTTCGCAGTCGTATAGGTATCGGAGCTGTCTGTCAGTGGGATTGATTTTTGTTCAATCTGTGCATCTAAAAATTCTCTCCGAAAGACGGTGTATGCGGATTTGGCTGCGGCTACATCGTCCGCACTTCTAACAACAGGTTTTGGCTCACAAGTTTCGCCACTTTTAACAGCAAGTTTTGGCTCACAAGTTTCGCCACTGCTAACAGCAAGTTTTGGCTCACAAGTTTCGCCAAAAATGGCGGCTTTCACGGCTTCCATCCCCGGAAAATCCAAATTCAGAGCCTCAAAAAAGTCGCTATCGCTGAAGGGAAAATTGTATTGACGCTGCGGCGTGAAGTTGCGTTTAAGAACGGTATTATAGGCGTTCACCGCGGCTGCCAAGATCGGAAGGTTCCGCTCGTTCGCCAGCGAGAAGGCAACATCAATCGGTCGGGTGAGATGCGAATCCGTCGGTGCAGGTGCGACCTCCGCCAACACCCCCGAAATCCTTCCAAATCCGGCAAGTCGCCAGAGTGCCGATTGCGGAAGCGACGCACAGACGCTCCCCGCCAATGCCAAGGCGCTGCCTGCTTCGAGTCTCGGACGCGGTTCACCGTCTGGATAGGTATAGAGATATTCAGCGTGCCCTGACAGGATACGTGCGAGTTCGCGGTATCCCAGCTCCGTAAGCGGTTCGTGGGCTGCAATCGCGACCGCCTCTATGACCCGTGCGGCGACAGATTCCAACCGCCACGCAGGGTATTCTGGCGTGAATTCGGTCGGTGTCGGGTGTGCTTCGTCAAACGTGAAGAGTTCCTCAAAATCCGCGATCGGTTCCAGTTGCCCGACCGCAGCGAGTTCCCGTTTCGCAAGGGTTTCGGAAAGGTATTGGATATGTTCAGTTTGGAGCGTTGTCCACTTTTCCAGCGACATGTTGTGGCACCTTCAAGAAAAAAGGGACCGGTAAAACCAGTCCCTTTTGAGATACGTTGAACGCTGCGTTCTATGCGGATAGTCCTAAAACCGCTGCGTCTTCATCGTCGTAATGTTCAAACATACTCACGAGACGGCTCAGAACGACCAAGTTTTTGATATGTTTGCCGACATGGATAACACCAATGCGCCCGTTCTTTCGGGTTGCGATCGCACGTGCCTCCATGAGGGCACCGAGTCCTGAACTGTCGATCATATTGACGTTCTCGAAGTTGATGAGGATACGTGGCTCGTCGTAAGTCTCTATTTGCGGGGCGATTACCTCTCGTAATTCTAATGCGGAGGTTCCTACCAATTTTCCACTGGGTTCTAAAATCGCTACGCTGCCTTGTTGGCGAATTTGCGTTGACATTATTTTCTCCTTTTTTAGGAAAACATTGAAAGTGTATATTATTTTTTTACTTTTTAAACAACAATTTTGAATGTTCTATTGACGTGTTCGTTACTTTAGACGCATTTCCTTGAGAAAAGTTAGTTTTTTTTTATTTTTTTTATAAATAATCCATCTTACGGATAATTCTTCAACCTTTTTAAGAGAGTGCAGAACTAAAAAATAATTTGACACAATCCAGAGGTTGTGTGATAATTTCCGAATACCACATTTTAATTGGCGCGTGACAGACGCGTTTGTTCCAAGCAAGGCTTATGCAAAATTGACGAGATATTCCCCAAGAACGCGCATTGTCCCGCAAGTCCACACGCGACTTGCGCCATTGTGCTACTACGAACCGAAGACCGCGCGAAAACGGGGAAACTGCGTAAGTCTTATAAAGAAAGGAAATTTTAACAATGGCAGTTACATTTCACCACGTTCATCTTCGTTGTGAAGATTTAGAGGGTGCAGTTCGTTATTATGAAGAGATGTTTGATGGAAAGGTCACGGAAAGGGTAGAGGTCCGCGGGTTACCCATCGTCCGGATGGAAATTGGTAGCGCAGGGATCTTCCTCTCACCGAAGTTCGGAGATATGGAAGTCGAGGACACCAGCGGGAATCCACGTTGGGGTGTTTATCAACTCGCTTTTACCGTAGAAGACCTGGACGCTGAGGTCGCGCAGCTTCAAGCGAAGGGCGCAGAACTTGAAGATTTGAAACCCAATGGACTCATGATGGCGTTTTTCAAAGGACCCGACAACGTTCAAATTGAACTCATTGAGGCTTAATCGTTCGCGGAAATCGCTACCTCGCACCACTACAATTTGAAAGTTAGAAAACCCAGTTCGGAATGAAATGGAGAACGACTCGAACACGAAAACCGCTAAATCCGGAACCAGGATACCTATCCGCAAGGTAAATTTAAAAAATGAAATTTAGCGAACTCTTCCATACCATTCAGGGAGAAGGACAACTTATCGGTGTCCCCTCCGTTTTCTTCCGAACGAGTTATTGTAATCTGAGATGTGTTTGGTGTGATACACCTTACACATCTTGGAAGCCTGAAGATCGGAACATCTCTGTCGCTGAAAGCGTTGCTGCCATCTCGCAATACGGCTGTAAGCACGTCGTTATTACCGGTGGAGAGCCGTTTATTCAGGCGAGGGAGTTGATGGAACTCTGTTGTGAACTGGATAAACGTGGGCATCACATCACCATTGAAACGAACGCCACGCTTTTTGCAGCAGTTTCCGCACATCTTATTTCCATGAGTCCTAAGTTGCGTAACTCTAATCCGCCAACAGACAACCGGTTTTTCAAACGTCACGAACGTGGACGCATCCGTCTCGACGTTATCCGAAAGTTTTTGGATCAATATCCATGCCAAGTGAAATTTGTCGTGGACACCCCTGAAGATTTAGCGGAGATCCAAGCCTTACAGACAGAGGTCGATATTCCCGCTGAGACTATCCTCTTGATGCCGCAAGGGACAACACCTGCCGTGCTACGACAGAAACAGGAATGGTTGGTGGATCTCTGTAAAGAGAACGGCTATCGCTATTCCCCTCGCGTGCACGTAGATATATGGGGAGACACACGTGGCGTCTAAGCAGTAATGGGTACGGAAATGAATTACGACATTCTACTAAAAGGTGGCATTGTCATTGACGCCGCCCAGCATCTGAATGCAAGGCGAGATGTCGCAATTACGGGCGGTGTCATCGCTGCGATTGAACAGGACATTCCGGAAGGCGCAGCGACGCAAACCATCAATGTTAAGGATAAATTCGTGACACCGGGACTCGTGGATATCCACACGCATGTCTATCACGGTGTAACGACATGGGGCATCAGAGCCGACGCGGTTTGCCCAACAGCCGGCACCACCACCGTTGTCGATGCTGGCAGCCCAAGTTGGGTGACGTTTCCCGGTTTCCGTGAATTCATCGCCGAACCGGCGCAGACGAACATCCTCACCTATATCCACATCTCCGGCATTGGGCTTGTCTATGGGCCTGTCGGTGAAATGCACGATATGGCTTACGCCAATCCGGGTCGCGTTGCGGAGACCTTACAAGCGCATCGTGATATGACAGTGGGGGTCAAGGTGCGTCAGGGAAAAATGCAGGTTGGCGACAACGGGGTTGAACCGCTGAAACTTGCCATTGAAGCCGCCGAACGGGCAGAAACGCCCGTCATGTGTCATATCGGTGCAGGGGTGCCGCTGCCTGATATTCTGCGATTACTCCGCCCAGGCGATGTGATTACCCACTGTTTCCAAGGCAACGGTGATAATATTGTTGATGAGAAGGGGCGCGTGATCCCTGAAGCCTGGAAGGCGCGCGAGGACGGGATTATCTTTGATGTCGGACACGGGGCGGGCAGTTTCCATTATGAGGTTGCACAACGCGCCATGGAACAGGGGTTCATCTCTGACGTTATCAGCACCGATCTTCATACAGGGAACATCAACGGTCCCGTCTACGATTTACCGACCGTCCTGTCGAAGTTGATGCATTTGGGACTCTCACTGGAAGAAGTGATTGAGAAGGCAACCTTCAGTGCCGCAAAAGCCATCCACCGTGAGGCGCAACTCGGTCATCTGAAAGTTGGGACCCTCGCGGATGTCGCAGTCTTTGAAGTACTGGACGGTGAATTTGAATTCTTCGATACACACGGCAACAAGTTTATCGGGAACAAAAAATTGAAAGCGGCATTAACGATACGTGAAGGAAAAATTTAAACCGATATGGCGAGCACAAACAAAAAAATAGGCGGCTGTTATAGAAGAGTCCTGACTTTCGTGTTAGCAGTTGTGGCGGTCAGTTTAATCGCAGGTGGCATCGTTTATCGCCGCGTCGGTGGGTCTGAAGGTGCCCGCTATTGGATGGCAGGACGCGCGCTAAACGGTGTAGAAAACCATCTTAAGTCGAAAAATCGTCCTGATGGTATCTCAGAAGATCAGGTAATCGCAGTCTTTGCAAACGTGCGCGAGGCAACCCAGAAACGGAAAGTCCATCTCACATCCCTTTACAGAGTGCTGAAATCGTATCAGACAGCGTTTCATACGACCAAACCATCAACCCCTGAAATACAAGCGTTTCTTATTGAACTTGAGAGCACAATTCTTAAGGATACAATTAAGGAGTGATGTTCAAACTTATCCTATTATAACGCAAGTTGCCACCTACCATAGACATAGCACTCCGCTGGAGTGCGAGGGTTTGAATACACCGCTTTCTATAGACATATCACCCCTCTGGGGTGAAGAAAGATGCTGAAAAGAATTTTTCAAACGTGCAAAGTGCGTTAGTAGCAACTTGGGTTATTATAATAAAGTTTAGAATTAATTGCGCACTCCGCACCGGTGTCCCTTCCCAGTAACGGGTGGGAACCCTGGTTGGGAAACCGCACCTACCGGGGGCGCGGCGAATGTCCATTTATTTTTTGGATTCACTATAAAGTTCCGCTGATTCCCCCCTTACTTCGTCCCCAATCGCCGGCCGCTGATGACTGACCGCTCACGAACTTCGATTGGCAATCATCTCTCGAATTTGAGTTGTGTAAACCCCGTCGCTCAGCCCCGTATGAATCACCTGCCGCAGCGCGCTTTGGTATCTCGCCTTGAGATCACCCCACGCCTTGAAAAGTGTTTTGCTTTCGGGGGCTTCAGGCTGCGCAACGGCACACAAAATTCGATGGATTACGGATAGATAAAAGAGGAGATGATGACTGTCAACACGCGCCGCTATCTCCGCAGGTGAACAGGTTTCACGATGTGCGGCAACCCACACTGCATAAGCCTCGACCAACTCCCGATTTAACAACGAGACGAAGTTTGTCCCTTCTTGGTTTGCCCCGATACTATTGAAAAATTGGACCAACCGCCGTTCCTGCCAATCCCAGCCAACACTCGAAAAGTCAATGAAAAAAGGGATGTCATCGGAAATCACGATGTTTCGACTCTGGTAGTCGAGGCTATCAAAAGTCGGTGGCGCCGTTTGGAGTCGGTTGGAAAGCGCCGTCCACAGGGCATCAAGATGTGCCGTTTGTGATGAGGGCATGGCACCACAAAGATAACCGAGGGTTTTTCTGCCTTGTTCAAGTAAACGTTGCAGGGTAACGTTCAGATCAAAGCGGAAGGCGTAGGGGGTAAGAAGTTCCATGTTTTCTGCGAAAACGGTTTCAACCCGACAGAGCTCCGTAAGTGCAGTCCGCAAAATGGAGGTGAGAGCAGACAAGGGTCGGCTTTGTGCCATGGCATCCAGTGTCAAGTCGCCACACCATTCCAACAACAGGGCATGTGAGGCTTCCAATTTCCAAACAATTTGCGGAACACGACACCCATTGCGGTGTAATACGGACAGGACAGTGGATTCAATCTCACGAGGGGTATAGCCTGCTTCAACGACGGGGGTGGTGATGTCGTGCTGTTTGAGTAGGTAGTTCACGGAACCGATTTTTAAACGACAGACATTGTGTTTTCGCTGACTGCCGTGCTGAATCGGTTCAAGTTTCAGAGCCGCTACCTCTGTTTTGAAATGCGTTGCGATCTGATCAATCAGATGGTTCACCTGTGTGCCTCCTGACCTTTTATATCACAGAACCCGTCCTGAATCTACAATTTTCTTGACATCCGGTAAGAGGCGTGTTATAAAAACTTGAAATTCAATTGTTTCTGTGGTAAAATATTTGCATCAATTCTGATGAAAAACGTTCATCGGGAGTTACACACACAATACTGGATACGACACACCTCTCGATTTGCACAGCGGGTTCTCTCGTGTTGAGAGTCTGATGCAGACATGAAAGAGGTGGACGCGAAAACCCAGTGGGGACGGCAGATCCCCGCAAACTTAGGAGGTTTTTTTGGCAGTTACAATGAAAGAGCTCCTTGAATGTGGAGTTCACTTCGGACATCAAACCCGTCGTTGGAATCCGAAGATGGCAGAGTACATCTTCGCCGAACGAAACGGGATTTATATTATTGACTTGCAAAAGACGTTACGGATGCTCGAAACCGCCGCGCATTTCGTTGAAGAGATCGCCGCGAAAGGTGGAGGGGTATTATTTGTCGGCACGAAACGCCAATCCCAAGAAGCCGTGCGAAGCGAAGCCGTTCGATGTGGGATGTACCACGTCAATCATCGATGGCTCGGTGGTATGCTGACGAATTTCCAAACCATCCGTCGGAGTGTCAACAGGTTGGATCAACTGGATGCTGATGAAACGAGTGGCGTTTTTGATCAGAGGCCGAAAAAAGAGGTCATGCGGTTGCGCCGTGAGAAAGGCAAGCTCGACAGCAACCTGAGTGGTGTCAGAGAGATGAAAAAGCTCCCTGACGCCGTGGTTGTTACGGATACACGGAAAGAGCATACAGCGATCGCAGAGGCAAACAAACTCGGCATCCCGATCATCGCTATCGTTGATACCAATTGTGACCCTGATCCGATTGATTTGCCGGTTCCGGGCAACGATGACGCCATCCGCTCGATTCGTCTCATCTGCTCTGTCTTAGCCGATGCGGTCGTTAATGGCAAGGGAGATGCGTTAGAAGGTGCAGAGGTCGCGGCGGAAGCAGAACAGCCCGAAGCAGCTGTGGCGCAAGTAGATGCGATACTTGCGGTGGAAAAGCACGAGGAAGAAAGTGTCGCGATCCTCGAAGAAGCCCAACTGTCCGCAGAGCCAGAGGCGATTGGCGATGGGGAACAGCGTCAGACACGTGCACCGCGTCAACGGCGGAGAGGGAGAGCCCCGCGGCGACAGTCTCAATAAATTAGCAATCAGTTATCAGTCTTCGGTTTCCAGTTAAGAGGTGGATTTGTTAAACCAAATCCCTCCTTAACTGTTAACTGAAAGCTGTTAACTGAAACCTATAATTAAGGAGGATACATGGCAATTACAGCAAAGCTTGTTAGCGACCTCCGTTCGCGCACGGGGGCAGGGATTATGGACTGCAAAAAGGCGCTAACAGAAACGAACGGAAATATTGACGAAGCGATTCAGAAATTACGGGAGCAGGGACTGAAAGCGTCCGAACTCAAAGGCGGTAGAGCGACAGAAGAAGGATTGATTGTTTCTTATATCCATCCCGGTAGCCGTGTCGGCACCTTGGTCGAACTCAATTGCGAAACCGATTTCGTTGCCCGAACAGAGCAGTTCCAAAATTTGGCGAAAGAGATCGCGATGCAGGTCGCAGCCGCGAAACCGAAATATGTTAAACCGGAAGATGTTCCTGCCAAAGATCTTGAAGCAGAAAAAGCAATTCTGAAAGCACAAGCCGAGCAAGAGGGGAAACCTGCCCACATCGCTGAACGGATTGTTGAAGGGCGAATCTCTAAATACTATACGGAGACCTGTCTTTTACAGCAGCCTTATATCCGAGATTCGGACAAAACCATTGAGAGTCTTGTAAAGGACACAATAGCCCAATTGGGTGAGAACATTGTCGTCAAACGTTTTGTGCTCTACGTACTTGGACAGTGAACAGAAAACTGTAACCCTACAGTCTTGATGTCAACCAGAACTGTAGCCTGTAAGCGAAGCGGAAGGCGGGTCTACGGAGATTAACCTTTAAACCCAAGACCCACCTGACCGAACCGCAAGGAATAATTAAAAAATGCAACAGCAGATTCTTCAACAGGCGGAGTCCCGGATGAAGAAAACAGTCGAAGCAACAGCGACGAAATTGTCGCATGTACAGACAGGGCGAGCAACACCGGCACTCTTGGATCAGGTGAGCGTTACGTATTACGGTAGCAAAAGTCCATTGAGTCAAGTCGGCACGATTACAACGCCTGAACCGCGGCTGCTTGTCATTCAACCTTGGGACAAAACGCTAATTACAGAGATTGAGAAAGCCATCGCCCACTCAGATTTGGGACTCTCGACGAGCAATGACGGGAACGTTATCCGCATCCACATCCCCGAACTCACATTGGAGCGTAGGACCGAACTCACGAAGGTCGTCCGTAAACTCGCCGAAGAGGGGAAGGTAGCAATTCGGAATATCCGACGCGATGCCAACGATGCCGTTAAAAAAGCCGACGGGGATACCAGTGGCGGCGGTAAAAGCAGAGGCCGAGGCGGCGATAGGAAGCGCGGGAAAGCGAGTGCTGATCCGGTTCAGCAGCTGACGGATACGTACATCGACCAGATTAACGACTTGACGGAGGCGAAAGAGTCCGAATTATTAGAAACTTGAGGAAGGATTGTCAGTTATCAGTTGTCAGTTAAGAGGTTTCGTTGAACTTTACCGAACTGTTTCCTGAAGACTGTTAACGACAAAAAAATATGTTTTGGCGGCGAGCCTTGAGTGTGGCTGTGTTAGCACCGTTAGTCCTCCTAATTGTTTATCAGGGGGATTGGCTCTACCTGATACTTGTATCTGTCGCCGTGGTGATGATGCAAGTTGAGTACTGTCGTTTGGCACAGCACTTCACGGAAAAATTGAATCCGGTGATGCCTGCACTCTTGTCAGGTGTGTTCTGTTTGTTCGCGTATTTTTTGCCTGAACTTACACAGACGACCGCTGCCTCAACGGTTATTTTCAGTTACTTTACCTTCGTATTCATTTATATTTTCGCAGAAAGTATTTTTAGGGCGAAGGTCGCGGGTGAATTGCTTGCGGTTACATTGAAACTCACCGGCATTTTAACCATCGGTTGGGCATTAGGCTACCATCTCATCTTACTCCGAAATGCGGAACCGATCGGTAGACAACTGATCTTCCTATTGGCTGGCATCATTTGGTGTAGTGACACCGGTGCGTATCTCGTTGGCAGAGCGTTCGGTAAACACAAACTCGGCACGCCCGTCAGTCCACGAAAAACGATTGAAGGAACGATTGGCGGATTGGTGGTCGGTACCTTAACGAGTTTCCTACTGAATGCCATCCTTCTGAAAGGGACCCTCTCTTGGGGACACGCTGTCTTTATTGGACTCCTCCTGAGTGTTTTGGGTCAACTTGGAGATCTCAGTGCCTCGCTGATGAAGCGAACCGCTGGTGTTAAGGATTCCGGACAGGTTATTCCGGGACATGGCGGATTCATTGATAGATGCGATAGCCTCATTTTTAGTACACCTGTGCTTTACTACTATCTTGCATTGACAGGGCATTTAGGATAAATGTTTAGGGGCCCATAGTTAAAAATATGAAACACATCGCCATACTTGGTAGCACGGGCTCTATTGGGAAGAACACCCTCAGCGTTGTCGAAACGCATGCTGACGAATTTAAGGTAGTCGGTCTCGCAGCGAACCGAGATGTTGATACCCTTGAACAACAGATTCGACGGTATCGTCCGGCATTGGTGGCTTTAAATGAACCAGCAGCAGCGGCACAACTCAGTGAACGGATCCGAGATATCAACTGCACACAAGTCCTCGCCGGCACTGAGGGACTTCAAGCCGTCGCGACAATGCCACAGGCATCCCAAGTTTTGGACGGGATGGGCGGAACGGCGGGTTTGTTGCCGACTTTGGCAGCGATTAACGCCGGTAAGGACATCGCCTTTGTCAATAAAGAGGTAATGGTGATGGCGGGACCCCTTGTTAAGGCAGCTGTCAAAAAGAACGGTGTTAACTTAATACCGATAGATGGTGAAATGAGTGCCATCTTCCAATGCTTAGAGGGGGCACGCGACCAACAACCAGATATCCACCGACTCCTGATTACCGCGTCAGGCGGTCCCTTCCGAGAAGTGCCCAAAGAAGCCCTCTATTCCGTCACGCCGCAGCAAGCACTCCGGCACCCGAATTGGAAGATGGGACAGAAAATCACAATCGACTCCGCGACGATGATGAACAAAGGGTTGGAAGTCATTGAAGCGAAATGGTTGTTTGACATGGAACTCTCGAAGATTGATGTCGTCATCCATCCAGAGAGTATTGTCCACTCCATGGTGGAATGGACAGACGGTTCCACGCTCGCACAACTGGGACCCACAGATATGCGTATTATGATCCAATACGCTTTAACCTATCCGCGCAGGCTTTCGGCACCCGTGCCACGTTTGGATTTAATGGAAGCCCGCACGCTACACTTTGAACCGGTTGACTTTGAGAAATTTCCATGCCTCTCGCTGGCGTATAGCGCTGCGGAAGTCGGTGGCACACTCCCTGTAGTGCTCAGTAGCGCAGATGAGGTGGTCGTGGCGGCTTTTCTGGAGACACGCATCAGATTTATGGATATTCCTGCGATCCTTGCGCGTGTGATGGATGCACATGCGGTGATCGCTGATCCAACACTTTCGGATATTCTTGAGGTTGACCGGTGGGCAAAAACAACAGCACGTTCAATAATAAAAAATAAAAAAATTATGTCACAAGCGAGTTACTAAAAACGCATCACGAGGTAATAAACACTATGGAATTCTTGATTGACCTGATTGGCTCCATAATTCCCTACATAAAAACGGCATTTCTCGCGATTATTCCGCTCGGGTTCATTATTTTCATTCATGAACTCGGTCATTTTTATGCCGCGAAACGGTGTGGTATTAAGGTAAACACCTTCTCGCTCGGCTTCGGTCCGAAACTCATCGGATTTCAGCGGGATGAAACAGACTATAGAATCTCGCTCTTGCCATTTGGTGGCTACGTTCAGATGGAAGGGGAGAGTCCAACCGAACAAACCGGCGCGGAGGGTGAATTCGCGAGTGCCTCGATCGGCAATCGCGCCTTCGTCGTCGCGGCGGGTCCCGCAGTTAATCTGTTGTTTGGTGTGTTGGTATACTGGCTCGTGTTTGCTACCGGGATCAACACGGATTCCGCCCGGTTGATCGGTGGATTAACCGGCTTACCTCTCGGTGAAAAAGAGGTGATTCAACTCGGCTGGGTCGCCGACGATGGTCCCGGTGCGATCGGTGGACTCATGCCCGGCGATACCATTATTTCTGTCAATGGGGACCCGATTAGCCACTGGGCGATGTTCCAAACACGGATTTTCACCAGTGCAAATAGGCCACTGGATATCGTCGTAGAACGGGATGGTGAACGGAAGCACCTTTCTGTTATCCCCGATGCGGAGCCGAGTGTCAGAGGCGATATTGGGGTGATTCGAGTGAGCAGTAGATTGGAAACGATCATCAGTCATGTCGAAGAAGGAAGTCCTGCGGCAGCAGCCGGGATCCAAGTCGGCGACCAGATTGAGAGCATCAACGGTCAGAAACTCCACAACGTTCCTTATTTTGGATATGGTGTCTGGCACGCCTCCGAAGACTGGCGTAATGGGAAATATCAGGCGCTTTATCAAAGTATTAACGAAAATCCAGAAGCATTGACACTCGGTATCCGACGGGATGATGCGTCGCTCACGATCGAAGTGCCGGTCCGTTGGCGTGTGAAAGCGAGTATCCAAGAGGATAGCATTGCCCAAAATGCTGGGATCCAAGATGGAGACGTACTTGCGACGCTTAATGGAGCGTTAGTCAACAATGCAACGCTCTATTCAGAACTTAAGGCAATGGCAACCAGTGAATCCATCGAAGTCGGATTGATGCGAAACGGGAACATGGAAAAGGTAACGCTTGCCACGGAGATACAAAATCCAGAGACGAATCCCGATGGGGCTCTCTTCGGGTTGGCGTGGCAGACCTCCCTCAGTGGCATGGAATTCGCGGCAAAAACGGCACCGTTGCCGGATTATGACGTTTTTACAAGCCTCGGGAAAGGCGTTGAGGCGACTTGGTTGACCTTCACAACTGTCGGCAGAACCTTGCAACAGCTGGTAGGTGGGGAGGTATCACCGAAGCATCTCTCGGGGCCCATCGGTATCGCGAACGCCACAAGTCGTATGTTTGACCGGGTGGGGTTGAGTAGTGCGCTCTTTTTTATCGGCTTTATTAGTATCAATCTTTGCATCGTCAATCTATTGCCGATTCCGATTGCTGACGGGGGGCAGTTGCTGTTTTTCACTGTCGAGAAGATTCGTGGCAGACCTATGCCTCGGAGAGCACAAGAGATTGTTCAACAGGTTTGTATTGTTCTCCTGATTGCACTCTTCCTGTACATTACTTGGTTCGATGGTATATCCCTGATTGACGACCTGCGTAATTAGTTTTCAGTTGACAACTGATAACTGACAACTCTTAAAAACATGGATAGCAATAACCTCAGAAAAGAATATGTAGAACTTATTGCAAGTGTGAGGGAATACGTGGAAGAACAACTTCAACTCGGTTTTATAGAATCAGAAATAAACGAGCCAGAGCGGGAATCCCCCTATGCGAACCTCGATCTCCCGACGCTGGCGGCTGATGCCGCAGGTTGCACCAAATGTGGGTTGCACGAGACCCGGCACAGTGTCGTTTTTGGTGTTGGAAACCCGGAAGCCGACCTTATGTTCATCGGTGAAGCCCCCGGTGCTGATGAAGATCAACAGGGAGAACCCTTTGTCGGTAGAGCCGGTCAGTTGTTGACGCGCATTATTGAGGATGGTATGCAACTTAAGCGCGAGGATGTCTATATCGCGAATGTGCTTAAGTGTCGTCCCCCGGGTAACAGGAATCCTGCCCCCGATGAGGTCGAAACCTGTAGTCCCTATTTAGTGCGTCAGATAGAACTCATTCAACCGAAGGTGATTATGGCACTCGGAAGTTTTGCGGCACAGATGTTGCTGGGTACCAAAACCGGTATTACAAGACTTCGGGGGGAGTTCCATCCGTGTAATGTGCCGGGACTCCGCGTCCTTCCACATAGGCAACCGCCAGTCATCATGCCGACGTATCACCCGGCATACCTGCTCAGAAACCCGAAGGGTAAAGCCGACGTATGGGAAGATGTCAAAAAGGTGCTTGCTTTTTTAGCAGAGGGATAAGAACAGAGTGTCCGTCGTCAACTGATGGCTATAAAAAACTATGCGTTACGCGAACATTGCTTTTCCGCTATCGGTCGATCAAGTCTTCACCTACGGTGTACCGCCGCAAATGGATGCGGTTTTACAGCCCGGCACTCGTGTGTTAGCACCTTTCCGAGGGACACGTCAAGAAGGCGTTGTCGTTGAACGCCTCAATGAAACCGATCTCGCGCCCGGCATCATCAAGAATATTTCCACCTGTCTTGAGAAAACCCCGACCTTCTCCACTGAACTGCTTACACTTACCAAATGGATGGCGGAATATTATGTCTGCTCGTGGGGACTCGCGCTCTTTTGCGCCGTGCCAGCTGCGGTGCGAACCCAGAAAGAACAGAAGGTGCACCTCTTACCGGACGCACCCACACCCCGGGGAAAGGTGCAAAAGCAACTCGTCGCACTTCTGGAAGCAGAAGGTCAGCTGTCTCTAAATCAACTTGTCAGACGTATGGGTATTAGTTACCAAAACCTCCGTCCGAAGATCACCGTGCTACAAGAAAAGGGGATCGTCAGCCTTGATGTGACGCACAAGCCGAAAGCCAACACGCAGTTAACCTCCGTAGCAACTTTAGCTTTACCCCCGGCTGATATTGAAGCAGAAATTGATCGACTCAAGGGGGAGGCAGCCGGTTCCGAGAATCCTGACGGATCGCGACCGAGCAACCGTCGGCACGTTGCCGCTGCGAAGCATGCCGAGATACTGCGACACCTGCTTGATGCAGGTGCCCCATTGGCAACAGCCGATCTAACCAAACGCGTGAATTCCAGTATCTCTCTGCTCCGCACGCTTGAAAGACGTGGCTTTCTTCACATTACACGTGCACAAGCCGTTCGTAATCCTTTGAGTTCTGAACCGATCGCCACGACACAGCCCCTTCACCTGAATTCTGCCCAATCCATAGCGTTCACGGAACTTCAAAATATACTTGTCCCACAGAGGATGGAGGCGTCATCCATTCCTGCTGTTGAAGGCGCGCCCACCTTTCTGCTCCACGGTGTAACCGGAAGCGGGAAGACCGAGGTCTACATGCAAGCGATGACAGAAGTCCTTGGCAACGGGAAATCCGTCATCGTATTGGTCCCAGAAATATCGCTCACACCGCAGGCTGCCTCTCGATTTGTTGGGCGATTCGGGGAACGGGTAGCCCTGCTCCACAGTCGGTTGAGTGATGGGGAACGCTATGATCAGTGGCATCGTATCCGAAACGGAGACGCCGACATTGTGATTGGACCGCGTTCTGCTGTCTTTGCCCCCGTGAAAGAACTGGGTATGCTGATTATAGACGAAGAACATTCGGAGTCCTATAAGTCGGATATCGTCCCGCGTTACCACGCACGAGATGTGGCGCAGAAGCGGGGTGAACTCGCGAACTGTCCTGTCATCCTCGGGAGTGCAACCCCGTCCCTTGAGAGTTTTCACCGTGCGAAAAATGGGCGGTATCGGCTCCTTAGCCTGCCGGACCGTGTTCTCAATAGAAAAATGCCTGATGTCCACATCGCTGATATGCGGACTGAACTGAAAAAGGGCAACAGGACTATCTTTTCAGATATCCTCCGACATTCGATTGAAGAACGATTGGAAAGGCAAGAGCAAATTATCCTGTTTCTCAACAGGCGTGGGCATTCCACTTATGTTTTCTGCCGGACGTGTGGTTATGTTGAACGGTGTGAGAATTGCTCTATCTCATTGACCTTTCACTTTGAGACGAAACGTCTCGTTTGTCACCATTGTGGCAATAAGCGTCCGACGCATCCGAGCTGCCCACAGTGTGGAAGCCCTGCCATTCGCTATTTTGGGTTGGGGACAGAGGCTGTTGAGCAAGAGGTGCAGAAAGCGTTCCCAGCGGCACGTGTGAAACGGTTTGATGCCGATTCAACGGCACGGAAAAACGCGCATCAGCAGATTTTGGAAACATTCGAGCAGCAGCAGATCGATATCCTCATAGGTACACAGATGGTGTCAAAGGGGTTAGACTTCCCGAATGTAACACTTGTCGGGGTCATCGCCGCGGATACCAGCTTGAATCTCCCCGACTTTCGAGCGAGTGAGCAGACGTTCAGCCTGTTGACACAGGTCGCTGGACGTTCCGGACGCGCCGAACTTGAAGGGAAGGTCATCATTCAAACCTATATGCCTGAACACTACTGTATTTCCGCGGCACAAAAGCACGACTACCTCGGTTTCTACGCGCAGGAGGTGGAAGCCCGCGGTGCTTTACAGTATCCACCTTTCTCACATGTCGGGACACTTCTGCTCCGCGGCAAGGACGAAAAACAGATTGAAGAGGCTGCGCACGCTGTCGAGGCGCAACTTCAGACATGGTTGACAGACCAAGCATCTACCGCTCAGACAGATGAGAGAGAAGGCGATGTTGGCGCGTCCGAAGTGGAAATTCTCGGACCCGCGCCAGCCCCCCTCTCGAAAATCGAAGGGAAATTTCGGTGGCATTTTTTACTTCGAAGCAACTCCGTTGAAAGCATCAGTCAACTCCTTAAACACTTAATCGACGAGCCGCCCGTCGCTATTAAATCGAATGCTATTGAATTCGTGATTGACATCGATCCCACGAGTATCCTTTAGGGTATCGGTTCGCCTGCTGACGCAGGCTTTCAGCCATCGGTTTTCAGTTAAGAGGGTTATCATTTAACAGATCCCTCTTGTCACCGATACCCAATCACCGACAGTGAGCGTAGCGAACGCTCTGACAACCATTCCTCCCAGGAGGCCATACATTAAAAATGGGTAACCGGATATTTGATAAACTTGCTGATACTGACTTACTTGCTCGTAGCCCGATTCTGGTGTTTGCGGCGGATCCGCTCGCATCGGCTGGGATTAAAGGGCTTGGACAAGTGCAACATCCGAAACCGCACTACCGAACGCACGCAGAATTTTTGCAACTGCAGCGCGACCTCGTTACAGATGGCAAATTAGACGGGCTTCTCATGACCCCGGCGGATGCAGAAACCCTCGCCCTTGAAGAAAACCTCTTTGAAGATACACCGATTACGCCAATCGTCCGGATGAACTCAGAGACGGCTATCTGGAATCCGAGGTTTGGTGTCTATACTTCGCGACTGTCGATGCCGTTTCAGACGGTGTTTCCAGAGGACATGCAACGCTATTGCGAAGCGCTCATCGGTCCGGCACTTGAATGTCGGGTCAACCTTGGGTTGTATTCCATTACGCTCAACAACGATCCGATTGCTGATGAACGCATGTTACAAGCGTATGTGCAGTTCGCACACGTTGTGGGTGAAATTGAGGGTTTCGATCACCTTTTAGAGGTATTCTTACCGAATGTAAAAATGCCGGGGATGGATGAGGAGAAACGGGGTATGTATGTCGCGGATTCTATTGTCCGCACGATGAGTTACCTCCGAAAACACCAACGCCCGCGCTTTATTAAAACCGCATATACGACCCCGGATGTCTGGCGCGAATTGTGCCAGTTCGACACGACCTTGGTGATCGGTGCCTTGGGGGGTCCCCGTCAAAATGCACGGAGTACGTTTGCGCTTGCGCATCATGTTACCAGCAACGGTGGACGCGCGATCCTCTTCGGACGCACCATCTTCGGTGAAGATGAACCGATAGGCTTTGTCCAATGCCTGCGCCGTGTTCTTGATGGTGAGGACGATGCACAGAATGCTCATGCGGAGTACCAGAAGTTGTTACGCGGTTCCCGATGAACGCATTTTTAATTTTACCTTGCGGATAGATAATGGCGTTTGTAACTTGACGTCTCTCGTGTTCGAGTCGCTTGCGCCGATGTTGCAAGCTGCTGATCTTGATTATTCAGGATGAACGCACTTTTACCTTGCGGATAGATAACGGAGTTTGTAGTGGCTATGTTTACGAAGCCATACGTTATAACACTCACCCTCATCACACTCTGTTTATGGACGGCACAAGCGGAGACGGAGAAACCCTTTTTTACAGAAGTGACCGCTGCACTCGGTTTCACACAGGCAGAAACTCCTTGGCAGGCAGGGACTTACGCCCTACCGGAAGTCATCGGGAGTGGGGTTGCGCTGTTTGATTACGATAACGATGGCGCGCTCGATGTCCTACACATCCGATTTCCACCCCCTGGGGAAGAGGATACTCCCGCGGCGAATCGACTTTTTCGACAACAGCGCGATGGCACGTTTGTTGACGTTACGGAAACCACCGGTATCGGACATGAAGGCTATGGACAGGGGGTCGCAATCGGTGATGTGGACAATGATGGGGATAAGGATGTCTATGTAACGAACTACGGCGCTGATGTCTTCTACCGTAACAACGGCGATGGGACGTTTGCTTTACAGGAAGTGGGCCTCTCAAACGATGCGTGGGGAACATCTGCGACCTTTGGCGATTATGACAGGGATGGGCATCTCGATCTCTATGTCACCAACTACGTTCAGTTCGATCCAGAGGCGGTCTGTCGCGGAAAACATGGTGCCCCGGATTACTGCAATCCACAGGTCTTTGAACCCGCCGCGGATCGGTTGTTCCGAAACAATGGCGACGGCACATTTACAGATGTATCGGAACAGACAGGAATCGCCGCGATGTCCGGCAGAGGGCTCGGTGTTGTGTGCCTCGATCTGACAGGCGATGGTTGGGCGGATTTTTATGTCGCCAACGACGGCGAAGCCAACCAGCTCTGGGTGAACCAGAAGGACGGCACTTTTACTGAGGAAGCCATATTGCACGGTCTGGCATTCAACGCTTACGGTCAACCCGAAGGGAGCATGGGTATCGCCGTCGGGGATGTCAACGGTGATACGCGTCCCGACCTGTTCCTAACACACTTGTCGGGTGAAACAAATACATTTTATACGACTTCTACCTTCTCTGTATTCGTTGATATGACGGAGATGGCGGGATTCGCCGGGCGGGATCTACCCTTTACAGGATTTGGGTGCGGTTTCGTGGACTTCGACAATGATGCCGATCTGGACATCGCAGTCGTCAACGGTCGGGTGAAGCGCGGTCCTGTCCTTGAGGGGGCAAACACGGGTGAATTCTGGGACTTCTACGCTGAACCGAACCTTCTTTTCCAAAATTCTCAGACAACGCCTATAGGCGGAGAGAAAACCCCCACGCAAAAACACTCTTTCACCGATGTGAGTTCACGCGCGCCTGATTTCACGAGACGGATTGAAGTCAGTCGCGGAATGGCTTTCGGCGATATTGATAAAGATGGCGATATCGATATGGTAGTGAGTGGTCTTGACAATCGACTCCGCTTTTTCCGAAACGATGCCCCACCCCCACAACATCACTATCTTTCCGTGCGTGCAATCACCCAGAATCGCGATGCCCTTGGGGCGCACGTAACGCTCCGGACCCCCTCACGCGTATTGACGGGATACGTGCTCTCGGGGACGAGCTATCTGAGCAGCAGTGAACCGAGCGTGCATTTCGGGTTAGGAGAGATCGATGCGATTCAGACCATTGAGGTCCACTGGCAAGATGGAAGCCGTGAAAGGTTTCCCGGCGCGGGCATCAATCGGCGTGTGGTGGTTTATCAAGGAAAGGGGGTATCCTTTTGAAAAAATTGTCCTCTTATATCATTGCCCTTTTCCTGCTAATCAATATCTCAGTATTTGTGGGAAGCGACCTTGATGTTCCTGAACCTGCGGATCTTGACTTGGTTGAGGAAAAACCGCTGATAGAAGCGATTGAAAATGCTCAAAAAGCGGTTCGGAAGTCTCCCAATACTGCAGAGGTATGGGGACACCTCGGGCATGTCTACCTCAGCCACGGGTGGGAGGTTCCAGCGATACCGTGTTATCGCCAAGCAAATAGGCTCGCGCCCAACGAATTCAAATGGCTCTACTTGCTCGGACGTTTGACGAAACAGCGTCAACCCGAGGCGGCTGTGAAACACCTCACCCGTGCGCTTACCTTAGATTCAACATCTGCCCCTGCGCATCTCTATCTCGCTTCCGCGCTCCGTATTTTGGGGAGATTCGATGAAGCACAACAACATTTAGAACACGCAAAACGTCTCCAACCCAACAACCCATTCTCTGAACTCTGGCTTGGAGAAATCGCACTCGCAAAACAGCAATTGGAACTCGCTCGAACGCATTTAGAGAAGGCACTCCACTTGAATCCAGGGCAAAGCGAAGCGCACGCGCTCATGGCACAGGTCACCATTGCACTGGGAGATACTCAAACGGCGAAACAGCACGCACAGGCAGCCCGGAACCCGAGTCAATACGGTGAGTTGATAGATCCGCTATGGTGGGACGTGCTTAAAGCGGGTGTCACTGCTCCCCTATATGCGGAACGCGGTAGACGTTATATGTCGGAAGGCAATTACCGAAAAGCGGTCGCTGAATTTGAGACGCTTATCTCAGACGCACAGAAGGATATAAAGGTCTGGTTCGACTATGGCGTTTCACTCCTCTATGCGTCACGGCACTCCGAAGCCTTAGCAGCATTAGAACACCTCCTGTCGCTACTCGACACGGATATAGAGGTTCAGAAGGAGAGAAGTACCGACGAGATAGCCTACTTGAAAGCGCAGGCTTATAACTATATGGGACAGCTCCATTATGAAACCGGACAGACCGGTGCAGCGATCCGTGCCTGCCGAATGGCACTTCAGTTTAAAAAGAATAAAACAGATGGTGAATCTCACGGACGGCTGAATCCTTCGGATTACGACACTTTTTTTTCAAACGTCCACGCGAATCTTGCGACGGTGTATGAGAACACAGGGCAGCCTGGAGAGGCGATTCGGCACTATCAGGCGGCACTTGAACTCGTGCCATCTCAACTGTCTGTGCATCGCGACCTTGCCGGTATCTACTGGAAACAACGGCGTTATACAGCCGCCGAGCCGTACTACAAACAGGTCATCACATACGACGCAAGGGATGTCCAAGCCCTTTATAGACTCGGCTTAATCGCGCTGATGAAGGAGGCTTATCTCGAAGCCGTCTCACTGTTTAGAAAGGTTATCGCAATTGAGGCGAGGCACGTTCGCGCTTATGGTGCCCTGGGTGTTGCTTATCAGGAACTTGGCAACATTCCAGAGGCGATTGGTATTTTTGAACGGGTTTTAGAATTAGAACCGAGAAATAAGGTGGCGTTAGACAAACTCAGGGAACTGCATGAATTGAAGTAGGGGTACCGGTATGTGCGAAGCGTGGGGATGCCAACGGAAAGGTTACCCATAGACGCACTG
The DNA here is from genome assembly GCA_022821725.1 of Candidatus Poribacteria bacterium. Classification (GTDB taxonomy): domain Bacteria; phylum Poribacteria; class WGA-4E; order WGA-4E; family WGA-3G; genus WGA-3G. The sequence goes on along the minus strand of JAJEDB010000078.1, from coordinate 34,562 downwards.
GGGAATCTACGAGCCCCAGCACGTCTACGAGCGTTGACGAAAATGAGAGGCTATTGCCTGAAATGATGCGTTGCTTTAATATGCCCCCAGGTTGTACCGAGTTTACCTGCGGGATCAACTGCCAAGTATGTCTGAAATCCCTCCATCAACACCTGAATATCTTCTTGTTCCAGTGCTGAGTGGAAAATAGCGACTTCGTCCATTGCACCCGGGAAGAAGTTGCCGTTTGGATCCCAAACCCCGCATCCACCGATATTGACGTTAAAGGCAGATGTGCCATGATTCGCCCAGCCACCTTTCTTTTCCACATATTCACCGTCGATATAGGTATGGACGTATTCCGTCGTAGCGACACAGCCGACGTGATGCCATTTCCCGTCATCGTGTTTGTATTCCCAAGGCTTCTGGGTCCCACCAGCGGTAGGGGTCCAGAGATTAACAGAGTTTGGGTTGATGAACCCGAATTCAGGAGCGTCGTTTTGACCGACGAGTCCCGTTCGGTTGGCGTTAACATCACCGGTCTGCACCCAAGTGATAATGGTGAACTCTTCGAGGTTATCAAGGAGTTTCTGCCCCGTTTTGACGCAGCTGGCTTTTCCGTCAAATTTAAGTGCCGTGCCGAACTTACCCTCCACCCATTCAGGGGATTTCTCTAAGTCTGCGTCGTTTCCTGCAGCAGAGAGGTCCATAGCCTTCCCGCCTTTACCTTCATCGAATAACCAGATACCGACCGCTGTTTCGAGGTCGATTTCGGCGGTGCTCATCTGAACAGCAATGAGGCTGAAACACACCGCGCCGAGGGTTAATAACACCTTTTTCATCGTTACTTCCTCCCAATATTTAGCGTGAGCGTGCTTGAAATGCACATCTACACTGTTGAAATTCACTCTGAAGTTACAATTATGATAACCTATACGGTATAAAGTTGCAAGAGAAAATGCGGAGGTGGGTGTCGTAAGGGTTCAGTTCGTAGATTGGAGGGCTCATAGCGGCGCGTGGATTTCCCACCACGCGCCGCTATAAGTGTTAGAAAAGGATGTGATTATTACTTGATATGATGGGTTGATTTTATATTTCCCCAGGTTGTCCCGAGTTTGCCTTCCGGATCAACAGCCAAATAATTTACATAACCTTTGTCCATTAATTCTTGGATATCTTCTTGTTCCAACGCTGAGTGGAAAATCATGACTTCGTCCATGAGCCCTGGGAAAAAGTTTCCGCCTGGATCCCAGACCCCGCATCCACCGATGTTAACGTCAAAGGGAGCCGCGCCGTGATTCGCCCACTTTCCCTTCTGCTCGACGTATTCACCATCGATATAAGTATGGACGTAATCTTGCGTAGCGACACACCCGACGTGATGCCATTCACCATCACCGTGTTTGTGTTTCCACGGATTATTCGTCAAGCCAGCCGAGGGGGTCCAGAGGCTCAGCTCATTCGTCGTAATAAAGCCGAACTCAGGTGCGTTGTTCTGTCCGACGAGTCCCGTCCGAGCGGGGGGATCGTCTGTGCTTTGTATCCAGCAGAGAATCGTGAATTCTTCGAGCGCCTCAAGAAGTTTCGCGCCCGTTTTGACACAGCCGGATTTTCCATCAAAATCGAGGGCTTTGCCGAATTTACCATCCACCCACGGGGCTTTGACGACTTCGCCGTCGTTTCCTTCACCGGATGTGTCTTTAGCGACCCCGCCTTTGCCTTCATCGAACAACCAGATACCGACGGCAGTATCGAAGTCGATCTCAGCGGTGCTCATATGAACAGCCATAAGGCTGAAACATACCACACCGAGGGTTAATAATACTTTTTTCATAGTTATTTCCTTCTTATGTTTACCGAGCGTGCGCTTGAAACGCACGGCTGTGGGATTGAAATTCGTTCGTATACTTTTAATTATAATAACGTATATAACACGAAATTGCAACAAAAACCTGATTTCGTAAAACGTATCTGGTCGGTGTAGGCTACGATACCGAAGGATGCAGGATCTCTTCATCTATTCGGTGATATTTGTAGCGTTCATCGGGTGCAAACACGATATCTAATTCACGCTCAGCACTCCTTGGGGAGTCGGATGCGTGCACGACGTTATGCGTGATATTGATTGAGAAATCGCCTCGGATACTTCCAGGTTGCGATTTCTTTGGGTCGGTTTCCCCGTTAAGGATGCGCACCAATTCTATTGCGTCGCGCCCTTCAATCGCTAAGGCAACAATAGGGGCTGAAGTCATGAATTCGATAAGTACATTGTAAAAAGACTTGCCCTGATGGACAGCATAGAGTTTCTCTGCTGTGTCGCGCGGGAGCTGCAACAATTTCATTCCAACGATTTTGAGTCCTTTGTGTTCATAACGGGCAATCACTTCACCGATAAGCCCCCGTTGAACACCGTCCGGTTTGATGAGAACCAGTGTCTGTTCTGTCTCCATAGTCCCTCCATTTTAACATTGCTCTTTGTGGGAGGGGTTTCTAACCCCGATGCTTGTGAGTATTCAGGCTTGACATCAAGCGATTTTAAGTATACCATATTTTTCAGTGTAGTGCAATTTTATTTCCTGAGATTACTCTCATAGAGGTGGTTATGTACAATAAATTCGGAGACGTATTACTGAAAACAGGGGAACGGATGGAGGTCGGTGTGGTTACCGCTCCCGACACGCCCCATGCCGAAGAGATAAAGCAATTCCTTGGACATAAACCGGGGAACTATAAGTGGCATATTGAACGGTGTGTTACAGAAGTGCTTGATGCCTTAGAAACCCGTTTCTATGTCGGTAAACTTGACGGCGCTGTGATTACCAACATCATGACGGTCGAGTATGAAGGGGTCGGTATTTTAGGGCACGTTTTTACGCTCCCGAAACAGCGTAGGAAGGGGGCAGCAAAAGGCGTGATGGCGTATCAGATGGAGGATTTCCGACAACGGTCAGGCAAGGCTCTCTATTTGGGCACGGGTTACAACAGTCATCCGTATTATATCTATCACAGTTTCGGATTTGCGAGTGTATTTCCAGAATCCGGTTTTATGAAGTATCATGTGCATGAAGATTTTGAGGAACGCTACTTCGCGCCTGCACCTGCGGTGCCAAAGTCCGTGGAATGGCACGATTGGCCGAAAGTCACGGCGTTATCGGGTATTGTTGGATGGGACACACTCCGAAGTCTGAAGTGGGCGGTTTACGGTCCCACGAACCTGGAAGGCGGGTTTCTCAGTTTCAAACACGATTTGGAGACCGAGGACACCTACGCTGATGCGAAATTGTTAATTTCTTCAGGTGGTGCGATTGTCGGGTGGGCAACTCTCAGTCGTGATTCACGCTGGCGACCGGCGACTGCTGTGTTGGATCTCTTCTTTCATCCGAATTTCGCAGACGTTGTTCCTGCGTTGCTTTCGGCGGTCATGTTTCCTGATGTGAAGGTTCAGTGTTATGTGGACAGCGGTGCTGAGAGGAAGGCGGAGATTTTGGAAGCCGCAGGCTTTACCTGTGAAGGTCGGTTCAAAGACCAATTCACGTATAGCGGACAGGATTATGATGTTTTGGTGTTTGGACGGGGGTAGTTGTCTGAATCGCGGATTTTCACGGATTATACGGATTACGCGGATTTTGCGCGGCGAGCGTCCTCTTGTAGATGTTCCAATTTTCCCGCTTCTATGTCTGCTTCCAACTGTTTATCCCAAGCGTCCTCACGTGCCTGAAGTACTTCACGGAGTCTGATTGCAAGCGCGTTCAGAAGTTCTTTTTTCGTTTCTGCCGTGCATTCGACTTCAGGAAGCTGCGGAATCCATCCACGCCATCCGACAGATTCTTTTTCGAGATGTGCGGCGTAGGGTTCCTCATAGACAGAATCGAGAATTGTGGTGCACTGAAATTGTGTGTTCTCAATCTTATGTTCTGGCATCAGAGATAACAGGTTCTACTTCTTGAATAGCACTCCAATCAATCACGGCTGTCCACAACCTTTCTTCTTCGGAGTAGTGAACAACGCCCGCAGCCTCCAACTCTTCGCTGTAGATAATAAGGAGTTGCCCATCCTGCAGCACGATGTTTTGACGTTTGATATCCGCCTCCGTACCAGCGCAATTCAACCGCACCCTTCCTTTTGCATCTGCATTGTGGAAGTCTGCGAAAACTTTTGGTTTGTTCATTTGTTTGGTTTTTACCGCCTCGAATCACAAGGGCATCGTCCGGAATTCTTGAGATACTGATTCGCATGTTTTATTGGTATTGCCTCAAGTTCTTGAGTATTCTGATATTGCTAACAACTGGGTGTACTGGCATCCTTAAAATCCGCTATTGATAAGCTCCTCCTCATCAACATATAAAGGAGAGAGCCCATAATCCCCCATCAGACGCCAGAATTCTTCGCGTGGGACCCCTGCGAGTTTCGAGGCAAGTCCACTGCTGAGTTCACCATTTCCGTAATACTTCATCCCTAAGGCTATCCGCGCGTCTCTCTCAATTTCAAACGGAGACCCGCTCCGTGGGGTCAATAACGCTATAATCTCTTTTGGCAAACAAACTCCTATTTTTTGTTCAAAGGCAGCAATGCTCTCATAGGTATCGTGAAACGCAGCGGCAACATCTACGTCTTGTAGAACTGCAGCTGTCAGGTCGATCTTTGCTGCTTCCCACCCTTTCGCAAGCAACCACGCTTCACCCCTTGTGTAATAAGATTCGGCAACTTTTGGTCTGAGTTTTAATGCCTTCGTATAATTTGCAATTGCGCTGTCTAACTCGTCTGTGGCACGATACGCGTTGCCCCGATGCGTGTATGCCTCCACAAGTTTTGGATTGAGTTGTATCGCCTTGTCATAATCCGCAATCGCTTTGTCCAATGCGTTCTTGGCGTAGTAAGTCTGCCCCCGATTGAGATATGCTTCGGCAAATTCTGGATTCAATTCTATTGCTTTCCTATGATCTTCAATCGCCTTGTCTATCTCGCCTTGTTCCATGTAGATGGAGCCGCGGCAGGTATAAGGCTCAGCAAACTCTGGATTAAGGTCTATGGCTTTGTCGTAATCCGCAATCGCCTTATCTATCTCGCCTTTATCCGAGTAAGCCTGCCCACGTTCCATATAAGCCTTTGGGAACTTTGGATCCACCGCTATCGCAGTGTTATAGTCTTCAATCGCCTTGTCTATGTCCCCCTTGTTGTGGTAGGTTACACCGCGCTCGGTATAGGCATTGGCAGCCGCATCAGGTTTGAGGCTTATCGCCGTGCTAAAGTCTTGGATGGCTTTCTCAAAAACCAACAGGTTACGGTAAGCCATCCCGCGTCCCAAATAGGCGAATGGATCGTCAGGTTTGAGATTTATCACCGTGCTAAAGTCATCAATAACTCGGTGAAATCTACCTTTGTTGTAGTAGGCTACGCCGCGATTGGTATAGGCAAAAACATCCTCTGGATTGTGTTCTATCGCTTTGGTAAAGTCTACAATAGCACGCTCATAATCCGCTTTTTTCCTTTGAGTGAACCTGTGCTTGTAATACACCTCAGCAGGTTTTTGACTGTGTTTTTTTCTCATGTTTTTCTCCAAGATGCACATGTGCCGTAGTCAAAATGGTCTCCATCCTGTTATTATTCGGTTTTCCGATCTTCTTCTCCACCAAAGCGATATGTTTATAGTCGGTTTGTGAGTTAACTACGGTGTTAGTAGGGAGCCGATGTCTGTCGGCAACTGGATACCTGTTCCTTGCTCAAAGTTTGCAACGCTTCCGTATTTTTTATTAAATAAACCGGTAATCTCCACGCCGAGGGTTCTGGCAAGCATCAAATTTAATTTGGCTTCTGACCAATTTTCGACTTGCATGTAAACTTCCGCTAAAACGTAATGTGCCTCCTTAATCAAGGGTTGCAATGCTATGACTTTAGTATAGTCGGCAATCGCTTTATCTGCCTCACCCTTTTTATTGTAAGTGCTGCCGCGGTTGTAGTAGGCCACAGGATGATTGGGTTCTAATTCAATAGCTTTATTGTAGTATTGAATGGCACGCTCCAGGTCGCCTTTTTCGCTAAAAGCACTGCCGAGTCCTACATACGCTCCGCCATGACTTGGATCCAATTCAAGGGCTTTGTTGTAATCTTTAATGGCGAGTTCAAGGTTCCCCTGTCTGCAATAAGCGTGACCACGGTTTGTATAGACACTGGCATCGCCCGGCTTCAGTTCTATGACTTTGGTGTAGTTTTCAAGAGCCTCGGAATGTTCGCCTCTGACTTCATACACGGTGCCGAGGGCCATATAGGGATCAGTGAACTCTGGTTTCAGACGTATTACCTCTTGGAAATCTTGAATAGCAGTGTCAAAATCGTTCTGCCTAAAGTAAGCCTGCCCCCGGCTGTAGTAGGCTTCAGCGAAATCAGATTTGCGGCTTATCGCTTGATTATAGTCATCAATAGCAAAGTCGTAGTCGCCTTTAACAGCATGGGTTTCACCACGATTGTGATATGCCTCAGCCAGTTTAGGACCGTGCTCTATTGCCTTGCTAAAGTCTTTAATTGCCTGATTAAACTCACCTTTATCACGATGCGCGAGGCCTCGTCTGTTATAGGCTTCTACGAAATTATAGCGGTGTTTAATGGCAGTGCTATAGTCTTCAATGGCTTTATCTACTTCGCCTCTATCGTGGTAAACGATGCCGCGTTGGTAATAAGCGAGAGAGAGCGAGGGTTTGAGATCTATTGAGGTGTTATAGTCCGCCATAGCCTTTTCGATCTGTGCCTTATGAGCGTAAGCGACCCCACGATTGTAATAGGCTTCGGCAAAATCAGGCTTGCGGTCTATTGTCGTGTCAAAGTCCTCAATGGCTTTGTCGACTTCGCCTTTCTTTCGATAAGCGACCCCTCGAATATGATAAGCATCCAAAAGATCAGGCTTCAGTTTAAGAGCCTCGTTGAAGTCGTGAATTGCTGGATCGTAGAACCCTTTTGCCAATCTAACGCTGCCGCGCATCATATAGTCAAGGTAGAGATTTTCCTCACCTCTTAGTAAACGGTCTTTCATGGTAGATTTCCCTCAGTGTTAGGTTCACTTAAAAGAGAATCATAAACGTGCTGGGGTGTGTTTCTGTCAAAAAAGCCGAGCAGATCGGCAAATAGGGTTTGTTCCGAGATGCCAACTTTTGCTAATTCTACCCTTAATTGTCTTTTGTGGACATAAGGAATTACAATTTCGCTGGCAATCATCTCGTCTCCCACTTCGGGCAAGCCGAACAGAAACACCGAATGTTGCCGAGTCATACGTTGCGTGTCAACGAATTGGCTGTCCAATGCAGGTGACCAAAGGTGCCATTCGGCATTATTAACAGGGAAAAATGTCTCTAAGCCGCGTTCAAGTTTCTCTGGCGTTTCTATCTGTTCAATTATGTCCCGATCATTTTCCAGAACAATCACTTTACCATCTATTCCTTCCTTTTGATATCCACAGGCAAACCAAAGAGCGATAAGCGGATTGAAGGTGAAATCGATGAGACCGGTAGCAACACCGTTATGTTGTAAATGCGCCAGACATTCCAACGGAAACAGGTTTCTGTATGTAGAGGGATAATTGAGTTTGACCTCATAGATAATTTTTGAAAGATAGTCCAAATACACATAAGAAAACGAATGGGGAGATGCCCTATATTTTTCTTCCAAGCGTCGGAACGCACTGCTCGTCACTTGCCATTCGGCATCTTCTTGCCCCCGATAGAGATGACTTTTCTCTGCTGTTGCAATATTGCGTATGTAACCGATGTAGTCTTCTAAATCAGTAATCTCAATTGGTGAATTCATATTTAAACTTATGGAGGCGTTAATAGGGCTGTGATATCTGGTGGCAACTGGACACCGTGTTTTTGCTCAAAGGCTGCAACACTTCTGTTAGTGCTATGAAACATGGTGACAATATCAATGCCCATTTTCTTAGCAGTCGTCAGGTCTGCTTTTGCTTTCTCCCATTCACCTATACATAACCACGTCTCCCCACGATTATTGTAGGCCACATCATAATCGGATTTGAGTTTTATGGCTGTGTTATAGTCTTTGATGGCAAGGTCAAACTCGCGTTTATTTTTGTAAACATTGCCGCGATTGTTATAAGTGTTTGCGCCATTGGGATTCAGTTTTATGGCTGTGTTATAGTCTTTGATGGCAAGGTCAATCTCACCTTTACGGTAGTAAACGTTGCCGCGATTGTTATAGGCTTGGGCATCATCGGGTTTGAACTCTATTGCCTTGTTATAGTCTGTGATAGCTTTTTCAACCTCGCCTTTGTGAAAATAAACCAAGCCACGATTGCAATAGGCTTGGGCATCATCGGGTTTGAACTCTATTGCCTTGTTATAGTCTGTGATAGCTTTTTCAACCTCGCCCTTATGGAAGTAAACGTTGCCACGATTGCAATAGGCTTGGGCATCATCGGGTTTGAACTCTATTGCCTTATTATAGTCTGTGATAGCTTTTTCAACCTCGCCTTCGTGGAAATAAGCAAAGCCACGAACACGATAGACATCGGTAAATTCCGGCATTAATTTTATTGTCTCGGTAAAATGATTAACCGCCTTTTGAAAGTTTTCGTCTCCTTCCTCAGGATTCTTTGTTTTAATCCCACCCTTTAGATACGCAAAACCTTTAAAAAAGTCCATGTAAGCACTGAAGCGCATATCCTGGTTACTAACAAAACCGTGAAGGTCGGGATAGATTTTTTCGCTGGAGATATCGAATTCTTTTTCAAGGTACCTTAACAGTGGCTGTTTGAGAACTTGTGGAATAAGGATTTCTATGTCTGGTTCAATGAAACCCTCGGGCGGTATAATAAATATGCTCTTCTGTATCCAGACGCGACTCTCTGGATCAGGGTTCTGAGGTTCTCTAATCCAGTCTTTTATCGCCCCGGTTTTGTCTTGCAAGATAATCCTGCCATCTTCAAAAGGGAAACGGTCACAGGTGAAGAAAAGGGCGATGCGGTAGTCAGTGGTAAAATCTATCAGATTGGTTTTGCCACCGAAGTGCTGGATTTCAGTTAGAATTTCAAATTCTCCAGTTTCTTTGGTGTACTTTTTCGCATTCTTCAGTTCTTCTTTTTGAGCAGCTTCTATACCAGCCATAATCGCATCAGAGTATAACAGTCTAATCTTTTCAAGTTCACGGTAGAGGTTTGAGGAGACCTTCGGATAGCATTCCGGTTCTCCGCGGTATATATAATTGCCATCGGCAGATATTTTCGCTATCTTGCCGATTATCTCTAAAATTCTGTTTAGTTCGGTTTTTTGTATGCTCATTTCTCTTCCACAATTCGGATTGTTTAAGGATAACATGCAAAATGAACAGATTTCAACCGAATTTCAGTTGATACCCGATCTATTTCATACCGCACATACCGCTCCGCTGGAGCGGAAGATTAGAAACGTTCCGCGTACTATAGACATACCGCTCCGCTGGAGCGTAATCCGCGAAATCTGTGTAATTTGTGTAATCCGTGATAATCCGCGATTCAGACAATTTACTTCGCCCTCAAACTCCTCGCCTTCCGCAGCCGAGATTCTACCAGATTCACCACCGCTTCATACACACCGTCCCGCTCACCTTGTGTAAGGTCAAGGGCATCGAAGATGATTGTGTCAAGGGCGCGACGATCGGGTTGATGGATTTCATCAAAAATTGACAAAACAGGTCGCCGCTTCATCGGTTCAAAGACTTGGCTTAAACTCTTACCACCCTGGGCATCAATCCAGTCAGGTGAGATGAAGTCAAAACTCAGAATGTCGGGTCCATAGGTTGTGAGTAATCCGTCTCCTAAATTAACTCTCCCATATATTTCAGAAACAAGAACCGCCAAAGTGGAATTTGCAACTGCATTTGCAGATTGGATTGTGTCTCCGTTATGAAGAGTCGCGGTAAAAACAACATCACCAGCTAATAAAGACTGAGTTTCGTTAACCGGAGTCCAATTCCTTTTATCCCGGAATCTTAGGATTAGCCAATCAAAGGGTGGTTGTTTTCCCAAATCCCACCAGCGCGTGCGTCCCCGGCAACTCGGTCTCTGATGATACCCTTGAGATTCACCCCATTCAATATATTCCAACGCCGTAGTCCCTGTCAAGGCTGCCTTGTCGGCATGGCACATGAATAACTTGAACTGCAACTGACTCGGATCCACACGGATGCTTTTGCATTCTCGCGGGCTCTTGATGACAGGCTTCAGAAATTCATCTGCAATGTCCCATGCTTGGATCCGTTCCGCGTCAAGATAGAAGAACTCATTGGCACCCGTTGTGAAGCCTCGTCTCACCTCCGCGATGTCCCCCAAACGCACCAGCTTATCTTTTCCTTTCTCTAAAATCGTCCAATAGATGTCAGGGGCGCGTAGATACTTCCCGCCCCATTTGTCTCCCGCATATCTGTTCTCGCGGGTGCCTGCTTGTGCTAATTCGGTGTAGGTGCGTGTTCTTTCACGACGGTTTTCTAAATTTGGGTCGCCAATGTAGGTCTTGAAGGTGAGAAAACAAGCACGAGAATCCGTATTGGGAGTCCCATTTTGGAGAATACTCACGATGGTGTTGATGTCAGCACTTTCAAACTCACGTTCCGCTTCACTGTGACAGATAACGGCACCCGTGGTGTTGTCCAATACATACTTCTGTAGCGGCGCACCGTAATTGACATCCAGCCAACTGTTGGAACAGATAAACGTATGGATACCTGTTTCATTCAGCAGTTGAAGCCCGCGCTCATAGAAATAGACGTAGAGGTCTGCGGCCCCGGTGTAACAGGCGTAGTGTTTTTTGAAAGCGGGTTTGAGTGCTTTAATCTTCTCTTGACGAACGTAAGGCGGATTGCCAATTACCACATCGAACCCCTCCGTGATACCGAACATCCACTCGGCATCAAAGAAGTCGGCAACTCCATTCTGGTTGTATGGATCCCAGTTGGCGATTTTCTCAGTCGTTTCGCTGGGGAAACCGTCGCTCTTGAGCAATTGGCTGATGTCGGCACGGATCTGTTTATCAAGGCTGCGGTATTTCTCTTTGGTTTTTGGGGTGCGGGCGGTGAAATGCTTCCTTCGGACCCCGCCCAATTCCCTTTCCTTACGGTCAATTTCCGGGTTCCGCATTAACAACTGGGTCGGTTTCTCCACACCGATGAGTGTGTTTCCTGCGACAAACTTGGTTTCTAAATTGGGCAATGGACGCACGCCTCTGTTCTCTTGGGTATCGTCAATTCTTTGGTCTACGACGAGCGAAATGAAGAAGCGGAGTTTGGCGATCTGGACGGCAATCGGTTGGATGTCCACACCGTAGATACAGTTCTCTATGAGGTAGAGCTTCCTGCCGTAGTCGAGTTCATTCCGTGTAAATGCTTCGTTGATGTTGTCAATTTCCCGTTCAAGGTCGCGGACAGTGTTTCGCCGAACCGTGCTGTCTTCAATTTCATCTGCCCTCTCAATGAGCGTTTCGACCCTATCAATCTGCCGTTGCCGCCACTGGTCGTTGCGCGGGTCAAGTTTTCCGAGAATGAAAACGAGTTTATGGAGGATGCCCATCGGGAACGCTCCCGATCCACAGGCAGGGTCCAGGATTTTGAGGGTGTCAATGGCGTTGATGAGCTGCTGGGTTTCGGCATCGGTGAATTGATGGGGTTCGTCGTTGTAGGCGAGGAGGTGGCGGAGTTTGGTTTCGGTTGTGTCAGTTTCAAGAGTCGCGAGCTGGAGCTCGCTCCTACAGAAGAGGGAATTTTGGACGTAGGCAATGAGAGATTCATCAACCATGTAGTTGACGATTTCGCGCGGTGTGTAGAAGGAGCCGGTCTGCTTCCGAGCGGTCGCACCTGTTTCGGGGTTGTATGCCGCGAGCAGGTTTTCAAAAACCTTTCCGAGCAACTCTGGGTCAAGTGCGACTTCCTCTTCAATGGGTGTATTCTCAGTAACCGTGAACTTGTAGCGGCGGAGGATGTCAATGAGTCCACGGACCTTATATCGCCTGCCTTTTGTATCGTAGACGCTGTTGAGGTCAACATCCTTTTCCTCGGAAAAGAACAGGAAATTGGGAACCGATAACTGATTATCCTCACGATCGGAAAAGCCGTCAATCCGTAGAATCTTTTTCGGCTGGTCCTTGTCCTCTTTATCCAGACACTCGAACAGTCCACCATTCAAGAAAGGGATCTTCTCAAACTGTTTGAGAGTCTCGTTCGGATTCGCAAAATACGCTTCATAGCGATAGAGTGACGTGATATTGTAGTGCTGCCGTCCCTTACCGCGAAATTTACGGTTATCGGGTTTCTCAGGGGTGTTCATCTCCTGATTGAGGGTCGCGAAGAAAAGGTTTTGGAGGATAGCTTTGTAGTAGGTGCTTTTCTGTGGATCGGTGCTAATAAGGATTTTCTCTATCTTTCTCGGATTGAAGAAGATGTCAGGGACTAATTTCTTTTCCTTGATGAACCAGACGAATATTAACCGCGTAATCAGACGGATTACACTGGTGGCGTTGCGGACCTCTATATCTTCGCCTGCATCCTCTGGGAATGTCACACTGTCCATTGCCCAAAAGTACCAATTGGAGAGTTCACGATAGAATCGTTTGTTCAGCTCCTGGATATCAAGTGTTTTTGCCCAGGCACGATGCAGTTCAACAAAGTTGCTGAAGCCGTGAACTCTAAATAACTCATTGCGCGACAGGTCAAACAGAATTTGAATATGAGCGGGGTGCGGATCGTGGGAATCGATATCTTTAATCAGCGTCACCTTTTCAAGAACGTCTTTCGCTCTATCTTGCTTGTGTAGACGGCGGTCAATGACAGCAAGACTCACAGTCTCACCGTGCTGGAAGATTATCATCGCCGGCATCGGCATCGGCTTGTTAATTTCGCGAGTAATGGTTGACAACTGCGTGCGTGTATAATGACTCTCCTTTAGTTTCACAGCGAAGAAAACATAGGACTCCATAATGGTGTCGTCAAACTGACGGTTTTTAAAAACGATTCGCGTTTCACCTGTTCCGGAGATTTCTTCTTCCGTCAGCTGGAACAGAAAATCAATTGACTCCCATTCGTCTACCATTGCCCGTTCGCTGTTCAGCTTTCCAAACTGGTCAAAGTATGAAATAAAGTCCTCGGCGAGACTGGATTCAAAATCTACCGTTAGTTCGCTCTCGTAGCCGAGCGTATTCAGTAAGTTTTGGGCATTTATTACCAGCGCGCCGTCTTGGAAACCTTTCAGTGCTTGCTCAATATTTTTTCTTTCCCGTCGTTCGTTCATTGAATCACCAACCATGTAATGAGTTCAAAATCGGTTATATTGCGGATCTGCTTCTGTTGTTTAACCAGTTTCCCTCCACGACCGGATATAAGGTTACCGACGGCTCGTTTCTGATAGGTGCGGCTGAGAGACTTAACTGCTCTCTGAAGCAGGTCGTTATACTGGGTCATATCCGTGCCGTTGGCAGTCTGCTGGTCAAACAAAGTGCATAGGTCGTCATACGGCTTTTTCACATCTGCACACAACAGACGGTACATCTCAAGGATCTGTTTAGGTTGTGTAAAAGTAAACCGCACCTCGCCATCCTCGCGGATGTAGACGAGGAAATAGGGCTGCAACGGATTTATTTTTTCATTGCCCGTGGAGTCGCCTTTTTGTCGGAGACAGAAGATAACCCCTTTGGTAATCATCTGATACTTCGGATCCGGTGGAACAACGGCATAGAGTCCGAAAGGCGCGTCCTCAAGCGTTTTCCGATTGCTCTCAATATAGTTCATCAAGTCGATACGGAAATCGTCAAGCGTGAATTCATTGAGGGCGACGCTCTCATTGAAATCTTCCAAGTCTAAGACTTCGTCTTTTAGTTTCAGGAGCTGCTGATCGCGGTATTTGAGGTCATCCTCAAGGAGTTCCTGAATTCCTTCGGGTTCTAACAGATTATCTCCCTGCGTTGCGGCGATATCTACGAGTGCCATTCGTGCTTCAACCCGATTTTTCAGCTTGATATAGCGGTTGAGGTCGGGTGTGGGCCAGAAGTTGACGAGCTGGACGCTGTCATTGTTGTTACCGATGCGGTCAATCCGTCCAAACCGTTGGATGATACGGACTGGGTTCCAGTGAATGTCGTAGTTAATGAGGTAATCACAGTCCTGCAGGTTTTGCCCTTCCGATATACAATCCGTGCCGATGAGCAGGTCTATCTCCGCATCCTGGGGCATGGTAGTTTTCATCAGGTGCCGTTTTTTGGATTTCGGCGAAAAATTCGTTAAGATATTGCTGAATTCAGTCCTGCCGAAGGTGGTCTTATTACCGCTTGTCCCTCCCGATACCATTCCGATGTGGATACCGAGTTCTTCAGTTGCCCATTGTTCCAAGCCATCGTAGAGGTATTTGGCTGTATCCGCAAAAGCGGTGAATACCAGAACTTTTCGATTCGGTTTCCCTTCTTTATTTTTTGTAGGTCGTTTAACCTTTTCAGCGATGAGTTGTTTGAGTTTGGCGAGTTTGGCATCGCGATCATCGGTAACATCCTTAGCATAGAGGTGCGGCAGCTCCAGTTGCTCGCGGTCATGTTCCAAATCCTTCAACCACCTTTCAGTATCAAGGTGTGCCATTTTGAAGATTAACTTTTTACCGACTTGCATCGCCTCTTGCAGATCTTCATCCTCAAGTGCTTCAATATCGACCTCTTCTATGTCCATATCAGGATTTTCGGCGCGGAATTCTTGAAACCGTTTAATCCGTTTTTTTAATCGGTCAATTTTCTCAATCGTCCGTTCCAATGTAATCCCAAAGGCGTGAACGGAACTTTCCAAGCGTTTGAGAAAGTTCACCTTCATCATCCCGATCAGATAGTGTTCACGATCACTTTGTGTAAATTGACCAACCCGCCCCTCCTCATATTGGGAGACGTATTCGGGCAGCACATATTTTGAAGGGTTGAACAGGGAGAGTTGATATTCGGAGATTTCTTCGTTGAGTTCGTCGTAAGACATGAACCGCCCTTGCAGGTCAATGTCCTTGATATAGACGGAAATCGGCTTGTTGCGTTCTGGGAATCCACCGAGTTCTTTAAGTGAGTCTGGATAGTACTGCTCAATGTGTTTTCGGGAACGGGCAATGGTCAATTCATCAAGGAGTTTGAAAAAGGCGGAGCTGAGGCGTTCCAATAAGTCTCGTGTTTGGCGGTTGTTCTGCTGTTTTGACCAGTCGGTAAAAGTGCGTTGTGCATCTGCAAGGGTCCTTTGTAGGCTATCAATGCCGAGCGATTTTAGGAAAGCGTCGTCTTGACCTTCGGTGAGGAAATAAATTTGATTACGGAGATCCTTCAGATTATTGTTCACTGGTGTAGCAGAGAGCAACAGGACTTTGGTTTTGATGCCGCTCTGGATAATATCCTCCATTAGCCGTTGGTAACGACTCTTGCGGATCAAATTGCCGTCCTCATCTTTCTTACCCGGCGTATTGTTTCGGAAATTATGTGATTCATCAATGACCACCAAATCGTAGTTGCTCCAATTGATGGTTTCGAGGTTAATATCGCCTGACTTTCCACCATCACGACTCAGATCGGTATGGGAGAGGACTGTGTATGCGAACCGATCTTTGAGGAACAGATTCAGTTCGCTGTTATTCTCTGCGCGATAAACCGTCCAGTTGTCTCGCAATTTCTTGGGACATAGCACGAGGACTCTGTTATTCAGGAGTTCAAAGTATTTGATTATCGCCAGTGCCTCAAAGGTTTTGCCTAAACCGACACTATCCGCAATGATACATCCGTTGTGTTGCCGGATTTTGTTTATCGCTCCCTTTACCGCGTCCTTCTGAAACTCGAATAGAGTATTCCAGATAACCGTATCAACGAGTTGCACATCCTCAGCGAGCAGTCCACTCTTTTCCTGTTCGCCTAAAAATCGTTCAAAGATGTGATACAACGTT
Organism: Candidatus Poribacteria bacterium; assembly: GCA_022821725.1. Taxonomy (GTDB): domain Bacteria; phylum Poribacteria; class WGA-4E; order WGA-4E; family WGA-3G; genus WGA-3G. The sequence goes on along the minus strand of JAJEDB010000078.1, from coordinate 18,670 downwards.
TTATAGTAGATAAATTCCGGGGTGTTGTTCTGATAGAGTTGCTCAAGATATAACAGCACCTCGTCTTTGACATCCTCGACGAGTTCTTTGTCCTCCCAGATATCATCAAACCACGACTTCACATCACTGCGGTCTCGGTTGCTGTCTACTTCAAGATTCAGTTCAATGTTATTGTCTGTCGCACTCATGCCGAGACCGCGCACAGTGAAATTAGAACTTCCGACAATGGCCTCTTCTACACCATTCTTAGCGATGTGATACATTTTCGCATGCATCAGATTAGATTTTTGAATGGATCGGATTTCCACTTTTTCTCGAATCCATGCGGCGCACTCTTTGGCAATCCAATTCTGTTTTAACCGATCCTCGAATTTCAAGCCTTCGGCTTCACCCTCAATTTTGAAGGCTTTCTTGTCGGCATTTTCGGAGTTGAGGCTTTTTATAAAGCGAGGTTCACCATACAGAAACCGGAGCTCTTTGATTCCTGTGAGCGATTCTTTGAGTGCTTGAAAGGCGTGGATCGTGAAGTAGGCGGAGACAATTGAGAGAGAGGAACCTTCTTCTATTTTCGACTTCAGGAAGTCGCCAACGCTTCCCCTCTTATGATTGTCTCGGATGCTGGATTTAAGATTTGACATAGTTAATCCGGGCAAGAGTAAGAAATACGATTTGCGTAAGACATAGCACTCCGCTGGAGTGCAAGAGGTTGAGGTCCCTGTTTTCTATAGACATACCGCTCCGCTGGAGCGTAATCCGCGTTAATCTGCGTAATCCGCGAAAATCCGCGATTCAGACAATCTATTACGTGATTGCTGCCACAATGCAAGTTATCTGAGGGTAATCATACCACATCCAATGAGCAATATCAACCGAACTTGCGAATCATAGGGGATCGCGTAGGGTCATTGCGAAACAACTGCTGAACCTGTTTCCGGATAAGCCGTTTGAAAGGATAATCGAGGTTCTCCGCGCATCTGAAAATCAATACAGTTAATGTTTGTCTTTTCTACCCGATTTATCCCAAAAACCAAGCCTGAAACGTAGTGGAAGGCGACTCTTAAGGAAGGCACGTCAAATCTCAATCCCGGGTCGTTTAACCGCAAGGAAAATTAGAAAATTACTTTCGTATGGCGATTTTTCCGACTTTTTGTTTGCGGACATCGCCTTTGCGGGCGGTGAATTTGTAGAGATAGACCCCGTTCGCAAGCGGTTCGCCATCATCGTCGTAGCCGTCATAATGGTATTCGTTGAAGGAGACGGAGGCATCCAGTGTGTCAATGGCGATGATACGGCGACCCGTAATCGTGTAGATTTTTAGGCTGACCTCGTCTGCACTTTCGGTGAGGTAATAAGCAAAGTGGGTGCCGCTTCCCGGCACAAACGGATTCGGGAAGTTGGCGATATTTTTGATCTCAAACTCCCCGGCGACAGTCGCAGTGCGCTCCGTGTTTGAGATATTGCCGTTTGCGTCCTGTGCTTGCAATCGGATACGGTATTCACCGGGTTCCAAGACAGGAGTGTAGGTAATCAGGAGTAGATTGTTGTTCGTAGGTGATGCCGCAATCACATATTCATCTTGTGGCACGTTTTCACCGTTTTTGGTGAAGAGGATATTCTCCGGACGTGAATCGATCCCGTTTGCGTCCTCAATGCGTGCTGAGATGGTTGGTGTATCGGAGATATAGTCGCCATCGACGAAACCTTGGTGGTCGAAGGTCAACTCAAGTGCGGGCGGACGTGCGTCATTGTGGGAAAGCAACGCAAACGTCCCCGGCAGTTTAACCGCTGCAGAAATAGTGTCTTCACTCGTGGTTTCCTCGCCGACACGAATCCAATTCCCGTTGTCAATGTCGCGTCTATAGATATGCGCATCGCCCCCATTTGTCGGAAAGCCTTCTTTTTGGAAAGTGGCGGTTACTGTCAGATCAGCATCGGTTTCCGACCCCGATGCCTCCACATCAAATTGATAGGCGCGTGCGGATGTTGAAGGTGTTTCCGCTGTGATGTCGGGTTGGTTGGTAATGGTCAGTGCTTCTTCGCTATACGTCAGAACGGCACCTGTTTTCACACTGCCGGACGGAACAGCGATCCGAAAGATACCATCTGGACTCTGGATCGGTTGATCGAGCACTTCGGGTGTCAGAATGATACGATTGCCCGAGAACCGTTTCGATGCCCAGTTATTCCTCTCCCGTTTTTCAATGATACTCCCTTTTGGGAGTTCAGCAGATGGTGGATCTACGTAAACCGTAACGAGGTATTCACCGGGTGGCGGTTGCCACGGAACGCTGACGACGACTTGACTCCCCGGTAGAACTTCGGGAAGTATTTGGAGATCCCCGATCGGCGTAGCGTCTCGGAGCGTGGTGAGTATCGATGCAACGCCGACGTTTGTATCGGTGTTATCCTTCAACGCTTGGACAAAGAACTGGACAGGGACGTTTTGAACGGTTTGGTTCTCTGCGTTTCGGATTTGGACTGAGAGCGTAAAGGGAGGTGTTGTATCCCATGTAAGGGTTTGATCCAACAGGAGGAGGTCAATGTCAATTTCCTCATATCCTACATCGTAGGTGATAAGTTCGGTTTGAAATGTGCGTCCACTTTTAACTTTGATCTCGGCGTAATAATCGATAATTTCCTGGGTAGAATATCCCGGGATAGGGCGCTGACTCCTATAGGTTGCGCCCTTATGCGGCACCACGGGGATTGTAAAGAATTCGTGACCATCCAAACTCCAATAAAGCACTATTTGATCAATAGCATTTTCGTCGACGACTTCTACGTAAAGGTGCGTGGGTTGATTTAAGTCGACCGGAAAAGGTGTGAGGCGGACGTTCTTGGCGTACCGATCTAAGATCCTGTAGGTTGCATATCCCAAAGCCTCTTCGTCTGTGCTCCATGCGTAAATCTGGACAGCCCCTTCATCAAAATCGGGGTCAGCGGGGACTCGTATTTCTGTGTTGACCTGCCCATTGGTGATAGAAACGATTTCGGGTTTCAGTTTTATATCTTTTGAAAGGGCGGTTTCCGTTGTCGGAACAACAATAATTTCGGCATCTCCATTAAAGTTCCGATCCGATAGCGTGCCTGAAACGGAGAGAAACGTATCACCTTGAGAGGCGTTTTGTCCGTGCTGTGGACGCATGTCTGCGGTGACCTGTATCCGATTGCTCGGTATTTTCAAGTGTGCCGCTGGATCCCCGAAAAGCGTAAAGACTTCGGCGAGATCAAGGAACCTGGGGGCATTGATGAGGAACTGGGTTTTTGCCTGTCCGAGGATGGCACCGAAATTGCGTATCTGCTTGTTGAAGATAACGTCAAATATTTCGGCGTTCAGTATAAAGTCGCCATCCAACAATCCGATGCTGGTTGCGGCAATGACGGCGATGGCGCCCCCGTTTTCCGAACGCAGGAGTTCTTCAGCGAGACTGTTTTTATTCCCCTCAAACGCCCCTGTGTAGCAGGTCATACTGATGACAAACGGGAGTTGTGAAATATTGGTTAAATTCTGTTCGGGATCGGCAAAGTCGAGCATCCGACTTGATGCCCATCTACCCCCACCACCGTGGCCAATATAGTTCACTATACTGGCACCGTCATTAAAGCCGTCGATAACCCGTCTACCGATAGGGGTAAGGGCAACGTCGTCAGTTAAAGTCGTTTCACCTGTATGCGGGGCATAGATACGTTGGGTTTCATATTTGCTATTCAGTTGATTGTGGGTGATGAGTTGACTGGTTTGCCAGTGGAATCTGAAATCTGAACCTGCGAGCATGAGGAGCCGTTTGTGCCAAGAACCGACTGCAGCGGCAGTTTCATAGTTGATGGTGCGTTCGATGAATATGCGGAGATCGACGCGGTTATTCGCGGGGATTCTACCGATAAACATGTCTGGAAAACTATCTTCCCCTCGAAATGTAACGAATTGATGGTCGGACCCACTGGAGCCGTAGCCTGGGATTTGCACCTGCATCGTCGGGACGAAATTCGGTTTATTTTTGATGTCGATATTTGTATCGCCTATGAGAAAGACATACGTCGGGGCAGGGGGCTGCCAATTGTGATAGGCGTAATCGAGGAATTCACGGATAGCGTTGGGGTTGAGAATGCCGTGGTTAAACTCATCATAGATGTCTTGGACATCAACAACTTTGGTGCGGAGTCCTTGTTGGGCGCGATAGTCGACAAGTGGCTGAACGTCCTGAATAAAGTGGTTGTGTGTAATGATAATATAGTCTGCGGCGTTGTGCGTGCTGCGCAGATCGGATGCGGTATCTACCGAGATTTTCGGTTTTTGGAACTGGTTCGGGGTCAGTGCAATGTATTGGATCGTAGGATCGTTGGCATCCTTCGGACGAATCTGTGTCGATCGGAAAAAGACCCTGTAAGTTCCAGGGATATCCTCATCGACAAACGCGGATACACCTATATAACGCGTGCCGTCAATGCCGTAAATTTCGATGTCTGGCGTGGAAAAGTTCATTAATTCGACCTCGAAACCTGAATTTACAGCACCCGTTTCGTCCCGGAATGGGGTAATGGCAAAGGGTAGCACATCCGCTTTGGCTTTAAAATCTCGCCAGTAGTCGATTTGAAGCCAATTGAACAGGATAATATCGATAGGCGCTTCAGGGGTACCGGGGTTTGTAATTCGAATCGCGTTCCGTCCGTTATTCAGAAACGACTGCGGGATATTCTGATTCTGAATTTGGTATTCGGTTTCACCATCCCAGCGGGCATCCCCAAATTCAAATTTATCGTTTAGCCAAACCGTGCAGAGGTGTGGGGTGTTGGATCTCCCATAGAGACTGATTCGGACGGTTGTCGGCAGCGCCGTCTCAGAGACACCGGGCAACTGGAAGTTGAATGTTTTTAAGGTAGGCGCGGCGAGTTGAGACCAAAACCAACTGTCATCTGGAAGCGGGGGCAGTTCTGTCAGAGTAAACTGACGTTGTAATAACCCTTGACTAAATTCCGTATATGTCTGGTTTGCTGCGAGGTTTACATTCCGGAAACGCCTGAAGTGTAGGTCCCTCTCGATATGGGCGCGTGTGAGAAACCACCGGTAAGTTTGCGCGTTATTTGATTTTGGGAGCGAAGTCTTCGTTGCCATTCGGATCCCGGGTCCCGCCCCCCAAGAAAGCCAATAGATATTCTCGTCGGAATAGGGATCGATATAACTCTTTTCTCCGTGTTGGCGTTCCGCATAGAAGATGATTTCGTCTGCTGGGTCGAACCTTCTGTCGTCTTCGCCACGAACGAAAATCGGTATCTGTTTTCCTTTATTTGTTAGTGTCAATGTCCTTGGAACTATGGTCTCTAAATTCGCGCCCGCAGCTGCGAGATCCCGTGCCGTAATGGTGTACATGCCGGCGTCGGTGACACCGATCCTATAACGGGGTCCTGTGAATGGAACGCTCGGTGCCGCAGGAACTCGTTTATCAGACGACATGCGGGGAGAACGCCATTTCACAGCACTCTGTGGGTTAACAAGCATATCAGCGAAAAATGCGTCATAAGCCGTGGATTCGGTATGTAAACCGATGGGTGTAGGCGATAACACACTGGATTGTGCGGACGTGCCGTAAGGACTGGGTTCCCCACCCCCTATAAAGCGCACTTCTACCACGAGTCGGTGATAGAACCTTACTTCACGGCGGATCGGATTGTACTGAACAGGATTCAATTGGATCGGGAGGACGCGGTTCTCTCGGATCCATCCCGCTTCTCTGGTTTCTGCGAGACGCGCCGGGAAGAAACTATCCTTTTGTTCGCTTGGCGTAAGCGCGATTGCTTCTATCTTACGTGTGCTGAAATCCTTATCAATCACCCGCAATTGGAAATCGGCATTGGGTGGGACGCTCATCAGCGTAGATTGCATCGGGAGACGCAGCGTCCCGAATTCGGTAGTGAAGTTACATCCCGGAAAAGAAAGGGTTGGACCTGCAACATTAGCGACCTGTAAAGTGCTACCTAATTGATCGATCGATTCGGTTCCAACACTGTTGTTCTCGAAAAGGAAATCGGATTTGGGGATGATGAGTTGGACGGTTACCCCTTGCGTGGTACTGCTGACTAATTCAATCTCTCTTCGGGTCTTTGCGCTGTTACGTGTTGGCGCACGGGGGCTTTGGTTTCTTAAGGAAATGGGTGCTGCAGCTGCACTCCCCAAAAAATGCAGGTCTGAGTTCGGGGTGAGCAGGGGAAAGGGATTCAAACAGAGGAAGAGTGCTATGAATAGTAGTGCTAACCGTTTACACACAGGCAAGCGCAGGATTATGGAGTGAGTTGGCATTATCAGATCCGTGATGAGATGAATCTTTTTATTTTGTTTGTTGTAAGTCGTTTCGTTTTTCTTTAAAATAGTTTTCAGTTATCGGTTAACGGTTTTCGGTTACAAGGAACCCTCTTTAAACGAAGGCCTCTTGACCGAAAACCGACTGCCGAAAGGGGTGCGTAGCACCCCGAACCGATATCTATAATAGATTTTAGAATTACTTGGACATTCTCAAACAGTGTGAATGCTGCTAACGGACATTCACACTGGCACAGGCTAACAGCCTATGCTACAAAGATATCCACGTATTTTTACGATTTACTATATCAGCACTTACTTGTTCTGAGCGAGGTGATAGACCTCAATCTCTCGAATTTGGGCGATTGCGGGTTGCATGACGCGATAGTGTGGATAATATTGACCCACGAGGGTCGTCCGACGGTCAACAATTTTGTCCCCCGGTTCGGCTACTATTTTATTCACGATGACATCATCAACAGTTCGGGTAACGGCGACGCGAATCATCTTCGTCTGGAAGTTCAATCTATCAAAGACGAATTGGGGTTGCGCCCGTTCGTCGCCGATATTGCGTCGCTGGATGACTGTATGAAACGTCTCCCATTCACCGGTTTCGGGGTTCAGGTAGTCCATCTCGAATCGGAAGAGGTTACTGTTGTGAATAATGATTTTTCGGACCGGATGGACTTCGGCGAATCTGATGATGAAATTCCGTTCATTGCGCGCCGGGAGTGTTGCCAAAGTTTCCAGATTTCCATCGTTCATCCCGGGGTGGTTCGCTTCGGTGCCGTAGGCGGCACTCGCTATATTTTCGCTGTATTGTGTGGATAACACCTGCGCAACCCGACACGCATTGAGGTGTAAACAGCTGACTACAAGACAGCAGATGGTTAGAGTTATGCGTCTCATGTTGATTCCTCCTGAAGGGTTATATCGACCCGGTCGACAATCCCCATGACGAGTTCCCGGATAGGTGCGTCTTCAATGCCGAATACCTCTTGTGCGACACCGGGCCCTGCGCCGACTATCACTGTGTCGCCTTCGCCAGCACCGACGTAGTCAACAGCAATGGTGGGCGTGCGAACGAGTTCGGATCTGACGCTCAAGGGTTGGATGAGCAGCAGTGTGCGATTTTCGTATGCAGGATGTTTAACGATAGAAACGACTTTTCCGATTACTTTGGCTATATACATTTTTTATTAGGATCACCGTGATTTCTGTGATTTACCATGATGAGACGTATCCCACTCATGATAAATCTGATGTTTATCCTTCAGACTTTTCACTGCTGTTCTGTGTGTCGACCAGCGAAATAGAATCGACGAGGCCAACGATGGCGACATCGACTGGCATCCGTTTACCGGGGACAACACTTACGGCATCGCCGCCGGTGACATAGTAGACGGTTTCGCCGACGCCTGCGTCGTGTAGTGTGTCCACGGCAACGAGCGGTTCGGAAATGGGGGTGTGTTTCTCGTCTAAGGGTTGCACGATGAGGAGACGTGAGCCTCCTAAACTCGGATCTTTTCGCGTTGCAACAATGGTCCCAATTACTTTTCCTAAATCCATTTTTTAATTTTACCTTGCGGTTAAACAACGTGGGTTTGAACTTTGAATCGGTGTCCCTTCCCAGTAACGGGTGGGAACCCTGGTTAGAAACCGCACCTACCGGGCCGGGGTAAATGCCTATTTTTAAGCTTACCTTGCGGTTCGGTGAAACGAGTTAACGAAACTATGAGACGAGATTGTACTCAATCAGTTTTGTGTGGAGCGTATTCCGGTTAATGCCGAGGAGGTCTGACGCTTTACTCCGATTTCCTTTGGTATGCTCAAGCACGATTTTAAAGAGCGGTTTCTCAAAGAGCGCTCGGATTTCAGCATAAAGCTCCTCTGGCGGTGCTTCGGATTCCATACAGTGTTGAATATGCGTTTGCAGCAAATTATAAATTTGTGTGTCAAGATTTCCCAGTTCACTGGTGGGGATCGATTTTTCGAGTATCGGATCGAAATGCTCAGGCAATAACATTTGTCCTGAACACATCACGAGTGCCCGCTTGATGGCATTCTCTAATTCGCGCACGTTCCCGTGCCACTCATGCGCTGTCAGTAGTTTCGCAAGTTCCGCAGAGATGCCGATTTTGGGGAGTTGGTATTCTTCGACGAACCGACGGATGAACAGATCTATGAGTTCCGGGATGTCCTCTTTTCGTTCTCGCAGCGGGGGCAGAGAAATGGGAATGACGTTGAGCCGATAATAGAGGTCCTCCCTGAAAGTTTTCTGCTCAATCGCGGTTTCAAGGCGTCGGTTGGTTGCGGCGATAATTCTGACATCTACCGCGTGGGTCTCAGTTCCGCCCATCGGTTCAACCTCTCGTTCTTGGAGGACCCGCAACAATTTCATCTGAACTTCAATCGGCAATTCACCGATTTCATCGAGGAAGATCGTCCCGCTGTCTGCCTGTTGGAATTTCCCTTTCCTTGCGGTATGGGCATCGGTATACGCGCCTTTGACGTGTCCAAAGAGCGCACTTTCGATGAGACTTGACGGCATGGCACCGCAATCCACGACGACGAATGGATTGTCGGCTCGGTCACTGTTTTGATGGATGAGTTGGGCGACCAGTTCTTTACCCGTTCCACTTTCACCTAAAACGAGGACGGTTTCGTCGCTCACTGCGGCGCGTCCAATCTTATGATAAACCTCCTGCATTGCTGGACTCTGACCGACCATCCGTCCCTGCCCATCAACATCAACAGAGGGTGTGGAGGTCTTGACGTTTTTCGTTTGGTTGCTGGCATCCGCAGCGCGCGACACGAGGTCCAGCAATTGCCGCTGATCGATCGGTTTTGTGAGGTATCCATAGGCGCGTTGCTTTGCGGCGTCGATGGCCGTCTGGGTTGTCCCGTGGGCAGTGATGATAATAATAGACGCGGTGTTATTGTAACCCTGAATGTCCTCGATGAGTTCAATTCCGTTGGCATCCCCTAACCAAATATCGAGCAGAATGACATCAACATTCGCTTCCTTGATACAGGCAAGCGTTTCTGCGCCATTCCGGGCTTTGAGGGTCTCATAGCCGGCTCTCTGCAGCGTGGCAGCGAGTATTTGTCGGAGGCTGTCGTCGTCGTCAGCGATAAGCACAAGATTTCCCATTTTTTAATTTTTCCTTGCGGAAGAACAGTGTGGATTAGAGTTTTGACGTTTTCCGCGTTCGAGCCGCCTGCGTGTTTTTGCTTGGGTATTTCTGCGTATTGTTGCAGGCTTACGGTTGTGCCCGACGCGTAAGCATAGCGAAGTGCAGTCTCCAAAGCAGAAATTAAAATTCAATGGACAGGAAGGGACATAACAAAGGCTGTCCCGACGTCAAGGTTCGCATCGACTTCAATGCCGCCTCGGTGTTCGGCGAGAATTTTTTGGCTGATGTAAAGTCCCAAGCCTGTCCCTTTCTGTTTAGTGGTATAAAACGGATCGAACAACATCGGTATGTCTTCAGGTGGAATCCCGGGTCCATCATCTTGGATGCGGACACACACGATTTCCGTTTCTGGCGTGTATTCCGTCTGGATTGTCAAAGTTCCGTTTGTGTCCATTGCCTCGATAGCATTATAGAATAAATTCAGGAGCACCTGCGTGATTCCGTCCTCATTGACCTTGACCTCTGGACAGTCGCCGTATTGTGTGATAACTGTCGTCGCGCCGAGTTCCAACTCGGGTCGGCAGATCGCTAAACCGTTCTCAAGGAGTTGATGGATATCGCTGTGTTTCGCGACCTCCATCGTGGGTTTGCTGAAAGCGAGCAATTGTTCAATGAACCGGTTCAGCCTGTCCACCTCTTTTATAATGATTCCTGTGTATTCCTTAATCTCATTTTGTGAGAGTTGGAGGTCTTCAGAATAGGTGTCAACAGGGGCGCCGAACTCTACATCGCTGTGTTGCAGCAGTTGTGTGCCGAGTCGGATGCTCCCTAAAGGGTTTCGGACCTCGTGTGCGATGGTTCGGACCAACCGTCCCAAGGTCGCCATCCGTTCGGATTCAACGAGGGCATCGATTGTCTGTTGGATTTTGACACGCTGTGCGATGATGGAGGCGATAATCGTCAAGAGCCGCCGATCCTCCTCTGCGGAAAAATCATCAGAGGCTTTGTCGATCGTCAATGTCCCGATAACGTTTTCTTCCACGATAATTGGGATGCACCAGAAGGCGATGACGTCTTTGGATTCAACACGTTCCGGCTCAAAGAGTTTAATGGAACTCCGCGGACTTCGGGTTTGTGGAACGCCTATCGCTTTCCCCGATGCGAGAACCTGTTTCTGGATGTCTTCCATCTGATTGTCAGTGCCGCGTTTCATCTCTGCGGGTGTAAGTCCTAAAACGACTTCCGTGGAAGTAACGACTTTTCCGTTTTCATAGAGATGCAAAGCCCCGCGGTAGATACCGAGTCGCTTGGATAAAATTTCAATGATACGCTCGAAAAGTCCCTCCAGATCCAGGTTTGTGTTCGCGGATTGACTCACCTCAAAAAGTGTAGATATGTCCCGGACCTGTTTCTCCAAATTCGCGTTGACGCTGTTTATTTCCTCTATCTGTTCGACCCGACTCCGCCTCTGGGTTTGCAAATGACGAATAATACGGATGACCCCATAGGCGACAAACGGATAGAGGAGTGCTATGATAATAATACCTTCACTATACCTCGGATAACGGAAAACGTAAATCCAATTGGCTACGGTTGTAATCCCGAACAAAATGTTCTGCCCGCGCGGTCTCGTGTAAAGCACTGACAGAACGATCACGCCATAGTAGCAGTGGCTTACCGCCGGATAGTACTCCGATATCTGGAACAGGTGCGCACTGACGTTGATGAGAAGTACAAAGACTGCGAGAAAGAACGTTAGCATTTTTTAAATTATTGCTCCTGGGCACCGCTCCACTACGTTACGCGGTGGCATCTGGAAAAATGAAACATTAAACCAGAACCTTAGCCAGCAACAACCGTTAAAGCTTCAGAAAGTTATTAAGCATCTTTAGCCCGACACGCCCACTCTTTTCGAGGTGGAACTGTGTTGCGATGAGATTATCGTGGGCAATCGCGCTACAGAATTCAAGCCCATACTTCGTCTTTCCGATGACGATATCCGCTGATGCCGGCTCAGGATAGTAGGAATTGACGAAATAGAAGTGTGCGGGATTCGGAACACCCTCAAAGATTGCGTGCGGTTTCGTCTGATATACCTCGTTCCAACCGATTTGTGGAACCTTGAGTGTTTCGGTGTGTGTGCCTGTATCTGTCGGTGGATATTTCTTCACATGTCCCGGTAGGAGGTTTAAACATTCGGCGTCCTCTTCTTCGCTGTGTTCAAAGAGGATTTGGATACCGATGCAGATACCGAGCATAGGTTTGCCGGTCCGAAAGAAGTCTGCGAGGACCTGGTTCAATCCGCGTTTCTGTAAGGTTTGCATCGTGGCTTTTGCGGCACCGACACCGGGGAAAATCACGCGTTCTGCAGTGAGTATCTTTTCTGCGGCAGCTGTAATTTCGTTTTTATATCCGAGGTGTGTCAAGGCTCTTGCCACACTCGTAAGGTTACCGGCTTCGTAATCTATAATCGCAATCATATTTTTAACTATGGGCTTCTGAGCTGCCCTCCTCTACAGACATTCCACCCCTACGGGGTTGAGGAAAGAATTGCTTTTGCGCACCCCAGTGGAGTGCGATATCTATAGGATTTTGTCGATCGTTTTGTAAAGGTTCGCGGTTTCAATTCCTGCGATAGCGGCTTCGGACCCCTTGTTTCCTGCCTTGATACCGGCGCGCTCGAGGGCTTGTTCTATCGTATCTGTGGTGATGACCCCGTAGATAACAGGGATGTTCACACTGGACGATATATTGGCGATCCCCTTCGCGCTTTCGGCGGCGACATAATCAAAATGCGGGGTCGCGCCGCGGATCACTGCACCGAGGCAGAGAACAGCGTCATAGCGTTTGCTCTCGGCGAGACGTTTGGCGATTCCCGGAATTTCGAAGGCACCGGGGGTCCAGAAAATATCGACAGTGTCCAGATCAACACCGTGCCGTTTTAGGGCATCCAACGCCCCGGCAAGGAGTTTTTCGGTGACGAAACTATTGAATCGGCTGACGACGATACCGAACGTGAGCCCTTCACCGAGGAGATGTCCTTCATAAACGTTTGGCATTTTTTAATTTATTGCTCCTGGGCTGCGCTTTGTAGGGGCGAGGGAACCCCGCCCCTACGCGTTTCGCGCAGGTTTTTGGTTAATTCTCGATTGGACGGGCGAGGGAACCTCGCCCCTACGGTGGGGATCCGTCCGCGATTTTTAATTGGGTTATGCTTCCCTAATTTTCCGTGTCGTTCGTTGCTGATGGCTTCCGATAGCTACTCCTCATGTAGGAGGAGATGGCCGAGTTTGGAACGCTTTGTTGCTAAATATCGGCGGTTAAATGCATTCGGTGTGGTTTGCAGTGGGATACGCTCGACGATTTCAAGTCCGTGTCCTGACAATCCTGTGACTTTTTGGGGGTTGTTGGTCATGAGCCGCATCTTTTGAACGCCCAAATCCGCCAATATCTGGGCACCGATGCCGTAATCTCGCAAATCTGCGGGAAATCCAAGATGTTCATTGGCTTCGACGGTATCCAATCCCTGGTTGTCTTGTAACTGATATGCCCTGAGTTTCCCTTTGAGTCCCATGCCTCTGCCCTCTTGTCGCATATAGACGAGGACCCCTCTGCCTTCCTTCTCAATGGTTTTAAGTGCGATTTCGAGCTGTGCGCCGCAATCGCATCTCAGGGAGCCGAAGACATCCCCCGTGAGACATTGCGAATGCACACGGACCAAGATTGGCGTAGGATCGGTCACATCTCCTTTTGTGAGTGCGATGTGTGTTTTATCCCCCTCAACGATTTCTCCCGCTGTATCCGTGCTTTCATAGGCGTAGAGTTTAAATTCACCGTGTTCAGTGGGTATCTCAGCGGTTGCGACGCGTCGAATCAGGCTTTCCGTTTCACGCCGGTATGCGATGAGGTCGGCGATCGTGATGATTTTGAGTTGATGTTGCGCGGCGAACTTCATGAGTTCAGGCACGCGTGCCATGCTGCCGTCTTCATTGAGTATCTCACAGAGGACACCCGCTGGGTAGAGTCCTGCCATTCGCGCCAAATCGACGGTGGCTTCGGTGTGCCCGGCGCGTCGGAGGACCCCTCCGGGTTTTGCTTCTAAGGGGAAAATGTGTCCGGGACGCACGAAATCTGAAGGGACAGCGTCAGCATCAACGAATTTCTGGATGGTATAGGCGCGTTCTTGGGCGGAGATGCCGGTCGTCACCTCCTTCGCGTCAATCGTGACTGTGAAAGCGGTTTGCATCTGCGCGGTGTTGGCTGTCACCATCGGGTAAAGTTCAAGTTCAGCGAGGCGTTCTGAGCAGGTCGGTAAGCATATCAAGCCGCGACCGTATTTCGCCATGAAATTGATCCGCTCTGCTGTCACCTTTTCTGCCGCCATGATGAGGTCGCCTTCGTTTTCGCGGTCGGGTTCATCAACGACGATAATCATTTCGCCATTTTGGATGGCAGCGAGTGCTTCAGGAATGGTATTAAATGTATTTGGCATTTTTTTAATTATGCGCCAAGCGTTAAATGACATTTTCTGTGATTTAACGGTTTTCGCTTGAGCTCCGCCTGCCGCCGTTGTTGGCAGGCTTATAGCACCTTAAAAGTGATATAAGAAAATGGTCAAGATTTGGAAACGTTGCCGGCACCATTAGTCAATATAACCGTGTTTCGCTAAAAAGTTCAAATTAAGGGTTTCAGAAGCGGACTGTTTAATCCACTCCTCCTTATCCTCGGTGTTCTTTAACAGCGTTTCAAGATAACGGGCGACGATGTCGACTTCGAGGTTAACCTTGGCACCGTTGCGTTTCGTTCCGAAGGTCGTAACGTCCTTTGTGTGTGGGATCAGCGTGACTTCAAAGGCATCTGCGAGCAGATTTGATACAGTTAGACTGACCCCGTCGATTGTGATGGAGCCTTTGTATGCGATGTATGGTTTCGTCGTGTGACTCATTGTAACCTGCATTACAGAGGCATCCCCCTCATCTTTCCACGAGCGAATTGTCGCCACCTCATCAACGTGCCCAAGGACGAGATGCCCGCCTAATCTATCACTGAGCCGGAGGGACCGCTCTAAATTGACCTGCTCTCCTATCTTCCGTTCCCCCAAGGTCGTGCGGCGCAAGGTCTCCGCGGATACATCCAGCGTAAACGTTTCGGATGTGAGGAAACGGATTGTCAGACAGGCACCCTCAACGGAGAGACTGTCCCCGACTTTCGCATCACTGAGGACGTCGGTCGCTTGGATTTCAAGGATAGCCCCTTGCGGTTTAACCTGAATGCTTTTAATCGTTCCAAGTTCTTCAACGATTCCGGTGAACATGCTATAGATACCCTTCAATTAGAAAGTCGTGTTCAGCAATCGGTGTGACACGCACGCGTCGGAGGTGCGCCGCATCGGTCAACTTGCGGATTCCCACACCGCCGATGGGTCCGGGTGCGTCCTGCCCACCGATGAGTTTGGGGGCAATGAAACACATCACCTTGTCTACGATACCTGCTGCGAGTGCTGAGGCATTGACTTCGCTACCGCCTTCTATCAGGACGCTTGTTATTTCACGTTTCCCCAATATCTCCATCAAACTTCTGAAACAGACGTGGTCTCCGTGCGCCGCTGGAACGGTGATTACCGCGGCACCAGCCTTTTCGAGGGCATCCACATTTTCAGAGGGTGCCTCTGGCGTTACCGCCACGATAACTCCGGCTTCGCTTTCGGCATTGAAGATGCGCGCCGCTGGCGGCGTTCTCCCGTGCGAATCTAACACAATTCGGGTTGCGTCCTGTCCGTCCCTGTTCTGAAGCCGCGTCGTCAGTGCGGGATTATCGCGTGTGACTGTGCCTCTCCCGACGAGAATCGCATCTACCGCATCCCGAACCTCATGTCCGCGCTGCCGTGATGCCTCAGACGTAATCCATTGCGATTCTCCAGAAGCGGTGGCGATCTTTCCATCGAGGCTCATAGCGGTTTTGAGAATCACAAACGGCTTACCGGTTTGAATGTATTTCCGATGGACCTCGTTTAGGTCCGATGCGTCCTGTCTGCAGATACCTACATGGACCTCTATGCCCGCATCTTGGAGTTGTTGCACGCCATTACCAGCGACCCTCGGATTCGGATCGACATCTGCGATATAGACCTGCACAACCCCTGCCCGGATGAGTGCTTCTGTGCACGGGGGTGTCCGTCCCCAATGGCAACACGGCTCAAGATTTACGTAAAGCGTTGCCCCTTTGGCATCCGCGCCTGCTGCGTTCAGCGCATGGACTTCAGCGTGTGGTGTTCCTGCTTTCCGGTGGTACCCTTCGCCGATAATGTTTCCCTCTTTTACAATGACCGCGCCGACAAGTGGGTTGGGACTCGTGCGTCCTTTTGCCCGCTGTGCTAAATCCAGTGCCCGTTGCATAAAGGCTTTGTGTGTTTCGTCCATGGCGATGCGCTATCTACACCCGAAAGTCCGTTTTTTAACAGGACTTACGCAAATTTGTATCCTGCGACGAAATTAATTGTTCAGAGCGCAAGAAGGCGCAATGAATTGCGCTACTACGAACCAAAGATCGCACGAAAATGAGCAAGCTGCATAAGTCCGTTTTTTAAATTATATCACATTTTGATGAGAAGTCAAAATCATTTTTATAGTTTTGCGATTTCTTTCAGGGATTCGAGGATTTCTATCTGTTTTGGGAGGTCGAATTGATGTGAGCCGATATACATATATCTAATCATCCCTGTCTTGTCAATGATGAATGTCGCCGGACGCGCGATGTTGTAAGCCTCTAAACTGAGCCAGTGATAGACTCCGTAACTTTTGATAACGTCCCGTGTTTTGTCCACCAGTAGTGGGAACGTAATGCCGTTTTTATCGGCATAGCCTCGGAGTTCACGGGGCCACTGTCCCGCAATGGCGAGTGGGGTGCCTGCATACTCGGCGTAGCCTTCAACGTTTTCTTGCACTGCCGCCAACTGGCGACGGCTGTTGGGTCACCACGTCCCTCGGAAAAAGGTGAGGATGACGTGTTGTGTTTTTTGATACGTTTCAAGCGACACCTCTCCGCGTTGATGCGATGGGAGTGTGAATAATGGGGCAGTATCGCCGATGTTGAGAACCTTGTTTCTGCGTGGCATGGGGATACTTTATCAGAAAATGCGGTGAATGTCAAGGGTTTCGGCACAAATCGGGGTTACAAACCCCTCCCACAAGAGAGATTTGTGACAATTGAATGGCTCTGTTATGTGTTGGGTTTCGCTGCGCTCTACCCAACCTACGAGATTGTCTGAATCGCGGATTTTCGCGGATTCAACGGATTCCGCGGATTATGGGGATTGTGGGTTCCGGCATCTTCAGCCGTGTAGGGGAGGCATCTGTGTGGAAATGTGTTTGTTGAGAAATCCAAGCCTCAGTAGAGGTATTTGCTACGGATTTCTTCAACGGGTGTATCGCAGCTTATAAAGTTTTTTGCTGATGCTTGGCGATGATTTTTCCTAACGCTCTCAAGGCATCGTTGACGGATTTCGCGTCTGGGAACATTTCGGCTACGTCGTCGTCAAGCCGAACCAAATTTGTTCCGGCGTGGTATCGCTCCGCATATTTGCCTCGAACCCCTTCACTGAAATCATACTCATCGAGCATATCTGGATCATGTTGCTTGGATGTTGCTTGACTCATAGGTTCTCCTTTCATAAGATGTTGCATCCCGAGCAGAAATGATGCGAATGGCATCGCCTCTCTCTGTGTGAACGACGACTAAAAGCCTCTGTTTTTCAGAGTACCCGATTGTTATCAACCTTTCTTCCCATTGCGAGTGGAGTGGGTCTGGAATAGTCAACGAGAAAAAATCAGAAAAAACAGTGGTTGCCTCTCGAAAGGAAACGCTATGCTTTCTCAAATTTTCTCTGGCTTTATGAGTATCCCACTGAAACTCCAATCCCACGTTTTTTCGCTATACCTGCCTATTGAATGTCCAGTTTTCAATTTTAGTATTACATGTTTTATAGGAGCGGACTGGTTCGCTGACAATATATTATAGCAGATTCACTTCTGGAAGTCAAGATAGGGGGTTTGTTCGGGCAGAGCCATTCAATTTTAAGAAATTATTAGGTTTCACGTCTTTTTTTAAGGATCCGGTGCGGTTAGGAAACCGCACCTACCGGGTCCGGGGTAATTTGCGGGCAATCCCTGCACAGGCTAACAGCCTATGCTACAAAAGCGCGGCATGCGTAAGTCCTAACAAAGGCAAGAACGGTGTGTTCTTGCCTTTGGGTGTAATAGATTCGTTATTGCTTTATGTATGCCCATGTGGTGGTGAGTTTGTCGCCGGGGGAAACATCAAAAGCCTTTTCCAATCCACCCTCCATGATACTCTGAATCTCACCTTCACTCAGAACCACCTTAAAGATAGCGACATCGTCAATGATGCCTCTGTATTTACCGGCATAGCCGGAGCCGATGAGCAAATTGAAACCGCTGGGACTGGAGTCTCCGCAGGGGTGAACCCCACATTTCAGCCACTTACTCTCGGCGGCAACTTCACCGTCTTTGTACATCTTATACTCGCGTTTTGAAACGTCTCTCGTCTCAGCGACGTGAATCCATTCATCATCTACAAGCGTGCCAGGGGTAGGTCTCGTAACCTCCACGTAAGGTTGACAATTTCCGCCACAATCGCCCCAATAAAAACTCAAGCGACCATCGGGTTCCTGTGTCAGGCAGCCTTCGCCGCCGTATGACTTGCAAACGATGTTTTGGCGACCCGCGGCTACGTTTTCGGGTCTCACCCAAAAAACAATTGTCACGTCTCCGTGGAACTGAAGTGAGTCGTCATTGCCCATATCCACAAAAGATGTGCCGTCAAACTCAAGCGCCTTGCCAAACTTGCCATCTACCCACTTCGGTTTATTTGTGAATACACCGTCGTGCCCGTTTCCAGAAGAATCTTTTGCAGTATCCCCCTTACCTTCGTCAAATTTCCATATTCCTACGGTAGTGTTGGGGTCTAACGCAGCCTCACTTGCAGCGGTTAGCATGCCTGCAATAGATAGAACGACCACACCGATCCACACCCATTTAACTTTCATTGTCTGCTCCTCCTTATACCTCTTATACCTTATGATACTAAGGTTTGGACAATTTTAAGAATTAAGGTGTAGGAAAGCAGAAAAGCAGGTATCCTTTCATAAACATATCCGTGTTTTGAAAGGAAGGCAAAAATGCCCCTGCTTCTCCACTTAGAAAGTATTGTATCGGATTTT
>JAJEDB010000069.1 GCA_022821725.1 Candidatus Poribacteria bacterium | reverse complement strand
ACTTCCAAGTGAATGTTGTTTCTGCCTTGATCGCTTATACGTATTTAGAGAAGAAACCCTCGCTGAACCCGCAAGACCTTCAGAACTTTCAGGCGTGTCAGAGACCTTGAAACCATAAATCTTTTTCCGAACTCACGTTATATTAGAAGTTTATTCCGTAGCATTTTCACCCGATGGCACAATTCTCGCTTCAGGATCAAGGGATGGAATGGTCACGTTGCGGGACGTTACGACGGGTACCAAGATTGGTAACTTGCCACATACTTCTGATGTATTTTCTGTGGCGTTTTCGCCAGATGGGATGACCCTTGCCACTGGGACACGTGATGGCACGATTCAGTTGTGGGATATGTCCACTTTAGACTATTCGCCCATAGAAGTCGCTAAAAAAGTCGTGAAAATACCCGACAAGAATTTGGCGAAAGTCGTGCGAGAGCAACTCGGTCTTGCCGCAAATACCCCGATCACGAAAGGGAGTATGTCAAGGCTGATAACCTTGAACATCGCTTATGTAACCTTGAACATCGCTTCTGATCGTCAGATAAAAAAACTCTCTGGATTAGAACATGCAACACGATTAAGGGAGCTACATCTTCATGGCAACCAGATTCGCGATATAACCCCACTCACCGAATTGACACAATTAAGGGAGTTAGGTCTTTCTAACAATAGGATTAGTAATTTAAAGCCGCTTGCCAACTTAACAAAACTTAAATCTTCGCAATAAGTAGTTTTAGGATTGGTTAAAATGGGATTAACGCCTATGTCTTACCGGTAATTTTGATTTTAATTCGGCACAAGCATTACGAAAATTAGGCGTTATTTCCTCACGATTTATACCATGTGTATCCACTAAAAAATCTAATAATGTTCGCATCCCATTTAGATCAGTGTTCACGAAAGGTGTCCTGCTACCCGTTCCTGTCCGTGTAAGCCCTTCGGATCGTCTAACAACCCTTATATTCTCAATAAAATCACAAAGTAAAAGGCGATTGTGATAGGTAACATAGTTCAATACTGCAACCTTTACACCCATTTCTTGTAAAGTTGCGTAATTGTCGTATGCATCGAGTTCTATTTGCCCCCGATTTGGATAGCCAGCAGTGGTCAGCGTGCATTTGTATTCTAAATAATAGATACTCTCAGGATCAGCCTTATCAACAATCAGGAAATCAGGCGTAAACCTGATATGTCTGGTTGTCTTATTTCGGATATGCCGTAAATGCTCTCGGACATCTTCAGGAATGTTCTGTGTCTCATATCCTGTTTCAATATGGTATAAGGACTGCAACACAGTGCTATTCCAGAAGTGCTTACTCACAGTCTCAATTAGAGTAATAGAAGCTTGTGATCTTTCTTCAAATGGCATTGGTATCCTCTGGCTTGTGGAAGATTAAGATAAACTCATGAATACGATTTATACGGAATTTGCTTGGATACCCAAGTGTGTATAAGTAGTTGTAGTCTTGAGCTCTGTTCCATATTATAAGATCGTCTAACTGATACCCAATATCTTCCATAAACATGGATATGTCCATGTGTAATGGGTAAAGACGACTTCCTTTTCGTATATCCATTACGACAATACAACAATATGTGTCAGGCTTCATTACCTGATAAACTTGCTCAAATACAGCTTTCAATTCGCTTAGGAATTCGTCATAATCTCGCACTTTCCCTAAGTCATGCTCAGTATCTCCGTAGTTAGCATTTTCTTTGGGATATAGTGGGCGTTTTTCTATGAGAATATCCCAGTAAGGCGGTGAAGTTACAACCATATCAACACTATCTTTCGCGATGTATTGGCATAAAGTTCTACTATCTACTACATGCATATCTACCTTTGACGCTACTTTGTCAAATAGCATCAATTGACTTTCAGTATTGCCAATCCGAGTCATAGCAATATCTGCAAATTCCTGTGATAGCTCTACACCTATAGCGTCTTTGTTCAATTCTTTTGCTGCTATAAGCGTTGATCCGACACCTGCAAATGGGTCAAGGATAGTGTCTTGACTATCGTTTGTAAAACATTCAATAAGCCGTCTTGCCAATTCAGCCGGAAACATAGCAGGATGCCCTAATCTTCGCTCCTCTGCTGATTTCCGAATATCATCCCAGACTGATATAGAATTCTGTAACCATTCTTTTCCATTCAACTCATTGGCTCTTTTATCAAATGAAGGGAGTTTACGCAATAAATCCGTCAGCCGTTTCAGTGCTGGCATACTATAATTGTCAAGAACCACCTTAATATCTTGACGCATACCTTTACGATCTGGCTTCTGACCTTCTTCACAAGGATATTGTGACATTATGGATTCAAGATTACTTGCTGCTTCTGATAGCTCTTGCATGTAGTCACTTAACATTTGCTGCCATTCGGCTTTGTTCATTCAAAATACCTCCCTCAGAAACTTCCAAAACATCTTACCATCTTCCAAATGGCGGTGATTGTAGACGTAACATCGTTCCGCTACGTAGAGCGGTGTGTATCCGACACTGTAATGGTGATGCTGCCCATACCATGCCCGCTTGAGTAGGGACCAGAACCCCTCTATCGTGTTCGTGTGCTTATCACCGTCAACATACTGCTCTTGGTGATTCACGATTTCGTGTTTCATCTGACTACTCAAGGCATTGTAGGCGTGATACTCATCCGTCATCAGTTCCGATTCCCGGACGTTCACAACCCGACGGATGAATTCAAAGATATGTCGTCCGGTAAGTCCCTTAGCAACTTCTGCGACAACCTTTCCACCCCGTTCTACCGCGCCGATCACCGCTGTTTTGTCCGTGCCACGCCCGCGCTTACTGGGTTCGCGGTCCTCTTTCTTATTCGCTTTACGGGGTCTGCCACCCATATAGGTTTCATCCGCTTCGATGATGCCCTGTAGCACGATAGGACTGGTCTTACTCACCATTTCAGCACGGATACGCGCCAGTATATACCAAGCTGTCTTTTGATTCAAGTCCAAATCGCGTTGTAACTGATAACTGGACATGCTTTTCTTGGCGTTTAGGATGAGTGCGATCGCAAGAAACCATTTCTGAAGGGGTATCTTTGTGCCGTGAAAAACCGTACCATGTGTTACCTTGAATGATGCCTTACAATCAGAGCAGCTCCAACGTCCTACACGCCCTACAGTTGCCTCTCTTTTCCGTTTCACGTCCTTACACTCACAGAACGGGCAAACAGGCGTTCCACGCCATCTGATACGCTCCAGCCGTTCAATACAACTCTCCTGATCGGGAAACGCCTCCATCACGTCAATAAGATTCATCGGAAACTCCTATAAATAGGGTTGCTTTTTTCCGACAAAATCTGCTACAATACAGAGTTAAATGACGAAAGCCAGAGAAAAGCAACTCGGTTTTCAGAAAGGGAGGTTGCCGCCTCCCTTTTTAACTACCAATATTATAGCATTTCCAACGTTTTTAAACAAGCCAAAAACCCTTTATTTCTGCGGGTTCACGGCACTTTTTTTAGTAAGAAATTATCCTAATAAATTGTATTTGAGGATAAACCTTACTACTAATAAAATCGGTGTAAGAATTGACATGCCCCTAAGTAATAACTCTTGAATCGGTGTGAATATTGGATCAACTTCTAAAGTCTTCTTGTTGACATACAAATTCTCAACCTGTATAATAATCACTGGGGCATTGTTATCCTTGGCTATCAACTTTTGGATAGACATAATGACCTCTCTGTTTGCCAGTGCATAGCATAAGCTTAATTCATTACGCATTGGCAAGCATCTTATTTTGATACATCAAACGGGTATCGTTCGTAGGTTCGTATGCACCTTTCTACGGGTGGCGGACAGGACGCAATGCAAGGTGCATTGCGGTAGAAATCCTGTCCAACGAACTTCCAATTATTCTACATCATTTCCACTCTAAAGTCAAGAAAAAAGTTAACTTTCAAGAACCCAGTCAAATCAAGGGTTAAATCCCAAAACTACTTATTGCGTAAATCTTTAGGTTTAGGGAGCAATAAGATTTCCGATGTGTCTCCCCTCACTGGATTAAAGCAATTAGATATGTTGTGGATTGGTGGCAATCCGATCAAAAACGCAGGAGTCCAAAGGCTTGCCGAATTAAAGCAACTCAGATTCTTGTCTCTCTATAAAGGTCAGATTAGTAATGTTAAACCGCTCGCAAAATTGACGAAATTGGAAAGACTATATCTCGATACTAATCAGATAAGCGACATCTCGGCACTTTCGAAGTTAGCCAAATTGGAAAGACTACATCTCGTTAATAATCAGATAAGCGACATCTCGGCACTTTCAAAGTTAGCCAATCTCCAGGACCTAGATCTCCGAAGTAATAAAATACGCCATGTGAATGCGCTCGTGGGATTGACAAAGTTGCGGGATTTAAAGCTGCGCCGAAATCCAATTCAAGATACCACACCGCTTCAGAAACTTCTTGCAAAGAATCCCGATATGAAATTGGATATTGAGGTTGTGGGTGTCGGGGCAGCTCCGACAGCGGTGGCGGAGAGACCTACGGAAACCGCGCTTCTTGCGAACTTCCCGAACCCGTTCAACCCAGAAACGTGGATACCTTATGAGTTGGCGAGGGACACGGATGTGAAGATCACGATATACAACGCGCAAGGGGTTGTCGTTCGGACGTTGGCACTTGGGCATCAGTCGGCGGGATATTACACAGGTCGGGCGCGTGCGGCGTATTGGGATGGTCGGAATACTGTTGGTGAACCCGTGGCGAGTGGTTTGTATTTCTATACCTTTACGGCAGGCGACTTTGTTGCGACGCGCCGACTGCTGATTTTGAAATAACCGTCCCCCCAAAATCTATTTGATTCTTTCGTTTACAACATATTCAAGGAGGTGATATATGAAATCATAGAGTTCTTCAGGCGTCATGGTTTTTATGCTTTCTGTTGTTTGAGTATCTCAATTTCTTGCTTCAGGGCGTTAATCTGTTGCTGGGTTTCTCTATTCCGCCAAGCCATGAGTGCTTGAGGCAACCCGACAGCGACGATAATCAATGCGACAAGCGCAATCACGATGTTAGACAACAACGTTAGACGTTTTTCTACACTCTCAAACCTGACATCAACGTATTCTTTCATTCGTTTTTCAGATTCGGCAATCTCTGATTTAATTTCAGATTTTATGCGTTTCTCAGATGTGTTGAGGATTAGCCGAATTTTGTCAAGGTCTGCATCCGTGAGGTCGGCAAAAACTGGCGGTGCTATCGCACAAGAGAGTATCAAGAGAGCGAGAAGGATTTTCACAGGGTATTTCCTCTATCAAAAGTTTTAGGGTTCGTAGTGCGTTTTCGAGTGAGGCTATATTAGAACTGAATAAGAATTTTCATAAAGTATACGTTATTCGTGCGGACGTGTCAACAGAATTGTTGTAAATTTTTCAATTTTCGGAAGGCATCGTGGGATAGAATCGGAATCGGAGAGTTTTGGCAAACGCTAAAAATCCGTCCGGCACAA
>JAJEDB010000017.1 GCA_022821725.1 Candidatus Poribacteria bacterium | reverse complement strand
GCTGTTCAGCGGGTCGGAATATTCTGTGAGTTCCCAAGAAAAGACGAACTCGCAGAATATTCGGCACATATCTGAACACGATCCCCCGCTGCCTTTCGACAAAGCAGCTTGAAACTTACAATATTGTCCAAACTTTAGTATCTATATAGTATAGAGAGTGTTTCTTTCTGATGCCAAAAGACGGTTTTTTCCATCGAACGCACGTTGTGCAGTGTGCGAAAAACAGACTGCCACCGCGTAAAAAGTAGGCAGATATATGCCGCATCCGAGGGTTTGCCCGCTATAATGGTGATAATAGCCGATTTTGTGAAGTGGCATTGTTCTTGCTGGTTAAATAAAAAAGAACCTTACGACAAGGTCCTATAGATACCGTATTCACAGGAACAGAAGATCAGACAAATTTACTAAAAAAGTGTAACTTTTTTGGATAACTTCCGTTTAACGATGTGTTGGATTCTATATTTAATTTTTAGCAAATCTATACGAACTCTTTTAGAAAGGGGTAAAGCAATGAAATCCACTAATGTCCGTAAGAACCATCCATCCTTATATGAAACCGCTGTGTGTCTCGCGATTGCGAAAGCACGTCAAGATGAATTGCGCTGGGAACTTTTCATTGATAATTTGTCCCAGATTTGCGATACATTCGCCTATCAGATTGCTGCGAAAGGCACTGCCCCTTCTAAGCAATCTAACCAATCACAGCACTAACCAGTTTCTGTCCAGTAACCGGAACCTTCCTGACTCAAACCGATTCTTGGAGTTTTGGATGGTTGCCAAAGATCTTCACAAGAGAGCGGACTAATTTTTCGGGATCGTGGCGGATAACGTTCATCTGAACGCCGCCTAACCATGTGCCGAATTCAGTGACGACCATATCCCGGATGAGGTCCGCCTCAATCACCTGGATCCCCTGTGCTTCAAGGTTCTCCTGCTCACGATCATAAGAGACTTGCACCTTTGAGGCGTCTGCGACTTGCATCGTCTCAACAGACAGAGACGAAATATCCTTCGCCAAGTTCAACACGTCCATGAGGTGCTGCGTATCTTCATAGAGCATTGAAAGCCCTTCCTCAGAAAGTGAACGAATCCGAGTCAACTGCGACACCAACTCCTTCCGAACATACTCTTGCATGATTTCCGTTGGAGCGGGTTGGTTATTCACCACGACGTAATTGAGCGGAATCTTGGCGTGGTCCAAAATAGCATTAACGTGATCCGTGACCGCATAACCATCGGTTTCACCCGGCTGTGTCATCACGTTACAGACATAGATCTTCATGGCGTCTGAACGCTGAATCGTTTCCACGACCCCTTTGATAACCAGGTTCGGCATGATGCTGGTATACAGGCTTCCGGGACCGATGATGATGACATCGGCGTTAATCAGGGCATCTACAGCCCCTTCATGCGCTTGACATTCATAGATTGTATCGGGGGAATGATGGGTTTTTCCATTCTCACGGGGTTCAAAAAAGACACGCTTGATCGGCTCACGATTTTCTCGGATAGGGATCGTAGATTCGCCGCGAACGATCTCTCCATCGGTGAGTTCGGCACACAAAACGGTATAATCCAACGTAACAGGGATAATCTGTCCACGCACCGAGAGTAATCTGGATGCCGCCTGGATCGCTTTCGGGAAGTTTCCCTCAAACTTTTCCGTCAGTGCTGTTAATAATAGATTGCCGACCGTATGTCCACCGAGTTCACCGTTGCTTGAAAAACGATATTCAAAAAGTCCTGCGAGTTCATCAGCATCGGACAATGTGAACAGGAGCCTCCGGATATCGCCCGGTGGGAGCATGTCAAACTCTTCAACGAGCCGCCCTGAACTTCCACCATCATCAGAAACGGTAACAATTGCCGCCAGACTGTCCAAATCAATGAGGTGGTCTCTACCCTTCTCCAAATCAGCGTAGTGCTTAATGCCACTCAGCAACGCGGATAAACCGCTCCCGCCTCCGATGCAGGCAAGTTTCAAAGCCATAATCTCTCCAAATTTTTTTAACTATTAAATCTGAACGGGGTTCCCGTTGTCAACCCCGATCTAAAATTAATAAAGCACTTCTTTGAGGGTGTGAAAGGTAAACTCGACCTAAAACCACCGCGTAATAACCTGAATAGTCAGAAAAAAGGCGTTACTACCCCATATAATAGATAACGGAATTACTACGAAATTTGTTTCATTAACATCTCGAGTGTTTCAATCGTCTCGTCACACAACGCCTCCGCCATAGCATAAGTCGGTGCCTCACTAAACACTCGAATAACAGGCTCTGTGCCGGATGGACGGATGTTCACCCATCGGTCCTTCCAGACCCGTTTCACACCGTCCGTTAGTTCCAGTTGCGGTTCCGCGCCAGCGTCACACGCTTCTTTGTAAACTTCCAAAGCGAGGTCCACGAGACGTTTCGCAAGTTCCTGCGACGGAATTTCCAATTTCTTTCGGCACATCTGATAGTGGGGCATATTCTCTACAAGCTGCGTTACCGTCTCACCAGATTCAGCGAGATACTGCGCAATCGCTGCAATAGAAGCGATACCGTCCGTGGTGTAATGGATATTAGGATAGATAACACCGCCGGTGCCTTCACCGCCGATAGTTGCATTCACGGCGTGCATCTTCTCAACGACCCAACCGACACCGACTTTCGTTCGATGGAGCACAACACCGTGATCCGCCGTAATATCATCCAACATTCGACTCGTTGATACCGTGGCAACGACATCGCCTTTCGTCTTATGCAGCATAAAATCAGCGATAAACGCAAGCGTCCATTCACCACTCAATGGGACACCACGCTCTGTAACAACGACAAGCCGGTCGGCATCCCCATCGTGGGCAAAGCCAATATCCGCACCAGAAGCGACAACTGTTTTACAGAGTTCACCTAACGCCTCAGGTGTCGGTTCAGCAGGACGGCGAAAATGTCCATCGGCGACACAGTTAAGCGCAACAACCCGACATCCCAGTCGCCGCAAGAGGGCCGGACTTATGATACTGCCGGCACCGTTGCCAGCATCCATGACGACCTTCAAGTCAGCCTTTCGGATTAAATCGGGTGCCAACCAAGGGGAACCCAGAATTTGATCGAGGTGATAACCGACTGCCTCTTCACACGTTTCAAGCGTTCCTTGTTCGTTCCAAGGGGCAAGTGCGAAGTCCTCTGTTTCATAGATTCGCATCAATTCGTCCCGTTCTGCCTGTGTCAGAAGGTGTCCTGAAGCAGCGGCAAATTCAATGCCGTTCCACGCAACCGGATTATGGCTGGCTGTAATGGTAATACTTCCTTGGGCACCGAGTGCTTTTGCCATTAGAAGTATCGTCGGCGTTGGACAAAGCCCTACATCTATGACGTGGCAACCTGTGGCGAAAAGCCCAGCAAGGACGGCATGCCGAACTGTAGGACTGGAAGTTCGGGAATCTCTGCCAATAATCACCGTTCTCCCCCCAACAAAGGTGCCAAACGCCATCGCAAATTGCGTAATGATTCGGACATCGAGCGAAACGCCGACCTCACCCCGAACGCCTGAAACACTCACAATCGGTTTTTCTGCTTTGCCCATACAATCCTCTCTGTAGCCTTTATACAGCATATCTACGGGATCTGCTTATCTGCCATGCTCCCAAAAAACAACACCCGCCAATCACTATCTGCCAGACTCCGACAAGATACCACGGCTTCGGATAGAAGAATACATACGAAGGAACAGGCGTGAGTTCATAGAGAAGCGGATTTCTAAAGATGTCAAACCCCTCAAAGATACAGCACACAACAATCAGGGGGTTCAGGTGTAAGACTGGTGGAATGAAAGGTTGAAGATCGTCCACATACCGTTGTAAGGGGTTGAGCAGAAACGCGCCACCCATCAAAACACACCATAACAGGGTGGCAAACTCTGCGCTGAAGAGGGCATCTCGGAAAACCTGAGCCCCCCAAACCCCGACCGCTGCTGCCGATAGGCTATAAATCCCCAGTATCACGAACATCTGTAACGCTTTTGCGAAGGGGATATGCGTAACGAACAGAGCCGTCCCTGTCGATAAAAACACCCAGCATAACACCGGTATCTGACTTATCAGCAGCAGTCTTAACAACCGTTGTCCAGACGAGATAGAGGCGAGGGCATATTGTGCGTCAAAGCCGGTATTTAGGAAGTCGCAACGCACAGCACGGGCAGCAAGATAGGGTGCTCCCAAAAGCACAACAAACACCTGCGCCATAAAAAAACACTCTATCGGTAAACCGAGTTTTGCTTGTATCAACACCCTATAGATAAGATAGAGCAAAAAACTCGCAATGACACACCACGCGATAAGTGTTTGCAGGAAGGGGTTTCGATCGCTCAGAGTCGTATCCATACGCAGATTTACTCACTTTGCGTCCGAGCCCGAAGCCGTAATACCGCTTCAGCAATAGAGACGAGGTTCGGGTTAATAACCAAAGCTTGCTTATACGCCGCAAGTGCCTCGTCCATCTTGCCGAGTCTGACATAAACGTGTCCCATCCCAGCAAATGCGCCGAAGTGATTCGGGTTCAGGGAAATCGTCCGTTTGCAATCACGAATTGCCTTGCTCCATTCCTCAAGCATGAAATACGCGATTGCGCGTTGGTTATACCCCTCGGCAAAATTCGGATCCGTCTCAATTACAGCGGTGAAGCATTCAACGGCTTGCTGATACGCCTCGTTTTTGAGTAAGTCTTTACCGTTCTCAAGCATCACGTCAACCGCATCATCCCCGGAATGCGACCAAATTTCCCACAACGCGTATTCGGCATTGAAGCGGGTCCCCCGGTCACTATTTTTCAGAGCATCCACCAACGCAGGAATTGCTTTTGAACTCCCAACCAACCGAAGTGCGAATCCCGCAGCGCGCCCGAGTAAAGGTTCTTTGCTGTGAAGATAGGCAGCCAAATCGGTTTCCGAATAGTTAGAAATTAGAAGTCGTTTGAGCGTCTCCTCGTCCGCTGAATTCTTGAATATCAGCTTCGCCAATTCGGAAGATCCGTTGCGCATCTGCATAATTCAGCTCTCCGTGTGGTCCTAATTTTAAACAAATTATATCAGATTCCCGTTGGAATGACAACCTTAAATCCCAGTCCACGCAAAAAATCTTGCGATCCAAACGGATACCTGCTATAATTATTGGGGCAGACAGGTAGGTAATCCAACACGTATATCAGATAGTGGAGCAACACACAAAGCGTGAAAAGACGAAAAATTCTCATCCTCTGTATTGACGCGGGTAGCCACGAGTATCTCGCAGCGAGCGACCTTCCCACCATCCGAGAGTTGACAAAAAACGGATTTTATGTCCATGCCAATGCCGTTATTCCCTCCGTTACGAACGTAAACAACGTCAGTATCGCAACTGGCTCCTTTCCAGAAACACACGGTATCACAACGAATTACCATGTAGACAGGGCAACCGGCAAAGGCGAATTTATTGAGGACAACCGCTTCCTCCTCGCCCCGACCCTCTTTGAGATTGCAAAAGCCTGTAAATTCGCAGACAAAACGGCACTCTTCGTAACGAAGAAAAAATTACTACGCATGCTCGAAGCAGGCACGGATATAGCCGTTGCTGCTGAAGCACCACCTTCGGCATACATTCACACAGTCGGACCGGTTGAACCGATTTATTCCGCCGAAATCAATTGGTGGTTGCTCCGTGCTGTGCATGCGGTCCTACGGACAGACGACCCAGAACTCGTCTACTGTTCAACAACGGATTGGGTGCAACACAAATACGCCCCCGATGACGATCTCTCCCAACAGCATCTTGCGGAATTGGATAGGATTATTGGGAATATCATCGATGATGAACCGGAACGTGAAATCTATATCACAGCCGATCACGGGATGTTGGCGAAAACCACCGCCATCGATCCAGGGCGCGTCCTAACAGAACACGGTATCCCCGCAAGTGCTATCCCCATTATTAAGGATCGATACGTTGCGCATCACGGCAACTTGGGGGGTGCTGCTTACGTGTTTCTCAAAGATCGTGCCGATACATTGCAAGCGATTCAGGTCCTTCTGAATACGTCCGGTATTGAAGAGGTTTATTCCGCGGAAAATGCGGCACGCACATTTCGGCTCCATCGTGAACGGATTGGGGACCTTTTCGTATTAGCAGACGAAACGACTGTTTTCGGTGAATTGGAAACGGCAGTGGAACCGACTGAGGTGCGTTCACACGGGTCGCGGCACGAAAGTTACGTGCCAATCATCGGCTACAATAGCCCGTGGTCGGCAACAGATTTTGAATATAATGTCGATGTCGGAAGACTATTTTTAGAAAGTTTGCATTAGGCAATTGCAGCGTAGACTGTTAGTCTGCGTCATAAAAGGAGAAACTATGTTAACAGAAAAAGAAAAAACTGAAGGATGGATATCCCTATTCGACGGGGAGACACTCAACGGTTGGGGAGCCACCGGAAATGCCGAAGGGTGGGTTATCGATGATGGCAGTATTCTCTGCACCGTTCAGGGCGGAAAATACCTCTACACCGAACAACATTATGACAACTTCATACTGGCACTCGACTTCAAAACTGAGCCGAAAGTCAATAGCGGAATCTTCGTCCGATGGGGGGACCTGGAGGACGCTGTTCAGAGCGGACTCGAAATTCAAATCTTGGATACACACGGCAAGACACCCACCGATAGCCACGACTGTGGTGCGCTCTACGATGCCCTGGGACCCACCCGAAATACGTGTAAACCCGCTGGGGAGTGGAATCAGATGACGATCACTTGCGATGGGAGCATCATTGCTGTGACACTCAACGGCGAAGAAATCGTCCGCGCAGATTTGGATACGTGGGACACACCCCACCAAAACCCGGATGGCAGTCGGAACAAATTCGGTATTGCCCTCAAAGATTTCCCCCGGAGTGGACATATCGGTATCCAAGATCACGGCGGAAAAATCTGGTGCAGGAACATCAAGGTCAAACCGCTATAGAGAAAGCTGTAGCCATTTCGTTCTTCTGTAGGAAGGAGAAACATCGAAATGAAACACTTTGATTCCCCGACGTCACGGTAAGCGCGATCTTCCGATCGCGCTCTCCTTTTGGGCAGAAAAGCAAATTGATGTCGAAAACCAAATTCTATGGACACCCCTACAGAAGTTGTGATATACTATCTATACTATGCCAACACATCTTGAAAATATACGGAATTTTTGCATTTTAGGGCACATCGACCACGGAAAAAGCACCCTGAGCGATAGGCTCCTTGAGCATACGAACACGCTCAACGAGCGCGATATGCGCGAACAGGTGCTGGATTTGATGGATTTAGAGCGTGAACGCGGTATTACCATTAAAGCAACGGCTGTCAAACTCCATTACCCTGCCACTGACGGAAACCGATACGAACTCAATCTGATCGACACCCCCGGACATGTCGATTTCACGTACGAGGTCTCCCGCAGCCTCGCGGCGTGCGAAGGTGCCATTCTTATCGTTGATGCCGCGCAAGGGGTTGAAGCACAAACCTTAGCAAACGCATATCTCGCGATTGACAATGACCTTGAGATTATCCCAGTCGTCAATAAAATCGATCTACCCACGGCACAACCCGATGAAGCCAGACGGCAGATAGAAGAGGTCATCGGTATCCCCGCCGACGATGCGCTCCTCGTTAGCGCGAAAATGGGGATCGGTATTCCCGCCATACTGGACGCAATCATCAACCGAATCCCCGCCCCCGTTGGCGAGCCTGAAGCCTCTTTAAAGGCACTCGTGCTCGACTCTGTCTATAATAACTATCGCGGTGTCATCATGTACACACGAATCTTCGAGGGGAGCGTGAAACCGGGGGAAAAGATTCAACTCATGGAGACGAAACGCTCCTATGAGGTTGAGGAGGTCGGCATCTTCACACCAGAAATGCAACCGACTCCTGAACTCCGCACGGGTGCTGTCGGCTACCTCATCGCCGGCATCCGAGAGATCGACAAAGCAAAAATCGGGGATACAATTACACACCATACGAAACCGACAGCAACACCCCTTCCCGGTTATCGCGAGATGAAACCGCTTGTATTCAGTGGTCTCTATCCAGCAGACACAAACCAGTTTCATGCCCTGCGCGAGGCACTCGACAAACTACGCCTCAATGATTCCTCCTTCACTTTTGAACCTGAGACGTCCATTGCGCTCGGATTCGGGTTTCGGTGCGGGTTTCTCGGTTTACTTCACATGGAGATTATCCATGAACGCCTCGAACGGGAATTCGGACTCGCCCTCGTCCGAACTGCCCCGAGCGTGATGTATCGAGTCTACCTGAAAACCGGTGGATACGTGCCCGTCGACAATCCAGCACACCTTCCAGAGCCAAATGATATCGAACGCATAGAAGAACCGTATGTCAATATTGACATTATCGTTCCGCGCGACTATATTGGAAACGCGATGGAACTTTGTCAGAAGCGTCGGGGTGTATATAAGCGGATGAATCAATTGGACGCAAGTCGCGTGCAACTGCTCTATGAACTTCCGCTCAGCGAAATGCTAACGGATTTCTATCCGAAACTCAAATCATTGACACGCGGGTACGGTTCGTTAGAATACGATATCGGGGAATACAAAACTGAAAAACTCGTTAAATTAGACGTGCTACTGAACGGTAACCCGGTAGACGCGCTCTCGACGATTTTGCCACGAGACAACGCAGAAACGCGTGGCAAGACATTAGTGTCCAAGTTGAAAGAGCTTATTCCGCGTCAAATGTTTGAAGTCCCCGTCCAAGCCGCAATTGGTAACAAGATTGTTGCCCGTGAAACGGTGCGAGCCCTCCGAAAAAACGTTACTGCGAAATGCTACGGCGGCGATGTGACGCGAAAACGGAAATTATTAGAGAGACAGAAAGAAGGCAAAAAGCGACTCAAGCAGATCGGTAATGTCGATGTCCCACAAGAAGCCTTTACAGCGATGTTGGCAACTGACGAATAGGCAAAAACACACAATCGTGAACAGTCAAATACCTACACTGGAGAAAGGAGGATGCCATTCGATCCAATGGCTTTCACAATGAAACGTAACACACAGCAGCATCAGCAGTCTACCAAAACCACACCAGCCAAACAGCAAAAATCTGACGCACACGAGTTCGCAAAATTCATCATTGTTTTACTGATCCTCAATTTCGGTCTCATACGTCCATTTATTGTTGAAGCGTATAGAATCCCCTCCGGATCCATGGAGGATACACTCCTCGTCGGAGACCAGATTCTGGTAAACAAATTTATCTATGGGGTCAAAATCCCCGGCACAGATATAAAAATTTTCGACTTTCACAAACCCACACGCGGAGATGTTTTTGTTTTTATTCCATCCCACGACGAGCGACATTTTATCAAACGCATTGTAGCCGTTGAAGGGGATACTGTTGAAACGCGGGGTGATACGCTCTATGTCAACGGCAAAGTTGTTGATGATGGCAGTTATACGAAACACCTACCGTTTCGTCAGTTTAGAAGAAATTTTCCACCGTTCCGACAACCTGAATATATTCCTACTGGTGAAAACTTTGACGACTACACCTTGACAGAGCGTCAGTTTAGGCGCAAGTTTCCTCAAGGGAATCCATTCACCGTGCCGAAAGGCATGGTGTTCGCAATGGGCGATAATCGCGATCAGAGTAGCGACAGCCGCTTCTGGGGACCTGTGTCCGTAGATGACATCAAAGGACAAGCCTTCATGGTTATGTTTTCGGTTGCCAATCGTCCGGTGAAATTATGGGAAGTCTGGAAGATGGTAGGCAACATCCGGTTTGATCGAATCGGCAAACTTATCTCATCGGAACAGGATTTGTTGAAAATAAATTAAACCGAAGAAAAGGAGAATGCCTTCTTAATTAATTAACATCGGCTTTATAATATTATGAATAACAATGATATTCAATTATCTAAATGGCAAAAATTTCGGAAGACGATTGTATGGGAATATACGCAAGTCATTGTTGTGGCACTCATTCTCGTTTTCGGATTTATACGCCCCTTTGTTGTTGAGGCATTCAAAATTCCTTCCGGTTCAATGGAAGACACACTCCTCATTGGAGACCGGATTCTGGTATGTAAATTCATCTACGGCATTAAAATCCCGGGCACGGACATCAAGGTTCTTGATTTCCATAAGCCTACCCGAGGAGATGTTTTCGTTTTCATCCCACCTCACGATCGGGAACGAAATTTCATCAAGCGCATCGTAGCCGTTGAAGGGGATACTATTGAGACCCGCGGCGACACACTCTATGTAAACGGTGAAGCGGTCGACGATGGTTATTACACCAAACACATGACCTTTAGCCATTTCAGAAGAGGGAATTTTCCACCGTTCCGTCAACCGGAGTATCTGCCAGAGAGCGATGGTTTTTCCGATTTCGCCCTAACGGCAAGTCAATTCAAACGTAAGTTCCCGGAAGGTAAACCGTTCACTGTCCCGAAAGGCATGGTGTTTGCTATGGGTGATAATCGCGATCAGAGCAGCGATAGCCGTTCGTGGGGACCTGTGGATGTAAACGATATCAAAGGGCAAGCCTTTATGGTGTACTGGTCATTTGATTCTCGTCCAGCGAAATTGTGGGAAGTGTGGAAAATGGTAGGGAACGTCCGTTTCAATCGAATCGGCAAACTCATCCATGCCTATCCTTAATAGTTTTCAGTTAAGAGCCAACTTCTGGTAAATCTTAGAATTAATTAGACATTCAGCGCCGGTGCGGTTAGAATGCAGATCGCATGAATCAACGGTATGAAGGTTCTCCGTGTGGCATTCCAAATCAACGGTATGAAGCCCGTGTGGGCTTCACCGGGGGCGATTACGCCGCAAAACCGCATCTACCGGGTCGAGGTAAACCGATGCATCAAGACAGACGACACCTCATCATTGGAACAGCAGGACACGTTGACCATGGGAAAACCGCGCTCGTCGGGGCACTGACCGGTATGGAAACCGATCGGCTCAAGGAAGAGCAAGAACGTGGTTTGTCTATTGAGTTAGGGTTTGCCTACTTCGACCTCTCGGACGACTCGCGGGCAGGTATCGTTGACGTTCCAGGTCATGAAAAATTCATCCGAAGCATGCTCTCCGGTGCTTACGGTATGGATATCGTCCTCTTCGTGGTTGATGCGAAAGAAGGCGTTCAGGAACAGACCCTCGAACATCTGGCAATCTTAGATCTGCTCGGTATCTCAAACGGCATCCTCGTCATGACGAAATCCGACTTGGCGACCGCTGATGAATTGGCAGAAGCAACCGAAATGACGCAGGAGATGCTTATCGGGACAAGCCTTGAAGCCATCCCAACTGTGAGTGTTTCGGCATTGACCGGCGCGGGGATTGAAACACTAAAAGAGACCATTGTCAAACAGGTAGCACTCGCGACGGAAACCGAAGAGAACGATGGTATCCCGAGATTATACGTTGACAGGGTTTTCACCGTTCAAGGGTTCGGCGTTGTTGTGACAGGCACGCTCATCGGTGGATCGATCCAGCGAGACCAGCGGATGGTGATTCTTCCACAGGGTCATGCCGTGCGGGTCCGAGGGATACAGGTCCATAATGAAACGGCACCCGTAGCGCAAGCCGGACAGCGGACAGCAGTGAACCTTTCCGGCGTCTCTGCACAGGACCTCCAACGCGGCGATGTGCTCTGTCCCACTGAATTCTCACGAGTGACGGACAATATTGACGTGTCGATGCAAGTGCTGTCTTCATTTCCAAGGATACTTGAACATTGGACGCGTCTCCGAGCGTATCTCGGCACTCGCGAAATATTTTGCAGATTAATCCTACTCGTAGACGATGCCATTTTGCCTGGGGATACCGTCCAGGTTCAACTCCGCTTAGAACAACCCATTCTAACGTTCAGAGGCGACAGAATTATTTTACGCGATTTTTCAGCGCAATATACAGTCGGGGGGGGTGAAGTTATTAATCCATTTGCCCCAAAGCATAAGCGGTTCACCCCTGAAACCATCGCTACTTTAGCACAATGGGAAGAAGCCGATGATGCCCAGGTCGTGAACACTGTCTTAGAAAATAGCGAGTCACTCTGCGTGCCAGAGTCTTTTCTTCACTACTATCTACCGCAGTCACAGACGAATGTGAATGCGATCTTGACCCGCTTGGAAGCAGATGGGAAAATTGTGCGTTGGGATAAATCGGGCAGGTCGCCGCTCGTTTCTGATGCGGTGCGGACGGCAAATACTCAAGAGAAAATTATACAAACGTTGACAGCGTTCCATTCGGCAGAACCCCTCCTTGCCGGTCAAAATGCTTCACAACTGCGTCGAGAACTCAAATTGGACGAAATTGGTTTTGAGAAACTCGAAAACCGACTCATTACCGAGGATCAACTCGCCAAAGACGGCAATCTTCTCCGATTGGCATCTCACGAAATCCAGTTTTCCGAAGAGGAAGAAACCGCGAAGGAGAGGCTCGAAAAACTATTCTTGGAAGCAGGTATGAATACACCCACTTTCAACGAACTCAGCACGCACCTTCCAGACTATACACCCCAATTGCTGGAATCCACGTTTTTCGCACTTCTGAACCTGGGACAGTTTGTCAAAATAGCGGATAACTTCTTTATTCACAAAACCGTTTTTGAGGAGATACAGGAATTATTAACCACTTACCTTCGTAAACATGATACAATAACCGTTGCCGAATTTCGAGAAACGGCACAAACTTCTCGAAAATATGCGGTGCCGTTCTTGGAATACTGCGATAGCCGGAACCTCACGATCCGAGACGGGAATATCCGTAAGTTGCATCCGCGGCACAGAGCGCCATAATTACATCACTTACTTTCTACTGGAATTCACCCAAAACCACCGTGAATGTAGTGAACGGGAACCAGATTTAATAGTAAAAAAAATGGGGGAGGATAGGGTCCGGTGGCCCTACCGGTCTTCAAAACCGGCTTGTCCATGCAAGTGGATAGGTGGGTTCGACTCCCACCCTCTCCCGCCATTAGCTTAGAAGTAGACGGCAGCCATGGAACAACGGCGCATGGCGAATTTTTGAAAGATTCGTGCCACGCTGAAACTCGCCCGACAACTCCCGTTAGGGCTAAATTAAAAGATGTTAAAAACGCTTCCGTTAGTTGAGCAAAGAACACCCCAAAGACGGCATCCATCCTGGATCAAAGCTCGGATGCCGAGTGGCGGCAACTACGCTGAACTCAAAAAATTGATGCGGGATCTGCAACTTCACACGGTCTGCGAAGAGGCACGCTGCCCCAATATCGGTGAGTGTTGGAACAGCCGGACAGCCACCTTTATGATACTCGGTGATGTCTGCACGCGCCGCTGCATGTTCTGTGCGGTGAAAAAAGGCGCGCCCGGGGGTGTTGTCGATGCCGATGAACCGCGCAGGCTCGGTGTAGCCGTCGGCCACTTAAAACTCAAGCACGTGGTTATCACTTCGGTCAATCGAGACGACCTCGTAGATGGGGGCGCGGGCATCTTCGCGGAATGCATCGCCGAAGCCCGAAAACATCGTCCGGGATGCACCGTGGAAGTCCTCATCCCCGACCTCGAAGGCAATTGGGAGGCACTCGCTGTCATCGTGCAAGCACGACCTGAAGTGCTCAATCATAACACCGAAACAGTCCCACGTCTTTATCGCCGCGTCCGTCCGTATGCGAATTATCAACAAACCTTGAACCTACTCCGCACCAGCAAACAACTGGATACACAGATGCTCACAAAGTCGGGCCTTATGGTCGGCTTAGGTGAGACCGTGACAGAACTCTTAGAGACAATGGAAGACCTCCGCAACACCGAATGTGATATTCTCACTGTGGGTCAATACCTCTCCCCTTCCGCCCGTCATTTGCCCATTCAACGCTACTATACCCCCGAAGAATTTGAAGAGATCAAAGAAGCAGGCATCGAAATGGGGTTTCGACATGTAGAGTCGGGTCCATTAGTGCGGAGCTCCTACCATGCCGGCGAACAAGCAAGGTTAGCGTAAAACTAACCCCTATTATAGCATTTAACACCGGTCCCCTCCTCAATCGCGTCCGCTACATATCTCCGAGAAATTTTCAGACTTTACATTAAATCCGATTTTTGATATACTAATGCCTGAAGCACACATTTTTGCATCACTGCGAAATACCTCGCGTTTCCTTCATGACACGGTTTCTAAAGAAGTAAGAAGTTGGGATTGTCTCACCATCAGCACAAGGAGGGGGAACATGAACAGGCATATTTTCTCTGAAGCATCAAACTGTTGTTTACACATAAAACGCGTAAGTTTCATTATCTTCGTCGTAAGTTTAGTATTTGCTGCGACCCCGAGTCTCATCACAGCCGGAACCACACCGGATATCCAACCCGTCACGAACGAGATGTTACTCTCATCACAAGACGACCCAGAAAGTTGGTTGATGTATGGACGGGACTACAGAAGCTGGCGATATAGTCAACTCACACAGGTTAACACTGAAAACGTCAAAAAACTCGTCCCGAAATGGGCGTTTCAAATCGGAACACCTTTCGATAAGTTTGAATGCACGCCACTTGTCGTCAATGGTGTGATGTTCATCACCACTCCCTACAGCACTATCTACGCTGTGGACGCAAGAACCGGTAAGGAAATATGGCGGTATGATTATGAACTCCCCGACGATTTAGCGATCTGCTGTGGTATGGTGAACCGTGGCGCTGCTATCTTGGGCGATAAAATCTTTTGGGTAACACTTGACGCACACCTCCTCGCCCTCGATGCGAAAACCGGCAGGGTCCTCTGGGACAGAGTGGTCGGGGATCTGACGAACGCTGAATCCCTCACTGTCGCCCCGTTAGTCGTCAAAGACAAAGTGATTGTCGGCATATCAGGCGCAGAATACGGCATCCGAGGCTATATCGATGCGTATTACGCCGAAACAGGTGAACAGGCATGGCGATTTTACACCGTTCCGTCAAAAGACGAACCCGGCGGTGACACATGGGAAGGCGATTCATGGATGACAGGTGGCGGATCCGCCTGGGTCACAGGTTCCTACGACCCGGAATTGAATCTCGTCTACTGGGGAACGGGTAACCCTGCACCAGACTGGAACGGTGCTGTTCGGAGAGGCGACAACCTCTATACCGACTGTATCGTTGCGTTGGATGCCGATACCGGAAAACTCAAATGGTATTTTCAAGCCACACCCCACGATCTCTGGGATTGGGATGGCGTGAGTGAACCCGTCCTGATCGATATGGAGATAGATGGCGCGCCGGTCAAAGCGTTGATGCAAGCGAATCGCAACGGCTATTTCTATGTGCTTGATAGAACCAACGGAAAATTTCTATACGCAAGCACTTACTGCGAACAGAACTGGTCGGCCGGACTCGATGAAAACGGACGTCCTACCGTCCTACCCGGCGTGTCGACCTCAGAAGAAGGCACGATTCGGGTTTGTCCTGGCGTTGAAGGCGGCAAAAACTGGCCCCCCTCAGCCTATAACCCGCTCACAAATTATCTCTATATCCCATCGTTGGAACTCTGCGGCTCCTATCATCAAGGGCGCGTTTTCTATGTGAAAGGGCTACCCTACCTCGGAAGTGGTATGACAGCAGACAGGGACGAAGCTGGCAACATGGAGATGTGGGGACATATCAGTGCAATCGATGTTTCTACAGGTGAGATTAAATGGCGACACAAAACGAACTTCCCACAATGGGGCGGATGTCTCACCACGGCGGGCGGACTTGTTTTTGCGGGTGATTTAGAGGGCAGATTCATGGCACTCTCGGCAGAAACCGGCGAAGTGCTTTGGGATTTTCAGACCGGATCCGGGGTTCTCGCACCGCCCATTACCTATCAACTCGACGGTGTCCAATACGTTGTGATAGCGTCAGGTGCTGTGAAATATGCTGAAGTCAATGCTCGCGAAGGCGGAACCCTTTTTGTGTTCGCGCTCTTTGACGAATAGTTGTCAGTTGTCGGTTGTCAGTTAAGAGACGCTTCGGTTGATTCAGAAATCTCTTTAACCGAAAACCAATAGATAGGAGGGTACCGTGAAACACTATATCCTTTTGTGGGCAGCACTTTTCATACTGTCTGCTCCGATGTTGCACACTGCAGACGCTGTCGATGCCTTGGAAGAAATTCGAGCAAAGGGTGTCTTAACGGTCTGTATGGACATCCGAAATCTGCCTTACTCCAACGTTGATCCCGAACTTCCTGGATTATATGTTGAGATCGCTCATCTACTGGCAGCGGAACTCGATGTTAAGTTGGAATTCCACTGGCTTAGCACCCTCCGTGATAGTCTGCTGGCTGACATGATACGCGGACATTGCGACTGTGTGATCGGAGTTCCCATTGAGGAGCGCGCCATGGCTGAAGCGATTCAATTGGGGGAAAACGTTGATTTCTCTACGCCCTTCTACGGGACGGGATACGTATTGGTAAAACAGAAAAGTAATCAAGCGTCACCGAAAACGCTGGAGGACATTAAGTTAGAAACGATTGGGACGGAAGCGGGTTCCATCGCAAGCGATGTCCTTCGACAGACGGGATATAAGCGGCGCGTTTATCGCTCACAAATTGCCGTCTTGGACGCTCTCAAGAAAGGGCAAATTGCTTACGGATATGTCTGGTCAAATATTGGGTGGTTGATTGAAAAGGGTTCCCGAATTCAGCAGCCAGAACACACGGATACTGTTTATCCTGAATTAGAGATTGTTAAAGAATACACCCCTGAAGCGCGTCTCCGTTGGAATATCGCTATTGCTTTTGGCAAAGATACGTCAACACGAGAAACACGTGAACTTCAGGATGTTGTTAACACAATTATCGAACAGAAATGGAGTGAAGAAAAACTCAGAGAACTCTGTGAGAAGTATTATTTGCCTTACTTCGCTCCGTTTCAGGAGGATGAATAGAAATGATGTATTATTCTACCCGCGTTCCAACCTCTACTGTCCGAATAACGTGGGGCATTCTTCTCCTCTCTCTGGGGCTAAGTCTCTTCTTTTTTTCTGTCGTAAATGCCCAAAACTTAGAGGTGGATATTGCACCGGAAGCCCCGAGAGACGTGAGTTATGACGAAGACGTTATCGACGGCGCGTTCTACTTCCGTTTGATGTGTTGGAATTGTCACGCCCAACAAACACGCGGGGGCAGAGCACCCGATCTCTTTAAACCGCAGTGGCTTTACGGATGGACCGATGACGGTATCTTCCAAACTGTATTCAACGGACTTCCAGGGACCGAGATGCAGAAGTTTGGTAGCAAACTTTCTGATGAAGCAATTAATATGATTGTCGGCTACATTCGTTCGGAACAAGCGAAAGCGGCAGGGGTCTCCTTAGAGGAAGCAAAACCGACTCAGGACTGGACGCCATATATGGAAGGCGATGTCAAAGCAGGGGAAGCCATTTTCTTCTCAGAAGGGTACGCTTGCGGTAAGTGCCACACAGTTCACGGGAGAGGTGCCACCGGAACAGGCAGCGAAATAGGTCCCGATATGACGTATGTCGCTCGCACCCGTTCACCGCAATTCATTGTCGAGTCTATTCTCAATCCACGCGCGTATATCGCGCCTGAATATGAAATGATTACCATTTTCACGAAGGACGGGCAAGAAATCACAGGTAGGAAGCGCCACCAATACGATCACAGAGACAGATTAGACCCTGAAACGATCCAGCTCCTCGACACTTCTGGGAAGTTGTGGACAACCTACCTCATAAAGGATATAAGGAGCACCAGCGTTCCACAAGCAGGTGTTATGCCCGAAAACTTCGCAGATATTCTTTCAGTCAAACAGATGCACGATCTTTTGGCGTATCTATTCACGTTGAAATAAACGTCAGCAGTATGGCTGACGGCTATTCTGTCATTTAACCGCAAGGAAAATTAAAAAGATGATTGGTGTGATTATTAATGGGGCATGTGGCCGTATGGGACGGCTTATTATCCGAGGCGTTACTGAACAAACCGATATGGAAATCGTCGGCGCGATTGAATTCCCGGAACACCCACAGCTCGGGAGTGATGCGGGTGTTGTTGCTGGCATCGGAGAAATAGGCGTCGCGGTTACAGGTAACCTTGAAGATGTACTTGACAACGCAGATGTTGTCATCGAATTCTCGAAACCTGAGGCTACCCTGCAACACCTCCGACAGGTCGTCAATGCCAACAAAGCGATGATAATCGCAACAACCGGATATGACCCTGATGAACTCGCCACTGTCGAGGAACTCGCATCACAGATCCGTTGCGTAATGGCACCCAACATGAGTCTCGGTGTCAATGTGATGATTCAGGCACTGGAATTAATCGCCAAAGCCCTCGGGGACGATTACGACATTGAAGTGATAGAGGCACATCACAATCACAAAGCAGATTCACCGAGTGGCACAGCACTCCGCTTAGCGGAAACGGTTGCTCAGGCATTGGGGCGAGATTTAGATGAGGTGGGTGTCTACGGTCGCCACGGCATCGTTGGCGCAAGACCGAAAAAACAGATCGGTATCCACGCCGTCCGAGGGGGTGATATCGCCGGCGACCATACGGTGTTGTTCGCAACAGAGGGTGAGCAACTCAGCGTGGTCCATCGAGCACACAGCCCAGAGGCTTTCGCTAAAGGCGCGATCCGCGCAGCGAGATGGGTCATCGACGCGCCTAAAGGATTACACGATATTAGCGAAGTCTTGTTTCAGAAATAGTAGACACGCCTCTATATCAAAACCGTCAAAGCCCGAATCCACGTCATTTAACCGCAAGGAAAATTAAAAAGATGATTCGTGTTGCTATCACCGGTGTTTGTGGTCGTATGGGACGTTGCCTCACGCGCGGCATTGCCCAACACCGCAATATGCAACTCGTTGGAGCCGTCCAATACCTCTCACATCCACAAATCGGAAGTGATGCGGGTGTTGTTGCCGGTATCAGTGAGATTGGCGTACCCATTACAGGCAAGCTTGAGGATGTACTTCACCGTTCAGATGTTGTTATCGAATTTTCAAAGCCTGAAGCAACCCTGGACCACCTCCAACACGTCGTCGATGCAGATAAAGCCATGGTTCTTGGAACAACCGGTTTTACCGCAGACGAGCTCGCGACCCTCCAAGCGCTTGCATCACAGATCCGTTGCGTAATGGCACCCAACATGAGTCTCGGTGTCAATGTAATGATACAAGCATTGGAATTAATTGCCAAAACCCTCGGAAATGATTATAATATTGAAGTGATAGAGGCACATCACAATCACA
Organism: Candidatus Poribacteria bacterium; assembly: GCA_022821725.1. Classification (GTDB taxonomy): domain Bacteria; phylum Poribacteria; class WGA-4E; order WGA-4E; family WGA-3G; genus WGA-3G. Next base: position 28,143 of record JAJEDB010000017.1, on the reverse strand, counting down.
AAGCGGATTCACCCAGTGGCACAGCACTCCGTGTAGCGGAGACGCTTACGACGGCACTGGAGCAAGATTTAGACGAGGCGGGTGTTTACGGTCGCCACGGCATCGTTGGCGCAAGACCGAAAAAACAGATCGGCATTCATGCGGTTCGAGGTGGCGATATTGCCGGGGATCATACGGTGTTGTTCGCAACAGAGGGTGAACAACTCAGCGTCATCCATCGAGCACACAGCCCAGAGGCTTTCGCCAAAGGCGCAATCCGCGCAGCGGAATGGATAATCGACGCGCCTAAAGGGTTACACGATGTTAGCGAAGTTCTGTTTTAACCGACTCCTGATAACTCACACCTATTTTATTGTGCTCTTCATGGGTACTCTATTTATGGTCGGCTGTGAACAAACAGCATCCCAAAAACAGGTCCGATACGAATGGAAAACTGTTATAGAAGGCGATTGGAGTTCACACCTCTACGATGTTCATTTCGTTTCTGAAAAGCGGGGTTGGGCAGTTGGGAACGCCATAGATGTAATTCCTGGTGCCGATTTTGGAGAAGGCGCGGAAAGTCTCATCGTTCACACAAACAACGGTGGCGAAACATGGCACAGACAACACAGCGGTGTTTTCAACAAACCTCTCCGAAACGTATATTTTCGTTCAGCGTCAGAAGGCTGGTGTCTCGGTGAAGGCGGCGCTCTGATCCGGACAACCGACGGCGGGGAAACATGGCAGCACATTGAAACCGGGACGGAAAATAACCTGCATGACCTCTTCATAGGCAATGGAACGGGTTGGATTGTCGGCGACTGGGGCACAGTGCTAAAAACAACCGACGGTGGGCAGACGTTCGCACGGATTGATGGAGAGGTGTTCGGCAGAAAGTCATTGAAAGGTGTCCATTTCGTAGACGCAAACCGAGGATGGATCGTTACCTATAGCACACCGATCTCCGAAACAAAATCAGGAGCGGCCGGCTACATCTATCGGACAACCGATGGTGGCGAAACTTGGGAAGTCCAATTCGTGACAGAAGCCGCCCTGTTTAACCTCCATTTCATAGACACACAAACGGGTTGGGTTGTGGGTGACCGACGGAGCGTCTTCGTAACAACCGACGGTGGGAACACATGGGACTTCGTCACTCGCGGCACCAATGAACGCCATAAAAGTAGCTACGGTCAACCGGATTATCTCGGCAATGAGCCGCTGCATACCTTTACACTTTACGATATTGACTTTATAGATGCCCAAAACGGTTGGATTGTCGGTGACTTAGGCGTGATTCTCCACACCGCCTCGGGTGGAAAAGAGAAATGGAAACATCAACGCGGGGGTCCCCGTTTCCACAACAGCGCAGATGCCGTCCTGTTAGGTGTTGACTTCGTCTCCAAGCAAATCGGTTGGGCAGTGGGTGAAAACGGCACCATCCTGCACACCCGCAACGGGGGTGTAACTTGGGAATCACAATCCAGTCCGAGTCATCTCTTGGTAGGTGTATGCGCCATCTCGCCCGATGAAGGATACGTTGTGGGTGACCGGGGCGCGATTCTACGAACCGAGGATGGCGGCAGCGTATGGAACGCGCAAGACAGTCGCACGACTGAGTGTTTTGGGGCAACGCATTTCGTGTCATCACAAATAGGATGGGCAGTCGCAGAAGCCGGCGTCGTCCTGCATACCACAAATGGTGGAACCGTATGGCAACGTCAAGTTTCAGGGACACAGCAGGACCTGCTCAGTGTTTTCTTTACAGACGAAAAAAATGGATGGTGTGTCGGAAGCGGCGGTGAAATCATCCACACAGATGATGGTGGGAAAACATGGCAACCGCAAAAGAGCGGAACCCATTGGAATCTGTTTGACGTTTATTTCATCTCCAAACGGCGCGGTTGGGCAGTCGGTCTGAACGGAACAATACTTTTTACAACTGATGGCGGTACCAATTGGAAGTTGTTACCGCTCAGCCGCCGCTACCCGTCTTTCCTATTAGATGCCGTCACCTTCGTTACCCCGGAGAGAGGCTGGGTCGTAGGATTAGATTTACGCAGTTTGGGTATGGATGGTTTGATCCTACATACCGAGAATGGCGGGAAAACCTGGGAACGTCAAGAGAGCCATACCCGCAATTTTCTTGACGATGTATTTTTTCTATCAGAAACAGAAGGCTGGATTGTTGGAAAAGAGGGACTTGTCCTCCATACAAAGAATGGTGGACAAAACTGGAGACCTCAGCATACAGATACCAGAACGGATTTGAAGGCTATCCACGTAAGCAGTACAGATAGCGGATGGGCAGTTGGGCAAAACGGCACAATTCTCAGATATGAAGCCGTTCCGTTTTAGTCGCTTAGCCGCAAGGAAAAATTAAAAAATGACAGACGAACAGAAATATCTATTTGATCTGCAAGGCTTTATTGTCCTGAAGAGTGTTATCCCCGAAGCAGTCGTCGAGGCGTGTAATGCTGTGTTAGATCAGTACGAGAATATGCCGCCCGACGACTATCCGCCCCCGCTGTGCCTCGGCACCCAGCGAACGGAGAAAGAACTCTACATCTCTAACATCTTGGAGGCAGACAGTGTATTCAATACGCTGATCGATATTCCGGAGGTCCTGGACGTAATTCAAGGCGTAACCGGGGGTCCGTATCGCCTCAATCATACCTACACAATCTACCGGTGGGGCGGTGGTTATACCGGGTTACACATGCACGGAACACCGATTATCCCGAAATGCCAATATCATTGTAAAAACGGAGAGATGGTATCCACCTTAACAAAAGCGGTCTTTCCGATGCTGGATTGTGATGTAGAGGACGGGTGTTTCGCTGTTATACCGGGGGCACATAAGAGCAATTTCCCAAAACCTTGGGGAGACCATCCCGATGAAAACCCCGTGTTGAGCCCGATCCCCGCAAAAGCAGGGGATGCCATTATTTTTACAGAGGCGCTTACACACGGGTCTGTCATCAACGTTTCCGATAAACCGCGTCGGACCCTCTATTACTGCTACAGTATCGGCTATATGCCAGATTGGGGCGGTCAAGGTCTACATTTCAGTCCAAACGTTATGGACAGCCTCAGCGAATCCCAACAGTCAATCCTTCATCTAAAATAATTTTTAACTATGGACTCCTGGACTGCCCTCCATTTCATTACGGGCAGGTTTTTGGCGAGTCCACAACTACCATAAGGATATGTACGGCATATCACCAAAAAACAAGCCTGCAACAACGGCGTAGGGTTTTTGCTTGGGTGTTTCTTCAACTCGAACACGTAAGCCGTTAAATTCGCGGATCCTATGACTTATCCGCAAGGTACATTAAACATATGATTACAATCGCAGAACGGTTAGAAAAACTTCCACCTTATCTTTTTGTAGACCTGCGCCAAAAAATGCAGGCAGCACAAGCACGCGGTGTCGATGTGATTAGCCTCGGTATCGGTGACCCAGATCTTCCAACGCCTGATCCAGTTGTTGAAACCTTATGTAGTGCGATCCAAAATCCCGATGATGGGGACAGGCACCGCTACGGCTGCGACAATCCTGTTGACGATTTTCCACAGGCAGTCCTCGACTTTTACCAGCACCGTTATGGGGTCACATTATCCGATGATCAGGTAGCGACAACGCTCGGTAGTAAAGACGCAATCGTCAAAATGGCACTCGGTATCCTCAATCCGGGCGATATTGGTATAGCGGCGAGTCCAGGCTACCCTACCTACAACATCGGACACGTCTTCGCCAGTGCAACGACCTACTATGCTCCGCTTCTGCGAGAAAATGATTTCTATGTTGACTTTGACGCTATTCCTGATGAAGTGAAACGACTTGCCAAAGTTCTCTGGATCAACTATCCAAACAATCCGACAACAGCGACTGCTGACCTCGATTTTTTCGAGCGTGCCGTGGCGTTTGGTAGAGAAAATAACATCCTTATCGCGCACGACAACGCCTATAGCGAGAACACCTACGACGGTTACCGCTCACCCAGCATATTGCAGGTGGAAGGTGCAGCGGAAGTGGCGGTTGAGTTTTTCTCATTAAGCAAAGCGTTCAACATGACAGGCTGGCGCTTGGGATTTGTCGTTGGCAACCCGACTGCTGTTAGCGCAGTCAAAACGGTGAAAGATAATATCGACAACGGTTCACTCCGCTCACTTCAATTCGCGGGTGCAAAGGCACTTTCAATAGCGGACGAGATTACCCCCGCAATCAACGTCGTTTATCAAAAACGCCGCGATATGGTGGTAGATGCCCTGAGAGACAGCGGGTGGACACTCGAGAAGCCGAAAGCGACAATGTACGTTTGGGCACCGGTCCCTGAGCGTTTTAACGGTTCAAGTCGTGCCTTTGCGACAGCATTGCTTGAAGAAGCAGGTGTTGTTGTAACACCAGGTCTCGGATATGGACAGTGGAGCGAAGGCTATTTCAGAATCTCGCTGACGTACCCAGACAGCGTGATTGCGGAAGCAATTTCGCGTATTCGCGCCTTTTAATCTTACCTTGCGGTTCGGTCAGGTGGATTAATAATCTCACGTGCCCTTTCGTATATCCGCCTGCGTGTTTTTGATAGGGTATTTCTGCGTATTGTTGCAGGCTGCTGTCTTCGGACGCAAAATTAAAGATAAAATCAAACCGTAAGCCCGTAACGTAGTGGAGGGCGGATTTGAGGAATACGCGTCAAAGTTCCAGATTCATTTCATCACTCCGCAAGGTAAAATTAAAGAATGAAAAACGCCATTTTAATCCTTAGCATAGTCTGTTTGACGATCCTCGTATGTGTAGCAACGGAGTCTGAGCAAATCCTTACCTACACCGTCGCCGATGGCTTGATAGGTCCCGTTGTCCCTGTCGTTTTTCAGGACAGTCGGGGGGATCTATGGTTCGGTTCCGATCGGGGTGGAGTGAGCCGATTCGATGGGATCAGGTTTGAATCTTACATCGGATCTCCAGATACTTCTGAGAACGCCCCTACCTCCAATGTAGGACCTGGGGCACTTCTTGGACAGACACGCCAAATTGTCGAAGACAAATGGGGACATATCTGGTTCCTCACGCATTTCCGCGCAGAAAGCGCGGGGAGAGTCAGTCGGTTTGACGGTGCTTCTATTAATCTGATAGGTGCCGGCAATTCGCTGCTGGTTGACGATCGTGGCGATATATGGGTCGGTGAGAACCAGCAACTCACGAAGTACATCACTCCAGGTGTCCAACGCCTGCCCCAAGCATATCCAAACGAAATTATAGGCGAAGATCTGCTCCGCTCCCGGGATTTCACAATAAACATCATCTTTGAAAGCGATGACGGAACGATTTGGATCGGTGGCAGCGAAGGTGAAGAACAACCGCGCGGTGTAATCCTCAGTTTCCGAGAGAACCGTTGGGTAGAGGACCCTTTACAAATCACGGACAGTGATAACGCAAACGAGCGAACAGATGACGGAACACAGCGGGTTCATCCAAATATTGGATTTACACGCTACGACTTGTCAAATCTTAACGCTGTGAATGCGATCGAAACGATAGGTGAAGACACTTCTGGAAACCTGTGGTTCGGTGGCTACAATCTGCTCTTACGTTTTGATGGGCAAGTCTTTGAGAAAATCCTCCCTTTAGCGTGGGGACAGAGCGGCTCCATCGGGAATAGACCTGCATCAATACAGAGATTGGCATCCATACAGAATGACACGAAAAATCGAGTCTGGTTCAGCGATGGACGCACGACCAGATGGTGGCACGGTTCACAGCACGGAAACCTACTGGGGTTTCTTGAACTCGAGGATGCATGGGGCAATCTATGGTTTACTGACGAAACTGGCGCACATCAGTACGATGCCACCCTCACGCAACTGCCTGACCGTATCAACAGCGGACTCGGCGTTGAAGGGATTCATACGATTTATGAAGCCATAGATGGTAAATTGTGGTTTGGCCACGATAATGGCGTAACATCATTTGACCCAACACCTGCTATCAGCACACACGCTGGACTCGGAACCAATAGAGTCCGGATGATATTTGAGGACAGTCGAGGGTATCTCTGGTTTAGTGTGCCAGGCGGTGTCGCCCGTTACGATGCAGAATCCGAAGAACTTACCACACATATTTTCAGAGTGAGTTCAGTGCAAAATGATCCGTCGCGCGCCTCTCAAACTGACAATAGAACTATGGAACGCGTTCGGCCATCTCGAACTGAAATCGAAAAAATATTCGAAGTTGGCGGGCACGTCTGGTTTATTGACGAACCAGGGGTGGATGGGAGTTCCACGCGATTGCCATATACCTTCTTTCGATACGCAAATGGCAAGTTCAGTCAAGTGTCTATTCCCATCCAAACAGCAATCGGGCCCGGGGGCGAACGGTCAGATAGCAACACGAATGTTCTCGTCCACGAAGGAGAACATACTTGGATGGCTTTCGGAGGGCACCTCTTTAAAGCCGATGCAACAGGATTATTACGGTTGACAAACACCGGGTTTCAAAGAATCCCGTTTCAAGAAATCGGTCCGAACACTACGCCTACGCCAATACCCCCAATAGCGTTCGGTGCAGCCGCTATCACCGATGTATACAGAGATTCCAACGATAGATTGTGGGTCCACTTCGATAACGGTAAGTCCCTACGCTATCCGAAAGGAATTAACACCGCAACAAATCGTCCGAGTAAACCTGAAACCCTTCCCCTTCAAGCGACAACACTGTTAAAAATCGCATCAGGCAGCAAATGGTTCTTTAACGCCGTAACGGGAAAATTGATACTTTGGAGTGACACTGAACTCGGTAACCCACTTCCGCTCGACGGAGAGTCGAGTACACTCCCGATTGCTGTTTGGAAGAACCCAAGAGAGACAAATAACCGAATAACTTTTCTTTTTCCCGATGCTCTTAAGACTTATCACGGCACAACGCTCATTTCTCTTGAGGCGATTGAATTCGCTGAACTACAAGACTCCCTAACGACGCAAGAGGGGGTGCTCTGGTTAGCAACATCCCGCGGGGTAATCCATTATGATGGGGAAAAGGTGAAAACCTATACAACAAAAGAAGATGGTTTTCTCGTTGATAACGTGAAGGATGTCATGGAGGATAGCCGCGGAAATATATGGTTCGCGACATGGGGCGGCGGTACTGTCCGATACGACGGTGAAACCTTTTATAACCTCACAACAAAAGACGGTCTCACCCATAACAATATCTCGAAAATTCATGAATCATCCAACAAAGATATTTGGTTTACAACCGAAGGCGGTGTCACACAATATACACCCACACGTGGTGGATTGCCAGAATGTCGACTGACCTCCCTTGAATCTGATAAAATTTACACCGACCTTTCAGCGAGTTTAACACTGCCTTCGCGCGGAACGAAGATTTTAAATATCCAAGGTATCAGTCCGCTCCGAGAAGGGCTTTCCTATCGCTTTAAATTAATCGGACTGGACACTCCCACATGGACAAACGTTTCGGCAGAGGAGTTCTCGCTTCTATCAACAAGTGCCGGGGGAACCTCCGAGGCGTGGACCCCTTCTACCGCCTCCGTGTCGACGCCGCAGCATACCATGCGCGACAGTGGTATTGTCCAAGAACTCCAAAATCAAGACGGGATTCTGCGTATCCGATATACGGGTCTTAAAGCAGGTAATTACAGGTTCCTCGTCACGGCATTCCGTAAAGATTGGCCCTATACACATACGCCAGCGGTGGTAGATTTCAGTATATCGCCACCCCTGTGGACGCGATGGCGAACTTATCTCCCAACAGTCATCTTTATGACCGTCGTTCTAACGCTAATTGGTCGTCTGATCGTAAACCGCCGCCATACCCTACAACTGCGTAATGAAGTGCGTCAAAGGGAAGAAGCGGAGATACAACGTATCCGTGCCGAACTGAGCGAAGCGCAGAATATTCAGATGGGACTTCTGCCGACCGAAGCTCCGGATACGAAAGGGTTTGATGTTGCGGGAATGTCGGTCCCTGCGACACAGGTAGGTGGCGACTTCTACGATTACCTCACCGTCGCGAACGGACAGACTGCTATCGCGGTCGCAGATGCCGCCGGAAAAGGATTACGCGGCGCGATGAACGCCGTGCTAACGAATGGGATGCTATATGAAGTCTCGCGTTTCAAGTCCGAATCGGGTATCATTCTCACGGATCTCAATGCGGGGTTGGCACCACGCATGTACGGACCGAGTTTCATCGCGCTGAACCTCGCTGTCCTGGATGAAACCAAGAGACGGGTTGACTATGCGAATGGCGGACAACCCTATCCTGTTCTTAAGCGAGGTGCGGAGATCATTGAAATTGAAAATAGCGATCTTCCACTTGGCAGTATGAAAAAGGTCGAGTATGAGTCGGTCACCTTCGATTTAGATGCGGGGGATGTCCTAATTTTTCATAGCGATGGTCTGATTGAGGCACTCAATACGGACGAGGAAATGTATGGCACGGACCGTTTAAAGGAAGTGGTTTCAGAAATTCCTGATAGTTTCACTGCGACGGAAGTGATTCAGAGCCTCGTTGAAGATGTTCAAAACTTCGTGGGAGAAGCGGAGCAATACGACGATATGACGATCGTTGTCATCAAAATCCCCTTTTAATTTTTCCTTGCGGAGAAATAAAGGTCGTTATGTCAATTACGTGGGTTTCTCAAATCCGCCTGCGCCGTTGTTGCAGGCTACGGGTCTGGTAGAAAGTTGTGAAGTGTTCTAAAATCTGTAAACTTGCAAACCTTCGTACACTTTGCACCTTTGAAACTTTCGTCGCAGTTTGTTGTTGCAGGCTACACCTTTGGTTTAAGGTCCTATTCTCATAAGGGTATCAGTTGCCCTAAGCCCCCATGAACTCAATAACCGTCTGTCGATACTCCTCAGGGAGACCGATGTCAAACCGCCGCCCTTTAACAACATACCCAGAAAATCCGTCTGCCTTCCGTAATTCGTCTAAACAGGACGTAAGTTGGAATTCGCCTCGCTCCCGGAGATTATGGGTGATATTTCGTTCCAGAAACTCGAAAATCTGGGGTTGAAGCACATAGATACCGAACACCGTTAAGAACTGGTCCACATCCATCCCATCTACGTGCAAATGTTCCATGGCATACTCAGGATCGGGTTTCTCATAAATCTCTGTTAGCGAGAGTAGGGAATTCTCTTCTCTCCATGCGCCGGTGACACAACCGAAGTTCGACAACTGCTCAATCGGTGTCACTTTCAGCCCGACGACACTATGGCCCACCCGCTCATAAGCCTCTACGACCTGTCGTGCACAACATCTCTCCTCATCTGAACCGTAGAGATGATCGCCGAGCATGAGCAGAAACGGTTCGTTCCCAACCCATTCTCTCGCGCAGTAGACGGCATGTCCGAAACCCTCTTGAACGTCTTGCGTAACGAATGACACACGGCTCCCCAATTCCAGCAGTGCGTCGCAATACGCCTGGTTCTCCTTACTGAGTTTGTTATAATGTTCAATCCGTGGTGGTGTCTGGAAAAACGATTCAAAAAGCTCGGTATCTCCGGGCTGCACGATAAGGCAGACCTCCTCAATGCCAGCATTGATCGCTTCCTCAACGATTGCCATGATTGCCGGTTTGGCACGTCCAGACTTATCAATAACAGGGAAGAGTTCCTTCTTCATCGCCTTTGATGCCGGAAATAGCCGCGTTCCGAAGCCAGCGGCAGGAACAACGGCTTTGCGGACATGCCGACCCGCCTCAATAACGAGTTTCAGGCACGACATCTCCAAATCCCGTTCAATAATCTCAATGACGCGCTGTTGGCTCGCCTCATCTTTGACGATGAATTGTGCAGAACCATCCCCTTGCGATCCCACACCTTTCCCGCCCCAGATATACGGCTGAATCGGTTCATAATTCAGAACTTTGTGGAGCACAGGTGCCGTCAATTGTGATGGACATGCGGGTATCAAATGCTTATCGAATTCCGTTTGTGCGGACGTCATGAGTTTACCGACCGCCTCTGCATCTCCATCGCGAAGTGCTTGATACGCCTGCTGTGTAATCTCTGCACTCAAGGGACCGAGATAGTGTTGCACGTTCTTTTCTAATTCACTTTCTGCAAATGGATAACAGTGATTTAATTGGCTCAATATCAGGCGTGTATCTTTACTGGCACCGAGATCGACAATTACAAGGTACATGTCGTGCGGCACACTGAAGTCTTTTACATCAATATGGTCACCGTCAAACGTCATGAGAATAGGACGTTGGTATGCACACCCTTGGTCCATGCGTCCGCACCGTGAAGGCGTTGTCGTCTCCCCTCGGTAAGCATATTCCATTTCTCCGCGCGTTGTTAATTTAAGATCATAGGTCCGGTTAAAGGCGCGTGCCACCAGAACACTGATAGCGGCACTCGAAGATAACCCTTTTCTGACAGGTAAATCTGTGAGATAGTTGTCGATTTCCAAGCCTTGCACACGGTAGTTCGTTAAAATCTCATAGGCGACGCCAGCAGCATAACTAAAAAACTCACCTTTTTCAGCTTCAGCGAGCAGTGCGCTTCGCTCCATAGGCAAACTATAAGGACCGTGGCGTGTCCCATCGCTGAGGGTCGTTTTTAAAATCAGACGGTTCGGATGCGGTTTAACCTCGGCGTATACACCTTGGTTTGTGCTGGTTATTAACGTATAGCCCCTTTCGAGCGCTGCGTTACTTCGCCGGTGCCCACCTGCCCAATCGCTGTGCTCACCGAACAGGCAAATCCTTCCCGGCACAAATAGTTTCATTTTTTAATTTTTCCTTGCGGTTAAACAACGTGAGTTGGAACCTCACGTGCCTTTCTCATATCCGCCTGCGCCGTTGTTGCAGGCTACACCTTTGGGTCTAAAGAAAATCTCAACCACTGACTGTCGCGCAGAATATAGTATAGTATGAAGTTAACCATAAGTCAACAAGGGACCTCATTTTCTGTCTTGCGCCCATTGACATCTTTGTTTCCACTCCTCTGCCTTTCGTATGGTTCCGAGGGGCAGCGTTACGTCCTCCGCTATCATAGAGAATGCCGCTGTTGCATTCACATAATCTCTCTGATGATACCCATTGATGCCCATCTTCCTCCATGTCTCTAACACAAGACTTTGGTGTTGTTGGACTGTCAATTGCCCTGACACGGGTGTCTCGGAGAAAGCCAGATCCGATGCCTGTACTTTCTCCAACAGGGATATCGTCCGACGCAGATACTGATTACTGCTTTGCCACGCCCCTTCTCCATGAAGCAACTCACCCGCTAAAAGATATGCCAACCACATATCAGGTTCGGTTTGCATACACATTGACAGATACGCCATCTTCTCCCCAGCATCCTTAGGCTCAACTAAAACGACACGGAGCAACTCGCGGAGGGACCGATTTTCCTGCCCCGTCCCGTTCAACTGAGTATCCCATCCGCCTGGAACTACATCCGGATAAGAGAGTGCTGCAATCCGCTTGATTCGCCTCCGCTCAATTGTCTCATACTCTGTTTCAACCGCTGCATAAGTATTCATCGCTTGTTCATATTCACCCTTCAGCCAATAAAGGTCACCTTTCAATAGCATCGCTTCTGGGCTGAACCGTGTGTCTTCTTTGCTGGCAATATCGGTCGCTAAAGATAACGCTTTATCATAATCCTCCATTCGATACGCGGTGTACATCAACCCCCAGCGTGTGCTCAAGTTTCCAGGTTCATCTGATAGTATCGTCTCAAAAGTCTCCATAGCAGTGACAAAATCTTTGCGGTAATATGCCTGCCAAGCGGTATCCCGTAATGCTGCTATCTCATGGGCACAGACCTGTTCAAAAACACTTTGTCGCTTTAAACGGTATGTGGCGTAGGCGACCTCATCGTCTCGCAACGGGACTGTGTTCAAAAATTCAACCCACTCGGCTTCCAGAGCAGATAAGCCTTTCGCGTAATGCTCCACAAAATTGCCGGTGGGAAAAACGCCCTTAAATTTTTCGATGCCGTAGGTATCAACAAGAAACCGAACGAAGGAGCCTGCCAACAGGTAACTCCGCGAACCGGCATGCCCCCAAAATCCAAACCCCATGACGCCTGACAAGGGAGGTGCGACCTCCATCTCACGCATCGCCTTTGCCCACTGATGTCCTGTGAGCCTGCCTTCATCCCAATCCGCGGCGACGGCAATTCCTTCATGAAGTCCTATTTTTAGACTCACCTTCAACGGGGACCACGGCACAGTAAAGACGTGCGCCAATTCATGCTTTAGGACAGGATGCGGAAAGCCCTGGGCATGAATGTGAAATCCGTGTCCGAATGGGTCTTCGACAGATGTGCCGCGGGCACCCATCAACCGCTTTTTCTGTTCAGGGGAGGCATAGATATACGCCCGGACCTTACGAGATTGCATCGCGCCTTGAGGATCGAGATAGCCAGACACCTGTGCATACTGAAATTCACAATCATCAGCAATCCGTTCAATCTCGGTTTCAAGCTCACGGGCATAAAAGATTTCAAAGTGTGCCGTTTCACGCAAGCCTCCGAGTTCGCGGGCAATATCGGCGCGCGTAGGTCGTATTCCCAACGTTCCTGCATAGCACTGGAAACCGAGTAAGCCGATGGCTAACAGATATACCCCTATAATATGACGGGTTTCCAGCGGGCTGAAAAGCTTACGCCACCTCAACTGCGGCATCAATCCTGTCTCTCTACTCACCTCACATAGACTGACAGCAAGTCCCAAAAATAGCAGTGTCCACAATAGCGTTTCCGCCCGTGCGATCAGGAGTGTATGTGTTATCGGAATAACGAAATCATAAATCGGGCCTGGGAAATACCCGAATGTCGCGTGATACGCAAACACGGGTGGATGAAATATTAGATTGATAACTACCGGAATACAAGAAAGCAAAATATGACCGAAGTAGGCAAGATATGCCAACCACCGTTTTTCGATCCAGACCCCGAAAAACACGCCTGCTGCCGTGGCGTATAGGCAACTAATTCCGGACAAAAGAATAAAAAAGAGGAACCCTTCACCGAAGTTGCAGTTCTCAACGCGAAAGGCATTCAGCAGAATGATACCGAGCGGTAATCCCAATAAACCTGCGTTAAATATCAGTGCCTCATAAAAACACCGCATGACGATTTGTCCCGGCATACCGCTCAGCGCACTGGGGTGTCGTTTCATCTGTCGCAACACTGTCAGCGTTACGTGGGCGCCTGCGAAAGAGATACTGAGTGCCATTACAGCGCAAAATTCAAAGGCAAGAATATTGAACAACGGAACATTGGCAAGGACCAGCGCCAATACACCGAACGTAATGAACCACAACCAATATGAAAATGTCCTGTGAACCGTAAGTGTTATGGGCATCTTTTAAAAATTGACGATCGTGTTTAGTGTCTATTTTACTGAGATATCTCCTCTGTGTCAAGCAGAATTCTACTGACGACTGACCATTGATGCCCTTCACAAAAATTTTCTTGCGGTTTTAGATAAAATATGTTAAAATACGGTAATATGGGTATCTAAACGCGGCGTAAAGCCGTCAGAGGACACCTGTATAACTCGCAAATCCAATATAGGAAGACCGCGCTTTTCATGCGCACGCTCAACAGGAGAAACAACAATGGCAAATGGATTCACACGATTTTTTAAGGGTATCTGGTACACACTGTCAGGAAAGGCACACGAATCCGCAGATAGAATGATGGAAAACCCCGAAGCCGTCAGAGGGGCTTACGAGGAGATCATCAACGACAAAAAGGGGAATATCCAACGCTATAAGCAGGCGATCGGGCAACTTATCGCACTCGTTGAACAGAAAAGATCTACGGTTAAAAGCCTGACCGAAGAAGTCGAGCGACTCGAAGAACTCAAAGCAGGCGCCATCGCGAAGGCACAGCAGACGGCTGTCCAATTACAAGGCGAAGGACTCTCACAGGAAGAAATCAAGGTGCATGGTGAATATACGCGATGCGTCACTGCTTATCAAGACTTCAATTCCAACTTGGTGGAGAAAACAGGTCGGATCACGGAACTTGAAAACGAGATTGAAAGTGCGCAAGCCGATATTGAGTCCCACAAACTTCAGATTACCAGTCTACATCGCGATTTAGATAAGATTAAATCCGATCAGTCTGAGGCAGTTGCGGATCTGATCACTGCCCGGGAACAAGAGGAAATCGCGGATATGCTCTCCGGTATCAGCATGGACGGGACCTCCGCTGAATTGACCCGTATGCGCGAAATACGTGAGAAAGCGAAAGCGCGTTCAACAGTCGCACAGGAATTGGCTGGCACGGATTCAAAAAGCGAAGAGGAAGAATTCCTCACTGCCGCGCGTTCCTCTGCTACCAATGATGAATTCGATGCCTTAATCTTCGGAGCACAGCAAACCGACGCAAAGACAGAGACGGAGACTCCCAAAAAGACAACCGATTCCGACTCCGAATTGCCGGTATAACGCGCCATAAAAACGCAGCATCACACACGCAGTTGCGTCACTTCGAACAGAAAGGGGCGGTGCGCCATAGCCGTTAAAAGTCCAACCTATACATTCCTGAAAGAAGCCGGACTGCTCATCAATTCGGGTACCTCACGTAGCCTTGTCCTATCTGGCAATATCCACGACCTCTTCTTCGTCCGAGACGGAGATGACACGGATTATGTTCCACTCGTCCCCTTCCTGACCCGCAGCTGGGACATTCCAGGGTTCATCCTCATCGTTTACGAACTCAATGGACCCATCCGATTTGCAAAAGCGGCTGACCGTGAAAAGGTTAAACGCGCGTTCAATCTATGGCGCGGCGCAACGGAGGCAAATCTTGACATAAATGCCAGCACGGGTGTCCCCCGCCCGATACAGGCAGCCGCTGAACGCGCCACATCTACCGAAGCCGATGGTCCCGCAGATACCTCTTTTACACAGTACATGAACGATGCAATCGGTAGTCCCACGTTGGCACTTGAACTCCTACGGCAGTTCTGTCTGCTCTCCCGCACCACAAATCCTCAAGGTGAAAAACGACTACAGGAAAAATTGATAATCCTGATTGAAGCAACCGACATGCTGCTACCGGAAGGCGAAATCCGGAGTTTGTCGCTACAAGACAGGCACCGGGTCAGTATCGTTCAAGATTGGATATCGGATTCCAATTTTATGGAAGGGAACGATACCGTCATTTTCATCGCGGAATCAGCAAGCCTCCTGAACTCTCGGATCACAAGGCTGCCACAGGTTATCACCCTCGAAATACCGGCACCTGGGATGGTAGAACGCCAACATTTTATCTCATGGTTTAACAATACACCGAAGTTAGTGGAAAAACCGCTAAACCTTTGGGGGACACAAGCCCAATTGGCGATGCTCACAGCGGGTCTATCCCTCCAAGCATTGCGACAGATGCTCCTTTCGGCGCGCTACTCCGGTGAGAGATTACAACCCGAGGCTGTTATCGACAAAGTTTCCGAATTCATCCAAGCGCAGTTAGGCGATGATGTCGTAGAGTTCAAAAAACCTGCACACAGTCTCAAGGACATCGTTGGCAACGAAAAATTAGTGGATTTCCTGAAAACGCAATTGATTCCGCGTATCACCTCAACCGGTCCCGATGCGATCCCCGGTATGAGCGTCTGCGGTCCCATCGGTAGTGGAAAAACGTTCATTTTCGAGGGACTCGCCGGTGAACTCGATATCCCTGTGCTCGTCCTCAAGAATATTCGGAGTATGTGGTTCGGACAAACAGACGTTATCTTTGAAAGACTCCGACGCTTGCTGATGGCACTCGTAAAAGTGCTCATCTTCGTTGATGAAGCGGACACCCAATTCGGCAATGTCGGAACGGATGCCCATAGCACAGAACGGCGTTTGACAGGAAAGATACAGGCGATGATGTCGGATCCGCAACTCCGCGGCAACATCACGTGGCTTCTGATGACCGCTCGGATTTATCACCTCTCTCCTGACCTACGGCGAGAGGGCAGAGTCGGGGATATGGTAATCCCAGTGCTCGACCCGAGAGGCGAGGATCGCGAGGCGTTTCTTCGCTGGACGCTCGCTAAAGTCATTCCCGGTCCCCTGCCTGAAGATGCAGTCCAACGACTTGTGAAACTGACAGAAGACTATTCCGCGGCGAGTTTCGCATCGCTACGTTCCGACTTAGAAGCCACCAGTCTCATCAAGCAAGACAAACTGACCCTCGATGAAATCATCGCTGTGGCGGAAGACCGCATCCTACCGAATATCGGTCCGATTCGACGCTATCAAACCTTACAGGCACTCGTCAACTGCACACGAAAATCCCTACTCCCCGGAGACTACTCCCCTGAGATTCGAGAATCGTGGATGAAAGAGATTGCGCGATTGGAAGCGATAGGTGTTAACTGATAAATGGAGGGGATTTGCACAGATAAGTGTAACTTTTTAGGTTTTTCGTCCAGTAGCGGCGTATAAACAATATCATGAAAACCATTCCTTTATCTCTATAAAAATTCCATCTGTTGTGCCGTGAAATGCGTCCCCAAACCTAACTGCGCTGAAAAGACATTACCAACAGACACATTAGCCAATTCTTTTGGCTCAAGTTTATAGAGACCATCACCGTAGACCCGTGCTTCTTTTATTAAATCCTCAGGAGTAATTGCGTTTAAAGCCTCCCATACTGCCCGAACTAATCTCGGGTCCGCCTCAAATGCCTTTTCCAAATAAGAAGTAGGATACAACATCAAATATCCGTTCGCAGCGATTGCTTTAGAGTGGTTGAAAATAAAACGAAAGGGTTTTGGGTTTCTAATAGATCCCCTTCCCATATACGTACAGAGGAATAAGGTTGGATCGCGCCTCTCTTGTGAGTACCAAGGTGAACGATGCCGACACAGATAACGCTCATGAATTCCCATCCGAATTCCCCACTGCAAATATTCCCAAAGGGGCGGATAATCAAACTGAATGCTGCGCTCTGGTAAGGAACAATTTAATAAAAATAGGGTCCGTTTCAGAATAGGGTTTTCTGCGCCATCGGCCTGAATTTCATCGGATAATAAATATCGAGGACTTGGTAATATAGGTGTTAGAAACTCGGTAGGCAGGTTATATTCAGAAACCTGGGTAGGGGAAAGTAGAAAAAATTTATTTGCTCCCGTTACTAAACCGCGTTTTACATGAAAAAAATCTTCTAATCTCGGAGATGCAGATTTATCTATCGTGTCATCAGCATTAGAAACACCTACAACATCTGATAGATGATTCCACTTCCTTATATCTCGCAGCGAATCAATAGATAAAACACGACGTTTTTTGGGTTCCTTTATCGTACCACCATAAGTAAATTCGACCTTACAATTCATCGATGGTTTGGTTTTTCTAAACCAAAGAACAGATGAAGAAACAAGAGCGTCTCCAAACTGTAGTTCCTTAGGTGAAAAGCGATGAACACGTAACAAACTTACGCAAGTGGTCAAATATTCTTTCAGTTGCTGCCCGTAGTTTACATCCATAAATTCGCTTGGTACAAGCCAACAGGCCAAGCCATCATCTGCTAACCAACTGTGTGAAGTAAGCATAAAGTAGCAGTATAAACCTGATAACTGACTTAGCTTTATACCGGTCATTTGGCCGGCATGCTTCTGTAACCTTAACTTTTCATCAGAGGATAAATGATGGTGTCTAGAATATGGAGGGTTACAAATTAGAAGATTCGCTTTATCTTGCTCAAAATTTGGTGGGTTAGATTTTGTAAAATCAACGATTCTCAAATCAAGCCCTGTGGCCTTCCATAATTTGACAGTCTCGTTTCCATAATGTGGATCTACTTCATACCCTCTTGCCCAATTGAGATGCAAATCTGAACAACATTTCAATAAAGCAAAATAAAACGCCCCTGTACCGAACGCTGGGTCAAGAAAACGAATCCCTTCAGAAGACCTAATTAATCCTTTTGAGGCTTCTATAATATCCATCGCCAACTTCGGTGGAGTCGCAAATTGACCTAATTTATTGCGTTCCTCTTGGGATTTTTCCGTATTTAATCGAGTTTGAAGCTTTAACCGTTCTGTCTCAATTTGGTGAATTTTTGCAAGTTGCTTGTCCACAAACATATTTTATAATCCAAACTCTGCCAAGTCATTGATACGATGTTCCCAAACCCAGTCTATGCCTTCATCCGCTTCATATTCTAGGTAATTACTGTCAAAATAACCAGACAAGAAAAGTACGAAACGTATACTGTCTCCATAGGTGCTACGCAACTGAGAAACTTTGATTGCCTCCTCTTTTCTCCGTTTATTCGTATTAGTAAAGTCCCCTGCCGACTTTGCTTCAATCAACAACGGAAAATCACCTAGCTTTGCTGTAAGAGGCATAACAACAACATCAATAGGCATTCTTATTTCCCTATTGCTAGTGACTTGGTGTACCGGAACGTTAAAATGAAACACAAATGTACCAGGGGGAAGTTCGTCAAATTTCCTGTTACTAGCCCTTTCATTAAACGTGTAACCACGTTCTTGGAGCCAATGCTGGATAGACGTTAACTGACGCTTCTCTTGAGCATTTCTAAGAATCGGATTCGCCTCAGCACCACAAAGCCTATCAGCAACGATCGTTGCAGCACGGCGAATTTCCTCCGCGTTTCCTTCATCGTCTCGGTCAAGCCAAACGAAAATATCATAGTCAATTAACCCAATGATAACCTTTCCAATTTTCTCCAAGTTTTCCTGAAGTTGGCCAGATTCCATACGGGGAGGTACACGCTTATCCTCCTCCATAGCACTCACAAGGTTACGCGGAACCCCAGCGAGTCCTATCAATCTATCTCGGGCTATTGGAGGACAAGTTGCCATGCGTAGGACAGGTAGAATACTTGGATACTTTTGAAAAACTTCAGGATTCAACTGCGTGAGATTAACTGTCCACTCCAGGACTTGCTCAACCTGCTGGCTAGTTTTCAACCGCGTTTCTTTGAAAACCCGCGGAGCAGATCGTAAAAACCAGTCATTGTAAAAATCAACAGACTTGGCAATATCTGATTTCCATTCATCTGGTCTATTTTTATTAACGCCCAACCTACAGCCCTCATAGTGTTGTGTGCTGTTACACTCTTCTGGTCTGATCGTCTATTGTTTTAGTATTAGCGCGTTCAAGTCATTTCTACGCCAAGGCAGAAGTCTCGTATCAGCAGATTATGTTTAGTGTACCATATTTCGACTCGAAAATCCAATTATTTTTCTATATTGGTAAACATCCTTTCATACAACAGAGTCGTCAATGAAGAAATTACAATAGTGCTCACTGTTGAAAGGTAAATCGGGGTATACCAAGCAGACATATCCATCGTCCACCTCGTAGAGAATTTATAGTTTATTGCCAAGTACAATTTATTTAGAGTATCCTCTTTACATAAGCCGCTTCACGATAAGTATGAAAAGAACACCTAGAAAAAAGAAAGAGGCGAGGTTGGAAAACCTCGCCAGCGAAAAACAGGAATGTCACGCTTAGAGATCGATAACCGCTCCAGTCGCTGCGGAACGATACCCTGCACAGATAATTTCTACGGAATGCGCCGCAAATTCTGCGTTCATTTCACTCTCTACATCCTTTTCAACACAATCAATAAATGCCCCGAATTCACGGGCACTGTCTTCATCACTCCCGACATCTATCCATTGTTGCTTCGGGGGCATCTTAATTTCTGCTTGCGTGCTACTCCACATCCCCATCGGATCGAGCGGGTGCGGTGACGGGGGTTCAAACGCCGGTTCAGCCGCAAATACTTCCAAGCGGTTTGCTGATGCATCAAAGGTCAGACTCCCTTCAGTGCCGACGAGATGCACCTTTCGGACACCCCCTTGGGCATGACTCTGCCATCCGTAACGTCCACTGGCAATTGTTGCCGTAATTCCACCTTCCAACGTTAGGACCAAAGCACCGAAGTCCTCAACATCGCAGCCGAGGTGTTCCTTAAAGAAATAGTTCGCCGTTCCCCCGAACACACGCTGTACCCGTCTCTGTGTCAACCAATTCACCATAGACACCGCATAGACACCGACATCGAACATTTCAGGTTTCGCTTCAACGAAACTATAGCGTTCACGTTCGGATTTTTCGACCCTTTTTTGGCCGATAGGCGCGCTACCCGGATGTCCCTTGGAGAACAGGACATCGCAATGAACCGCCTGAAGTTCGCCGATACTTCCACTTGTCAATGCCTGCTGGACAGTGCGTGCCCATGCACTGTGAATGTTGCTGAACATCTGGCTTCGCACGCCACTCTTCGCAACCGCCGCAACGATCTGTTCCGCATCTTCTGGCGTGAACGCCATCGGCTTATCGAGATAGACGTGCTTTCCCGCTTTCGCACACTTCGCACCTATACGCCCGCGACGTTCTACGTCTGTACAGAGACTTACGATGTGCACATCCTCGCGTGCGAGTGCGGCATCGAGGTCTATGAACGGCAAATCCAAAGATTCAGCGAGCGAACGTCCTAATCTAATCCGCTCTGGCGGTGCATCTGGTTCATCAGCAAACGCCACCAACCAACAGCGTGCGTCCTGTGCGAAACTCGATGCGTAATTCTCTTGATGTGTGCGATTTCCACCGAGTAGGAGAACCCCATATTTTCCATTCTGTTGCATGTTTAAGCCTCCAAGGTAATAGGTTGACCGCTCTCAAGCGATTGCGCGATAGCCGCTGTCAATTCACCCGTGGCACCCAATTGCGGAGAGGTCGCGTTCAGGTAGTGCCGACCCACCGGCGTTTCATGATAGATAACACCTTTATTACCGACCAACATGATGTCAATTGCTGTCTCGACTTCGACCCGATTGACACTCAACAGTGCCATCTGTCCTCCCGCATAGTGGAGCATTACCGTAACCTGTGTTGCGCCTGCATCCCCTTGCGCATAGACACGCGCTGGCGATGCGGGCATCCATCCGTTCGCGAGTGCTGCCATCTCTGACACCGGTGATAGCAAATCCGAGGCATCACCCGCCACATGCAGGACGCACCGCAGGAACACTGGACTTCCAATCCGTTCTTTCTCAATTACAGATTGAACAGATGTTTTAAGCAATTCCATTTTTTCTCCTATTTTTACTGTAAGAACAATCCCCTAATCGCGACACTCCGACCCACAAGACACACCAAAAAAATGTTGACGAATCTACTTACATTATGCTATATTTTGTCAAACTCGTTTTGGCTTGCACTTTATTAATATGGGCTTGCAAGCTGCGCCCTAAACTGCCAAAATTCTCTCAAGTTCAATCAGAAGTTTTCAACCCTTATGGAGGAAAACAGTGCCACTAAAAACCCTTAAAGAACTCGTTGCCGAGGCGCAAGCGAACGTTGGACACATTTCACCCGACGAACTTACGGACGCAAAACAATCGGTTGTCCTGATAGATGTCCGTGACGAACCCGACTACGATGAAGAACATCTACCGGAGGCGGTTTCTCTACCGCGCGGCTACCTTGAACTCGATATCGATGAGATCGTCCCTGACGCAGATACACACATCGTTACGTATTGTGGCGGCGGTACGCGTGCGACGCTCTCGGCACACACCTTAAAAAACATGGGTTATGAAAACGTATCCGTGCTAACGGGTGGGTTCCGTGGTTGGAAAGCCGAAGGACTCCCAACCGAAGCATCCGACGAATAAGTGTCCCTAATGCATGTAGATTAGCACAGATAACAGACATTGTCAACATCTTGGTCTTCAGCAGATTTTTAATTATACCTTGCGGGAGAACAACACTGTTTCAGAATTTGACGCGCCTTTTTAAGAGTCGCTTCCCACGCCGTTCCAAGCCTGGTTTTTGATGTTACGCTTTATAGACACCAAGGGAGAAAATTATGCGCCACAGATACACCCTCTGCGTCCTAATACTCGTCGCACTCTTCATCGGCAATAGCGATGGACAGAAGAAACAACTCAATGTCTTTACGTGGGCGGGTTACGTCAGTGACGACATCCGCGAGGGATTTGAAAAGGAATACGGGGTGAATGTCCTCATTGATACTTATGCAAGTAATGAGGATCTCCTTGCGAAGTTGTTAGCAGGTGCGACAGGATACGACATCATTATGCCGTCCGACTATATGGTGTCAATCTTAATCAAACAAAATCTGTTAGCCGAACTGAATCGCGACAATATCCCCAACTTCCAAAATATCAGTCCACTGTTTCTTGGGAAATACTTCGATGCCGAAAACCGATATTCTATTCCCTACACATTCGGCACTGCGGGGATCGCCTACGACTCGTCCGTCGTCACACCGGCACCCGACAGTTGGACAGTACTTTGGGACACGCAATATAAGAACCAATTCAGCATGTTAGACGACCAACGCGAGACCATCGGTGCTGCACTAAAAATGCTCGGATACAGCCTCAATACCACCGATCCAAATAAAATCAAAGCGGCGAAAGAGAAACTCATCGACCAGAAACCGCTCGTGAAACAGTATAAAAGCGAGGCAGAAGAACTCCTCATCGCTGGGGATGTCGTCATGGCACACTGCTGGAGCGGCGATGCCTTCCGTGCGACCGAAACCCGTCCAACGATCCGATACGTGATCCCCAAAGAAGGATCAAGTCAGTTCATCGACGCGGTTTGCATTCCGAAATCCGCACCGCATAAGGCACTCGCCGAGCAATTTCTCAACTATCTTCTTCGTCCAGAAGTCAATGCCAAAATCACGGCTTTCACGAAATATGGGACCTGTGTGCCTACGGCGAAAGAACACTTACCGGAACACCTACGGGAACACAAATTCATCTATCCGCCGGCAGAGGTTTTGGAATCCCTTGAGTGGCTGAAAGATCCGGGGGATTTCACGAGGCACTACAACCGCGCATGGGAGGAAATTAAGGCGAAATAAGGAGGAAAAATTAATTGAGTAGACCTAATATCCTATTTATCATGTCCGACGACCACGCTTCGCATGCTATTAGCAGTTATGGGAGCCGGATTAATCAAACCCCGAACTTGGATCGTATCGCAGAAGGCGGTATGATTCTTCAAAACTGTTTCTGCGTCAACTCTATATGCACACCGAGCCGTGCGAACATTTTGACGGGTAAACACAGCCACCTCAACGGTGTCAAGACGCTATCAGACCCCCTTGACGGTAGGATACCGAACGTCGCGAAGATGCTCCAAGCGGACGGCTATCAGACGGCAATGGTCGGCAAATGGCATCTCGGTCACGGCGGTAACGCAGATCCGACAGGTTTCGACTACTGGAACGTCTTACCCGGACAAGGACTCTATCACGACCCAGTGATGCTCGAACCCGACGGCGAGAAAACCCATAAAGGCTATACCACCGACATCATCACCGATTTCTCATTGGAATGGTTGCAGAATCGGGACAAAGAGCGACCGTTCTTTATGATGTGTCACCACAAAGCACCCCACCGTCCGTGGGATTCCGATGAGAAGCATGCACACATGTTCGAGGACGAAGATGTTCCGATGCCGGACAACTTTTTCGACGATTACGAGAATCGCTCAAATGCCGCCAGGGATGCGAAGATGCGGGTCTTCGGTCACATGAGCGAAAGAGACCTCAAGATTGATACACTCGGTCCGCCACCTGAAGGATTGTCGGAGGAAGAATTAGCAAACTGGCAGTATCAACGCTATATCAAGGAATACCTCCGTTGCGTCGCCTCCATCGACGATAACGTCGGACGGATGCTTGACTATCTCGATGCCGAAGGTATCGCAGACGACACGATCGTCATCTATACCTCCGATCAGGGCTTCTTCTTGGGCGACCACGGCTGGTATGACAAGCGGTTCATGTACGAAGAATCCTTACGGATGCCTTTTCTCGTCCGTTATCCGCGCGAGATTCAACCCGGCAGTTCCTGCGACGCAATGGCACTGAACATAGATTTCGCAGAGACCTGGCTCGACTATGCCGGACTCTCCATCCCAGAGGACATGCAGGGAACGAGTCTGCGTCCACTCTTCAACGACGATACACCAGACGATTGGCGAACCTCAATGTATTACCGCTATTGGATGCACCTCACGCACCACTATGTTCCCGCTCACTACGGGATCCGAACAGACCGCTATAAACTCATCTATTACTACGGCGAGGCACTCGGCACGACGGGTTCTATTGATGAACCGAAAGCACCCGAATGGGAACTCTTCGATCTTGAGAAAGATCCGAACGAAATGTGCAGCGTCTACGACGATCCAGCGTATGCCGACATCGTCACCGAACTGACAGCGGAGTTATACCGACTCAAAGCAGCGGCAGGAGATGAAGAGTGATTTTAACTATTAACTCTGAGCTGCTGCGTCCGTTGTCCTTGCAGATGTCCAATCGCTAAGAAAGGATTTTAAACCTAAACCGCTTTCTTAACAATTTTAGATCCTTGTTCCCACTGCAAAACCAATGGTGGCACGTCCCAAACATAATCTTTAGAAAACCAATGGAGGGAAAAAATGGCAACTCAAACCCCTTTGAGCAAAATTGAACCCGGTATGAAAGTTACGGCACAGATGTCGCCGGAACCGAGCGAGGCAGATTTGCAGCTTGCCAGGCAGATGGATGTCGAATACGTCGTCCTCTGGACAAACGGCGAAAATGCAAATTACGACTATTTCATGAGCCGTCGTGAGATCTTTGAGAACGCAGGACTCAAAATCTACGGGTTCGGCAACAGCGATGTCCACAATCAGGACGGGATTGTGCTGAACTTAGAGAACCGGGATGCGAAGATCGAACAGTATAAACGATACATCCGCGACCTCGGTAGAGCAGGGATTCCGTATACGACCTACGCACACATGGGCAACGGCATCTGGAGCACCGAACGTGAGACAACCCGTGGTGGCGCGAGTGCCAGGGGATTCAACCTCGACGTAGCAGAAGAGGGGCACTGGGGCGGCAAACTGTATCCGATGCCACTCTCGCACGGACGCGAATTCAGCGAAGATGAGATCTGGGACAACTATGCCTATTTCATCAAGCAAGCCGCTCCCGTCGCGGAGGAAGCAGGCGTGATGATCGGTATCCACCCCGACGATCCACCCGCAGTGCATCTCGCAGGAATTCCGAGGTGTATCTTCAGCAGTTTTGAGGGTTATAAACGTGCCCTTGAAATCGCCGATAGCCCGAATGTCGGCATGTGTTTTTGTGTGGGTTGCTGGTTGGAGGGCGGTGAACTCATGGGCAAAGATGTTATTGAATCCATCCGCTACTTCGGCGAGCGGAATAAAATCTTCAAAGTTCATTTCCGTAACGTCGATCAACCGCTTCCGCACTTTGTTGAGACCTTCGTCGATAACGGTTACCAAGATATGTACCACGTCGCGAAAGCCCTGCGTGAGGTTAACTTCAACGGCGTCCTGATCCCTGACCATATCCCACAGATGGGGGATGACGGTCGCATCGGCACAGCGTATACGATCGCCTATATGAATGCCCTCGTGAAACGAGCGAATGAGGAGGTCGCCGCGTGAGGACATCGGCGCGAGTTTTATTATTATTCCTAAGCCTGCCGGTAACCGTGTTGGCGGATTGGAGCGATTTTCTCGGTCCAGAACGAAACGGCAAATCGCAAGAGAAGATAGAGATCGCGCCATGGAGAAATACAGGTCCCCCGGTCGTATGGCACAAGAAGATCGGCACCAGCTACGGGGCACCCACCATCGCAGCCGGACGCTTGTTTATCTTCGGACGTCACGGCGACATGGCGCGCCTCACCTGTATGGAAAGCGAGACCGGTAGGGAACTCTGGCGATTTGAATACCCGACAGACTACGAGGATATGTACGGTTATAACAACGGACCGCGGTCTTGTCCTGTTATTGACGGAGAACGCGTATATATCTTCGGTGTTCAGGGAAAGTTGCACTGCCTGAATGTTTCAGATGGGAACCTGTTATGGAAGGTGGATACGGCAGCCCGTTACAATGTCGTCCAAAATTTCTTTGGAACGGCTTCAACACCAATTGTTGAAGGGGACCTACTCATTGCCCAAATCGGCGGTTCCCCACCGGGAACCCCGAAAAATGTTTGGGCATCAGATGGCAATCCACCCTCAAACGGCACCGGCATTGTCGCGTTCAACAAACGGACCGGGGAAGTTGTCTACGAAATCAGTGACCAATTAGCGAGTTATGCCAGTCCTATCACAACAACAATTAATGGACGACGTTGGGGATTCATGTTTGCTCGTGGCGGGCTTGTCGGCTTTGAACCGATGACGGGTGAAATAGACTTTTACTACCCATGGCGCTGTCCGAAGATTGAATCCGTTAATGCTTCATGTCCAGTCATTGCCGACGATCTCGTCTTTATCAGTGAATCTTACGAGGTAGGCAGTTCTGTCCTCCAAGTGTATCCGGGTGGCTACAAGGTTATTTGGAAAGATCCACCGCGCCGCCGAAACCAAGCGATGCGGTTGCACTGGAACACCGCCATCCATCACGAAGGCTATCTCTACGGTAGTAGTAGTAGGCACACCAGCGGTGCGGAACTCCGATGTGTAGAATTCAAGACCGGCAAAGTTGTGTGGGGACAACGCGTTGACGAACGCGCCTCGTTACTCTGGGTAAACGACTACTTTATCTACCTCGGCGAATATGGACGGTTGATGTTGCTCAAATGCACCCCTGAAAAGATGGAGATCCTTTCTGAAGCAGTTCCCAGGGACGAGAACGGGAGACAATTTATAGAATATCCTGCGTGGTCGGCGCCGGCATTGTCAAATGGACTGTTATACATCCGAGGCAAAGACCGATTAGTCTGCCTTGATCTACGTTCAGAGACAAAGTGATTACACCTCGACCCATTGAAACCCTTGATTACGGTTTCCACAACGTTGCCTCGATGAACCGCTCACCGTCCGGTTCTTCATCGAAATAGTAGGCGGTCACTATCGTACCGTCAGGACGTTGAATTGTGCGTGGATACCCGATATCATGATCTCCACCCTTATCGCGTAAAACGATTTCTTCGCCCCACGTTTCACCCGCATCACTGCTCAATTTGGCACATATCCGATGCGGGGCATCTCGGTACCCGTAAATGAGGCACAATCGTCCGTCGTGAAGATGGGTTAGCGTTGGTGGGTTTCCACCGCTTCCTGTATTCTCTACAGGTCGGTTTATGTAATTCCACGTCTGTCCGTTATCATCTGAGGCGTAGAGGTCAATCCAGTTCTGCCGTTCCTCCCAGTCAGCATTCGTATTACCACTGCCGCCGCGGCACCGAACCGCCACCAGAATCTTTGAATCAGACAACCGAACACTCGCGGGCATAATCGCGAATCCTTCGGGTTCGGGTCCGATCTGAGACAGCAAGGAAAAGGACTCACCGCCATCGGTTGTCTGTGCACAGAATATCAAACCTTCCTCACCATCTGCTTTCGAAGCGGTGAGGAACAGCAGACACTCGTCGGGACCTGAGACGAGATAATCTGTTCGAGCGGCGATACCGGTATAATCAAACATCGGAAGTCGAAACGGACCGTTCCAACTCTGGCACCGGTCAAAAGATGTGTAAAACCATGAATACGACCCTGCCCTCAACCCCGACCTGCTGCACATTATCGCAAAATCAGGATGCGTGAAATCTGCACGCGACGGTGTCTCAAAAGAAGCCTCAGCTGTCAGCCGATGCTGTTCTTCCACGTGTTCATCTGCAGAGAGCGTCCCTCTCGCAGGTAAACGGCAGGGTGTTTCCGAGACGTTCCAAGTCTCACCGCCATCAAAACTTCGTGCTTGCATGCCGACAAACGGCTTATCTCGGTCGCGGCGATGGAACCCCGCATCCGATTTATGATATCCAACCGTAAATCCGACAACGATCTCGTTATCCCATGCCCAAATACCGTAATTCGCTGGCCAACCTGCGTATCGACCCGGCTCTCGATAGATTGTAACCTGTCGCATCGTGCCTCAATTCCCCCATCTTCGTAGTATAGATTTGAAAAATATCTGTCAAAGAATTCATAGACAAGTATAACACCGATACGTCTTTTTCTCTATGGAAAACTTGACTTTGGGTGTGTAAAGTTTTTGTCAAAGAGATAAGGTGAAAAAGTCTGTTGAGGAAAAGTGTGAAAGTTGGTATCCTTTCCTAAAAAAGTTATGATGAGTTTCATAGGAGAGAATACCAATGTTTAGTGTATCATTAGCACAT
>JAJEDB010000102.1 GCA_022821725.1 Candidatus Poribacteria bacterium | reverse complement strand
ACACAGACCTTCAGGGTGGAAATGATTCAACACCCACGCTTGAGCTTGTTCTTCATCTATGAGAGTGTGTATTGGAAAATCCATACACAACACTCTAACATAACTCTAAAAAAAATAGCACATACTTTTCACATGAGCCAAGAATGTTATTTATCCAATCCACCCTGATCGAACTGCAAGGAATAATTTAAAAAATGGAATTCGTCCAGTTGACAGACGCACAACGTGAGGAATTTGAGGAGAACGGATACTTTATCGTGCGGTCGGTACTTGACAGCGACATGATAGAGCGTTTGACTGAGGCAGGAGACCGACTCATGGAGTCGTTTGAATATAACGGCTACTATGCGCATAAGCGGGACGGTTTGGTGCAGGAGCCTGTCTTCGCAGAACTCACATCGCAGACAACAGCGATTCCCTTAATCATCCAACTGCTTGGCACAAATATCCATATCACAAACACTGCGCTCATCTACAAACATCCGCAACCGCCTGAGAAACTGGAGAGCCGTGGATGGCATCGAGATGCGGGTATATTTTTAGACCTCGGATACAAGAATTGCCCACGCGTCGGCTTGAAAGTAGGCTACTGTTTGACGGATTTCACTGTGCCGAACTCCGGTGGGACGTTGTTTGTTCCAAAAAGCCATCTATCCGACGAACCGTTGGGTATCCCCGAAGGCGAAATTGATCCAATTGAACCCTACGATGAACCCGTCTTGCGTGCAGGCGATGCGTTTTTCTTTGAAAACCGAATTTACCACACCGCTGGTGTCAACTTTACGGAGAATGTCGCTAAGGTTGTTATCTACGGATACCACTACGCATGGCTCAAGCCGGAACCTTATTTATTTTATTACAACGACACACTGCAACCTGAAGCGTCGGTGATGGAGAACCTTGACGATCTTGGTAATCAATTTCTTGGTGGCGGCGCGGGTGCAGCGGCGGAGTGGGCAGCAGCACATAATCTACAGTTTGAGGAAGTCCCACACGTCGTGACAATCTGATTTTTTAATTTTCCTTGCGGTTAAGTGACGCGATCCGAACACAGAAGTTTTTCGCCACAGAGCCGCCTTCCATTTCATTACGGGCTTAGTTCCTGCTACTAAGAAGAGATAGGGAGCCCATTTTCACTGACTCCTGTTAAGTGGCTACGGAGACAGGCATTTTGTAGAAGGCGCGAGCATTTTCTGCCATGATTTTGCGCTTGAGCGTTGGTGAGAGACTTTTCGGGAGTGCTTGATCGGGAGAATCGAAGTCCCAATGCGGATAATCGGTTGCGAACATCAACCTATCATCTAAGTCGAGTTGCGCGAGCAGTTGATCGAAGTATTCCTGTTTGGGTGGTTCTTCAATCGGCTGCGTTGTAATCCAGAAGTGTTCCCGGATGTACTCAGAAGGCAACCGTTTCAGCTCAGGCACCTCGTCCCGTAGTTTTTTCCATGCCCGATCCAGTCGCCACATCAACGGGGGTAGCCACGCGAAACCGCCCTCAATGAGAGCTACCTTGAGCGTGGGGAATTGTTCAAAGACCCCTTCGCAGACGAGACTTGTTACCTGTGTCTGAAATGCCTGTGTCATTCCGGCGTGGTCCTCAATGTAGTGTGAGGGTCTTCCGACAGCGGTAATCGGTCCCACCCCAACACCGGTGAAATGGATACCGATGGGAAGGTCGTGCTGGACTGCCGTTTCATACATCTTCCAGTATCTCCGTCGTCCTAAAGGCTCCATCGTGCGTGCGAGCAGTAGTATTTGCACGAACCCCGGATGGTCAGCCACTCTATTGATCTCGGCAGTGGCGAATTCTGCGTCGTCGCATGCGACGATGATTGAGGCGCGGAGTCTCGGTTCTTTTTCAAGCCACTCCTCTATCTGCCAATCGTTCACGGCACGTGCCCACGCCGCGGCGAAGGCGAGATTGGGCATCTCACAGACCGGGGTCAGGCAGTTGAGGATACCGTATTCGATGTTGAATGGGTCCAGGAGTTGCTCACGTAGGAAATCGAGATCGGAGCCGGGACGGTGTCCGGAGGGTGTCCATGCATCGTATCTCGCACCGAAGGGATGGGCGCGCGGGATATATGCGCCGACGCGATCGGTTGTCCCGACCATACCGTGATGTTTCCGCCACCGTTCGGAGAGATAGGGATACAACACCGTCTCGGAAGCGAGGGTGTTATGCACATCACAGTCGATGACTGGAGGTTTTTGGTGTGTGGGTGTCTCTGTTTTACGCATCCTTATTGTCCTCCCGGGTGGTGCTGTGTTCTTTTGTTACTTCATCTACTATTTGCTTGACTTTCTCAGGCGACAGCCCCATGATAAAGCCGCACGTCTTTGGCATCTTCCGAGAAGGATATCTACGAACCCATTTATGAAACTCCTCGGCTGAGCGGGTGGTCAGCATACGATTTTTGACACAGCGCGCGTAAAAATCGTTCTTCAGGATACATTCCAAGGAAAATTGGGTTGGAAGCATTTCCTGCACATCTTCCCATAGCACGGAACTCTCTTTACTACTCCCCCAACGCATGTAAGCAACTTTCCAGGCAGCCTTAATGAACACTTTGTTGTCCTCTGCGTTAGGAAGTACAATTGCGTGGCGTAGCTCTGACGGTATTGGTGGAACAGCCTTCGATTCTAGACCTTCCTGTTTCTGCTGCCGAACGATCTCATAGTCCTTTTTGATCGCCTCAATAGCTTCCCCCGTACGGATTGACTGATAGTTCAGGTATCTGTTAAGGCAATCAGCAATTTCCTCACTGTTACCTTTAATGAAGTCTAGTTCACATACCTTTCCTTCTCTGTAATTTTCCTGTCCCATCCGACAAAAAAATTGCCATTTCTGCCCATTAGTAAGGACAGCAATTGGTATACCCCCGTGGTCAAGAGCGTATTCAAAGAGTTGTTGATCTCCCCATTCAATTTTTCCAACTTGTTTAACCTCAATGAAGACGATTGGCTTTGATGGAGGATGACACAGAGCAAAGTCTACTCTCCCACCCCCAACTCGATATTCAGGATGCACAACCAGAGTATTGAATATCGGCCAATCCAAGGTATTGAGCAGCCTTCGTACAATACCGTCAGAAACAGCAGCCTCATTCGGAAACTCTTTTCTCTTCAACTTATTCCGTATATCATCAATGTGTTCCTTAAGTGTTAATTGCATCTTGCCGCGAAGCCATTCATTGACTATTTCTCCAACATCTTTACCCGTTTCATCAGCGAGTTTACGCATGAATTCATTAACGTCTTTCTCTAAATAGATAGGGAGATTAAAAACAGCTTTTGGATCGTAGAACTTACCGCGTTCTCCTTTTGAAAAGTCATATTCTGCTTTCATAGGTTAAATTCCTCATACTGTTTAATTTCTCTTCGCGTCGCTTTTCGAGCAGAGATGATACGGATGCTCACATCTGAGTCGTTTGTTTGCTTGAAGGTGTGTACCACAACAAGTAAAATACCGTTTCTGTCTAAGCCAAGGGTCAACCAACGTTCTTCATTATCACTATGATCCTCATCGAACATGGAGAGTTGATTGATATCGCGAAAAACAGTTGTTGCGCGTTCAAAAGAGATTTTGTGTCGGCGATTGTTTTGTTTTGCCTTAGCGGGATCCCATTCAAAATTATAACCCAATTTGGTTTCTCTTTGTCGCGGAGACAGGTGCAGCAAAAAATTACCAAAATACGTCTGACAACCAAAACGTGCCTCAAAGCGGGATGGTTGCTTCAGTCTCCGGTTTGATTAGCAAAGGACTCATGGTCGATCCTAATTCCTTCATTATATAGGAATTTTATCCAAATTTCAAGAAAAAAGTAGTTAGACCCGCATTTCTTACCCCCTTTTTTTCTCAAAGTATAAGTTTCTGACCCTGTTTCCTGTCAAGCTAAATCCTGTAATGCATCCGGTATTGTCTCGGATAAAGTGAATCTCTGGAAAAAACCACGCGTCCCCACGGAAATGACCGTCGGCGTAGGTTAGCACGATGTCATCATGCCATCTGTGTTGTGCTACAAGCCCGTCCTCATGCATAACGATGGTGTAGGTTGTATCAAGCTCCTCAGTATAATAATCTCCCTCGAATTCTGTCAATCGCTCTGGTGATAGAGGTTCAGATTTAATACTCTCATCAGGTTCCGTCGCTTTCTCTGATTCGGACGCCTCTACGGGAGCAAGGACATCGGCAAGATAGAGATCGGCGACCTTTTCTGCCAAACTGAGTGGATTAAAGGTGTCCAGATTGCATAGGATGACCACGCCAAACCTCTGATCCGGAAACCGCATCAAATGACTTCGAAATCCTCGCCATGATCCGCTGTGTCCGACGGTTTTCAATCCTCTGTATTCACCGATGTTCAGCCCGAAAGCATAATCAATTTGCTCTCCGTTATTCAGCACGCCACGCTGGTGCATCTGCTCAATCACCGCTTGTTCACCAATCCGTGTATCGTCAAAATTCAGTATCCATTTCGCCAGATCTTCCACCGTTGAATAGAGAGAACTTGAACCGAGAGCGGTTGTATTATTGACCGCATGTTTAAACCCACCCTTTTCATCAGTCTGATATGAATACGCTCGGTTCTTCAGAATCATTTCGTAGTCATCGTGAAAGTGAGAGTTGGTCATACCGAGAGGTTTGAAGATGTGAGTATCCGTCCATTCGCGGAATGAATCTCCAGTTACCCTCTCGACGATTTCCGCGAGTAGATTGTACCCCGTGTTGCTGTATAAAAACGCTGCTCCCGGCTCAAAATTGAGTGCCTTCTGATGCCTTGCCATCTTCAAGATGTGCTTAAACGAAATCACGTCATCCATCAGATCACCTGCAATGACAAGTGACTGGACCCAATCCCGGAGTCCGCTGGTGTGATGCAAGAGATGCCGAATTGTGATTGTGTTCCCGAAATCCGGGACATCGGGCAGATACGTTCGGATTTGGAGGCAACAAAAAGCGAAATTTTACCATGCTGAGACAAAAATATAGGTGCGGCTGAGACCGCACCTGTTAGTTTTAAAATAAATTTGCAATGTTTTCTTTTACTGCTTAAGCCGTCCCCATGTCGTCGTGAGTTTTCCTTGGGGTTCGAGTGCGAGTGTGTTTCCAGTCTTTGCGCCATTTTTACCCACCAGATGGTATGCGTTGCCAGAGGCATCTGAAAATTTCTGGGTTCCGCTCGGTTCATCAAAATGCCACAGCGCGATCGTCTTTGCGTCATTCTTGAACTTTGTGCGCGGCGTGAAACCGTTTTTATCAACATCGTAGCGAGCAACCGTCGAGATACGGACCTCATCAATACATCCCGTAAAAGAGCCCCAAAAGTAGTCTTCGCGAATCTTAATTTTCTCTCCAAACCCACCAAGTGTAAAATCCTTCGGATACTTGAAGTGTGAGAGATCGTGTGTGAGCGTTGTTCCCTGCGGTAAGATATGTGCCAAGTCTTTAAGGATGGTTATTGTTTCTCTCCCTTTTGCCTGATAAGCGATGTGATGCCATTGGTTCGGCGATAGTGCTACTGGATGGAACGGTGTCCCAGCGGGCTTCCCCCTAATAGTCATATGCCCTTGAATTATTAGGAATAAATCACCCTTCTGCCACTTGATACGTTTCTTTATCTCCCTCCATCCCTCATCATCGTTCGCGAGGCGCATTCCCACCTGTTGGCTGAGAATCATTGCATATACGTTCTCGTCAGGGGGTGTGTTCAGATATACCCACGCTTCGACAGTGAATTCGTCTGTACCTTTTGGCAAGAGGACACCGAAGGTTTCAAAATCTAAAACCGCATAGTCGTCCACCCCATCAAGGACTAAGTAGTTTCCCCCGGCGGGGGAAGGGGGTGGGAATGCTTTGGCACTCAGCGGCATTAAAGCGAATAAAAAAAGGCATGTCAGAATGTGTCGGTGTATCATTTTCTATCTCCTTTTTTGTGTAAAAAGAAAAATTTGTGAGTTTCGTCGTAAACCTCGGTTACCAACCCTTACCAGCAAAGGATTCCATTTGCACAAGCAAGCGACTGAAAACAACAAGGTCAATACTGTTTAGCCTATAGGTTATATTACTCTCATAATTTCTATTTATCGTTCTTCGGAAGCCAGGGATGTGTGAAATATCCCTTGTCTGTCAACGATACTATAAAGTCTACCGTTAGTAATAGCAGGAGAAACCACCCCATCTGGCACTTCTGTAGAAACCCGCTTCCATTGACTACGGATATCCAAGCGATAGAGACCCACATCGCTGATACCATAAACTTTGCTCCCATCTGTAGCAAACCTATTTATGATAGGACGCTCTCCTGCGTTATCGGTTAGCACAAGCCACTGTTCCCCAGTTTGGGAACTCATAACGCCACTATCTGTTGCGGCATAAAGGGTTGACCCTACAAAGACTATATCGTTGAAGCGAGTGAAACGGAGCGGCAGGTGTGGTGTGACATCTCTCCAACTCTCTCCTTCATCAAGCGACTTAAACAGCTTACCCTCCCGTTTACCTACGTAGACGGTTTCCCCTAAGATCGCTAATTTGAATCTTTCTCCCCTTTTTTCATCATATCGATACCTATCATCTACTAATCCGGTGCTTGTCCATTCCGAATCACCCAATTTCCATTTGAAGAGCTCGCCTCGGTATTCTACATAAAAGGCATCACGACTGGCTACAGCTGTCTCAGCTCTCAGAGGCTCTATACGCAGATCCTCTCGTTCTTTTGACTTATGATATTTTTCATAGGCAAGTTTTTTACGATCGAAAATAGGGACACCTTGCACCGGAATTAGCATATCGCCATCAGTCGATAAACGGAAAATACCCACATTGTTTCCTGGAGCCGAAAAAGAATAAAGAAGATCGCCAACAGGTATCAGTTTTGACTCATAACTTATTCTGGTAGTGAGGGTGTTGAGGACAACTTCTTGCCCATGATTCCAAAGTTTTTTCCAAGACACCCCACCATCCGTTGATTGATAAACTTCATAGCCGGTATGGGCGTATAATCTATTGTTAAACGCGACGAGATCAATTACAATAGTTCCCATCACGCCATTCATAAATGGATGCCATGATGCACCACCATCCGTTGTGCGGTGAATGCCCCAGAAATTCGCTTTGTAATACGTCCGCTCGTCGACCATCACGGCTGGTAGGCGACTCCTGCCGAAAAAATTCTGGTCAGCTTCAAGTTCTATCCACGTTTGTCCGCCATCTGTTGAACGAGATTGTGCGTAACTCAATGCCAAGAACGTTTTACCGGTTGCTAAAACCGTTATACCTGCCGGTGAAGTTTTGCGTAGATGTTCACCCCGAAGCCTTATTTCAGTCCACGACGCACCCAAGTCAGTCGAATGAAAGATCTCGGTAAAATGTAAATCTCCGTGATCTATCTGTTGTAACTCCATGGGCGTTAATCTCACCAACAGTTCATGTCCTATCCCAGCATAAAGATTGTTCCCAGAGACTGCCAAGGAACAGACGGCACCCGATGTATCCAATGGCAATTTTTCCCAGATACCTGAATCGAGACGGTAGAGACCTCTGTCCGTCCCCGCAAACACTGTTTTTTCAATAGCAGTCATTGCGGAAATTTTTTCCACCGTCAACCCGTCGTTCAGAGGATGCCAGTGCGCGCCACTATCTGTGGATCGGAAGATTCCTTCGTCTCTCAGGGCGAGATACATCGTAAAAGGCACTTGTGAACTGGACGCTTCTTCGGCATTTGTAATGATGAGTTCAACGGCATCTCCCTTCGGACGGGGACCGAGCGTCCTCCACGTCTCCCCACTGTTATCTGAAGCGAATATCTCATCGGCAGCAACAATATACAACGTCCCTCTATGTGCTGCCATCGGCATGAACACTTCACCAATTGGGACACTCGTATCGACGCGTGTCCATGCGGTCGCATCCGCCCTTAATCTATATATCCCTGTTTGTATGACAGCATAAACAGTCCCGTCGGATGTGGCGAAAATATTGCGGACAGGCCCCCCTGGCGGTCCGTTTCCCTGCTGCCATTGTGCGATAGAGAACTTGGTGAAATTCTCTGGTGCAGTAGATGTTGAGGTCACATTAGAGACTTGTGTGCCGGCACTGTTAGTTTTGTTAGGAATCGTAGCGCGTCCGACTTGACTTCGCACAGCGGGTTTCGCTGCTATATCAAGGATGATAGGCGCGTCAACGATCTCAATCGTGGGTTCAGATTGTGCTTCAAAACTATACGGCTTCTGGAAACGGGTGAGGTATCGGTTGCTCGCGCCGAGGAGCAAAGCGATCAGAACCGCAGCTGCCCCTAACGCTATCCATGGAAGGAGCGGTTTAGGTGCTGGAACCGGTGCCGGGTTCATCTCAGAGACCTGCCGCATGATGTTCTCGCGCACGCTTGTTGGTATTTGGATGCCACCGAGGACCTCTTGAATTAATGCCTCCTGTTGTTCTTGTAAACGTTTCCGCGCTCGCTGGAGGCGGCTTGTAATTGTGTTCACGGACACGCCTAAGAATTTGCTAATCTCCTTGGTCGTCATTTTACCGAGATAATAGAGCGTCACGACGGTGCGTTCACTCTCTGGAAGTTTTGCAAGTAGTTTTTTGACGAGTTCATGGTGCTGCTCCGTGCGTTCTGTTTCTCGCTGTTCTGCTACGTGATGGGTATAAGAGACTCTCTCGATTTCTTCCACAGGTGTGTCCTCCAGCGATTGCATGACAGATTTATTCTTTTCGATCCATTTAAGACAGAGCCGATTGGCAATGACATACATCCACCCTAAGAGTTGGTTCGGATTCTTTAGCTGCGAGAGGTTCTTGTATACTTGGAGGAAAGTGTCTTGGGTAATCTCCTCAGCGATGTGAAAATCACCAATCTTCCGCCACGCAAGTGCATGAATACTCTCTTGATATTTTTGAACTAAGGTTTCAAATGCCCTATCGTCGCCTGATAAAATTCTACGAATGAGTTGAATATCGTCTTCTCTCTCCATCAGGATACTCCATGATTAATGAATAGATTGAATAAGCCGCGTCTTTTATAGTAAAGCCCACAATTAAGTTTACATTCTCTAATGTGGCGAGGTTAGGAAACCTCGCCAGCAAGGCGGGATTTTGTGTTTCCTAAAGTGTTCAGATGTTTTCGGGCTTTACTATAATATCGGGAACCCACACATTGTGTTAGCATCTTATAATTAAAGATACGTTTTTAGGACGGAAAACGTGCATAATCTGAAAAAAATGAATGGGATATAGATTTATGACAAGATATTTTGGGGAATTGGGTGGAAAATTTGCGAAATCGCTGATTGTGAGGCATACACAGGAGCTGTCTCGGAAAGGCATCTTAGGGGACAGCACTCAGGACATGCTCAAAAGCGATAGAATTCCTTCGCATTTTCGGACAAGATTTTGCGTGCTAATGATTGGGGTAATTGCATAGGGAAGGCTTCCTCGGGAGTGTCAAAGTGATAGTGCGGATAGTCGCTTGAGAACATCAACATGTCCTCGGAATCGAGTTGACCGACGATTTGAAGCAACTCTGCCGCGGTTGGCGGGGCATCGATCGGTTGGAGCGTCATGCGGATATGTTGGCGGATATACGCTGACGGTGGCTGTTTGACCCAGGGTGTCAGATGCCGTAAGCCGCGCCACTCCTTATCGAACCGCCATAGCAGTGAGGGCATCCAGGTGACACCGGTCTCTATGAGCGCAACGCGTAGGTCGGGAAACACCTCAAAGACACCCTCTGACACAAGACTCAGCACCTGTGCCTGAAACACCTGCGACATACCGACATATTCTTCCAGATAGGTCGAGGTCCATCCCACGGAGGTCGGTGGTAGACCGGGTGCCCCACCGTAATGGACACCGATTGCCAGTCCATGACGCACTGCCGCGGCGTAGATCGGATGATAGCGTCTGTTGCCGTAAGGGGCTTGCGATCGGGCGGGTAGCATCACTTGGACGAACCTCGGATGTCCTCCCAAACGCTCAATTTCTCTCGCGGCGAGTTCTGGGTTTTGGCTCGGCACAATCAAGGAGCCACGTAAGCGAGGTTCAGGATCCAGATAGTGTTCGATCTGCCAATCGTTGACTGCTGAAGCGAGTGCCGCTGCGAAGTCTTCGTTGTGTACGCTCTGGACCCGATAGCCACAGGTGAGTATGCCGTATTCGACCTCCCAATAATCGAGTGCATGCTTACGCAGACGTGCTAAATCCGAGGCGGGATCATCTTCCGAGGGATGTATAATTTCTGGGCGTGATGAAGTCGGGACACCGTCAGGATAGTCGTCTGCATCGGGTCCGGGGAAGCCAGATTCCTCGCAATAGTCGCACCAGTAATCGGATAGATAGGGATAGAGCATCTGATGTGATGGAAGCCGATTGTGGAGGTCGCAGTCGATGATGGACATACCCGCCTGAACGAAACTGGGTTTACCGTTCTTTGTTTCCATATACTTTTTCCTTTGTATTACGTTGTGCCGTAGGTGTTCCAGAACAGGACGTGCTCGTCTTCGCATCCGTGCGCCTTTATGTAGTGAGCGAGTCCTGCTAACGTCTTACCGGTGTAGGTATTCTCAAGCGTAATGCCTTCATGTTCAGCCATCATCGCGACTGCCTGCGTGCCGGCTTCCGTTGGAACAGCATACCCTTTTCCAAAATCGTTGTGCCAGAGTTCAATACGGCGTGGATTGATCTCATGAGCGTCCACTGCACCGATGAGACGCAGGATACGGCGCACCATACGGGAGATTGCCCATGTGTTTGCAACCACTGCGTCAGCAACACGAACACCGACGATTTGCGTGCGCAATCCCGCAAGTCGCACGCCGACGATCAAACCTGCTATGGTGCCGCAAGTCCCTACCGGAACGAAGATGAACCGTGGCTCTGGCAAGATATCCGCCTCAATCTGGGACTTCAATTCCGAAACCGCTCTCACATAACCGACAGAACCGAGTGGTGAGGAGCCACCCGCTGGAATGAAGTAGCGTTCCTCTCCGATCCCAAGCACCGTTTTAGCCTGTTGATATGCGTAACGCGCGAACATCGTGCTCATACGTTTCACTTCGTAGACTCGGTAGGCATTTTCACAAATTTTGCGATAGTTTACCTCAGAATACTCAGTCGGGGGTTGTTTAAAGAGCAAACATTCTACACGAAATCCCGATGCTTTCCCATAAACCGCTGTCGCTCGGACATGGTTAGAACCTGTCGGTCCGATTGTAAAAAGATTCTTTTTCTCATCTCCATCGGGAGATGCCTGCGCTGCTGCGAACATGTATTCCAATTTACGGACCTTGTTACCGCCACCTAACCGACCACTGCGGTCGTCCCGCTTTATCCAGAGCGACTTGAAACCGAGGGCACGCTCCAAGTTCGAGAGCCGCGCCACCGGTGTTGGAAAGTTGCCGAGTGAAAGGGACGGAATGGCAGATAGGAAGCGCGGAGAACTGGATGAAAGATTTCCGTCCCATTCTTCTCTCTCATCCACCCCAATTTTCGCGTCCTCTCTCCTTTCAGCCTTACAGTCTTTTTGTTCCATTTTCCCATCCTTCCAAAGCGAGAATCTTATACCATGTTCCTCTTAATTATCTGACCTGCGACATGTGTAGCGAGCGCGGCGATCGTCAACGTCGGTGGTATACCGACGGAGGTCGGGAAGAGACTCGCATCGGCAACAAATAAACCTTTCACCGCGTGGGATTCCCCTGAAAGATTAACGACGCTCCTGTTCGGATTTTCGCCCATCTGAAGTGTCCCCTGGGGATGACTGGAAGCCAACATGATGTCGTTTGGCACGATGCCGCGTTGGCGAATAATCTCAAGATCGACCTCTGTTTTGATAGGAAAATGTTGTGTGTAAGGCAGTAGCACCTCTGTTGCGCCTGCGGCAAAAAGGAGACGCGCGGCGTTGATTATTCCTTCCACCAATACCTTCCTATCCGAACGGCGCAGTCGGTATGCAATGTTCGGAGCCCCCTTATAATCCACCGATACCTGTCCAGCTGTTCTGTCATGCAAAAGGACGAGGAGCGCAGCAATGTGACGATAGCGTTCCATGAATTCTC
Organism: Candidatus Poribacteria bacterium; assembly: GCA_022821725.1. Classification (GTDB taxonomy): domain Bacteria; phylum Poribacteria; class WGA-4E; order WGA-4E; family WGA-3G; genus WGA-3G. The sequence goes on along the minus strand of JAJEDB010000102.1, from coordinate 2,494 downwards.
GATGATTTTCACCGAACCCCGGCAAACTTGCCGCTACTATCATCTGTGAACCGAAAGCCGGCATAAGCAGATAACCACTGTCCGGTCTGCGTCTCAAATCCAGAAAGTGATCAATATAGTAACTTTGTGGGATGCCGAGATGTCCATCAATCGTTTCGTTAAAGACACCACCGACGAAGACAGCAGGATGCAAGTGGAGATTTTTTCCGACCCGTCGGTTCGCGTTAGGCAGTCCGCTTTTTAACCAGAGTTGTGGCGAGTTGATTGCTCCAGCGGCGAGCACCACTATATCGCTCTGAATATGTAATCTGCCCGATGGCAATCGAGCGGATACACCAACGACCCTGCCTTTTTCCTCATGAATTTTCTCAGCCACACAGTTGCTGTGAAGTCTCGCACCTGCGGCACGTGCTAAAGGGATATACGTGACCGCCATGCTCTGCTTGCCTGTTCCTCTCGAACCATTTTGCGGGGCTTTGGAAACAGGACACCCAAAAAGACACTGAGCACCACATGCAGCGCATTCGCCGCGATTATGGCTTTGCAATCCACCGCGCCACCGCATCGCCTCACACCCATAACGGACAACAGCGTTCAATACATTCACGTCTGCTTCCTGCATCTGTGTAACGCCGAGCGTCTGCTCCACTTGATTGTAGTGGGGCCAAATTTCTGGAACTTGCCACCTGTATAAGAGTGCTTGGGGTGGACGAACGGCATAACAGAGATTATGTACCGTTGAACCGCCAACGCCTTTGCCTTGCGAAATGACAACTGCGTTGTCCCGTGTGCTCCGTAAACCGCTATCCCAGAAAAGACGCCGCAGCATTTCCGGCTCGTAACTGCCGAAGGTACTGGGATCGTGATTTTCCCCTGCCTCTAAAATAATTACCGATAGCCCGGCTTCAGCGAGTTCCTTGGCGACGACGGCGCCTCCTGCCCCGGAACCGATAACGCATGCGTCGGCACGCTCTGTCCGCTCTATACTTTTTTTCTTCAACCATGCGGGTCGAAAATTGGTGGCATTTGAAAGCCAAGATTGTGATTTATTCATAGCGTCCGTCAATTACAAGACTGGAAAATCGAAAGGTTGGGGTCCCCATCCTTCCCGCCTTTCATCCCTGCCGAAGTTCACTGCGTTAAGGAGCGGTAATGCTGATACGCCTGTTCTGCTTTCGCCCGTTCCCCGATTTGACGATAAGCGTTTGCTAAGTTTCGGTAAAGTTGTGGATTCGTTGTGCCGAGCCGTGTCGCCGTTTCAAACTGTCCGATCGCCTGTCGAGGTTTTTTCTGCATCATATAGACAATGCCGAGACTGTTCCGGTATATCGCGCTCTCTGGGTGTGCTTCAACGAGACCTCCATAGACTTCAAGTGCCTCCAGATACGCTTCCGTTTGCAGGTAAATGTAACCCAGCAGCTCAGATGCTTTCTCATCGTGCGGCGCAATGGCGAGACATGCTTTAAGTTCTCTCGTCGCAAGTTCCCATTCCGTCCTCTTTATAAGGAGTTCTGCAAGCTCATAACGCGGTTGAAGGCGTTGCGGATCGTTGTCGACTAAACGTTGCAGCGATGATAGTTGTTCCTCTTCGCGCGTGAGTTTTTCAAATGCGCGGAGTGTCGTGCGTCCTTCAGCAATTTTACCCGTGCGGAGATAACAATTTCCAAGATTGAAATGCGCTTTGGCGTGTCGACTTTTGCGTTTTATGACGGCTTCAAAATGCGGTATTGCCTGTGTAAAATCTTCCTTTTGGAAATAGGCAAGACCGAGGAGATACCGGGCTTCACTCTCCTGTCCTAACTGTTTAAGGTGCCGAATCGCATCGTCGATTCGGTTCTGTCGGAGGTATGCCTCGCCTAAAAGCCTTCGCGCGCGTGCGAGGTCAGGCTGCAATTGTAGTGCGCGTTCCAAGGGTTCAGTCGCCTCTTTAGCACTCGCCATGCCGATAAGGTATGCCTCGCCGAGACGAACGTGGGCAGGAGCGAAATCGGGGGTGAGGTTCATCGCAGTCTGGAGCGCATCAATGGCTGGTTTCCATTGCGATTGTTTACCGTAAAGCACCCCGAGTTGATAGTGCCCCTCAGCAAGCCCTGGATCCAGTTCTACTGCCCGCTGAAACGCTGTAAAAGCCTCACGGTTTTTCCCCTGTGTGAGTGCCTGCAAGCCTGCCTGATATGTATGTGTCGCTTCACTGGGCCTGTCCTGTTCGCCCAGAGCAAGACACGCTATCGACAGGAAAATTAGGAAAGAAAGACGAAGAAGATTTATTTTCATATTTTTAATTATTGCAATAGACATTGTTTTGCATTCATGATAGCATATTTGTCAATGTCTATCAAGCGGGTGTGTACAGTTGGGTGTGTAAAGTTTTTGTCAAAGAGATAAGGTGAAAAAGTCTGTTGAGGAAAAGTGTGAAAGTTGGTATCCTTTCCTAAAAAAGTTATGATGAGTTTCATAGGAGAGAATACCAATGTTTAGTGTATCATTAGCACAT
>JAJEDB010000003.1 GCA_022821725.1 Candidatus Poribacteria bacterium | reverse complement strand
GGAGAGCCTCCAGCACAACTTCGGCTTTAAACTCGGGCGTGAATCTTCTTCGTTTGGCCATCGGATACTCCTTTCTATAAGAGTATTATTCTATCATAATCTTGTTTTAGACGGTGGCCCTAATTTCCGATGGCAGTACATGGAGTTCTATTTCAAGCTGCGCAAATTGTTCACCAAGGAGCCGGACATCCTTGACAGGGATATTAACAAATTGACGGCATTCCAATTAGAACACTTCAATGCCCCGTTAATGAAGGATTACTCAAAAGAGGAGATGCGTTCCAAGTTTTCTCTAATCATGCAGCTCAGCATGGTGCCTCCCGTCCTTGCTCACCAGGAGACTCAAGTGTATCATTCCGCTTGGCGAAAGCATCTGGAAACATACGGGAAACGCGAGGGCGTGCTGCGATGTGCAATTACCTGTCCTGAAGAATTCGCCCTCACTCGCTCGTTTTTTAAAAACGCTGAGGCTTTAGAGAAATGGATTGCGGAACCCTTAAAAGAAAAGCCAGACACAAAATGAAGGATGAGACATCCTTAAGGAAGATGATCACATGACGTTACAACAAATAGGGGCTGTTCTCTGTTGTCTGATAATTCTATCTGGATGTGCGACAACAACCACTTATGAGTTTGTGAAGCAGCAGACTTCCGTTAATATCCAAGAGTTTGACCATGGCTATAAAGATGGTATTGCCTTTGCAAATACGGAAGGTCTTTGGAGTGGGGACTCGAAGACCTTACCTTCTTTTATGAAAGAAATCATTAAAACGAAGCCGAGAGATTATCAAAGTGGATTCGCAGCGGGTTATCGCGAACAGAGAATAAAAAACAGTAGAAAGGCTACCATGCTTTATTGGGTTTTATTTTTCCCCTTGCTTACGGGATTCTACTATTTCATAGGTAGCCTCGGCGAATAATTGTTCGATTCTTTACCAAAGACAGGAAGGGGGATCCACACAGATGAAATACACTGTCTATGCCTTGTGTGTTCTGATTTTTACACTTACGATTTACGTCATCCAAAAAGGTTTTAGCGTTCCCAAAACGCGACTCACACTGCAAAATACCGGGCAACACAGTAGAAAAGACTTAGCACACATAACCGACAACACAAAACTGAAGAAAAAAAACTGTGCGTGTTGTGATAAAAAACTCACCCCAGCGCAAGAAAGAGCAAAGCAGAGGCAACAAGCCCGGGAGACATGGGGACGGCAATTGATAGCCGACCACGGATATGAAGAAGGCATAAAACGAATAACCCGGGAAGCTCCCTTGCTTGCAAAACAGATGCAACGCATCCTTGACAGAGAAAAACGACTCGGACAGACACCATCTGTCTCGTCTTCAGAGACACAATGAAACGCCTCATACTCCTTTCTACGTTATGTTTCTTCACTCTTGCGGGTGTACCACGTTTCTTTTCTTTAGAGGCGCATTGGGGTAGTGATGAAGGACTGTGGTTACAACGCAGTGCTCAGTTCATATTTGCTGTCAGGGAAAGTGAGTTCTCTGAAACCCTCATCGCTCACCACCCCGGGGTCACAACAATGTGGCTTGCGGGGCTCCGCTCCTTTTTTACCGATCCTCGCGTGGATGTCGAAAACCTCGCCCTCGCCAGATGGTCCATTGGTGTTCTGGTGTGGGTAGGCATCGGTATCGCCAGCCTTTTACTTTACCAACTCTTTGGACAGTGGATCGCACTTGCCAGTTTCGCATGCCTCGCCTACTCACCCCTCTTTTTAGCACAGACGCGACGCGTTCACACAGATGCCCTCGCGACGATTTTTATCTTGTTGACGGTGCTACTGTTTCTCCTCTATTGCCAAAACCGATATCGTCAACGCTATCTCATTTTTTCAGGTATTGCTTTTGGGCTGGCAGTGCTTTCTAAGAGTTACGCCCTCATTCTATTGCCGTGGATACCGCTATGTCTGTTCTTATTTTGGGAGAAATACACAGGAGGGTTGGGGAGGTATCTCACAGAAAGTATCATTTTTTTTAACTGTGCCTCCCTTACCGTCCTGTCCCTCTGGCCTGTTTTCTGGACACCAATATTTTGGGGGATGACCCTCTGTCTTTTGGGGTTCACGTGTGTGCTGTTCAGAGAAATGAAAGGAGAGCAGTGTCCGATGTGGCTCGTGGGAGTAACACTCGTGGGGCTGCTATTTGTCTGTATACATGTAACACAAACCGTCAGGACCGTCTTTGATAAAGTCAACTGGGCAGTGACAACCCCGCATGAGGTGGAACATTTCTTTCTTGGAAAGGTTGTCAACGACCCCGGTTGGCTTTTCTATATATTTGTGTTGATGATCAAAAGCACACCCTTAATGCTACCGCTTTCACTTCTCGGATGTATTCTACTTTGGAAAAATCGGAAACACTCGGAGGAAACTGCCCGACATTTCAAAACAGGACTTTCACTTGTTTTCGGTGCGGTACTTTTCACTATCTGCCTCTCAGCAACAAGCAAGAAGTTTAGTCGTTACCTACTGCCGACTTTTCCTGTATTAGAGATTCTCTCTGCCATCGGATTCATAGAGGGACTCAAATGGGGATATACTGCTCTCGGTTCCAAAGCAGGAACCGAGGCACCCGCAAGATACAAAACGGCACTCGCCGTTATTGCGGGCGTTGTTTTCTTTTTTATTCAGGTGGTCCCTGTTTTAGCACTTCATCCCTATTACGGTACCTACTATAACCCTTATTGGAAGGTGACAGACATCACCAATATAATCACCGTGGGGGATGCTTCTGCGGTGGCCCTTGCCGCAAAATATATTGAAAAAAAAGCAAATGCTCCTCAGCTGCGAGTAGCCGTATCACCTTTGGGCACAGATTTTTTTCAACCCTATTTCAGAGGGTTTGCCTATAATACGAAAAAAAAATATCTCTCTGCCGATTATGAGATTGTCTATATCCGGGATTCACAGATCAAATGGGTTCCCCAAGCCGGCACACGAGGCGGAACATTAGAACATGTGATCACGCTCAACGGCATTGACCATGTCTGGATTTACCGAATCCTGCCACCCGAGGAATAACCCCTTGATACCCAAAATACGACAGTTTGCAGGCTATTTGATTGCGGGGTTATGCCTCTTTTTTCTCATCAAACCGTTTGTGCAGACACAGACTTATCTGAAAAACGCCTCACTTCACGTTCAATGGCACTGGCTCGTTCCCTCATTTGGTGTCCTTCTCTTTTACCGAAGTGCTTATCTATATCCGTTTACGACACTTCTGAGCCGTCTGATGCAAAAACAGGTCTCTTTTCGCAGTGCTTGGACGCTCTTTCATCTCGCCAATATCACGCGCTATCTCCCTGGCCGGATATGGGGGATTGTGAGACTGCTCTCTTTAAGCAAAAAGTTCGGGTTGAGCAAAACAGCCGTCGGCAGCAGTCTGACCTTACACGTTGGTATTGAGACGGCACTCGGTGGATTGATTGCGATGTCTCTGCTCTTTTCAGACGGGATGCGAGAGACAGCAAGCGATGCCCTTGAAACCTTCTCAAGACACACGTTGCTTTTGATGCTCGCTGTGATAGGCGTGATGGTGGGTTCTGTCTTTTTGATACCGAAACTTGCAGAACACGCCCGGCAGTTTCTCAAAAAACTCGCGCCGCGCTTAGGAAAGGTGAGTCTCTCGGGATTTGTCCTTACCTGCCACTGTCTACTTTGGCTCTGTCAAGGGATAGCCTTTTTCCTATTTGTCCGGAGCCTCGCGTCTGTTTTTTTGAGAGACGCAGGCGTGCTCACGGCTTGCTTTGCGTTTGCTTGGATTGTTGGGTTCTTGAGTTTTCTGACTCCAGGCGGTTTAGGGATTCGCGAAGGACTGCTCGGACTGTTACTGTCAAACTATCTGCCGCCCTCACAAGCAACGTTGGTGGCACTACTGAGTCGCCTCTGGATGCTGGCTGCAGAGAGCCTCTTGGCAGCCATCGCTTTTGGACTTCACAGGACCCGGAACGCGCCATGTCAAGAAACAACCTAAAACACTGGGGCAGCATCCTCTTGATGCCGACACCCGCGTTGTAGACATCCAGCCGAAACAGGGGGGCTCCAAAAATCGGAGCAGCAAAGAACGCTTCGCCTCAACACATCCCCCCCTCCTAAAATGAAAGGAACAGACAACATTGTTTGATATTGATGACACTGCCCTCATCGAACACACGCAACAGGGCGACTCTGAAGCCTTTACCCCGCTCATAGGCAAGTATCAAGACCGCCTATATCGTCATATCAATGGACGTGTCAAAGACCCTGAACTCGCCAAGGACTTGACGCAAGAGACGTGGCTTCGTGCATTTCGCTCCATCAGCAGTTTCCGGGGCGACTCCGCTTTCTATTCATGGCTGTATCGGATTGCTGAAAACGTCTGCACCGACTATTTCCGTAGACAAAAGTATACCGCTGAACCGCTGCATCTTATTGACGAAACCCGCATCACCGAGACCGACCCGTGCCCGAGTCGTGACGTGGAACGCGTAGAACTCCGAGAGCACCTTCAGAAAGCCGTTAAGCACCTGACACCCCTCCGCCGACTCGTCTTTCTGCTCTACTACCACCACGAACTGTCCATCAAAGCCATCGCAGCAGAGATCGGACGTTCCGAAGGCACCATCAAGAGCCATCTCCGCAATGCCCGTCTGCAGCTCCAAGAGTCCCTCACACCCTATATGGAAAATCGACACGTGCCTTAACCTTACCCCGAAGGCTTCCATCACCTTGAGGGTATCCCAGAGACATTCAGTTTTCGGTTTTCTGTGTCCATTATCGAGAATTGGTGCGCGCGACCCTCTACAAGAATCGGGGTTACAAACCCCTCCCACAAAAGTGGATTGTGACAATTGAACGGCTCTGGAAGCATACGATACACCTTGACACATTCTTTGCAAAATGCTATCATCTCTTACATGGGGGATACTGATAATGTTTCTTAACTCATCGGAGAAATCCTTTTGGTTGAAGATTGGATACTTCATTATACCAAAAGGGTTCTCTTTATACAAAAACTCTTCAATTATTTATCAAACTCACGTTACCGAGGAGGTTACTGGAGTGAAAGGTTCAGTCTTCTGTGTTCTCATCCTTAGTTGTCTGATAACACTATCAACAGGATGCTCAGAGACAGAACAGCCTGTTGCTGTTGGTCCCGATGTGCCAGATGACGAGGTCATTCTGACCGCGGCGCGTCTGGAGTCCATGGTGGACGCGGAAGTTTTCTTGAAGGCTGCGGGGTATGCGAAAGTGTATGTGAGCCTGAGAGACGAGGATCCAGATGCTGCCTATGTTGCGCTTGAAAGAGCTGCCTTTTTTCTTTGGTGGGGGCATCCGCTTTATGAAGAGTGGGCACAGTTAGAGTTTCGTTTTGATAGCGCGGGGAAAGCCGCTTTACCGGAGATGATGCGGAAGCATGAAATTGAGTTGGAGATGGCGAAAGCACTGAGTTCCTATAAAGAAGGGGTGCCAGAGTTTGAATCCCAGTTCACGCAAACGAAAAGTCATCATGATGCCATAGTGGCCCAAGGAAAAGACCCCGCCGAGGTTTGGATAGAATATAATGTGGAATTTGAGGACGATTAAATGCGAAAAAAACGTGGTTTTATTTTCAGATGTGCTTGTCTTGGAAGAGGTTGAAAAGGAACTGAATGCGGAGGGCACCGATCCGCATACCTTTTTTGTAGCATTTCGTCTTGAAATCTCTGACGATTAAAATGTTGAACGCATACTTCAAATACTTAAGGAAATCTTCATGAACGAAAGAAATAGATTTGAGGAGATGGTTCTCTCCACTCTCAATGAATTACGTCAAGATTTCAAAGATTTCCGTCAGGATGTCTCAACGCTGAAAACAGATGTCGGCTGGATCAAAGGCAAACTTGAAGGACGTGCCGAAACACGCCATGTCGTTCTCACCGGTATCTCCATCATTGTCGCTATCTGTGCCGTCGTTGTTGCTATCCTGAAATAAAGCAAACGCTAATATTGCTTCAACTGCTTTCTAACGCATCCAAGAGAGCAGATGTCTGCGACGGTTTGCCCACGCTGATCCGGACGTGGTCTTGTAAAAGGGGTGTGTTAAAATATCGGATGAGAATACCTCGCTCCGCTAACGCTGCTTTCAATCCCGCCGCATCTCTCCCAACAACCCTCGACAGAATGAAATTCGCCTGACTCGGATACGGCTCTAAGAAATCAAAATTTCGCAATGCAAAATAGAGCTGTTCACGTTCCTCCACAATTTTTTTGATATTCTCCTGTAGATAGCGTATATCTGCCAGCGAAGCCAGTGCCGCGGCTGATCCGGCGACGTTTACGTTGTAGGGTTGCTTAATCTTCAACAGGTGCGAAATTATCCAGTGCGGGAAGATACCGTAGCCTACCCGTAACCCTGCAAGTCCTGCCCACTTACTGAACGTCCGAAGCACAATCAAGTTTTCACGTTCCAAAACCCAGTCTGCACGACTGCCTCCAGCGAATTCAATATAGGCTTCATCTAATACAACAATGAGTGGCAACTGAAGAAGTCTCTGAAGACACGCATCCCTCAGAACGCTGCCGTCAGGATTGTTTGGACTTGTAATGAAAAGGATTTTAGGGGGTCGGTTCCCGCGAGTAGCAGTTTCAACTATCGTTTCAATATCTAAAGAAAAGTCTGCTTTTCGTTCAACATCAATAATTTTGCCGCCGTTAAGTTCCGTATCGAAACGGTACATTCCGAATGTTGGCGGACAGTTGATGACCGCGTCTCCAGGCGTGACGAACAGTCGAACGATAAGATCAATCAGTTCATCTGCGCCCTGTCCGGCGATGATATGCGTTGCATCAATGCCTGTGTACTCGCTCAGGGCTTGACGGAGGGCAGTACTGTCCGGGTCTGGATAGATGTGATAATCCTTTTCATCGGCAAGGGCGCGATAAACGGAAGGCGCGGGACCGTAGGGGTTCTCGTTCGCATCAAGTTTTATGATATCTTCAGCAGGAATCCCAAGGCGTTTACTCAGCACATCGAAAGGAACAATCGGCGTATAGGGTGCCATATCCGCGATGTTTGGACGGATAAGGTTTTTGTACAATGTTTCAGTTGACATTTTTTGTACCTGTCGGCAGTCAGCCGTCAGTAGAAAGTTTGCAAGTTCCTAAAGTTTGCAAGTTAGGATAAATTTTACAACTTCTCAACTTTAGCACACTTTACAACTTCTTAAAACGAATGGCTGACTACCGATGGTTTCCGATGGCTATTCTATTGACTCGGGGTGGGTGAAGTTCGGACCTCAACTGCTTTTGGTGTCAACGCACCGATAGGTGCTTCGCCTTTTAGGACCCGCACAAAATCGTCCACAGTCATGTCCGCCACGCGTAAATTGGAATCTATTGTTCTGCCTGCGATATGCGGTGTGTGAACAACGTTGTCCCGATTGCGAAGTTCATCGTCAACGGGAACCGGTTCGATATCGTAAACGTCGAAGGCACCCGCGAGTTCGTCTTTCACGAGGCGTTCTCGTAATGCGTCCATATCAACAGCAAAGGCGCGTGTAATCACGACAACCAAACCCCCTTTCCGCAAGCGATAGATGCGTTCTCGATTCAACAGATGTTTGGCTGAAGGGGTCGGTGGAACCGCCACAAAAACGATATCCGAGCTATCAGCGAGCGTGTCCATATCGGCGCGTTGCACATTCCATTCTTGGAGAAGTTCGTCCGGTACATAAGGATCGAAGCCCATCACCGTCGCACCAAAGACACTGCACCATTTTGCGATCTTTCCGCCAATTTGTCCGAGTCCGATAACCCCAATGTTTTTCGTACCGAGATCCCCGTTAACAAAATCTGGATCGTCACAGAACTGATGTGCGGCAGGGAGTTTATCCAGCGGGGCACCGCTTTCACGTGCGTTTAGCGAACCCCACATCGGGTTTTCCCAATCCCACAATTTTTCGCCCTGTGCCATCCGTAGGTGCCATTGTGCTGTCCGACGCAGCGAAGACAATGCCAGACCGAAAGCGCATTCTGCTACAGATTGCGACCACGCGCGTGTCGATTCAATCACGGGGATGCCACGTGCCTGAAGTGCCTGATATGGGATACCGTGCCCGGAATTGTCGGTCATTGCTCCGAAAACTTTCAATTTTGGGGCTGCCGCGATACAGGCTTCGGTCAGGTTTCCGCCGAAGTGGGATATTCCGATGGTTTCGCTTAAGTCGATCTGTTCGTGAATAGGGTCTCGGTTGCCTGTGTTCAGGACGAGGGTTACACCTAATTCTTCTAAGCGACTCACCATCCGTTCGTGTACGTAGGGCCAAGAAATTTCTAAATTGGGGTGACGTGTAAATACAAATTCGGGACTTGCCATTTTTTAATTATTCCTTGCGGTTCGTTGAGCGGGCTTAGGGGTTTGACGTGCCTGTTCGTAGACCCGCTTTCCACTATGTTCCAAGCTACGTGCTTTTGTCTAATTTTAAAAATAAATGCGCAGATGGGGACCGGTCGGGTATCTACCCATACGTGCACCGTAAAGTGCAAACCCTCCTTTCGCCGCAGCATCTGCTTTCACTTCATATCGGACCGTTAATGTGTCTACCTCGTTCTCAAAAACAACGGATGGGTCTACCTTAACCCGATAAAGGTAACCATAGATGCCGGGTTGCCCGTGGATGTAAGAAAGCACACCGCGCGCGTCCGCCGGACAGTCGGGTATGTGGATCGTCTCGATTTCAACACCGTTGATAGAAATCGTCACGTCGGATGGGTATTTTTCAGGTTCCGTTTGACGTGCACCACCGTTTGCACTGGATGCTTCAAAGATCAGTTCCATCTCTTCGGAATTTGCTGGATCAATCCCTTCTATCAACGAAATCTCATATTCAACGTAACCACTTCCCTCTGCGGAAAACAATTGGGCTTCACTTATTGGTTCAGAATTCGGGGTTAGAAACCCCTCCCACTTGGAGGCGTTTCCAGGGTCGTGGTTGATACTAACGAACCCTGAATCGTTTTGGGATTCGGCTGTTTGGAATTCGGGGTTAGAAACCCCTCCCACAAAATGCTCAAAGTTGATGAAATTACGGGCGACAACAGAACCCGTGCCATCTGTTACCCAGACGTGGAGTGTACCGACCGCGGGGTGAACATCAGGCATGGTAAGTTCAAGCTGATGCACATTTTGCACTTGGTACTGCGGGAATGGAACATCAACGCTTCCTGAGACGGAGCCGCGTGTGATGTCTCCCGTTGCTGACATCGTATCCAATTGCCAGTACAGTGTTGTATCTGTGATGGTTTTGTGTGAGAAATGGCTCGCATAGATGTCAGCCTTCACTTTCTCACCCGGTGTAACTGTTGTCCCAGGCGGATAATCAATACCGATAAAATCTAAGGTGTTAATATCGAGATAATCGTATCCGAATGCCTTGATTGAGCGGTCATATTTCATGAAACCGTTGTGTTCCCACTCGATGTCCTGCAACTCGGTATAGACGTACCCGCAGATTTTCGGATGGAGGCGGAGTTCGTTGGTGAGGTATTTGAAACACCAGGAGATATCCTTATCCCCGGCACCTGCTGAAATGCCACCATATTCGCTATTAATCAACGGAGCATCGCTCTGGACATTACCACCGGCGTAATTGAACGCTGAGCCCGGATATGTTTCTTCCACGACGTTCGCGATATGTTCTTTCGCGCGGTCATAATCGTTGATGTAGAAGTGCCATGAGTTGATATCTGTTTCTACATGGTCGTATAAACAGGGCGAATTGTCCTCAATGAGGCGGGTGGTGTCGAGAGATTTAGCGAGGTGGTACATCTCACGTACCCATTCTTGCCGTTCGTGCATCTCTTTATACTCTCTGCCACCGAGTCCCCAGGTTTCGTTGAAATTGCACCATGAGATGATTGAGGGATGATTGTAGTCACGTGCAATATTTCCGCGAAGCGTTTCCTCAAATCGTGCCTGTGCTTTCTCCGTGTAGTCGCCGAAATTCGGGATGTCACACATAAAGAGCAAACCCAACTTGTCAGCCCAATAGTAGAGGCGCGGCTCATCTACCTTAATGTGAAGTCGGAGGAAGTTGAATCCGAATTCTTTTGCGCGTTCGATGTCCCTGCGGATCACTTCATCTGTCAGGAACGTATACACGCCTTCCGGGTTAAACGACTGATTGAGGGCACCCAGCAGGTAGATAGGGCGGTTGTTGAGGTAGATATACTGATAATCCCCACCTGGGGCTTTCGCGATGGAAATCTTCCGCATTCCGAAGTAGGTGTAAATTCTGTCGCTGACGGTGTTTTCCATCAGCAATTCAAGCGTCACGTCGTAGAGGTGTGGCGTGTCTACGTCCCACAAGCGGAGTTGTTCTGGAGGGATCGTGATTGTCCAGTGTGTCTCGCTACCAGAAACTTCAACTGTTCCATTCTGTCCGTCGCAACTCCAACGTAGGTTGAGTCCCGGGTCTAAGTTTCCATCTACCTTAACGGCAAACGTAGCAGAAGCGTTGTCGATGTCAGGTGTTATATGACACTGCGCGATATGCGTCTCGTTTCTGGGTTCTAAGTAGACAGACTGCCAGATACCGCTGGTGCGTTCATACCAACCTATCTGCTTACCCGCGAGTTGCTCGCCGTGGTTCTGCGCGTCGTAAGCCCGAACGACGATAAGTGCGGGTTCCCCTGGTGTGAGTGCGTCTGTGATGTCAAATTCAAACGGCAGATATCCGTTTTCATGCTTACCAATGATTTTACCGTTCACCCAGACACGCGTTTCCCAATCGACGGCACCGAACTTCAAAATGACGCGTCTATCCCCCCAATTCTCAGGAATAGAGACCATTTTGCGATACCAACCGATTGTATGTCTCGGTTGTTCCCGATAATTTCCACCACGTTCTAAACCGCCACAGGTGACTTCTTCAGGTGTGATATAGGCGTTTTTGCTCAAATAGGTTGCGTTATCTGCTTGTTCTTCGTCGCCCCATGCCGCAAGGCTCTCCCAGGGATAGGGAACCTGTATTTGCAATGTCCATGGGGAATCGGTCGTTGGGGATTTCAGACCAAACCATTGATCTTGTTCACCGATATCGTCAGGGTCAAAAGCGAATTCCCATGGACCGTTCAGACAGATCCAGTCGATGCCTTCTGATGTTCCGCGTTGAAAATCTGGCCGCGGGTACTCTGGGCGAGGTATATCTGTATTGTGGTTGCCTCTCATGTTTTTCCTTTTTTTTTATAGTTATCAGTTCGCCTACTACGCAGGCGAACCGAAAACTACTATATCATAAATCGCTTTTCTTTCCAATTTTTTTCTCATTATTGGGTGTGTAAAGTTTTTGTCAAAGAGATAAGGTGAAAAAGTCTGTTGAGGAAAAGTGTGAAAGTTGGTATCCTTTCCTAAAAAAGTTATGATGAGTTTCATAGGAGAGAATACCAATGTTTAGTGTATCATTAGCACAT
>JAJEDB010000097.1 GCA_022821725.1 Candidatus Poribacteria bacterium | reverse complement strand
ATGTGCTAATGATACACTAAACATTGGTATTCTCTCCTATGAAACTCATCATAACTTTTTTAGGAAAGGATACCAACTTTCACACTTTTCCTCAACAGACTTTTTCACCTTATCTCTTTGACAAAAACTTTACACACCCCATCTAAAACAAATCCTTGCATTAATCCGCAACCTATGATATGATACTCACATCCCGTATTATAACTCAAGTTGCTTCCTATTATAGACATAGCACTCCGGAATCAACGGTATGAATGCCTTATGGCATTCCCCGGGAGTGCGATCGCGTAAATGTGCCATTTTCTATAGACATACCACCCTTCTGGGGTGTGGAGAGACAAAAAACCTTTCTGGCAAGTACAAAATCTGTTCGTGGCAACTTGGGTTATTATAAAGAACAGGACTTACGCAAAATGACCAAATTTCACCTATTTTCACAGGATTCGGTGCGGTTAGAAACCGCACCTACCGGGGGAGTGCGTAAGTCCTAAAGAAAAGGAAAAAAGCAATGAGTCTTTTGGGCATAGATGTTGGAACAACGGGGTGTAAGGTCATCGCCTTTCGCGAAGATGGAACGACGCTTGCACAGGCGTATGGCGAGTATCCGTTGATCCACCCGCAACCCGGCTGGTCGGAACTGGACGCGAACGTCGTCTGGGAAAACATATCCGCTGGTATCCAACAGGTTGCAGCACAAACGAAATCCGATCCAATTGAGGCAATCAGTGTCGCTTCACAGGGTGAAGCGGTAACACCCGTGTCCGCCGATGGACAGATTCTGGCGAACGCCATCACCACCTTCGATGCTCGGACAACCGGCATCTGCGATAGATTGAAACAACACATAACGCCTTTAGAGGTGATGCAAATCACTGGAATGCCGATGAGTGATATTCATACCTTGGCGAAACTCATCTGGATACAGGCGCAGCAACCCGACCTCTATCGACAGGTATGGAAATTCCTCGGCTTTGAGGATTTCGTCTATTTCAAACTCGGTGTTTCGCCTGTGGTGGACTACTCTCTCGCTGCACGCACGATGGCATTCGATATTATCAACAAGGGTTGGTCAGAAAAAATGCTGGGTTTGGCAGATGTAGATGCGGCACTCTTTCCAGATGCTGCGCCATCCGGCACACCGATCGGTGAGGTGAGTTCCAAAGTCGCCGATGAACTCGGTTTGCCGCAAGGCGTGGTATGTGTTACGGGTGGACATGATCAACCGTGCGGTGCTTTAGGGGCAGGGATCATTCGGAGCGGCGAGGTAATGGACGCAACTGGCACTGTCGAATGTATCGCACCGGCTTTCACGGAACCCGTCATCAACCAAGACATGATAGATGGGAATTTCGCCTGTTATCCACACGTCGTCGATGGCTTGTATGTCACACTCGGGTTTGTATCCAGTGGTGGCGTTGTGCTTCGGTGGTTTAGGGACACACTCGCGCAAGCAGAGGTGGCGCAAGCAGAAGCAGAAGGACGCGACGTCTACGATTTACTGATGGAGGCACTCCCTGACGCGCCTGGGACAGCCATGGTGCTGCCGCATTTTACTGGCTCAGGCACGCCTCATCTCGATCTCGAATCGAAAGGCGCGATTGTCGGGTTGACGCTTTCTACGACGAAAGGTGAACTTATCAAAGGGATTCTGGAGGGTATTAGTTACGAAATTAAACAGAATCTCGCGATGCTTCAAGACGCTGGGGTTGTGATAAACGAAGTGCGTGCCATCGGTGGCGGCGCGAAATCTGAAAAATGGCTCCAACTCAAAGCGGATATGTTTGGGAAAAAGGTGATTGCCCTGGATATATCGGAAGGTGTCTGTCTCGGCACTGCCATCCTTTCCGGCACAGCCATAGGCAAGTATGATTCCGTTGAATCGGCGGTCGATGCGTTGGTCACACCGCGCGATGTGTATTATCCACGAGAGGCGTTCACGGAGCGTTACGATGAGAAGTTGAAAGCATACCAACAGATATATCCGGCACTGCGCGCATTGAATTATGAGTTGTAATGTAGGTGTTAATGGTCTGACAATTTACGGAACGTGCTATAAATAGCACTACTACAAGCAGCACCCTTCGTTTGTAGTAGGGCGATTCATCGCCCGTCAATGACGCAATTTATCTTTTTCTTCAGAAAGGGAAAGCCCGCTTATGAAGGAACATGTTGTCGGTATAGACATCGGTGGAACGAAACTCGCGACGGTTGTCGCTGATAAGACCGGACATATCCTCGGCAAGGTCCGTAAACCGACGCATTCAGAAAAGGGACCGGAATATGCGATCGGTTTGCTGTTTGATATGGTGCGTGAGGTTGTCAGTCAAGTCGGCTTGGAACAGACCTCTATTTCAGCGATAGGCGTGAGTTGCGGGGGTCCATTGGATACGAAGACTGGGATTGTCTATTCGCCTCCGAACTTACCCGGCTGGGACGCGCTCCCGCTGAAAGCACTGTTGGAATCCGAATTTCAAGTGCCGGTGATCATTGAGAACGACGCGAATGCGAGTGCACTCGCAGAGTTCAGGTTCGGGGGTGGACGCGGCTACAGTGCCGTCCTCTATATGACGATGAGCACAGGCATCGGCGGTGGTATTGTTATCGACGGGCAGGTTTATCACGGCGCCAACGACAGTGCCGGTGAGGTAGGGCATCAGATACTTCTGCCAAATGGACCGCGGTGTGGCTGTGGAAAACGGGGGTGTCTCGAGGCACTCTGTTCTGGTCCTGCTATCGCACGCCGCGCACAGGCTGCACTACAAAAGGAACAAAAAGGTGGAAAGTCGCCAACGGCACTGTTAACGCTTACCGATGGACGGATCGAAGCTATCAAGTCAGAGCATGTCCTGGCGGCGGCGCGCACGGGGGACGCTTTAGCGTTGGAACTCGTTCAGGAGACAGCATATTACATGGGATGGGGTATCGCAAATTTGGTCAACATCTTGAACCCCGACATCGTTTTACTCGGTACTATCGCAGTTGCTGCCGGCGATCTCTTGCTCGACCCGATTCGAGAGACGGTTTCAAATTTCGCGATGACCCGTCCCGCAGAAGCGGTTCATATCGCGCCAGCCGAATTAGGTGATGCCTTGGGGGACCTCGCTGCCGTCGCATTAGTCGTCTGAAAACCGTAGAAAGGGAACTAATAAAATCAAAATGGAGAGAATTCAAAGTTATATTTCGCATCTACAAGGTGTTTTAGAGCGACTCACAGTGGCAGATGTGCGGCGTTCTATAGATGTTATCATGGAGGCATATTACGCCGAAAAGCAGATTTTTGTGATTGGTAACGGTGGCAGTGCCTCTACAGCATCACATATTGCCTGCGACTTAGGAAAAGGCACGAGTGTCCCCGGCAAACCCCGTTTTCGTGTTGTGAGTCTAACGGATAACGTCGCAACAATGACGGCGTGGTCAAACGACGTATCTTACGAAGATGTTTTCGTCGAACAACTCAAAAATCTTGTGAATCCGGGTGATGTCGTTATCGGTATCAGTGCGAGCGGCAATTCAGAGAATGTGCTCCGGGCACTGCGATATGCCAAAGAGATTGGGTGTCAAACAATCGGGTGGAGTGGCTTCGGTGGCGGGGCATTGGCAACGATTTGCGAGGTGAACGTCATTGTAGACAGTGACCGCTACGGTCCCGTTGAGGATGTCCATTTAATCCTGAACCATATCCTCCATTCATGGATTCAAGAAGAGTTCACATCGGATTGAATTGCAAATCGTCTTGACGTTTACCGGGGTCTTCAGGTATAATTGAATGAGGTGTCAATTGTCTAAATTATTATGCCAAAAAGCACTTCAGAGTCGCAAGATACAACATCAGTACCCAACAAAAGTCAAAATAGGGAGTGGTTTTCATGGGACGTAAAACACATCTTCCAATTTACATGCTTCTTTCTTTAATAGGATGCCTTTTCATGAATAGCACGCTGTCCGCGCAGGACGCCGCGCTGGTTTACGTGATTGACATTCGGAACGAGATCGGGAGCGGACTCGGGACCTATATCAGTGACGGCATCCAAACAGCAGAGACGGCGGGTGCCGACGCTATTGTTTTCGATGTGGATACACCGGGCGGCAGGGTAGATTCTGCTGTAAATATCATCCGATCTATCCAGGATACACAAGTTCCAACAATCGCTTTTGTCAATCGACAGGCTATATCTGCCGGAGCGATGATTTCTATCGCTTGTAATCAGATTGTTATGACTTCGGGCGGAACGATTGGCGATTCCGCGCCCGTTAATATTCAAGGACAAGAGGTCGGAGAAAAGGCAATCTCTTATATTCAGGGAACCATTCGTGCAACGGCAGAACGCGAGAACCGAAACCCGGATATTGCTGAAGCGATGGTAGACAAAGAACTCGTCCTCGTAAAACTCACAGACGGTCAGATTATCAAACTCCTCCCCGAAGAATACATTGCGCGTGAAGAAGAGGGCGAGGAGATGGAAATCCTCTGTGCCCAAGGAAAACTGCTCACGTTATCGACGCAACAGGCATTAGCATACGCGTTCGTAGACGCACAAGCCGAAACCCTCACGGAACTATTGGCACAATACGAGATTGTCGAGGTTGATGGGACCAAACTGCCGCTCACAGAAGACGGCATTGCACAACGACAGCAGGATATTGGTATTTCAGAAATAAACCGTCTCAAAACGTTAGCAGGCGCGCGTATTATCGAAGTTGAGGCGACACTCGCCGATAGGATTGTTTTCTTTATCACGAATCCCCTCATCAGTTCGCTGCTCCTTTCATTGGGAATCCTGGGTATCTTTATAGAGATCCGGACACCCGGTTTCGGTATCCCCGGATTCCTCGGTTTACTGTGTGTCGGACTTTTCTTCGGTGGACACATGCTGACGAAAATCGGTGCAGAATGGGCATTTCTACTCTTTCTGATCGGTCTTGGACTTATCGCCGTAGAGGTCTTCGTCATCCCCGGCTTCGGTGTTGCTGGTATTCTCGGCATTACATTGATGTTAGGGAGCGTCTTCTTCGTTTTCGACAAGGCTTATGAGTTCCGGACGGCGGTGATGTGGCTCTCCGTCTCTGTAATCTTGAGTGGCGGCCTGGTGATTCTCGCGGCTTTCCTGCTTCCTGAGACGCAGCTGTTTCGGAGGCTCGCTTTGTCAACAGTGATGGATACCCAGATGGGGTATCACTCGTCGAGTTCGGAGGATTTTCAGGCGTATCTCGGACAATCTGGCACTGCCCTAACGCCTTTGCGTCCCTCTGGCACGGCTCGCATCGCCAATAATAGGGTGGATGTCGTCACGGTTGGCGATTTCATCGCACAAGATAGCACTGTCAAAGTCGTAAATGTGGAAGGTCCCAAGGTGTTCGTAGAAGCCGTTGAAGATGATTAATTTTTTGCTGGGTCGATTTGACCGAACCGCAAGGAAAAATTAAAAATATGATGTGGTTTCTCATCTTCCTGATAGGCATTGGAATCCTGTTAGTATTCATTGAGTTACTCATCCTTCCTGGATTTGGAGCAGCAGGGGTGCCGGGGGTTCTGCTTATATTGATAGGTGTCGGGATCGCTTGGTGGAAATTCGGATTCCAGACGGCTCTCACTTATACGGGGGCAACGCTGATAGGCGTTATACCGCTGGCGATTTTCGGGTTATCCGTCATGCGTGCAACGCCTGCCGGTAAAACCTTTATCTTGGGAAAAACGCAAAATAAGGCAGAGGGTTTTCACGCACCCCCATCGGAATTGGAGAGTTTAGTTGGGAAGTCGGGTAAGGCATTGACCCCGCTGCGTCCTGCGGGGGCTGCGCTTATCAGTGGAAACCGTGTCGATATTGTCACGCAGGGCGAATTTGTTCCGGCAGAGACCGAAATTGAAGTAATTTTTGTAGAAGGCAGTCGTGTGGTCGTTCGTAGTTTACAGTAGGAGGCAGATATGGTGGATCTATTTACAGGGGGAATTGCCCTTGTTGTCCTAATTTTTGTTATCGTGTTCTTTTGGTTCGTCCCCGTTGGATTGTGGATTGCCGCTGTTGCAGCGGGTGTCCCGCTCCGAATTTTCGACTTGGTCGGGATGCGCCTCAGACGCGTGAACCCAAATGTTATTGTGAAGGGATTAATCAGTGCGCATAAGGCTGGATTGAAAGTCGTGACGGCTGAATTAGAAGCGCATTACCTTGCGGGGGGTAACGTCCTCAATGTTGTCAGTGCGCTCATCGCCGCAGATAAAGCGAGAATTGAGTTGAATTTTCAACGCTCGGCTGCGATAGACTTGGCTGGACGGGATGTCTTCGAGGCAGTCCAGGTCAGCGTCAATCCACGGGTAATCACGACCCCGAAGATCAGTGCCCTCGCTTTAGATGGCGTTGAATTGATAGCCACCGTGCGTATTACGGTGCGCACGAACATCAATCGGCTGGTTGGCGGTGCGGGTGAAGAAACGATTATCGCGCGTGTCGGTGAAGGGATTATCAGCGCGATCGGTGCCTCTGAAACGTATGAAGATGTGCTTGAAAACCCGGACATTATCTCGAAAACGGTGCTTGACCGCGGCCTCGATGCTGGGACCGCTTTTGAAATCCTTTCTATTGATATCGCTGACGTCAACGTTGGCAAAAATATCGGTGCGGAACTCCAAGCGGAGCAAGCCGAGGCAGACTTGGTCGTGGCACAAGCGAAGGCAGAAGAGCGGCGTGCTATGGCAGTCGCTCGGAAGCAGGAGATGACCGCAGGTGTCCAAGAGATGCGTGCGAAAGTTGTTGAAGCGGAAGCGCAAGTCCCGCGTTCCTTGGCAAATGCGTTCCGTGAAGGAAACTTGAACGTTAATACGGAGGAATCGTAAACATGGCACCAACAATGGTCGCAATTATTGCTGTCCTGCTTATCCTGTTTATCATTATTATTAGTTGGCTGGTTCCGATCGGTCTTTGGATTACTGCCATTGCCGCAGGTGTGAAGGTTGGGATTTTTGATCTCGTTGCGATGCGCTTGCGGCGTGTTCCCCCCGCGGCGATTGTAGAACCTCAGATCAACGCAACGAAAGCAGGCTTAAATCTATCGCTTGACGATCTGGAAGCCCATTTCCTTGCTGGCGGCCGCGTTTCGAGTGTCGTATCGGCACTGATTGCGGCGGATAAAGCCAACATCGATCTCGGTTTCGCGCAGGCTGCTGCAATTGATCTTGCGGGTCGAGATGTCTTGCAAGCCGTTCAAGTTAGCGTTACGCCTGAGATTATAGACATTCCCAGTAGAGATGATCCGAGTATCGGTATTACGGCTGTCGCCCGTGACGGTATCCAGTTAATCGTGAAAGCACGTGTTACGGTGAGAGCCGATATTGACCGGCTTGTCGGCGGTGCGACTGAAGATACAATCCGTGCGAGGGTTGGCGAAGGGATTATCACGACGATCGGTTCATCAGGGAGCCACAAGCAAGTCTTGGAAAACCCGGTGCTCATCTCAGAGACGGTGCTCGCAAAGGGCTTAGCTGCGGGAACTGCTTTTGAAATTTTGTCTATTGACATCGCCGATATAAATGTTGGTGAGAATGTCGGCGCGAAATTACAGACCGACCAAGCACAGGCTGAACTCAAGATCGCACGTGCGAAAGCTGAAGAACTTCGCGCACGCGCACAAGCGGAAGAGGAAGAGAATAAAGCGTTGGTCGAAGAGATGACCGTCAAGCTGATTGAGGCAGAAGCGGAGGTGCCACTTGCCATCTCGGACACCTTTGATTCCCAGCGGATGAGCGTGATGACGTATTATGAACTCCGTAATATCCTTGCGGATACAGAGATGCGTCAATCCATCGCTTCACCCGGTGGCACGCAAGAGATAGACACAACGCGGTCTGCACACTCACTCGGATTTTCGTAAAAGGGTTGTCGGTTGTCAGTTTTCAGTCGTCGGGAAGTTTTAAAGTCTCTGTAGAGTTGCGAAGTGTTCTAAAGTTAGGAAGTGTTCTAAAGTTGTCAATACCTTTACGGATTTTAGCACACTTTTTAGAAAAAGCGCGTAGCTTGAAACGAAGTGGAAAGTGGGTATACGGAAAGCAACATTAAAACCCTATGCCCACTAACCGAACCGCAAGGAAAAATTAAAAAATGGAAAGTATCATTCAGATGCTGGCACCGCTGATTATCGTGCTACTGATCTCTATCTTGAGCAATGCGCGTCGACGGAAAGCACAACAACGGGATGCGGAGAGAAAAGGGGACGAGCGTGCGATGTCGGAGAGCGACGATACACCCCCGCCTTTCATGGAAGATTTTCCGTTTGAGACACAACTGGAGCAGATGATTCTGCAGGAAGACGAAAAAGAGGAGACCCCGCCCGTGGTTGCCGAAGCGCCAGCGCGTCCTGAATCGGAACAGCCTGATCCAGTCGTCAAAGAACCACAACCGCCGCCAGTGCCTGTGGAATCCCCGACCGGAATTCGGTCCGTCCCCGGGACATCCCTGCTGAACTTATCACCGCAAACTTTTCGTCAAGGCATTATTCTTTCAGAGATCCTGGGTCGTCCGAAATCACGCCGAACAAGCCAACGGTCAGCCACCAACCGTCAGTGACAAGGAAAAATTAAAAAACCAGAACGCGTAACTCGTAATGAAATTAGGTCCTCCTTAAATGGAAACCTAATTTGTCTTTGCTTTACATTTGGAGCGTGGATATACGGAAAGGCACCCCAAATGCCAAAACCTGCCTCATTGAACCGCAAGGAAAAATTAAAAATCCTTTTGATTTTTCTGTTGTTTGTGGGTTGTTCTCAACGCCAGACACCTGTGGAACAGCAGGCTTCATTTCAGTTTGAACCTCCCCCTTATACCCGGCATCTCAAAGGTTTCAAAATTTGTTTGGACCCCGGACACGGCGGACAAGCACACGTCCCGGATTACAAACGGGGTCCCACAGGCGTTCGCGAAGCCGAGGCGAACCTACGGGTCGCACTTTATCTACGCGAGATGTTACAGAAAGTCGGGGCTATCGTCATCATGACGCGCGTTGACGATTCCTATGTGAGTCTGTCGAGGCGCAGTGAAATTGCCAACGAAAATGGTGCCGACTTTTTCATCTCACTACACCATAACGGGATTGATAATCCGAAAGTTAACTACACCTCTACCTGGTATCATGGCGATGCGGATGACTCACGCCAGAGTCTCGACCTCGCTCGGTATGTGCAGCAGGGAGTCTCAGACGCACTCCAATTGCCCACTTCTCCTGCATCGGGACTTTATTCGGATAAATTAATAACAACTTCCGGTTTTGGGGTCCTGCGATTGACAGAATGTCCAGCGGTGTTATGTGAGGCATCTTTTCTCTCGAACCCAGAAGAAGAAGTCAGATTGCAGGAGGACGCCTACCTGAGAAGGGAAGCCTACGGCTACTTTCTTGGGCTTGCCCGTTATGTTGAAGGCGGGTTTCCGAAAGGTGTGCTGGTCGAGCCACAACACGCCTCCGCCATCCAGACGAAAACGCCGCACCTCCAGATTCAGGTGATGGACGGACTCCATGAGCGGGGGGCGTGGATGCTCAAACGTCAACAGGTCTTCACGGACTCCATCCGTGTCAAGATTGATAATGTGGATGTCCCCTATTCCTACGATCGCGAGACAGATCTGATTACTGTCTCCGTTGATAAACCCTTATCGAACGGTGTGCATCTTGTCCAGACGGACTTAGTGAACTATTATGGGAATCACAGTCTCCCCGCGCCGCAATGGTTTAAGGTGGCACCACCTGCTGCGGTAGTGGACCTCACGACGTGGACAGAGACCCTCCCTGCTGATGGAAAAAGTTACGTCGGTATCTCTGTAACTGCACGGGACGCTGACGGAATGCCAATTGCTGACGACGAACCGATCTACGCACAAACATCAAACGGGACGCTCGCAGCGGATCGTCGACTCTCAAAGAACGGTTCAGCACAGTTTTATCTATACGCGCCTGATGCGCTGGGCACAGCAACGGTGGAGGTCTCATATCAACAGACACGTCAGTCGTTGACGATCCACTTCGCGAACATTGATGGCGCGATCGTGCAAGGTCAAGTTTCTCACAACCTTCCCAACACCCACCCCATCGAACCGCAAGGGAAAATTAAAAAACCGCTTCAAGACGTGCGACTACAAACCGATTCAGGATTGACAGCAATTACGGATACCGAGGGACACTTTTTTATCACAACAGGCTCTGAATTGAAGGATTTCGGCGAAACAACACTCCACATCTCTAAGGCAGGCTATTACCCCGACCAACGCAGGATTCACATTCAACCGAATCAAGCAACAGTTGCCGATGTCGGGCTTCACCCGATTGCAGACGGTGCGTTTGCCGCTACTGTCATCGTTCTCGATTCAAAAACGGATACGCCTGAGACCCAAGAACTTCTCACAAGGTTGGAAAAGATGTTGAAACTTGCTGGGGCAAAGGTTTATAATATTTATACTGCTGGATCAAAAATGTCTGTGCAAAAACGGATAGAAAAGGTTAACGCCGTCAAGGATAGCGGATACTATTTGCAAATCAATCACACGGAATGGGATAAGGAACAATCCACTGTGGTAGCGGCACACTACCGAGGCAATCAGGGAACAGAGACGTTTCTCAAGCGGATACTTGAACAGTTCAATGGGAGCCTCTATGCGACCCCGATTGTTACCGTTCAAGACAGAACAACCCCTGAAATTCAGCAGACGAACAAAATGGCGATGACCCTTGAAATCAAATCTTTGAATCATCCGAAGGCTTCCACCGTTTCGGAAGTGTATGCGATCTTTTTCGGGGCATGGACTTTCCTGAAGGGTGCTGGCGAAATTCCGATAGAAAGCCAAAAGCGGTTTATGACATACTTAAAAGAGAGGCAAGCGAATTCTTCTCATCAGACAAAGACCGAAAGAATCGGGGTTACAAACCCCTCCCACCATAATGGAAAGTAAGAAAGAGACCGAAAGAATCGGGGTTACAAACCCCTCCCACTGTAACATTAGACAAAGACCGAAAGAATCGGGGTTACAAACCCCTTCCATCATAATGGAAATCAAAAAAGAGACCGAAAGAATCGGGGTTACAAACCCCTCCCACGGAAAGTAAAAAAATGCACATTGTCTCTAACATCACAGATTTACAACTTCAGCATCCGTTCAAGATTGCGCGTCGTGCGACAGACGCGTTCCGACAGGTGATTTCTGTAGAGATTGATGGTGGTATCGGTGAAGCGGCACCCGCTCGGTTGTATAGTGAAACCGTTCAGACGGTGCGTGTCGCGTTGGAAATTATCGCGCCGGCACTTCCCAAAGACCTCGATGCGATTCACGATGTGATGGAGACGGTTGAAGCAACGCTCGGGGGCAATTACGCAGCGAAGTCCGCCATTGATATGGCACTTCATGATCGACTCGGTAAAAAACTCGGCGTTCCGCTCTACCAACTCTGGGGGCTCAATCCGAAGAAGACCCCTCACACATCGTTTACGATTGGACTGGATGCACCGGAGGTAATGGCAGAGAAGACCCGACATGCTGAAGCGTATCCGATCCTGAAAGTCAAACTCGGCACGCCGCAGGATATTGAGATAATTCAGAAACTCCGCGAGGTTACGGATAAGCCTATCTATGTCGATGCGAATACAGCGTGGACCCCGAAGGAGGCTGTTCGCAAGATCCGTGAACTTGCCGGTTATGGTGTTGAATTGATAGAACAACCGACGAAGCCGAATGATCTGGCAGGACTCAAGTTTGTCCGCGAACACTCTGAACTGCCGATTATCGCCGATGAAAGCGTCAAGCGTGCGAGTGATATTCCGATTCTCGCTGAGTGTGTTGACGGTATCAATATCAAACTCGTCAAATGTGGTGGATTGCTTGAGGCACATCGAATGATAACTGTTGCGCGCGCCCACGGTTTGCTGGTCATGCTGGGTTGCATGATAGAGAGTTCGCTCGGCATCACCGCCGCTGCACACTTGACACCCCTCGTAGACTATGCCGACCTGGACGGTCATCTGCTCATTGCGAACGATCCCTACACGGGTGTAAGTCTTGATAGGGGTAAATTGATACTACCAAACGGTCCCGGTATCGGGATTACTTATAAGCAGAAAAGCAGCTCATAGTTAAAAAATTTCAATTCAAATTTGGTGTCTGCTCTTCTTTTATAGTGAAGCCCGAAAATATCTGGGCACGCCTTGGCAGAACGTGCGATGAATCGCACTACTACGAACCGGTGTTCGTTTAAAGAAGCAATGTCCACTTAATTGTCAGCTTTACTATAACCCGGTACAAATTTCCAAAAACGCTGCGATTAACCAAAAACCTGCCTGAAACGAAGTGGAAGGGTTTTTGATTGGGCGTTTCTTTAGCTCAGGAGGCCACAGTTAAAAAGATGACAAAACAGAACCGCAAGGTCCTCATCACCGGCGGCACGGGTATATTAGGGAGTGCCGTCACCAAAGCCTATCTCGCCCAAGGTGACAGCGTTGCTGTCACATATCTGTTTGAAGATGAAGTTGACCGCTTCAAAGAATACAATCCTGAAATTAGCGAAGACGTTACTTTCTTGTTCGCGAACGTTACCGAGGAAGCCGAGGTCCAGAAAACCGTTCAGGAATTTTTATCCAAATTCGGTTCGCTGGATGTATTGGTGAACATCGTTGGCGGGTTTGTCGGTGGCATTCCAGCTGCGGAACTTGAAGAGAGCAGGTGGGACTTCATGATGAACCTCAACCTCAAATCGGTGTTTCTGTGCTGCAAAACAGTCATACCACACATGACGGAACGCGGTTATGGCAAGATTATCAACGTTTCTGCACGCGCTGGATTGAAAGGTGAGGCGGGACTCAGTGCCTATTGTGTTTCTAAAGGTGGTGTTCGCACCTTGACCGAATCCTTGGCGGCTGAGGTGATGGATTCGGGGGTAAACGTCAATGCTATTATGCCGAGCGTTATGGACACACCCATGAATCGTGAATCCATGCCAGACGAAGAGCACGACCGGTGGGTAGCCCCTGCCGATGTTGCCAAGATAATATGTTTCCTGACTTCCGACGATGCCGCCGTCATCAACGGCGCTGCGATCCCAGTTTACGGCAGGGCATAATCTATCGAAACGGTTTTTCCAGTTGCGTCTGCATGAGTCTTTCTAAAATTTGCAGGCGCAATGCCGTTTCAATATCCGAAACTTCCGATCTACCGGCGAGGTTCTGTATCTCATTCGGGTCGTTTTGGACATTAAATAAGAGGTAAACTTCGCCATCAGCATTGAGAGCCGCCTTCCATTCCTTGCTGAGTAACATAATCTCGCCTTCTATCTCGGAAATTGCGAAGTCGCGATGTGTCGCTTCAGGTTGCGTCAATACCGGACACAACGATTTGCCGAATTGACGATGCCCTAACTCACCACCCACCAATTCAACAAGCGTGGGACCGATGTCAATCCATTCGACTGGACTCTCACAAATTGTTCCTGTGGGAGGGGTTTGTAACCTCAATGTATCAGGCGTTCGGACGAGTAGCGGGATCCGAACGGCACCGTTGAGGAAGTTGCTCTTATAGATGAGTCCATAGTCTCCGTTCATTTCACCGTGGTCGGAGGTGTGGACAATGATTGTGTTTTCGAGTTCGCCGCGTGCCTCGATTGCGTCGAGAATCTCCCCGATCTGATCATCAATGAGCGTTACGTTGCCGGCGTAATTCGCTCGGAGCCTTCCGATTTCACCGGGTTCAAACGTCGGGTTCACCCGCTGCATAAGCCCATCCAAATGTCCTGTGGGACGTGTTTCCGCAAATGGACGCGGGATCGCTGGCGGCATATCCGCAGGGTCGTACATGCTGGCATACGGTTCCGGTGTATCCCACGGTTCATGCGGTCCCCCGAAACTCACCCAACAGCACCAAGGCTCGTCCCGTTCATAGTTCTGGAGGTATTGCTTGGCTTGTTGTCCGACGTAGACATCGGCGTAGTCTTCAAAGCCAAGCGTCGAAGCACGGACGAGATGCGGTTTCGTGCTGAACCGCTCACGATAATCGGCGCGATACCCCTCCCATACCCCCTTTTCCTCCCACATAGCCGTCATGTGGGACAGCACCTTCGCGCTTGCCCGCGGTCCACCGATTTCGTTCACGTCGTCCACTCCATAAGCGTTCATTAAACCTTCGCGTTCGCGTAGATCGCCGGTGTGCGGATGGAGATGCGTTTTACCGAAAAGGCTCGTCCGATACCCAGCATCGCGCACGGCTTGCATCCATGTCGGGGTTTCGGCAGGCATCTGGTGATTCATATTGTTCCAGACGTGGGTGTTATGCGGATATAAACCTGTCGCCAGACTCAGGCGCGTCGGGATACAGACGGGTGATGTGGTGACACAATTCGTGAATCGGATACCTTCACTGGCAATCCGATCCAAATGTGGGGTTTGGACCCAATCGCCACTGCAACTCATCGCGTCCCAACGCTGTTGGTCTGTCATGAGCAAAAGGATGTTCGGGGTGGTTTCCATCGTTATCCTCGTTCAATTCCGGCTTCTTCAAAAGCGTTCGCCAATGTTTCGTAAGAGAGTGTCGCGGCGGCGAGCGGATCGTAGTCTTCGCGTGCTTGCACCATGAAACTCACTTCGGCAGTAATGAATCCGTCATAACCGTGCGCCTGCATCCGCTTGAGATAATCAACATAATCGAAGGGACCTTCCCCGGGAATGAGGAATTCGTGATCGGGTGCAGTGCCGCGCTGGTCTTTGACGTGTGTATGCGCTGATACGGGTGCTAACGCCGCCACCGTCTCTTCCGTTGTCATACCGATAATATCGAAATGGCTGATGTCGAAGTTAACCTTGAGATACGGCGAATTGACCATTTCGAGGAGTTCAAGCACCTTCGCAGGCGTATCGATGATCGCACCCACATGGGGTTCCATCGCGATGACGACACCGCGCGATGCCCCGTAATCGACGAGTTCCCCCACGCGTTCTACGAGGAACTCTTTTTTGATCTCCCATTCTTCCGGCTTTCCACCGGGTGTCGTATTGACGGCGGGCGGTTCGTCCCCCTGCGCGAGTTCAACAGCTAAATCAACACCGCCTTTTAACCGCCACATATTTTTCGCATGGGCTTCCGGATCTACTTCCAATAGACTGGAATGCGCCGCGATTGCTGGCAGTGCCAAGTTATGCCCTTGGAACAGGGATGCGATCCGTTTCCGTTCTGCGGCATCAAGCGCGCTGAGTTCGGTCGTAAAGCGTGGGATAATGGTGAGTTCAACGCCATCGTATCCGAGGTTGGCGAGATGGGAGAGCGCCGTGTCTATGGGAACCGTGGGCATCCCCCATGTGCTATATCCAATTTTCATTTTTTAATTATACCTTGCGGATAAGTTATAGCATCCGCGAGTTTAACGGTCTGCGTGTTCGAGTCGCCCGCGCCGTTGTTGCGGGCTTGGTTTTCGTTAAAATCTGAGAAATCTGTGCCAGCAACAACACGGAGCACAAGATAGAAACTTAATGGTTAAAAAAACGTCAAAAGATTGTGCCAAGCCAATCGTTGAGAAGGAAATCGACGCGTTGAATTAAGAGCGCGACACGTCCCATGACGGTGTTTCCGAATGCCGAACCAAACCCTATCATGAGGAAACCTATACCAACTTTTGACAGCCAATTGATGGGACCTCGGTGTTCCACAGAGAAAAAGAAATAGGTGAGTGTACAAACGACCCCAACAACCATGAGAACTGCCTCAACAATGCCCCAAGGAGAGAGAGTTCCTGCATTGATAGCTGCAAAGGGTTCGATTGTTCCGCGTGTCTGCTCGAAAATAAATGTTTGTAACATGAGTGGAATAGAAATTCCTGACCCAAACCCGACAAGAATAGCACTCGGATACCGAATTAGCCACGTATGCCGCGGAGACAAACCTCCAAAGAACAAAAGTCCCATTGCTATTGGAATCAATTTTAGTAATCCCATCCAGCCTGCTTCTCGAGGGATCCCTGGCCAGAAAGGTTTTACCGCCGCCCAAAACGGATCCCATGCGAATGGGATAAAGCCTTGGTGAATAGACAGAACAATACCATATCCAACCGATACTCCTATAAAAAGATGTTCGGCAAACCGATAGAATGGATTATCTCGGTAAAGGAAACTATAAATGCACAACGTCAGAAATGCTGTGACCCAGATGCCAAAAAGTTCCATAAATTTACTCCTCCTGCCGATTCCGAATGAAGAATGCGATATTTCCGAGAATGACTAAACCAACAATCAGCAAATGCACAAACGATTCAATATTAATCCATTTCATCGCTTTTGCAGGAGTATCTATGAGATCTTCATATTCTGCAGCCCCAGAAATACCCGCTATTAAGCCTACCAATTGCCCAGTTTGTAAGAACGGGTACATCTGCGATATAAGAACCCCAGTGACCCCTGAAGCAATTCGTAAATCGTATTGGGCATTCGCATAGGTAATCCATCCCTCCGTTGTACTCCCAGAAGCCAGGTCCAACAGGAGAGAAATTTGGTCATAGTTCTTAATGTTTTCCATCATTGGGATTTCAGCAAGTGCTGTTCCGCTGTAATCGCTATCAAAAACACTGGCGATGCTATTTCCCATTCCAAGAATGACTAATGTTCCTCCGGGTCGATAGCCGAGAAAAACATAATCTTCGCCAACCATCGCCTCATTCTCTTCAGCAACTTCTTCCATCAGCGTATTTGCTAAGGTTGGAGCATCGGCAGCCAATGTGAGGCCGATGACACGTATATTCTTCTCAAAGCACTGCTTAAGAACAGCCCTCGCCATGGGATGGAGTTCCGGTAAAGAGGCAGGCCCATAATCAAAGGCAATCATGATCGTTGCTCCAGCAGGTAGGTCATCAATATAATCATAAAGTTTCTGCGTCGGCTCGGAAACCGAAACTGGTAGATTCACCGATAGTTTCGTTGGAATAATAACTGCAAGGGCAACGAGAATAAAGACAATTCGACGGTCTATATTCATCAATTTATCAAGCATCTGTTAATCTCCTCCCCCTAAGTATGAGCGTTCAATTCCGAGTATAATTCGGATGGATTGCGAAATTACGCCTAAACTTACCCCGAGTATTATTCCGCGTCTCGCCGAAAGGTTCGGGTTATTTAAGATCCATTGCTTCACGCTTGATGTTTCGCTCCAAATTAAATCCCCAATCGGAACATTTCCAATCATAACAATAATTGCTGTGACGAGGAGTAGGGTTGCCTCAAATGTTCGAGCCCGAAAGGCCCGATATGCAGCTGACGCAATAAAGAAAGCGAGGAGTGAAAACATCGTTGCGTCCATTGGCACTTGGATATTGTTGAATAACCACTCAAAAACAGGATGCTGCGGTCCGAACGGGACCCCTATGACAACCATTGCGATAAGTCCGGCAAAAACAATAAAACTATATTGCCAATGCTCACTACGCCGGCGAATGCGAGTTACATGGGATCGAATGAGTGTTACCGTTGCCAATACAAATGCGAAAGGAAAAATAATAAGAGCCCAACTATTCACTTCTTCGTAAAATGATTGAGAAAACGGATGTGGACTAAATCGGGTCAGGATTATCGTCACCCCAAAAAAGAAACAGAGCACTAAGGGTACTTGTCGTCTCATAACTCCTCCTAATTTACCCTCTGTAAGAGCGTTGTTATCCAATTGACACCGGACAACTCAAGAACCACGCCCAGAATCATAGTTATGAAAATGAGTACCTTTCCCCAATCCTGTCCCCTGAGACTCCCAAGTAACATCGGTTCTCTCGACAAATAAGCACTCGCTGCGTACAATTCTTCCCCAATTAAAGTATAATCGCATGCAGCGATAAAAAACGGTAGTTGGTGCTCAGAATCTGTTCCCGCAATCTGAATAGCACCAATAGAATTGCCTGTCTCAGCAAGAATCAGGGATTCAGCGAAAAATTGACCTTGTAGAAATATCGCCGCGGGTTTTTCACGAATCATAATACCATCCACGCCAGCAGCGTAAGCGAATTGACTTTCGGTAACAAAGAAAACGTTTTCCTCGTTATAGACATCAGGACGACCTTCATCAAGATATGCCGTTCGCACGACCTCGCGCACAACATTCATAACAATTGGGTCCCGGCAAGGAACGCGCAAAGGTGTTTCATAATCTGCTGTCCGTCGTGCTACTTGTCCAAGAATTGTCATACTCGCAATAGTGGGTACTTCATCTACACGCCCCAACCCTAAACTATAGAGAATCGAGCGTCCCATCTCTGTAGCTCTACCGATGGCTTCGTCAACGGCTTCTAAACCCGGTATGCGACGAACGAAGACTTCTTTACCACTCCGGGCATAATAGATATTCCAAACAATGACAGCACCGAAAAGCAGCATAGCAATAAACAACGGGATTTTGCCGGTGTGAAACCATTCACCTGTGCCTTTAGCGGGGGCAGTTTCATTGGAATCTACTGTTGCCTCAGCGTCGCTCACGGCACGCACGATGTAGGCGTAAGCGTTTCCTTTTTCGATAGTGGCATCAACGTAGGAGGTTGCGCCAGCAGGTAACATCTCGCCAATTTCTTCGAGACCGCCACCCGCAATCCGACGTAGGATTTGATACCCGCTGATACCGCTATCCTCCGGTGCGGCATCCCACTTA
This sequence comes from Candidatus Poribacteria bacterium, assembly GCA_022821725.1. Lineage (GTDB taxonomy): Bacteria > Poribacteria > WGA-4E > WGA-4E > WGA-3G > WGA-3G. Next base: position 57,119 of record JAJEDB010000097.1, on the reverse strand, counting down.
ATGGTGACGCTGCTGCCGTCGTCGTTGGGTGTGTCCATTGCCGTGACATTCGAGGGTGGCGAAAGTCCTTGGCTGAATGCAAGGCTAACGCATAAAACCAAGCAGACAACTACACACTGAATTGTTTTTGACATAAGTGTTATATTCCTTAATAAGGAGCGTTTTTCTTCGGGACCAATTCGGTGTACTCGTACACAGGTGTTATAATAGTCCGAACGGGATGGCATTTGCCCCACACCGCTTGATGTAAACGCTCAACAGTTTCAGGCGAGAAGTATTTTTCGCCTGTATCAATGTTAACTCGGGCTGGCACATTCTCAATCAGAACAAATTGCCCGTTTATCTCAATGGTGTACGTCACATTTTTTTCTATTAAAGTTTCATTCCAGACCGTGTTGTCAGACATGTCTTTTCCTCGTTTTGAAATTAATCCATCGTAACGGATCAGGTTCATACACAGTGATAATCTTGACCAAAGGGCGCGACGGATGACTACACTGAATATGTAGAGGTCTCTTCGATTGAGTGAACCCAAGAATCAGGCAACTTGGGCCGTATTTGTCGTCTGGGTAGTTTTCAATCACTTCACTTTCTTTAATAGCTTCACGAACTTCTTGCAAACTAATATGGCGAATCCCGCTTTGTTCAGTCGCATGTTCTGATAATTCAAACTGCCCATTTCTGATTTTTGTGCGGATTTCAGCAAGAAGTGCCATATCAGAAACAAACTATCTGTTTATTAAGTTCCGAAATATTAAAAACATTGCGCAATCGCTTGTAGAACGTGCCGATCGTCTATATCGTCGCGGATCACGACATCTCCGATACGCGTCGGCAGGATGAGGCGGAGTTTACCCCCTAACGTCTTTTTGTCTAAATACATGGCATCACATAACGCCTCTGGGATGAGATCAGTTGGAAAAGTGATCGGCAATTTCGCACGCTTTAGGAGGGTGCGTTGCCGTTGAAAATCGGTCTCAGCGAACATCCCTAAATTGATAGCCAACTGCGCCGCACAATTCATACCGATAGAAACGGCTTCGCCGTGTCGATACCTGTTGTAATGTGTTAGGGCTTCCAGGGCGTGTCCAAAGGTGTGTCCATAGTTCAGCACCATCCGCAGTCGGCTTTCTTTTTCATCTTTCGCGACAATTTCTGCCTTGTTGACACACGCCTGTGAGATAACCTCAATTAGGGTTGCGTCGTCTAAGTTTAAAATAGCCTCCAGATTTTTTTCAATCCTTTCAAACAGCGGTTCATCGCGGATAACACCCATTTTTATAACTTCGATAAGTCCTGCTCGGATGTCGCGCTGCGGCAAAGTCTTGAGCGTGTCTACATCAATGACGACCAACTTCGGTTGATGAAACGCACCGATGAGGTTTTTCCCTTTTGGGTGATTAATCGCTGTCTTACCGCCGACGCTTGCATCGACTTGTGCTTGGAGCGTCGTAGGAATCTGAACGTAAGGGATCCCGCGCATATACACGGCTGCAGCGAATCCAGCCACATCGCCGATGACCCCTCCACCGAGAGCAATGATTAGTGAACCCCGATCGAGGTGGTGTTCCACCAAACTATCCTGTATTCGGGAGAACTGCGCCAGCGATTTGCTCTCTTCGCCGCCGGGGACTTCAATCGTGCGGACATCAAATCCGGTATTTTCAAGGCTCTTCAGAACGACAGGCAGATAGCATGTTTTGACATAAGTATCCGAAACGATGAGAACCTTATTAGATTTCATAACGGGTGTGAGCAGTTCTCCGACACTGTTGAGAAGTCCCGTCCCAACAACGATCGGATACCTGTTATCCCCGAGTTCCACGTGTAAGGTTTTCGTCATTTTAGTTTCCTAACGCTCTTTGTGAACACGCGTTTGATGTGAGTGATAATTTCACCAAAGGAGCGTCCCGTTGTGCTAATGGTATGATCGGCTTCCGCATAGTAGGGCTGTCGTTCCGCTAACATCGACTGGATCTGTGCGAGTGGGTCAGCGGTTTGGAGTAACGGGCGGTGTGACTGGTGTCCGACCCGTCTGTAAATCTCTTTCGCGGTTGCTGTTAGGCAGAAGACAATGCCATTTCGCTTTAACGCTATCATATTGTCTTCTTTCAGGACGACACCGCCCCCGGTGGAAATCACGTGGTTGTGCAGTTTCGATACCTTCCGCACGGCTTCGCTCTCAATCTCCCGAAAAGCAGGTTCTCCATCTTCTGCGAAGATGTCGCTGATGCGTCTGCCACTGTCCCGTTCAACGACATCATCTGTATCCACATATCGCATCCGAAGTTGCGAGGAAAGCCGTCTTCCGATAGAAGTTTTTCCTGTGCCCATAAAACCGACAATCACAATATTGGGGCTTCTTTTCATAGGTCGTTGCACCGGATTCCTACCTTTTAATAGTTGTCAGTTGTCAGTCGTCAGCCATTAGTTACAGAAGTAATGGTCCCGTAGGTTGGGTTGAGCGATAAAAATTCAGTCCTCTCTTGTTGCTAACGAAACTGCAGGTCCCCAAGACTCGTTGCTCGTAAACAGATACAGCGAAACCCACAACTAACAACCGATAGATGACCATTATAACATTTTTTAAAAATATTGCAAAGGTTTTGCATCAATTTTTGAGGTATGGTATAATTACGGAAGTGATGAGATGTTTCTTTTGAAGTTGCGAAGGGTGCGAAAGCGGCAGGAAGTTTGCGAGGGTGCGAAAGTTACGAAAGTTCACAAGTGTGCTAAAGTTGTGAAGTGTACCTAAAGTTTCAAAAATCCCTCTTTCAACTTCTGAACCTTACAGATTTTAGAACCCTTTACAACTTTCTACCCGACACGTAGCCTGCAACAACGGCGCAGGCGGATATAAGGAAAGTGCGTCAAATACTCAAACCCACGTTATTCTTCCGCAAGGTATAATTAAAAAATTAAAAAATGGCACGACAGCTCAGAATGGTGCGTCCCAATTTAGAAGATTTACCTGAACTGCAACTCCCGTCAGGCTACGGCATGCGAACCTATCGTCAGGGAGATGAGGTGCATTGGGCACATATCATTAGCGACTCGTTTAGAGGCAGGAAACGCGTCGCCCAAGATACGAGGAATGAGATTACCGACAGAGATGTATTCATTCCTGGGGGACTCTACTTCGCAACACATCAGGATATCCCTGTTGGCACTGCCTGTGCGTGGCGGGAATCTGTAGATGAAAAGGATGTCGGCTATGTCCACATGGTAGGCGTTGTCGCCGAACACACCGGACACAAGCTCGGAAAATGGGTCTCGCTCGCTGTTCTTATCTACTTCCGCGACAACGGATTCAAATGCTCAATGCTGGATACCGATGATTTCCGTATCCCGGCTGTCAAAACCTATCTCAATTTAGGATTCATCCCTGTTTACGTTGAAGAGGGACAGATGGAGCGATGGCAGAAGATTTTTGAGAAATTGGAACTGCCCGCTATGTCAGCGCAAATCGAGAATGTTAGAGAAACGCTCCCTGAGGAGCTGTGGGTGAAAGTTTCACGTTAGAAGTAGCATGGAAGATCAACTCAAAATGGCTCGGCACAGTTTGGAAAATCTACCGGCACTCCAGTGTCCTGACGGGTATCATATCCGGACCTATCAGCAAGGAGATGAGATACATTGGGCAAGAATAATGGACAGCGCCTTCGTAGACCAAGGGAGAACCGCTCAAGATACCCACACTGACGTTATTAGCCAACCCAATTTCGATTCAGATGGCTTCTGTTTCGTCATTCACAAAGATGTTCCTATCGGCACGGCGTGTGGGTGGAAGGAATCCCTTCATGGCAAACCGATTGGCTACATTGATATGCTCGCCGTGCTGCCCGAACACACCGGACATAAACTCGGGAAATGGTTAACAGTGTTTCTCCTACACTATTTCAAAGCGCAGCACGTAACCTCCGTCATGTTAGATACAGACGATTTCCGACTTCCCGCCATCAAAAATTATCTCAACTTGGGGTTTGTTCCTGTTTATGTAGGTGAGAACCACCTGTCACGTTGGCGCAGTATCTTTGAAAAACTGGACATCTTTTAATTTTCCTTGCGGTTAAATGACGTGGGTTTGAACTTTAGCACCCCTGTTCTTAAATCCGCCCTCCTAGCGCAAGCCGCGTATGGGCTTGCGGGACAATGTTACGGGCTACAGGCTTTGGACTATTTTCAATTTTTCTTTGCGGTTATAATGGCGTGGGTTTGAACTTTAGCACCCTTTTCTAAAAATGAGAGTACCCGTCGCGGTGAGAAACTATTTCCGTTTGCCGAGTCGTTTTGTTATATCTGCGATTCTCATCAGCGGCTTCGGTTTCCGACTTATCGGGATAAATATCGGCTTACCTGATTCTCCCGACCCCCGTGAAGTGCTCATCGCCCGAGATGTGCTGAACCTCATCCACTTCACGGCACCCCCTGAAATCTACAACTGGCCCGGGACAGCATGGTTTTACGTCATTGCTGGGATAGGCAAATTACTGTCGCTTACGGGTTGGCAGCTAACAGAAGCCCGCGTCATCTTATTGGCACGCGGCATCAACGTTCTGTTGTCTACGGCAACACTTTGGTTCACCTATCGTATCGGCGTTCACTGTTACAATAAACGTATAGGTCAGATCGCCGCAGGGTTGCTCGCTGTTGCGATGTTACATGCTACGAATGAATCGCGTTTCGCACTCGTTGACATCCCCGCGACTTTCTGTGTGACACTGTTTCTCTGGATCGCGATACGTGCGCGTTCTTCTTCGGCGGAAGCCCGCCATCACGATGGGACGCTCCAGCAGACTGCCGAAGTCGCACCTACATTTCAAACTGCAGTATGGCTCGGTGTCACCTTAGGGATCGGTTTCGCGGTCAAATTTACGACCGTCTTTGTAGGTTTCTCCTTGCTGGTCTTCGCTATAAGTGCAGACTTTTATAAAAAATTTGCAACAATTATCGGAGTTTCCGTATTAACCTTTACGCTCCTCTGCCCTTATTGGCTCATCGATCTGATTTCACCGGAGTGGAATCTCTTCTTTGAGGATTTCTGGTACGAAGCCACGCATTATCACCGCGGGCACTTCGGTCTCATCGCTGCGGCGGAATCTGGATTGCTACATCGGTTTATCTATCTATGGACGCTCCTGAAATGGGGCATGGGTTTACCGCTTGCGATCCTCGTTAGTTTGGGGATTTTGTGCGCGCTTGTGCGGCTTAAAAGAGGCGTTGGTGGGTTATCTGTACCAGAAGTACTCTTGCTGGCTTTTATTATTCCCTATCTATTATTTATCGGGATACATAAGATTAAATTCGCCCGTCATCTACTCATACTCTATCCGGCACTTACCGTGCTGGCAGCTGCTGCGTTGGAACGCCTTCCAAACCTTGTGGAAACGCTATTACACTCGGTCCGTCTACGCGAGGCTGTAAATTTTCTATGTTCCACTGAAGGGCCTATAGTAAAGTCCATAATTACTTTTATACGACGATCGGTGCGGTTAGAAACCGCACCTACCGGGGGAGGGGCAGAGCGGTTAGAAACCGTGAAGAAATCCGCAGAAATACCCGAAGCAAATACCCCCAGCAAAAACCCTACCGGGGGAGGGGCAGATTGGAAATGGTTCGGGATAGTCTTGGGGGGTGTTGTGGCACTTTACTCATTGGTTTATACGCTTTCATTTGCCTCTATCCTACTGTCGCAACCGACGAAGAGCGCAGCATCCGCCTGGATAATCGCGCACATTCCACCAGAGGAATCTGTTGCTGTCGCGCCAGAGATCCTATTCGATTGGCTTCTCCCTGACTTAGACTTTATAGTGACAGATGAAAAGGCGAAATGGGTGCTTATTGTTGTGCCAGATCTTGAAGTATTCCAAAAATACCAAGCGTCGCCCCACCGCTATGAAGATGCGGATTGGTATCCGCTCAGCGAGATTGAATTCGAGGAGACACTTGCGTTTTACACGCGGATCTTAGGCGACCGAAGTCCATATCAACTGTATAAAACATTCAGATGCCCCCCAAAGTTCTTAGGTATCCAGATAATATCCGATAGCGGTGCCCCGTTTCCAATGCGCGCCCTTGCACATCCAGAACTCCGCGTCTATCGCCGTCTCGATGCAACAGCACCATAAGGAATGGGATTTCGCGCGATGGCTTACATGATAGGGGGCTTGAAATAATTCTTTTGGATAGGCACGAGCGTTGACAGGATTTGATGAAGTACATCCGCTGCAGTCGTATCGGCATCAATGATGCGAACGAGGTCTTGAGGATAGTAATCAATCAAGGGTTCGGTTTCTCGTTTGTAAACATCCCAGCGATAGCGAACTACGATCTCTTCGGAATCGTCGATTCGATTCTCTTTGAGGGCGCGCCCGCGGATGCGTCTAAACATCACTTCCCGGTCCTCACAGACCATGTAGATGACCTTAAAAAGTTTAATATAAGGCGCGATGAGACCTGCTTGCGCAATGTTGCGTGGGATGCCATCCAGAATCAGCAGATCGCTTTCTGGCGTGTAGACCTGCTCGCGGACTTTTGCCGCCATATAGTCTTGCCAGATTTTGATTGTGATGTGATCTGGGACTAATTTACCGATGCCTGCGTATTGTTGGAAAATCTGTCCGCATTTGGAATTGATATCAAGTTCGCGGAACATATCCCCACTGGAGACGTGGAAAATGCCGGGGATTCCTGCCAGCAATTTCCCTTGTGTTCCCTTACCAACACCAGGGGGACCCACAAGTATCACTGCTTGATAACACAGTCCATCCACCTCGTGTAGAGGGTTCTTATCCGTTGTCATGTCTGTTTTTGTCCTCTGCCGCCTTTCTTCCTCTGCGTTGAGTTAGCGAGCCTCACAAAAGCGTTCACACGCACCCCTATCATACACACTCTGCTCCAAGAAGGTGTTCAAGGATGTAAAAGTCCAGACCTTCATAATCTCGGGCTGCGATAAATTCCTGTTCGACCTCTTTGTCAAACGTTCGGACTTTCTCAAGTAGGTTAAGGAAGGTTCTGCGACTGCTCAATAAGTGTTTTGTTGAGATGTCGCGGGGTTGGGTTCGCATTACTTTCACATCTAATCCAATGAATTCACCGTTTCTACCGTATCCGTTCTCTTCCAGGACCCGTACCTGATTAAACGCGCGTCGCAAATTAACGGACCCGAACGCCTTATCTTGATCGAATTTTAACCCATTCTGATCGTTGAGATGGACACTCCAAAGTTTCTTATGACAGAGCGCGTATCCCATCTCATCGGACGGTTCCAAACCTGCAAGAATCGCGTGCGCGCTTTCGATTAACCCGCCAACACGCGCCGGTGCGTCGCTCGCATAAGCTAAACCAATAGCGTGTCCGATGGTTGGAATATAAGCGATGTCCATCGGTTCATTCGGTTTGGGTTCTATAAGGATTCGGATTTCTGGATCGTAGTCGAGCAGCGCGTTAATCGCTTCTAAAATTTGACCAACTGCGCCTGCTGCGTCTTTCGTTTCCCGGATGTAGGTGCCTTCCCGGGCAAGCCACAACACGAGATTTTTACACCCGATCTCGTTAGCAATATCCACACACCTTTTTGAACGTTCCAGGGCATAGTGTCTCTCTTTTTCGGAATTAGAAGTGTAAGCCCCATCAAGCGTCTGTGGAGATTCCCACAACCGCGGTGCCACCACCTCTGCCGTCAAACCCTGGTCATCAATCTGTTTTTTTACGGCTTTTGTCCGTGCTATCAGTTGTGTATACGTTTTCTCGTCAATATCCGGTACAATATCATCGTCGTGAAATTGAATTCCAACAAAACCGAGATCGCGATAAAATCCAACTTTTTCATCGAAACTGAACGGCTCCCGAACCGGGGGGCCAAAAGGGTCTGTTCCCTCATGTATATTCCAGGGTCCGAAAGAGAAACAATATTCTGTTGTTTCTTTAAGGGGTTCACTCATCATCCTCTCCTATACGCAACGTTTTTTCTTCCATTTCGTTACACATATTACCTATTACCTTCGATCGCTTTGTTTAGGGCTTACGCAATTCCCCATGAAATACTCTATATCGCACCATTGGTGAGGTTAGGAAACCTCGCCAGCGGGGCGTGCTGCGTAAGTCCTGTTTGTTTTGAAATGCTACAGTAGCGATAAAAGATACGAAAAAACTGCTTGACTTTACCAATAAGTATAATGTATTATTTAAAATGTGTCAAGCAATTCTGTAGTCGAGGTTTGCAAACCGAATATTGCAAATCAGATATGCTGGATTAAGAAGGAACCTTCCCAGAATGTTGCCCATATCTCGAGCGATTTTCTCTCACGCATATTTATTATATTTTTTGATGCTCACGCTGAACCTGTCTATCCAGCATATACATGCAGCGGATCATGAAGGCGAAGGGAGCACCTCCCTTCCATCTGTCAACAATTCGATCCGCGAAGCCCAGACATTGATATTAGGGACACCGTCAACAAAAACCTTCAGTTTTTTAGATGTTTACCACATAGAACTCAGCCTAAATGTAGCCGGTAATATTGAACTGATCGCCACAGAGGGGGATGTCATCACCGTTACGCTTGAGAAGCAGGCACGGAAAACCACAAATACAAAACAGGACGCTCTGATTCGCGACTCTCTTGATAGCATCACCTTTACAGGAACGCACAGTGGTGACACACTTCAGTTAAAGATACAACCATCCAACAATTCCTCTGAAACACAGCCGAACTCGCTTTCTAATGCGGAAGCGTTACAAGCCGCGCGCTATGATGGACTCCAACTGAAATGTAGAATTAAAACGCCAGCGGATGTCTCCGTTCAGCTCCACACCCAAACCGGGGATATCTCCCTTCAACGTATCCGCGGAAAAATAGAAACTTCGACAGAGACAGGGAACGTCTATTTAGATGAAACCGTAGGCAATTATAACGTCCGTGTGGCCAAGGGCAACATTGAGGGGAAGATTTTGCTGACCCATGGACAAAACAGGTTAGAGACCCAAAACGGCTCAATTGGACTGGAGGTCCTCGACACCGTTGCATCACCGATGGATATAACCGCCCAAGCGGGTAGCATCCGTTTACGACTTCCCGAAAATTATGCAGCGGATGCTGAACTTGAGAGTGAGAAACAGCAGATTGTTGTCAATTTGCCCGCACAATTTGACGAGGCGACGGGATTGACTATTATTAACGACGGTGGACCTTTGTTTCGTCTGAAAGCTACCAACTTGATTTCACTGCTACCGAGCGCATCAAGCAGCAATACATCCGCAGATACTGAAACGGATCTCACCATAGATTTCGCGCAACCCGTCCCGCAAGTCGCACAACCGCCCACTATTGATGGAAATTTATCTGAAATCGTTTGGCAAGCAGCCGCGCAACTCTCTCCGCTCCAGAGCCCAGATGGCACGGAGGCTCCAAGCAACGCAACCGAAACTTTTTTAATGTGGGATGCCGAGAATTTCTATGTCGGTGTAAAGGCGCGTTTGTCTGATTCGCTCCTTCCGTCCGTTTCACAGACCCAACACGATTCGCCAATTTGGGAAGACGAGTGTATTGAAATTCTGATCGATCCGAATCCGAAAACTGATGTCTATTATCACCTTGTTATTAACCCGATTGGCGCGTATTTTGATCAGCAGGTGAATACACCTGGAGAGCCGAGTTTCCAGTTCGCGCCTCACGATGTCCAACGCACTTTAGATCGGAAAACGCTGCGAACGGTATTCAAGGCAGATAGCGCGTGGCATTCAAATGCAAAAGTTGCGAGTCAAATCAACGCTACTTTTTGGAGCCTTGAGGTCGCTTTTCCGCGTAAACTGTTGGAACCTGCTCCTAAGATGGATCCGCAGTCGACTTCGTCTTTTGAAAACAGGTGGCTTTTTAACATCCACCGTAAAATGCACAGTCGCAATATGAAGAGCCTCATTCCTGCTACGTCCAGAGAATATAGCTACTGGCTGCCGATTTACGATACCGAACGTCCGTGGTGGCCCCACATGCCACAGGAGTATACGGGCCCCCTTGCCGGACGCTATGGTCCAGCAATGGGAATTTTGGAATTCATTACGACACCCCTCACTTCTGAAGACTTCGCGTCCAAAACTAAGGTCCGGGTTGCGACTATTGAGATCAAAGGTAACACTACTATTTCGACAGAGGCTATTCAACAAGTCCTTCCGATTCAGGCTGAAGATGTTATCACAAGTTCACAACTTTCTTGGCTCATCGCAGAATTGCAGGAGCAGGGTTGGTTCCAAGATGTGCGCTTGGAAACGCAGCAAGTCGATGTTGCCAATGAAGAACCCATCAGCAGTCAGCAAGCGACTGGGAGACAAGATTGGAAGGATGGAAGCCTGGTAGATGGGGGAAAGCGCCCAATCTTCCCTTCTTTCAACCCTCCAATCAATTTACATATCCGAGTTACGGAAGCCCCCGTGCTTTTTGCGCAGCACATTAAGATCGAAGGGAATAGGAGCTTTCCTTCACGATTCATCAAGGAGTGGTTTCAGTTAGAATCCGGCTATCTTGCCGTTGCGATTGTTAGACTGAAAGAACGATTAATTGCTGATTTTTACGCAAATCGTGGATATGAATTCGCCACTGTTACACATCGAATTGACAACGATGTCCTTAAATTTAGCATTGACGAGGGGACCCTGCACGAGATTCGTTTCATTGGGAACAGTCGAATCCCACGGGCGGAACTGTTGTCGGCACTTAACCTCAGCACTGGAAATGGTGATGGAGCAGGAGGTGCAGAAGCCCCGGATATTTACCATCACGCGCTGGGTCAATCGAAGATAAACGGTCTGCGCCGGGAACTCAGCAAAAGCAGTGAGCATTTCAAATCGGTTCGGAAGTGGCATGTTCAACGTGAGGGTGGAAAAAACGTCATGATTATTGACATTGAAGAGCAGCCGTTCGCGAGACCTGGTGGTTTCCCGATTCTTCAATTCAATCGTGTTCACGGATTAATGCTTGGCGCGGGAGGGACCCTCTCAACGCAGCTCACGGGTAACGAACAGGTTTTCGGGTCAATCAGTCGCGGGTTTTCCAGCAAAATATGGAACTACCACGCCGGTATCGAGAAGGGGTTCTTTAAACGGCAGCTGCTCACATTCGGAGGGGGCTTCTATAAACTCACCGATGTCAGTTCTAATCTCTATCTACATCAAGGGGAGGCTTCTCTGAGTGCGAGCTATTACGGTTCAGCACTTCAGGATTATTATCAACGTCAAGGTTCACAGGGATGGATAACTTACGCGCCATCCGAGGGGTCGTATCTTAGACTGGCGTTTACTGGGGAAAGACACGACAACCTTTCCAAATCTACGGATTGGAGTTACTTAAACCGCAACCTGATCAAGCGGGGAAACGCACGGATTAATCGCGGACAATTGCGGAGTCTTTCTCTCGTTTATGCGTTCGATACACGGGACCACAGATCGACTGTCACACGGCATTTCCACACGCTGTTTTCTGCGAATGAGCGGACTCAGCGGGGATGGCGCGGTCAATTCGCAGTTGAAATAGCCGGGAACCGTTTCGGTGGGGACCACGCCTTCAATTTCTATCGGTTTGAGGTGGCACGCTACACGCCTGTATCTGGCGCACACCATCTGAACGTGCGGATTGCGGGTGATTTTTCCGATGCACCCTTGCCAAGGCAACGGCTCCTTCACCTTGGGGGTGGGAATACCCTGCGCGGTCACGATTCTAATGTGTTCGCTGGGGATAATCGGCTCCTGATGAACCTTGAGTATCGACTCATCAAAGAAACAATTCCCAATGAACAGGACGGTGTGCTGGGGTGGACCCTCAGTTGTTTCTTGGATGCGGGGCGTGTGTGGTGGTCCGATGATGCCCCCTTTTCTGACTTTGAATATTTCATGACCCAGTTGGAGGCATCTGTTGGGGTTGGATGCTCCATCTTTTGGGATCCTTTCGGGACTCCCAAACCGTTGAGTGTTGCCCTTGAAGTGGCAGAACCCCTTAATTCGTCTTTTTCCTTACAAAATCCGAGCATCATTTTACGTTTAGGACGCATGTTCTAATGGGTATCGGTTCGGATTTTTTTCAAAAATCCTTTCAGTCGCCAGTCTTCAGTTAAGAGATTTTCGTTTAACAAAACCCTCTTGTAACTGACAACTGGCAACTGACAACTGACAACAACTAAATATGAAAACAACACCACTCCATACCATCCATGAACACCTCGGTGCGACATTCGAGAAAAAGCATTTAGACTGGCATATCGCTACCGAGTTCACCGACACTATTTCTGAACATCATGCTGTCAGAAACAACGTCGGTATTGCTGACGTGTCCTACCGAGGTCGGCATCGGTTAATCGGCGAGGATCGGGCGAAATTTCTACACCGTATTATCTCCAACGATGTTGAAAGTCTCTCCACTGGTCAGGGAACTTACGCCACGATCTTAACGCATCGCGGAAAAATTATAGCCGACATGAACATCTCCGTTCTTGAGGACGCACTCCGTATTGACACGGCACCTGAGACCACAGACAGCCTTTTCACGGAATTGGATAAGTACATCATCGCTGACGATGTCGAGATTTTCGATGTAACCGCTGACACCGGCGCAATCGCTGTTCACGGTCCAGAGTCGACGGATCTCGTTCAATCTGTGCTCGGTATAAACGAACTCACGTCGCTGCCAGAACGGCATAACCGTTTTCGTGAAGCAGACACGCTTTTTAAATACGCAATTGTCTGCGTGCGAACAGAGGGGACAGGCGAGGTAGGTTGGACGCTTTATACCGCTGCGGAGGGATTAGCTTCGCTCTGGGAAACATTGATGACTATGGGAGCACGCTTTAACGTTCAACCGATCGGTTGGAATGCCCTTGAGTCGCTCCGCATTGAGGCAGGGATACCGAGATACGGAACGGAATTGACCGATGCTGTTATCCCACTTGAGGCTGAATTAGAACACGCTATCGACTTTGAGAAGGGGTGTTATATTGGGCAAGAAATTGTCGCGCGTATGAAGTATCGGGGTCACCCAAATCGGCTCTTGCGCGGTATTGAAATTGATGTAAACTTAACATCGCAAGACTGTCATAGCGATTTCTTGGGGGCGCGGGTCTTTCACGGGGACAGAGAGGTTGGTTGGATTACGAGTGCTACCTTTGCCTCGACGCTCGGGAAGACGGTTGCCCTCGGTTACGTTCGGATGGCAGTTACTGAAGCAGGCAGCCGTGTCCGAATTGAAACATCAGAAGGACCCGTTGATGGGACAGTCGCACTTCTGCCGTTTTTGGCGTAACTTGTTAAGTCGAAAACTTGTTACGTAACATATTAGAACAAGGTTTTTATCAGCGCGCGGGTTGATGTCGATTTTTAGGTTTTGCGCTACAAGCGCGCAGGTCAAACCGCAGCAAAGGAATTTTACAATTAACCAACGGCTGATAACCAATATAATTAATAACGCTAAGGAGGTAAATCTAAACCGATGCTGGACAGCAAATTTTATTTTCATATATCGCTTCTATTGTTACTCCCCATACTCTTAGGCGGATGCGGTCTTGCGAAATTGGCAAGCATTCAAGGGGAAGGGGATCTCACTGTAGTAGAAGCCACCCTTGCGGGGAACATCGGCACGCTTGAAAACCTATCTAAAATTGGGAATAAAAACCTCATTATCAAGACGGCGCGCGCCTATTCGTCTTATGCGGGTTTTATTGAGGATAAGATGGAAGCGGCTGAAATAGCAGGCGACTATGAAACCGCGGACGAGATGCGCGCCCGTGCAATCGACTACTATAAACGTTCTGAGGGATACGCGACGAAGGCTTTAGCGAAATCCGATGAAACCTTTAAAGAGATAAGAACTGTCGAGATGGCTGCGTTTGAAAAAGCACTTCAGCAGTTGAAACCGAAGGATGTCGAACCCCTGTTTTGGGCGGCTTATTCGATCGCACGCGGCATTAGTCTCCAGAAAGATGATCCGATGCAGGTGATTGACCTCGCTCGGGTAGAATTGATGATGGGACGTGTGCTGGAATTGGAGGAAAACTTCTACTTCGGGAGCGCGCATCTGTTTTATGCCGTCTATTACGGCGACCGGGCCCCATCAATCGGTGGAGACCCAGAGAAGGCAAAGGAACATATTGCCCACGTAGATCAAATCAATGACGGCAAGTTTTTGATGAGCAAGCTCTATCTCGCACGTTACTATGCGTATCCGAAACAGGATGTAACACTTTTCAAGCAGTCGTTACAAGAAATTCTTGACGCACCCTCGGACATTTATCCGGGGGAGGAAGCCGCGACTTCGTTGGCGAAATCGCGTGCCAAACGCTTACTCGACCAGATTGATGACCTTTTTGATCCAGAAATGGAGGAAGAATAATGAAAAACGAAAAAATAGGCTATGTAGGCGGGGTTTTTAACCCCGATCCCCTCTTTAAATTAGCAGGCGTGTTTCTATTGATCTTAGGAATGCTCTGTCTACCCGTAGCGCACCTTAGTGCCGAATCTATTAAGTTCGCAACACTCGCGCCAAAGGGTTCCACATGGATGAACAATTTTGAAGCGATGGGAAAAGAAATCCGCGCCAAAACAGACGGTGAGATTCGTCTTCGTATCTATCCGAACGGGGTTCAGGGAGATGAACTCGATGTTATCCGCAAGATGCGAGCCGGACTGATCCATGCAGGCGCTATGACTGCCACGGGTCTTGGCGAGCTACAGGAAGAGGTTCTGATTTTCCAACTGCCTCGAATGTTCAGAACTTACGAGGAACTCGACTATGTCCGTGACTATCTCCGGGCAGATCTCGACAAAGCATTCATGGATGTCGGATATGTCCTACTCGGTATGGGAGACATCGGCTTTTATTATATATTCAGTAATCAACCCATCCGCACTATTGCCGATCTTCAATCCCCAAACGTCAAAATGTGGGCTCGGACGAGTGACAAAATTGGACTTACGTTTTACGAAAACGCTGAGATCGCAACTGTGCCGAGAGAGGTCACACAAGTTCTCAGTTCGCTCTACTCAGGACATATTAACACCCTCGCTGCGTCCCCTTATGTCACTGTCGCACTGCAATGGCACGATAAATTCAAATATATGACGGACCTTCCTGTGAGTGTTGGCGTGGGTGCAACAGTCATGACACAGGAAAAGTTTGACGCGCTTTCCTCGGAGCAGCAGCAGGTTTTGCGCGAAGTCGCAGACGCGCATCAGGGACAGTTAATTCAGGATATTCGCAAGGACAATAAAAGGGCACTGGAGGCATTGCAAAAGAAGGCAGGCATTCAAGTGGTTGAATTCGAGGACGATTCCCGAGAAGCGTGGGATGCGCTTGCAGCGGAAACCCATAAAGCCCTGGTCGGTGAGATCTACTCGCAAGAATTTCTTGATAAGATTAACGCCCTCTTGCAAGCGTATCGAGAGAAAAAATAAGGGGCACTGACGTAACCCTTCAGTAAACTTTTGTTAATAGGCGCGTTTCCAAAGCGCGCCTATCCATTTTATGTCAGTTCCATTTTGCTAAACTCTGGCAATTCCCCTTGTAATTGTCCTTCACATCCGTGTATAATTCGACTTATCCGAAGTTCAACCGCTAAAAACACACGGAGAAAGTATCGTGCCGACACTCAACATCAAACCCACCCACAAACCCATCAAAAACTACTACACTGAACTTGTGGAATATGCGAAAGTCGGTGCGGAACACGAAGGCGCAGTCCGAACCGCATTCCAAAACCTACTCCAACACTACTGCAGACAAGCGGATCTCATCCTTGTTTGTGAAAAGACACGCTACACCCCACAGAAAAGGCGAATCCAGATAGATGGCGAAGTCGTTGATGCGTTTGACTTGCCACACGGACACTGGGAAGCAAAAGATACACACGACGATCTTCCGACAGAAGCACGGAAGAAGTCGGAAGCGGGGTATCCATTTAAAAATATCATCATTCAATCGCCGACCCAAGCACTCCTCTACCAAAACGGACATCTCCGACTCGATGTAAACCTCACGGATCCGAGCAACCTCATCAATCTGCTAAACACCTTCTTCGCGTATCGGGAAGAAAATATCGTCGATTGGTATGCCGCTGTTGAAGAATTCAAAGAAAAGGTCCCAGTGTTAGGGCGTGGTGTCGCAAAGCGCATTGAGACCGAAATGCAGGACAATCCCGAATTCCGACACGCCTTTCAGAGTTTCCATCAACAGTGCCGAGCTTCTATTGACCCAAACCTTACCGAGGCACAGGTCAAAGAAATGCTCATTCAACATCTCCTCACCGAGCGAATTTTCCGCACCGTCTTTGACAATCCCGATTTTACGAACAGGAACATCATCGCCCAAGAAATTGAGAAAGTTATCCAGATCCTTACCCATCGTTCTCCGAGCCGTTCCGAGTTCCTCCGTCCTCTGGATCCGTTCTATGTTGCGATTGAGAAAACCGCCGCCACTATCACCGATTTCTCACAGAAACAGGCATTCCTCAATACCGTCTACGAGCAGTTTTTTCAAGGCTTCTCTGTCGATATTGCCGATACACACGGTATCGTCTACACGCCACAACCGATCGTCGATTTCATGGTGAAAAGCGTTGAGCACGTTCTCACAACCGAATTCGGACGCTCGCTTTCGGATATGGGAGTTCACATTATCGATCCGTTTGTTGGCACCGGCAACTTCATCGTCCGCCTGATGCAAGAAATTCAGGGACGGCGATTGCCGCAGAAATACCGTGAGGAGCTCCACTGCAACGAAGTGATGCTGCTGCCCTATTACATCGCCAGCCTCAACATTGAACACGCCTATTTTGAGAGGACCGGCAATTATGAACCCTTTCCACATATCTGTTTTGTGGATACGTTTGATACGTTCGGTCTGATGGACGCACCCCACCAAACAGGGGAGTTCACCTATTTTACGCCGGAGAATACGCTGCGGGTTGAGGAGCAGAAAGAGGTCCCAATGTTCGTTGTTATCGGGAATCCACCCTATAATGCCAGACAGACTAACGAGAACGATAACAACAAAAATAAGCCTCATGCGGGTGTTGATGGTCGCATCCGGGACACCTTTGCTGCGGACTCTAATGCCCAATCGAAAAACAAACTCTATGACCCGTACGTTAAGGCATTCCGATGGGCAATGGATAAAATTGGCGACGAGGGTATTGTCACATTCATAACGAACAACAGTTTTATCGACGCACAGATGTTTGATGGGATGCGGAAACACCTCTCCGAAGAGTTTGACACGCTCTATATTTTAGATTTAGGTGGAAATATCCGTAAGGGACAGTCGGGAGATTCCAATGTATTCGGCATTCAGGTTGGGGTGAGTATTAATATCCTCATAAAATCAAAACAAAATCAAGGGTTGCCAGCGCGTATCTTCTATAACGACGAAACGGCAGATCTACGTAAAGAACGAACGTTTGCGTTTTTGGAGGAAAAGCAGCACGCCGGCAATTTGGAATGGAGAGAATTAACACCTGATAAACGGCATACATGGCTCACGGATGGACTTCACGTTGACTTTGACACCTTCATTCCGATGGGAAATAAGATTGCAAAAGCGAGTGAGGGTGATGTAGAGGGAACGCTTTTCAAGATCTACAGCCTCGGTGTATCAACAAATCGGGATGCCTGGGTCTACAACTTCAACCCAATTTCTCTTACTGAAAACGTTCAACGGATGATAAAGTCTTACAATGCTCAGACGCTTGAGTGGGTGGGAACAAAAAACAAATCGGGAGTGAATCTTAATGATTTCGTAGATTCGGATCCTCAGAAAATCAGTTGGAGTGAAGGCTTAAAACGCAAACTGAGAAGCGGACAACTCACAGAGTTTGCTGAATCAAAATTGCGCCACTCCCTCTACCGCCCGTTTACAAAAACAAATCTGTTTTTTGACAGAGTGCTGAATGAGCGTGTTTATATGTTCCCTTACATCCTTCCAATACAGCATACTGAAAAGGAAAACCGGATTATTTGTGTTAATATGACTCCAGAAAGACCATTTGCCTGTTTAATGAGTGATTGCATTCCTGTGAATGTTATGGCAGGTGGTTTTGGATCCCCAACACAATGCTTTCCATTTTACACCTACGACGAAAATGGCGGAAATCGTCGAGAAAATATTACCGATTGGGCACTGTCACAATTCCGCACGCGTTACCGAGATGACCCTATCACCAAGTCGGACATCTTCCACTATACATACGGACTCCTCCATCATCCTGAGTATCGCGAACGATATAAGGAAAACCTCAAGCGCGATTTACCGCATATCCCTTTTGCCGAAGACTTCTGGGGATTTGCGAAGGCAGGTGCGCGGTTAGCAGATATCCACATCAACTACGAATCACAGCCCGAATACGATAAACTCAATCCGATCGAAACCCCCGGGACGCAAGTAGATTTGTCTGTAGAACGGATGAAATTCTCCAAAGACAAGACGTGTCTGAAATATAATGATTTTCTCACATTAGAGGGCATCCCTCTGGAGGTGTTTGATTATCGGTTAGGCAACCGATCTGCACTGGAGTGGGTCGTGGATCAGTATCGCGTCAAGGTAGACAAACGAAGCGATATCGTCAACGATCCGAATCGTAAGGAAGATCCAGAGTATATCCTCCGTTTGATTGGACAGGTAATCACAGTCAGTTTAGAAACGATGGCTATTGTTAGCGCGCTCCCCGAATCTCGATTTTCTGATACCATCGTAGAAGACATGGTAAGCCCTCGAACAAACATGGTATAATAAAAACTAAAGATGCTATTTCAAAAGGAGATACCCGCATGAACAAAACAATTTCATTGGAACAACTTCCACCTCAAATTGAGAACTTGCTTCGGGCAAATTGGGAAGGTCATGAAAGCCTTGTCCTTGAACACAATGGGAAGCCTGTGGCAGCGATTGTCCCGATGGATGAGTATCGCAAATGGCATCCTAATCAGGATGAAAACGCCTTTGATTACGAGCTCCCCGCGGACCTGCTTGAGGCTTATCATAAGTTGCTTGATAAGAAATTCTCTACAGGTCTAACGCCCGAGGAAGAGGTGAAGTTGGCAGAGGTAGACCAGCAGCTTAACGACGTTGAAGCAGCACAACCGCTCATACAGTCAATGCAGAAGCATGCCGCCTTGCAAGATGAAAATTGGAAGCAGAGATTTGAAGAGGTTGTTACCAAACTGCGCGAATTGAAGGAATTGATGTGAATCAAAAAACATCACCTCGTATCCGCCGACGAGAATTCCCACCTGTGATGCAAGGCAGGACTGGATATCGAAACGCTGTGCCTTATCTACGCAGAGACTTTGATTTTCGTTGTGCTTATTGCGGTATTCACGAACAAATGAAAGGCGGCCCCCAGGCCTTTTGCATTGACCACTTCAAACCAAGAAGCAGAGGCGGACCTATCAATGACTACACCAATCTTTATTGGGTTTGCATTCCGTGCAATATGATAAAACATGACAGATGGCCGACAAGCGAACAACTTCGTCAGGGATATCGCTTTGCAGATCCGTGTCGCGAACAAGACGTTGGAGTTCATTTCGTTGAATCTGACGATGGTTTACTTCAGCCACTTACAACTTGTGGTGAATACCATGTTTCCACACTGCGTCTGAACCGTGCATGGCTGCGGCAACACCGTCGTGATCGGACCCAAAAGTGGGCACGATTCAATGAAGCCTATCAATTGCGAGAGGAACTCGAGCGTGCAGTTGAGGCGCGCCCAGTAGACGATGCCACTCCGATAATGCAACGCTTGCTCTCTTTCCTATCCGAAGAGATCGAAGCTTTACGAAACGAATTGGCAATAGCTATCCCGATGCGGCAAAATTTCTAAAGAACATAGGGCGATACTAAATGTATAGCAGCCAAAATGTTGCAAAGATGCCAGACGATGTGGTATATTGCTGCAAGGAAAAAGAACCGGGAAAAATATATGACCAGAACGGAGCCAAGGAATTATGGAAGACAAAAATAAAAAACGAGATCCAATACCCCCTCCCGATGCTATCCCAGAGGAGATAGGCGAATTTTGGGATACGCATAGTCTCGCTGACTATTGGGACAACACCCACGAGGTGGAATTTCAGGTCAATCTCAAATCAGGTCAGAATCTGTCACCAGACGAGGCCGAGGCAATTGATTAGAGAAACGCGCTTTCGATTTTCCTGCAAATCCTAAAATCCTGAAAACCCTGATTCAGGCGACAAACACTCACAGCCTCCCAAAAAATCCGCGAAATTCGTGTCATCAGCGATTCAGACCATCAGCAAAATCTTTACACACCCTGGGAGTAAAATTCATTTGTTATTTTTTCGGGAGTATGGTATCATTGAATTCTTGAGGAGGATTCAAAAATCGTGGCATCAATTAATGACATCGCAAACGAATTTATCCGGGAAGAGATCGAAGAGTTCCTGGAAGAACCCGATGAGATAGCACGCACTATTGAGATGTTCGCACAAGCGACCCCTGCTATGCAAACTATCGCGGCTGCGCTGATTGATGGTGATCATCACACCGTCGATGAATTGACGGAAGCGGCACTGGAAGAAGGCACAGAAGCGTTAGAAATTATGGATGACGGTCTCATCGCTGGGATGGGGATCGTTGGCATCAAGTTCCGTGAAAACTTCATTTTTGTGCCGGAAGTTTTGGCGTGCGCTCGGGCAATGAAGGCAGGTATGACGCATATCGAACCGATTCTCTCGGATTCCGGTATTGAACCGATCGGGACGGTGATTATGGGAACCGTCAAGGGTGACCTACACGACATTGGCAAGAATTTGTGCATCATGATGTTGCGGGGTGCAGGTTTCGTGGTCCACGATTTAGGGGTTGATACCTCTGAGGACGAGTTCATTGATGCCGTTGAGGAACATGAAGCACCGATCCTCGGGATGTCGGCACTCCTCACGACGACAATGCCGAATATGGGAAAGACGATTGACGCTTTTATTGATGAAGACTTGCGGGAAGAAGTGAGAATTATGGTAGGGGGTGCCCCAGTTACACAGACCTTTGCCGATGACATGGGTGCTGATGGGTATGGCAAAGACGCACTGGCATGTGTCGCCCTTGCCAAACAATTCCTTGAGGAACCCAACGAAGAATGGTAATACATTGTGAGAGAGGCTCATCGCCAATGAAAGTTTAAAAAAACAAGTGTTTTTGCTTGGGTGTTTATGGAATGAAATGGAGGGCGACTCATGAGAATAGTACGCCAAAACCCAAACCCCCGTCAGTTAACCGCAAGGTAAATTAAAAAGATGAAAAAAATAGATAAAGTTGAATACGAGAAACGCCTCAATAAAATCACACAGATTTTTGAAGAGCTGGTTGTCCATGCAGATGAACAATCGACGTATCGGTGTCCCTATAAAAATCGCTTTGACCAGTGCACCGCGAAGTTCGGCTGCAGAAATCAGCGAAAGATTGATGAAGGCACCGGGCTTTTGTGCGTCGGAGACGATAAGTTAGATTACCGCAGCGCGTGGGAGACTGACGCTTCAGGGCAACCCACAGACACACACAGCACCGGCACAATTACGTGCGACGGACAGTCATATCAACTCACGCCTGGGAAAACCGTTTTTGATTACGCAGACGATTTAACCGTCCAAGTCCCCACCTCTTGCTTCCGAACCGGACAGTGCCACGAGTGTATTGTTGAGATTAAGCGGGGTATGGACAGCCTTCAACCGCCAAATGAAGCAGAAGCCTTCCTCAGAGATAACTACCGTCTCGCCTGCCAAGCAGTTGTTCTTGACATTGACAAAGAGATTGAGTTCACACCCCTTCGACGCACCCCAAGAATCTTGACGCATACCGTTACGACGGAGGGGAGTGAGTTCAAATTAGATCCACGGGTTACCCACCGCGAGGGGGTCGTCTATTACAATGACGAGCCTATCGACCGTTACCGCGGACATCTCTACGGACTCGCCTTGGACATCGGCACCACGACAGTGGTAGCGAATCTGGTTGATTTAGAGAATGGGAAAACGGTTTCTGTGAGTTCCTTTGAAAACCCACAGCGTTTCGGGGGTAGCGACATCATGAACCGCATCTCCTACGACGGTGAATTTCAGGGAGAACTCCGACGCTCGTTGATTGCGGCACTCAACAGCGAAATCATGGAGATGTGCGAACGCCACAATTTCGTCCGTCAGGAGATTTATGAAATCGTGGTTGCTGGCAACACAACGATGCGCGATATCTTCTTTAAACAGGATGTTCAGAGCATTGGTCAAAAGCCGTATAAATCTCTGATTGAGCATGCGTATCGGGACGGGACCCGCGCAACTACTTCTCTTACTGAAAAAGTGCGTCGCTTGGGTATTCGTGCGAATCCGAAAGCGATGGTCTACAGTTTACCGCTGATTGCGAGCCATGTCGGGGCAGATGTTGCGGCGGATTTAGTCTCGATCGATATCCCTGCGCAGGATGAGGTGATTATGTTGGTGGATGTCGGGACGAATACAGAGGTCGTTGTCGGAAATGCGGAACGGATGGTCGCTGCGTCATGTCCTGCGGGTCCTGCATTTGAAGGCGGCGGCATTGAATACGGAATGCCCGCTTACCCGGGTGCGATTGAGTCTGTGAAATGGAACGAAGGTCATTTCAATTGTGAGACAATTGATAATGAGACACCCCAAGGGTTATGCGGTTCTGGGTTGATTTCACTCCTCGCTGAGCTGCGTCGGAACGACCAGATGAGTCCGAAAGGCGTATTTGCAGATAGAAAACAACGCATCATGTCCCTTTTGCCGGAACACGGTATCACCTTCTCACGCGAGGATGCCAGCAATTTGGCGCAAGCAAAGGCGGCAAATTATTGTGGACAATATATCGTTCTGCGGCACTTCGGCTGTGTTCCTGAAGACATTAAGACGCTTTTTTTAGCGGGGGGTTTCGCCAATTACGTTAACCTACAAGATGCTATTGAAATCGGATTTCTCGCCCCTGTCCCAGAAACGAATGTCGTTAAGATCGGTAACGCAGCGGTGGCAGGCGCGACGGCTGTCCTCCTCTCTGATCAAAAGCGCGCTCATATTGAAGCGTTTGTCGACAATATTGAACATATTGAATTAGAGACAACCCCCGATTTCTTTGATGTATTCGTGGAAGGCTGCCAATTCAAACCGATGCCTCTAACATTGTAATGTAATGGTTTTTGATTTATGGTTTTTAGGGGCAAGCCTATAGCGGCTTGCAGGACAATGCGCTCTGCTCCGCTCACGCGCAGGGGCTGGCATAGGACACAACCGTGAGCCTGCAACAATACGCAGAAATGCCCAAGCAAAAACACGCAGGCGGATATACGGAAAGGCACTTCAAACTTGAAACCTACCGAACCGAACCGCAAGGTAAAATTAAAAAAAGGTAAAATTAAAAACTTTCAAGAACGCTTGAAGTCTGATGAACCGATTTTATATGACGGTGGATTCGGTTCGCAGCTATTCGCACGGGATATAGAACTCGCCAACAGTGCACTCGCCAACGACCTACACCCGACTGCTGTTATTGACATTCACTCGGAGTATATCAAGGCAGGTGCTGAAGCGATTGGGACAAACACATTCGTGGCATCCCCACTCCACTTAGAGATGGCTGGACAAGACCTATCCGATGCAAAACGGCTCACACGCCTCGCCGTTCAACACGCCAAAGCAGCGGTCGCACAGAGCGACAGAGATGTCTACATTGCAGGCTCTGTGGGTCCCTCGCCTGGTGCCATTGAAGCCGACAGCGGAGATACCACTTTTGGCATTCCAAACGCTGATGCGCGAGAAGCGCATAAATTGGTTATCCATACCCTCGCAGAAGAAGGCGTGGATTTTCTCTGCCTTGAAACGATGTTTTCTGCGAAAGAAGCCGCGATCGCTGTAGAGGTTGCGCGTGAGACAGGTATCCCCATCGCGGTGAACATGACTTACAAATGGACAAAGGAGCGGCGAACGGGCAAAATTATCTACCGAACCGATTGGGGGAATTCTCCAGCAGACCTGATCGATACTCTCATGAACAACGATTTATCGGGAGGCGATTCACTCTTAGAATCCGTGAGTATCCTCGGCGTGAACTGCGGTGCTGAATCCAGACGCGAGGAACATACGGGGATGCCTTATGCGATTACTGGAACGCAGCAGTTACACACGGTACTGACTGAAACAGGAATTGCGGGTAAACGGATGATGGCGTATCCCAATGCTGGCATGCCGAAACTCGATGAGAACCTCCAAACCGTCTATACGCAGACCCCAACGGAGATGGCAAGCTATGTTCCCACTCTTATTGAAGCAGGGGCGTACTTAATAGGAGGCTGTTGTGGAACAACCCCGGCACATATTAAAGCCTTCCGTGAAGCAATTTCGTCGTTTAGCAGTTAGTAACAGGGTTCGGTTAGCCCCAAACCCGTAGCCCGTAACGTAGTGGAGGGCGGGTTTGAGGAACGCCCGTCAACGTTGAAACGCACGTTGTTCTCCCGCAAGGAAAAATTAAAAAATGGAAACTGTAACACTTACCTATAAAAGACCCCCCAACCGAGTCAATCACTTTCAACAGGAATTACTTTACCTCGACGATGCGGTTATTGTTACCTCTCAACGGGTTAAGCCCTCCTCACCGATAGTTCAGAAGGGTCAGACGGTTTTGGCGGATAACTTCGCCGCAGTCTGGTTTGTGTTTACAGGGTCGTGGTATGATGTCGGCAAGGTCTATAACCTGGAGAACGAATGGACCGGCTATTACTGTGACATTATGAAACCGGTTAAGCGGAGCATGGATGCAAACGGGAAACTGAATCGTTTTGAAATAACGGATCTATTCTTAGACCTTTGGATAAACCCAGATGGCACCTACGAAATTCAGGACGAAGACGAGTTTGAAGAGGCAGTGCAGCAGGGTGCGATTGATGCTGCACTGGAAAAAAAAGCACTGGAGGTCCTAAAGGCATTAATCGCTGAAGTTGAATCTGGACACGTGGAACGTCGCTTGCAAGAGGTAATTCGTAGAGCAGGACTCCCAGATTTACGACTTTTAACCGCAAGGAAAAATTAAAAAATGGCAACATTAGCAATAAACGGAGGCGAACCTGTCCGAACCGCTGGATTCCCTGCGTGGCCCACGTTTGATCCAGCCGACCTTGAAGCGTTTGAAACCATCTACAAGAGTGGGCAATGGGGGGTTGGGGGACCGAAGGTTCCCGAATTCGCACAACAGTTCGCAGAATTTCAAGGCGCGAACTATGGCGTTTGCGTCAATAGCGGCACCTCGGCACTCTATATCGCCCTAAAAGCCGCTGGTGTTTGTCCGGGCGATGAAGTTATCACCACACCCTACACTTTCCAAGCCACAGTTGTCGCGATTCTGATGACACATGCCGTGCCGGTCTTTGTAGATACTGCCCCGGACAGTTTCCTGTTGGATCCTTTAAAGGTTGAAGACGCCATAACCGAGAAAACGAAAGTAATTTTGCCGGTTCATATCGCCGGCTATCCCGCAGATATGGATGCCCTTATCCACATCGCGAATCAGCATAACCTGGGGATTGTCGAGGATTGCGCGCAGGCACACGGTGCGGAATGGCGCGGACGCGGGGTCGGCAGTTGGGGACATTTCGGATGCTTCAGTTTCCAATCATCCAAGAACCTGTGTGCGGGCGAGGGCGGCATCGTCCTTGTAAATGATCGGGAACTCTACGAACGTGCGTGGGCATTGCATAATTGTGGACGCACGCTACCCGATGCTAAGTTCGGAGAGGCGGAACCCTTTGGTGGCAACTTCCGAATGACGGAGTGGCAGGCTGGATTACTCCTGTCCCGCTTGACTCGGCTTGAAGCGGAAACCAACCATCGGCATCAAAACATGCGGTGGTTAGATGGATGGCTTGGCGAGATTCCGGGCATTAAAATTACACCACTCGACCCGCGTGCCACACGTGGCGGATGTCACGGCTATAAGGCGATCTTTGATTCTGAAGAGTTTGAAGGCATCTCGCGTGAGACGTTTCTCCGTGCCATGCGGGCGGAAGGGATACCGATGGGACATTGGTATACTACCCCCATGTATCGCGAAGCATTTCTCGCCTCTAATCTTTTCGGTCAAAACCTCAATTATGACGATACGCATTGTCCTGAAACTGAAAAGATATGTCAAACAGGTCTCTCCCTCAGTCAAAACGTGTTAATGGCGAGTGAAGAGGACATGGAGGATATTGTTAAGGCGGCGATTAAAATCCGCCGGAACGTCGCTGCGTTAAAGTCGGAAACAGTGTAGTGAACAGTTGTCAGTTAAAAGAGGCTTCTTTTAAACGAAAACCTCTTAACTGAAAACTGAACAGATTTTTTTAATGAAGATTAATTTATTAATTCGGTAATGTCTGAACGTGCGATAAATCGCACGACTACGAACCAACCCGTTTGTAGTAGGGAGACCCTTTAGGGTTTCCCGTCTATTACCGATTTATTTTTTTTAACCTCATACAAAAAATCCGACTGACTGCTGAAAAGTATTTTGATTTTTTTTACTATCCTTTTCAATCTTAAGGGACTCTATATAGGTAAATCCACAGAAAGAGGAGAAAATCATGTCTAACGAACGTGAAGCCCAGAAGGAAATCCGGCGGCAGAAGGAGATTCGCCAGATTCTGAGGCTATTGGAAATGACCGCACGCATCATAGAAACCTCGGCGATTACAGACCAATTTTCAGGAAGTGAGGAGCGGTGCGCCCGGCAATTTAACAATGCACTTGAGCTCCTGACCGATCTCGATGCAGTGCCTGAGGATCTGTTTGAACCTTTGGAAGACCATGATGCATCTTTTGGCGATATTTGCTTCGCTTGTCACCAAGTCGCTGCCTACGTTAAAGAAAGCTGCGCTGATGACTTTGTTGACTTCACACAAATCAAGAAAACGATTGGTGATGAGTTGAAAGATGTCAAGGAAGTTGTGCGGCAATCAATGCCTTCTTTCCTCAAAGATGTTTGGAGCGGACAAACACAAGAAAATGATGCTGATGCCCCTGAAACCGTTGAGATCGTCTCAGACGATGATGAGGATGCGCCAGCTGTCGAACAGCGTATTGCCAAACTTGAAGGGCAAATGGAGACTGTTGTGGAGATCCTCCAAGAGATCCGGACACAACAGCTTGACCAGAACAAAGAACTTTAGAGGTTACCAGTGTTTGAACGAGTACATCCGTTGTCCGAGAAACAGTCCTAAAATTGCCCATAGACTCCCCATCACGAATTCGCCGAGCATTGTCCCTAAAAACAGGGGAAGTGTTCGGCGATACGCTCCGATCCCACCGTGGCGAATCAGTATAGATTTTAGCACCCACGCCACGAATACGGGAAACCACAGCCTACCGAAATTCCAATTGCCCGCAAGCGGATAGGCGAGCGGATGGAGCTGCCACCAAATAAATCGTAGGCGCATAAAGAGCGTCGTGAGCGTCAAAGTGATACCGAAGCCAAAAAATCCCATGCGTCCCCAGTCCGTGTCGTTCGGGAGCGTTAGCCAGCGTTGTAGATCACTGAAAGCCTCCTGTCCACGCCAGGTTCCGAGATTACCATGTAAGTAACCCGCATGAAGGAACGCAACGAACCCAATCACCAGTCCAATAACCGTGGCACCCCACATCACCCACAGAATCTGACGCACGTTGATCCCACCCCTGTCAGCGAGTTTAAAGCCTTCCAATTGGTTCGGCATCGGTTGTGAGCGGTAGTTTCGGGTAAATCCGTAGAGGAAAGCGAACCCCGTTAGCGTTGGGGCACCAATTCTTCTCGAACCCACAAGCGACGTCAGGAAGAGTCCAGGACCGGCACGATAGAAATCCATCGTTGGTGTTCCAAGTTCGGCACGCATCCGGGTGAACGCTAAAACAAGTATAAATTGTATGCTGAAGAAGCCAAGTACCCCCCACCATGACATCCCCGCCTTCAGGCAAAATCCAAATACAACTGCGATACCAAGCAGGAATCCAACAAACGCGCTCCGGTATCCCATCGGTTCATTTGTTGTATCCAGATTCGTTTTCAAACCTAAGATACTGCGGACAACCTGCCAGAGGTGCTTGTGTGTTATCCAAAGTGCAAAGAAACAGAGCCCAAAATACGCACCCGTCGACTGCATATCAATGTGCGGATAACCCGGTGTCTGATTCATTCCTGTCATTGCCCCAAAGACAAGTTGTGCCTTCCAAAAGAGGTAGAACAGCCAGCAAGAGAGCGACAAATCCAGGGGCATTAAGAAACCGATGCCGATCGCATAAGGGTTTAGATGAATAGGGGTTGAACCCATAGCACTCAGCGGTTTTTCTGTGAACAAGAGCCCAATATCGTGACGGATGGGGATGCTCGGGACATAGGGATAGAGAAAACTAATTCCATTGAGCAAATCGATCCCGCATCCGATGGCGAACCCTACCCAGAGGAGTCGGTTTCGGTAGAAACCGGCATCTTTCGTCATTTCATACGGGAGTAGGATGATCGGGTAACTCAGCTTTTCGTGTTCGATCCACTGTTTACGGAGGATGACACTGAGCATCATCATAGAGAACGCCAGTGCAGAGAAGAACACAAGCCACGCCAATACTGGTGTGAGCCATGCCTGAATATGTTCTACCTCGAATAGATTTGACGTGCCTTCATAGTAGCCTGTTAAGGCACGCCGATTCATTACGGCAATCCAATCCGGGATGTAGCGGAAAAAGAGGGTTTGCCATTCATTCTCCGGTGTAGCGAACCACGCGGCGTGCCCCAAAACACACATTGTCGCTTGCAAAAGGTCGTGCCCACAGACGACGCATGCGAGGGTTACCATGAGATACACCGTCAGCATTTCTGCTTGTGTGAGCTGCCATTTCGGGAGATGGCGTGTTAAGAATAGGTTAAATATTGCGAGGAGGAATAGGGTAAAGACGGCGTTGAAGAAAATCGCCATCGTGGTGGGATATTGTGTTGTCCATACCGTTTCCGTTTGAACGACGAGGTAGATATTGAGTGGAAGCGATAACACCCCTAACAGAATGGCACGCCATGTGATATTTTCAGATTTTTTAATTATACCTTGCGGTTCGGTTAGGTGAGTTGATTGTTTCACGTGCTTTTCCGTTTTTAATTTTACCTTGCGGTTCGGTAAGATGGGTTGGTAGTTTCACGTGCTTTTCCGTAGACCTAGAAGAAACACCCAAGCAAAAACCCTGCGCCGGTGTTGCAGGCTGCGTTTTTGGTAAAGTCGGGAATCAGATTCTTTAATTATCCCTTGCGGTTCGGTAAGATGGGTTGATAACTTCACATGCTTTTCCGTAGACCTAGAAGAAACACCCAAGCAAAAACCCTGCGCCGGTGTTGCAGGCTGCGCTTTTGATGGCGTTGGGAAGAGGTACATAAATTAAAAGGTTCGCTCTTGACCATAGAAAATTCGAGGTTTCAACGACAGAGAAAAGGGTGGATCAAGCGGGAAGGCAAACTCTACCCGAAGGATACCTGTCCCACTAAACTGAGAAAGGCTTCCACGCAGTCCAAACCCAACGCTTCGTTTCGGTCTTAGTAAATTGAAGGTGCGGGTGCCATTCCAAATGTATCCAACATCTGCAAAGACGACACCACTCAATATAACGCCGAGATGAACGCGTCTGTCGCTAAACGGACGCGCCACAGATGTTGCAACCGCTGCCAGTCCTTCGTCTATTTTTCGGAAAACTGTTCCACCGAATATCGTTCGGCTTTCAAGACTCAGCAGCATCATCTTTTCGCCACTAAACTGCCGATAGGCGTAGCCGCGTAATCCATCGAACGCCCCTAAGAGCACCTGACTGCGTCCACTCCATCCAAACTGCATTTCCGTTTTAAACTGCATGACAAACGTCTGATGAAAATCGAAGAGGGCGTTCTCTCTAAAACCGGTTTCAAGCGTATAGATATCACCTGTGTCGAATACATCTGTGTAAAACCAAGCCGTTTGTGTTTGGAGCAAGGAACGTTCAAGCCGACTCGTAAAGTTCGTGCTAAATGCCAATGTTGTCAAGTTAAAGAACTTACCTCCGTTCATCCATCCGGAAGCCAAAGCCAGTTCGGCGTAAGATTCTGCACGGTCAGCGGCGTATAAAGGTGAAGCGTATCCCAGCGAAAGTGCGTATTGAGAGCCGATAAGAAAATTTTCCTCTTGCCCCATCCGTCGGAGGAATCGGGTTTTGTGATACGCAATACGTTGTCTCCCCAAGGTGAATCCGATCCGTTTTATGTCTCGGTTCTCTAACATTGCGCTGGATCCGCTTGATTTTTCAAGTAGCACGTATTTTGAACGTCGTGAAGCTGTCCATAACCCTATATAATTCTGTTGCTGTCTGTCTCCGAAATATCGTCGGACGTTTGCAAAGGTTCCCTGTAGATTTTGTTCAAACGTATCGGTTTTGTTCGCGTTTTCATACCAATATATCGGATTCACCGATTCAGAAAAACGCACACTCGCACTCCATCGACTTTTCAGCGTATATTGGGGGCGTTCTAACAGCACCACCAAAGAATCGCCTTCGCGTTTCTGGATATATTCACCATCAAAGTTCCAATGCGAATTGAAGAGGCGCGGGTTATTATACCGTCCTCTCACGAGGCTCCGCGTCTTCTCACCGACTTCGCTAATCCTTTCGTAACGCCACAGCGTGCCTTGACCCGATCCAAACATGTTCGGATCTCGAAACTGTAGCAGCCAATACCGCTTTTGGTTGTTTAGGTTCAGATCCCCTCCCAATGGAAAGGACAAGAGTTCCCGAATAGTGGTGTGAATCGTAACGGATTTGGACAGCTCATCCCACTGCGCGTCAACTTTAGCAGCACCAATATAAGTCTTGCGGCGGAGGATCTGTTCGCTTTCCTCTCTATCCGCTTCTGTGTAGATATCTCCTGGCATAAACAGGAGTTCTCGGCGGACAACGTCCTCCTTCGTCTGTATATTGCCAGTTACGATGATGTTGCCGACACGCCCTTCATCAATCTCAATGCCGAGATAAACCCCGTCTGCGAATTTCTTCACAGAGAGTTGCTCTTCATCCACACGTGCGAAACGGTACCCGTTTTCCCGATAAAAGCGCGTAATCGCTGCAAGGTCGGATTTCAGAACGGATTCATCATAAGTACTCCACACATCCGTCTGCATTCGCGCACGAATTTGTTGTTCAGAGAACGATTCGTTTCCATCAATTACGAGGCTACGGACAATATTAGTTTCATCCATAGGGGTTGGATGACCAATAGCCTGACCGCCGACGGAAACCATCTCGCTGATACCCAGCAAAACGATTAAGCACAAAGTCCCCAACGGGCGCGCGACATACAAAAAACCTGCCATTATGATTCACCTACGGTCAGTGCCCTTTCACGGTTCGAGAGAAAACTTTCAAGCAACATAAGACAGATGACGAAAATAAGCAATTCCCCCCAAATCTCTCTACCGTGTCGTTTAACGTTGTAGGCATCAGCCGTCCCTGGCGTTTCCCCGACTTCCGGATCTGCTGTTGTTTGCGCACCGATCCGCGCCGCCACCCGTGATAGTGGAATCTCCGTTAAGTCAGCTTCAGTCGTATCCACATTGACAGCAAAAAAGTCGCGTCGGATTCTGTCCTGTGTTCGCACCTCGACCTGATAGATACCCGGACGCTCCGTGCCTTGAAAGCGCAGTGTGCCATCTTCGGCAATCGGAAGAATCTTGGTTGGAAGGTTGGAAGGTTGGGTGTCCATTCTTCCCGCCTTCCATTCCATTATCTTCCTGACTGCTGACCGCTATTAAACGAATAGCCGCCTTCCCCCCTGCGTCCCGAGGGTAGTGTGCTGTATACGTATCCCCGACATGCCCGCCCCATGCTAAAATATTATTGCTGGCGATTGCCGCGTAAAGGACGCTTTGCTGAAGTATCGGAAGGAAATACGGATTAACAAGTAGATCGTTAGGAATCGGAGGCGTCTCTAACCCCGATTCCATAGACGTGGTCGCCTGTTGCGCGAGTAAACCGCAGTTATAGAGCAGCACGGCACTTGCTCCTTGACTGCGTTCAATGAGAAAAGGGGTATCATCTCCGAAACGTGCGATAACGTTAGATTCCGACGACGGCTGCAGGGCTATGCCGTTGTAAAACTGCGGCGCGTATTGCACAGAGAAGCCTTCGCTTGGAAAGATGTCGAAAATAGGATGTGTCTCTCGGTATGCCTGCACGCGTTGGGGTGGGACCCAGGTCAGTGGATTCCCAAGTCGGGCAGGTAACCAAGCATTCTGCGATTGATTGTAGCTTGTGGGGTCGCTGTGAGCACTCACGAAGGCAATGATACTTTTGCCGTGGCGGATGAATTCTTGAAGTTGGACACGCATTTGAAGCGATAGTGTCTTCACGTCCGCAAGCACAATAACATCATAGTCTTCCAAGGGAAAGGTTTCAAATTCACCGGGTGTGCATTGCGTTGGTAGAATCGCGCGCGCCTCTATAGGAAACCTGCGGGACAATGTATTGGCATTTGGTTGGAAGGTTGCAAGGTTGGAAGATTGGGGGGGTGCCCTTCTTCCATCCTTCCCTTCTTCCATTCCAGTCTCTTGCTGACTGCCGACTGCCGACTGCTGATGGCTATTTGTATGTGGATTTAACGCCAATGTTAAATACTCCGTTTGTTCGCCTACACAGAGTACGCGAACTTCACCGAGGGCATCCCAAGCGAAATAACGGTGGTTGTCGATATTAAGGCGATCGTCCGTTAGTGTGAGGTAACCGATATGCGTGCCGGGTGTCGAAAAGTTGTATGTGAGCGCGGTGTTCAGCGATTCGTTCGCTGCCGCAGAAAGGCTCATGGTTTTTTGTTTCTCGCCTCCAATAAACAGGGTGAGTATACTTTCATTCAAAGGTGCTACCGAATGGTTCACAGTCGTCACGTTCAAGTGAAATGGCAAGTCTACGCCTATTAGTTGATTGGACGGACGAATTTCTTTAATACTTATGTTATGTGCTTCACCCTCTGCCACCGGAATCAGAGAAATACGTGCGCCTGAGCGATTTGGAAGTCTATTCCAGTTCTCCCATCCGTTTCGAGCGAAGTCGGAAACCAGATAGATTTCTTTGTTCAGTTGCTCTGATTCAGCAAGGATTTCGTGGGCGAGTTCCAGGCTGGGTTGAACATGCGTGGTGCGGTAGGAAGTTTCTGTATCGTTAATCGCTTCGGTGACACTCTCAATGTCGGGGGTGAGTTGCCGAAAAACAGGTTTCGGGATGTCTGACATTAATATGAGGGCGGCTCTATCGCCATGACGCAAGGTATCAATGATGTCGGTTGCCAGCGTTTTCGCTTTGTCGAATCTTACGCCATTGATGTCTTGATACGCCATACTGTAAGAGTTATCTAAAACGATAACGACATCTGTCTTTGCCCGCACGGACGCGACCGGGAGTCCGAGTGTCAAAAACGGACGTGCCAAGGCGAGTGCAATGAGCGCGATAATTGCTATTCTTAGGAGTAAAATGAGAAGCTGACGGAACTGGAATCGGCGAGCATTTTCGCGGTGTGCCGCCGTGATGAATATTAGACTGCTAAAGTCGATTGTCACGACACGACGACGGTTCCAGAGGTGAATGACTAAGGGGATACCAGCGGCAAGGAGTCCAAAGAGGAAAAATGGGTTAAGAAATGCCAATTTTTAATTATGGCCTCCTGGACCGCTGCGTCCGTTGTCCTTGCGGGTTTCCGATTAAATCGCGACTGGATCTGGGAATTTACACAATTTTTGAAAGGTAAATTTAAAAAATCGTAATTTCAAGTTGGTTGAGCGTCTGGAGCACATTTACTGCGTATTCCATAAGATTGTCCGTCTCCAAGGTGCTTCCACCGAGTTGAATGTGGTTCGCATCAGCGATAACCTGATCCAATGTTGGATCCATTTGTACCCATTTACCGACATAGACTTCGGGCCAGAAATGGTAATAGAAGGCATCTTTCGCGAATACAATACCGGAGCAGATGCGTGCGGGAATGCCAGCGGCACGCGCCAGCGCGATAAATAAGACTGTATGTTCCGTGCAATCCCCAGAGAGTGATTGCAGCACTGTTAATGACGAAGCAAAGCCCCCGCTCATCTTTTTGTCGTTAATAGCGGCATAAACCCACCGACAGAGTTTTTCCGCTGCACGCCATGAATTGACCTCGTTCTCCAAAATCTCTTCAGTCTTTGCCCGAATATCGGGGTGATCGGCTTGAATATAGGCACTCGCGGCAAGGAATTCACCTTCTCCGTTCTGAACAGGGAGATTCGGACACTCTTCAGCGACAATTGATGGGACCTGAATGGAAAGTTTGTAGGAGGGGTTTGTAGCACCGATTTCACTATCATCCGCCTCAAGTTTCTGTCGAGGCGTAGACATAATAACTTCCGCGATGTTCCCTGTTGGGAGTTTCACTTCTGCCGCAAGGTATTCTGCTTTTGGGATCGGGAGCCTGCCAGCGGGAAG
Source organism: Candidatus Poribacteria bacterium (assembly GCA_022821725.1). GTDB lineage: Bacteria > Poribacteria > WGA-4E > WGA-4E > WGA-3G > WGA-3G. Next base: position 22,612 of record JAJEDB010000097.1, on the reverse strand, counting down.
GATACGCGTTTTTAAGACAACGTCAACCTCTTCAGTACCCGCCAGGGCAGTTTCCTTGTCGGTTTTCGTTGTTACCATGGAAAGGCCCATCAACGGCACCTCCGTTCGATAGTTTACGCCGTCGGGATCAATCCACAGTTTTGCAGTAATGCCGTTCATTACGTCCATTGTCTGCTTCAGAACGTAGACCTGCTTTTCCCTCGATTGATAGGTTAACGTCTCTTCCCGTAAAACCTCGATTTCCGTTTTCACAGGCTTCAGGAGATCGAAAATGAATACATGAAAGGTGCGTTTATCGCCTGTTTTAAGCCCCTCCTGGGTTAACAGTGATGCCACCCCTGTATGCTCAGAAATGGTGTCCGGTGGCACTGGAATTTCTGACTCGGTGGTTTCACCATTGAGCGTTGTTTTAATGTGGGCGATTCCATCTACAATCCGTCCTTCGATCTGCTTTAAACCAGATTCATTAGAGGTCAAAAGAAAATGACGTGGCATTAAGTCAGGACCCGTGTATTCAACGCGAGTAATTTCAACCGTTATGTCGGTCCCGAGTGCCTTAAAGTTCATAACTATATCGGTTTTGTTCCGATCAACCTGTTCTCCTTGATGTTCAGTTCCTTCAATAGACGTGTGCATGTAACCGATTTTGGTGTTCATCAGCGTAAGGCTGTACCAATGTTCTATAGACATGTCACCCCTCTGGGGTTCCAAAAGGTTGTTCTGGAATGTGTCTTGTTTTTCGCCCGCGGTGTCCGCCGGTGTCGCTGCTTGCAAGCCAATATTAAGAAGTATCGCTGCCTTGCATACAAACATCAGGCAGCGTAGATGATAAAACTTCAAAGGCTTTGCTAATATCATAATAAACGACGACTCCTCACGAAAGATACCAAACAACACAACTATCACCTGTCATGTAGTTTTTGTAGCGTGCTCTATTGATGATATTAATTATACCTGATGGATGTGCTTATGTCAAGTCCACAGTGGCAGCAATACGGTCATACACGAGTTGCCATGGCAACGGTATGGGTGTGGCGTTGTTTGACCTTCTCATAGTTCCCAAATATATTCAGAAAGTTACGCTTGATGAATGCTCGAAGTCCTGAAATGGTAACAACATAAAGTCGCCCATTCGGTTTGAGATGCCGCTTCGCGTCGGTCAGAAAAATCTGTAGGAGTTCCTTACCGACATTGGCAGGTAGATTAGCGGCAATGAGATCAAATTGAATATCGGGGAGATGGCTAAAACCGTTGCTCAGCAGGACGTGACAATTCTGGAGTTGATTCTGTTTCGCGTTTTTACGGGCATAGTCAACGGCTACGAAATCCTTGTCCACCATATAGACGGTTGCCGTTTGTGCACATTTTGCGAGCGTGATACCGATGGCACCGTATCCACACCCGAGGTCGAGACAGATGTCGCCTTCCTGAACGTTCAGATGCTCAATTAATAGGTGTGTGCCTGCATCAATCGCTTTTGGTGAGAAAAGCCCCCACGTTGCGGAAAAGGTAAGGGGTGTCCCACACAATTCCGCTCGGAAGTTGACTTCTCGTGGAAAGGAATCTACTGCCATTTTATCAGGACTCCGAGTGCATCACCGGGAGTATTCCAGAGAAGGTCAAACGCATCTTTCGCTTCAGTATAATGGAAACGATGGGTGATCATCTCAGATGCGTGAATTTCCTTGTTCTGTATCTTTTGCAAGGCGCGTGCCGCAATCTGAGAGCGAGGTTCGTCCGTTAAGATACCTGCAACGAGACGTTTGCTCATCATCTTTGAGGAGTGTAAGGGTAAGGGTGCCTGTTGGTAGAGCGCGATAAGCTGGATAATGCCGAACCGACGTGTCATATCCTGCGCCTGCTCGAACGATTTGATCCCAGCGTATCCACCGACACAGTCGATCACCAGATCCGCGCCTTTGCCACCCGTGAGTCCCAGGACGGCTTCCACCGGATCTACGTCCTCAGCGTTTATGACGGTATTGGCACCGAGTTTTACCGACAATTCACATCGGAGTGGCAACGCATCCACGGTTATAATTCGCGCAGGATTGTAGCCTTGTAACACCTGCATCATCAGACTTCCCACCAAGCCTTGTCCGAGAATGACGATGGTATCTTCGGCTTTAACGCCGGACGAATCTGACCACGCGATAGCACTGGTTGCGAGCGGTAGAAAAGTCCCCTCCTCAAAACTCACGTCGTCAAGAAGCGGGACGATGCGCCCCTCCGTTGCGTTCGGTTCAGCGACGACATATTCCGCGTGTGGTGCGACAACCATGACGCGTTGACCGACCTGATAATCTTCTACCTCTGCACCAACTGCATCCACAACGCCCGTGAGAGAGTAACCCATAATTGCGGGCGAAACTGCATCTTCTCGGATATACCGTCGAAACAGTTCGGAGCCTCGGCTGATTAAGGTCGTATCCGTTTGTACTCGAACCTGTTGCGCATTGATTTCCGGTATCGGCACCTCTTCCAATTGGATATTGCCGAAACCTTCTGGCTTCGTTACTCGAATCATTTTTTTAGTTTCCCTTAAAGTAAAGTGTTCTAAAGTGTTCTAAAGTTTAGAAGTTGGAAGAGGTGTTAGAATATCCACACCGCTCTTCCAACTTTAGGCACTTGCAAACTTTAGTACACTTGCGAACTTTCTTATCTTGCAAGTGGAACGATACCCAGATTTAATAGTTAAAAAGACGTTTGGCTAAATCCTGACGAGTGACGGGTTTGTCAAGAGCCATCAGATAGATGTGGAACGTATCACTCCTATCGGAGACATACGCGAGATAGCGTCCATCAGGTGAAAAGGCGGGTTGAATAGACCTGCCGATGTCGCTGGTAATCCGCCGTTCATTTTTACCATCTGCATCAATGAGATAAATCTCCCAGTCGCCTGCTCTGGCGGAAACATACGCAATCGTTTTTCCGTCAGGCGACACCGTGGGATTGTAGCAACCGTAACGATTTGGGTTGAAATGTTTCTCGTTTTTTCCGTCAATATCTATGGTGTAAAGTTGATTTTTTTCATTTCGAGAGGAGACAAATATAACACGCTTTCCGTCCGGAAAGAACGCGGGACTTCCGTCATCGGTTTCATTAAAGGTGATACGTCTCGGCTGAATGTCTTCTGGTGTGAGTTGTGCGAGATCGAGTCCTGCCAAATCAAGGAGATATAATTCCAGGTTTCCATCTACGTTGGATTCATAAACCACCTGATCGCCAGCGGGAGATGTTCGAGGCACGCGGGCACCGAAGCTCACAGGTAAAACGGTTCGCGTTATTTTGCTATGAATATGTGTTACATGGAACCCGGCGTAAATCGGAGTGGAGCCGCTGCTTTGGATGACAACTTTAACTTCGCGAGATGACTTCGGTTCGGAACTATAAAACAGATAATTTGGGGTCTTGAGGAATGCGGGTGAGCTATCGTTGAAATCTGTTGTGAAGGTTACACGCCGTTGGATACGCCCATTTAAGTCCATTAAATAGATTTCGCCGTTGTCGAGTCGAAAGGAGGCAAAGGCAATTTGTGTGCCATCCGGTGAGAAGGTGGGTGAATAGTTATCCGAGTCGCCACGGGTCAACCGCTTTGTATGATACGTGTCTCCCACGAGTTCAATGATTTGGCGCAGGACCTCAGGATCCAGCGTGCTACGCTGAACGAGTCGTAGCACACGAAAAGCGGAACTTCTATCACCGAATCTTAAATAGGTCCGTGCCAATTCAAGTCGTGCCGCGGTCCGTTCTTCGGGTTGTGCGGCATACAGTTGTGAAGCCTTCTGTAGCTCGGCAACCGCATCGTTGTAACGCCCTAAGTCATTGTAGGCTTTTCCGAGTAACAGCCGTGCCTTCGGATCCTCCGGGGCTGTTTCGATAAAAGCCTCCAGTTGTTCCACTGCTGCTTGTGGTGTCCCACCGTTCAGAAGTTCTTCACTCTTTTTAAGAACTGCCGTATCATCTTGACACGCAACCAGTAAGACAACGAGAAGGATGCCACATATTTTAATTATACCTTGCGGTTCAGTCAGGTAAGTTGAGAGTTTCACGTTTTTTAATTATACCTTGCGGTTCGGTTTCTGCGCCTGCCTCTCCATCCGTCGCCGACTGCGTAGAGCCAACATAAAATTCCTTGGACAGACGCACTGATTTTCAACTTCCACGAAGGTCGGTACATCAACTTTTCGCCGTCATCGAATGTCCAGATGTGAATTGAATACGGTTCTTGTGCTTCCGAGTTTTCAGTTCCGTCTGTTGAGAGGTTCTCCTGCGTTGCAGGTTTGAACCGCATTAAATCATCCCATCCCGTTACGGGCAGTGAATTGAGATAGAAAATACCGATTGCAGAAGCAAAAATAGCAAAAAGGACAATCGCTTTTAGAAATTGCCCTAAATAGAGTTGACCGAGTCCTGGAAGAATGGCGGACAGAAGCATCGCAACAAATGAACGGGCAGGTGGTTTCTCTTCCTTGCCCCGAAAATTGCTGGCGGCGACACGCGTATTTGCTGGGTCTACCATTGATTAAGATTCTCCTTGCGCCACAAGGTAGACCCCGATACAGATAATCAGAGCCCCTATGATACGAATTTTAGGGATAGATTCCTTGAACAACATCCAGGAAAACAGGATTGACAGCACATACCCAGAACTCAACATCGGATACGCAACGCTCAGTTTAACACGCGACAGGATAATCAACCAGACGAGCGTTGTGAAGCCGTATATCGCAATGCCACTGAGGATATAAGGGTTCAGGAATGCCTGGACCAATTTACCCGTAGCGTCTCGGAGGCTATTGATACGACCGATCGTGTTCATGCCGTGCTTAAACAAAATCTGTCCGATGACCGTTAGTAAAACGTTGAAGAATAGCAGTAAAAAATCTTTCATGACTTTATTGTAGCATACCTATACTTTTATAGTAAAGTTTAGAATTAATTGGGCAGTCCGCACCGGTGCGGTTAGAAACCGCGCCTACCGGGGGTGTGCAGATATTTTCAGGCTTTACAATAATAACAGTGAACCCCAACATTTCACTACAGATTATAAAGATATGTCACTTTGATGACAATGACACGGTTTTCCAGTTGTAACTCGCGAGCGGTGGCTGTTCCAACAGTTGCATCGCCCCACGTTTCGTTATATGCAACGAAAAGGTGACTCTTCGGACTATATTCCCACCCAAAGAGAAGGCTTAGCAGATACGTCTGATGAATTTCCATAGAAACGGGGCGTTCCCTATTGGCTTGCGCGAACATCCGGAGAAACGATTCTCGCGTGAAGAGGTAAGTCGTCCGCAATGAACTGACGAAAAACCTACCGTCAATTGCGCCTTCCAAATCAAAACTCTGGGCATAGCCGCTGTCCAATTCTATGGACACATTGCTCCGTGGACGGATAGTGGACTCAAGCAGGAGGCTCCGCTGTTTACCCGCTTGTTGTCGTCTAAAGTTAAAATAGTCGGCGAACTCTACACCGATGCCGATAGCAACAGGTTTTGTGGCGTCGGTATCCATCTCAAATCCGTATCTATTTGCGGTAAAAACCTCCGTGAGTTCAACTTCCCGACTTCGGAAATAGTAAGCATTAATGTCATCCAAGAGGCTTTCCCTGAAGTCCATCCCGACATCCACACCAGCACTCCATTTGAGCAGATCTTCATCAAAATCAGGCGATAGAGATAACGCTGGGTTCCGTTCTCGCCACTCCGCAAAATACACTGGTGTATAGAGACTTTGAGAGAGACGAGCGATTATCCCAGAAAAAAATTGGTGCTTTCCCCAGTGTGGAGAATAGGAATTCCGCATAGAGACGCGTTGCCAACCACGATTTCGCTCTTTTCGAAGAAACCCTGTTTGATTAATTTCAAAGTTCGGCGCGACCCGTTCAACCCCAATGTCGCTGCTCCAGAGATAGTTGCGCTGTGCGAAGTCAACCGTCCATGCAAAGTTATCACTATCCTCGCCCGGATGGAAACTCCCGGCATATTGTCCCGCGAGGTGATACGTTTTGCCCAAAGCGAGGTTCATATCAATGCCACCCACTCGGCTATGATGCCATCTCTCACTCCCGGGCTGTTCCTTGTTCACGAATAGAACCCCAATGTTTGAACGTTTGAGGATGTCGCGTTTCACACGGATTGCAGAGAACCACGCCGCCTCCTTTTCGGACGGGGTGCTATCGGAAAACCTGAATTCACCGGTTTGGTTTCCCAAGACACCAACGGAGTAGTTCCCGACTTTTCCTGTGAGTTTACCCCCCCAGAGAATATTACCACGACTCCCGATACGGCGACTGAACATCAGGTCGTAAGGCGTTTCAAAGAAACTGTTGCCTTCGACAAAAAACGGGCGTTTTTCAGGAAAACGTGTCGGGAATCGGGTCAGATTAATCTCTAATTGGTCTGCTTCAACCTGCGCGAAGTCAGGATTGACTGTAACGTTCGCCTTTAGGGCACTCGTGAGGCTGTATTGCACATCCAAACCTGTTCCGAGCTGGCGTGTGAAATCGGCATCGGTGGCACCCATACCACCGCCTAAGAGATAGGGCGAGATTTCAAAATTTTTTCCAGTCTCGATGCCCTGAATGCCTACAATGTGTCCTAAATCAGACATTCGCGTGACAACACCGGCTTGTGTGAGTTGTTTCCATACCGTAACCTCGCTTTTCCGGCGGTTGACTCGCTCAATATCGAACCCCCACATCTGTGTGGGTCCAGATTTATGTGAGAAGTCGGTGAACCGGAAGTTTGCGAACGGAATTTTAAACTCGGCACTCCATCCGAGTTCATCAATATTGCTTTCAACCCACCAGATGCCTTTCCAGTTGCTATCGCGTTGGGTGTCCTCATACCGGTAGTTATCACTCTGGACACCCGCCGGATTTGTGGCGAATTTATAGCCGGTGCGGTGGTCGTGATGTGGATCGATGAAGAAAGAGATGACATCCGAAGCATAAATGTCGCCGCGTCGCGTCATCCGATTGACAATTTTGTCGGGTTCTGCATCGTAACATCGGAATGCGATGTAAATGTTATGCACATCGTAAGCGATGCGAAATTCTGTGTCGTCCGTTGCGGGATTCCCGCGTGACGGTTCGAGCTGAATAAAACGGCTTTGCGGTTCTGCGTGCTCCCACACAGCATCGTCCAGTATCCCGTCAATTTGCGGGGGTTCGCCTACAATTCGGTGGGCTTCAATGACATGTTCACCCACGCCTTCTGGGTGTGCAAAAAGGTAGAGTGGATAGACAATGAATAGCAGGAACGCAGCGACAAGTTTTGGCATAGGGTTAATTATAAATCAAATACCGCATCTTGTCAAATTTGCCTCTCCAAGCTCGTAGTAACACTGAATGACGCCCAATTTGTTGCTTTTCCTTGAAAAAATCGTTAACTTCCTTTAAAATTCCTGAAATGTGGTTAGGTGGAAGCATGTCATCACGATAATTGTGACCGCCTGACTTCCGAGAGCAATGTGTCTGTTTCTTTTTCAGGAGCGTCCAAAAGCGTATAGCTCGTAACGTAGTGGAGAACGGATATAAGAAAGACACATCAAAGTCCAAACCCACTCTGTTTAACCGCAAGGTAAAATTAAAAATCTGTAGGGCTTTTTAGGATCGGACCCGTAGCCCGTAATGAAATGGAGGGCGGATTTAAGAATGGCACGTCAAAATCTTGACGTACGTCGTTCCTCCGCAAGGTAAAATTAAAAATGGTTGAACTTACACGAGAAGACATTGAATTTTTCAGAGATGAAGGGTACTTGGTGAAACGGAACGTCCTGAACCCGGAATTGATGGAGCGGGCACGGGCGAGACTCTGGGACGGTGCCCCCGAAGGACGCAAACGCGAGGATCCTGAAACATGGGTCGGCCCCTTCACACCCGAGGAAGAGAACCCTGACGGAAATAATCATCGACGCGGTTTCCGATGGAACTTCCGTGAACCGGGTGACGAAGATTGGATGGTTCGGCTTCTCGCTACCGATCCAAACGTTTGGTGGATGGCAGAGCAATTCTTGGGTAAGGGGAATTTGACGCAACCCGACCGGGTGCGCGGTATCTATTGCACCCTACCTTACGGCGACATCCCGAAGAAGTCAATCGGGTGTCATGTCGACGCACATCCGTTTCATCTCGGTGCTGTCGGTTATATTGACGATGTGCCCCCGGAAGGGGGTGGGTTCACGGTCTGGCCCGGGAGCCACAAAATCTTCTATTACGATTACCAGTCCCAATACAAGAACGAGCCGACCCCGCAATACGAAATCGACCGCGAGCGTCTCAGCAGAGAGGCCGGTGTTGAATGCTACGGGAACGCAGGGGATGTCGTCTTCTGGCACCATCGCATCGGTCACGCTGCGGGACATAACTACTCGCGACAGATACGGCAGGCAGTGCTATACGATTTTCGGAAAACGGAATTAGAAGAGACGCAGGAAGAACCGCCAAGCGAGGACATGTGGCGGGATTGGCCCGGCATCAAGACGCTCTTTTAATTTACCTTGCGGTTCGGTCAGGTGGGTTGATAACCGCACGTGCTTTTTCGTAGACCCGCCTGCGCCGATGTTGCAGGCTACGTTTATCGTAAACCTAACGCTTTCAACGTGCTTGCCATCATGTCGTGAGCGATTTGCGCCTTCTCCATCCGCATGTGAGGGAACGTTTCCACGGAGATATACTTATCGTAACCGACTTTCCCTAAACTCTCTGCAAAGGTTCGGAAATCCAACTCATCTCCGTCCTCTCCAGGGATCAGGAAGGTGCTGTAGGGATACATCCCCGTTACGCCTTTTACATGGCAATGCGTCGTGAGCGGTCCCAGTTTTTCAGTAACTTCGGCGATGTCTTCACCAAGATGATAGAAATTCGTGATGTCGTTGAGGGATCTCAATGCGTCAGAGCCAACATGTTCAATGAGAAGCGTGACTTTTGAAGACGCATCTATTGTCGTTGCTTCGTGATTGTGGATGTTCATTGTGATACCGAGTTCCTCAGCGCGTCGACAGATCGGTTTCAGCACATCAACGAGGAGCCGCCATGCGAACGCGTCCCCTTTGTCGCCGCCATACCCCGTGAGGAAGTTAACACCCCCTGCCCCCAGTGCAACAGCCACGTCCTGAAGAAGCGCGTAGTGGTCAATAGCACCCTGTTGGTCCTCCGCTGCCAGTTGGTAGAGTCCTTTCCCTGCGAACGGGTTAATAACAGAGACCTTTAATCCACTGTCGGCGACCATCGTCTTGACCTCTTTGAGCAAGCCATCGGTGACTTCACCGGACGGGATATGCGCCTCTGGACCACACATCATCTCGATTGCGTCGTAGCCTGCATCGGCGAGAATCGTGATAACTTCTTGTAGGGGGATGTCTTTCATGCCACCCGCGTGATAAGAGATACCAATCACTGCTTCAACTCCTTCTGTCTTTTCTGATCATCGCTCTCTGATGAGGAGCGAACCATCATGTGTAGCGCATATCAGTTTTTCACCATCTGCTGAAAAAGTCAATTCCCGAATGGCACCTTCTTGGACAGGAAACATAGATATAGGGCTGTCATCGCCCGTTTCCCACAACTGAATATAGTTATCCCTGCCACCGCTTACAAGGAGTCTTCCATCGGTAGAAAAAGCCAATGCGCTGACTGAATCGGTATGCCCTCTTAATATAGTAAGTAAGTGCTTGCTTTCCAAATCCCAGAGCCGAACAAGCGTATCGGAACCGCCGCTCGCCAGGGTCTCACGCTCAGGCGAAAATGCCAAAGCCAAGACAAGCCCGTCGTGTGCTGAAAAGGTGGAGAGCAGTCCGCCCGTTTCAACTTCCCACAATCGAATCTTGCCATCCGCACTTCCACTCGCGAGTGTTGTGCCATCCGGTGAAAAAGCCAAGCTTCTAATTCTGCCAGGGGCTTCCGTGGAAGACGCGAGCAACCGTTCTGTGCGTGGGTCCCATCCGGGAAGTGGCACCCCATCGGGTGAAGATGATGCTAAGGCGTTCACCAGATTAGAATCCCCAGCGAGTGTTAGCACTTCGCGCGCCGTGGCGGTGTCCCAGAGCCGGAGCGTATTGTCTTCGCTTCCGCTGGCAAGCAACGCATTATCCGGTGCAAATGCCAACGCCCGTATATGTTCCGTATACCCGGAGAGCATTGCGAATTGTGATCCGGTGGCTGTGTCATATATCCAGATACGCCCATCACCCCCTGCGGCGAGGCGCGTGCCATCTGGTGAGAAAGTGAGAGCCATTACCTGCTTTTTATCGAATCTTGTTTTGAGTCCCGGAGGCAACTCAGATTGGATGCAATTCCGGAATATTTCTGTTTTTTTCATTTTTCTAATTCTTAAGTTTCTATCCTGCGCTCCATTCCATTATGCACAGGTTACTAATGTAAGTCACGATTGAAATGAGGATAGTATCGTATAACACCAAAAACCAAGCTCGTAACGAAGTGGAGAGCGACTCGAAGAGAAAAAAAACACGAAAGTCCCAAACCACGCCCCTCATCCGCAAGGTAAAATTAAAAATTCCAATCCAAAACGACACCTGTATACACATTCGGTTCATTGAGGAGACCATCGTAAGCCTGCTTAATTTGGTCTGGCTTGAGGCGGTGAGAGATTAAGGGTTCAACGTGCAATTCCCCACGCGCCATCCAGTCAAAGATAGTCTGCTGTTTACTCCATTGAGAGGTTCGGTTACCGATGTCTGGATACATTGGGACGCACCACTCCAACGCCCCACGAATGGTAATCCATCGCAGATGCGTTTCGGAGAGCAGATCGGTCAGGTTCCCTTGGACTTCAACACGCGGTGAACCGAGGATGACGAGTTGTCCATGGCTGGCGGTGGCACGCAGTGCTTGCATAACGACACCACTATGCCCTACAGCATCAACAGTGATATTGCCAAGTTCGCCCCCGGTAATTTCCGCAACCTGTGCTTGCGCCTCGGCAGCATCGCCACCCACAGTATGGCTAATTCCACACCGCTGTGCGAGTTTTCGTCGCTCGGCTACCGGGTCCACGCCGATAACACGGCATCCGTGAATTTGAAACATCTGTGATGCCAAATTTCCAACAAGCCCTAATCCAAAGACGACGACCCACGGGTTGGCTTCGATCTCAGCGACAATAATCGCTGTCATCGCAACGCCTGCCATCCGTGATGCTGCAACCACGGCTGGATCCACCGTTTCTCTAACGGGTGCGACTAACCGATCTTGTGAGTATTGAACCGTTGAGGCGTGTCGTCCATACGTGAAAACCCGATCACCCGGAGCCGCGCGAGTCACACCCTTGCCGACTTCACGCACAATGCCGACATTCGCGTAACCAGAACGCCAAGGATATTCACACCATTCCCCTTTTTGGAAGACTTTCGGCTCTCTCCCGGTATAATTCGCGAGCTCCGTACCGCTACTGATAAACGTATATTCCGTATCTATCAGCAATTCGTTGGCAGCGAGTGCGGGTGCGCCAGTATCGACAGTTTGCAGCTCCACCTGGTTCTGACCTGTTACAACAACCTCTCTGATTTTCATTGTGAATTTTCTTCTCCTAATTTCTCTAATTCTTCCTGCTTAATCCTACGGATCAAGGCTTGCATCCGTTTGTATCTGAAAAGCCCAACGAAGAAGGTCGCAATGCCGAGTAGAATAAAGACGACACCGATCACCTCAAAGATATGTGATTCAAAAATCTTGAGATGGACAAAAGATAAGCCTGCGACGAACAAGGTTAATGCCGTGCGGATATAAGCAAGAAAGGTTCGCTCATTGGCGAGGATAGTCCGATCTGCAGCGAGATGATCCCGCAAGATAAGTTGGTCTTCCAGTCCTTTGTAAGGCGTTGGTTTATCTTGCATGTGCGTGTTCCCTTCTTCCTCAAAAAAGATTGAAAATAATGAATCCAGAAAGCCATCCGTATAAAATTCGGAGGCATCGTAATCTTTTTGCTGTCCGCTGGTATTCCACCGTGTAGCACGCTGGATTTTGGAAATAAAGTGTCAATCGTTTCGGCGAGGATACGTCTATTTTAGGCGTTAAGGTGCCCATAACAACCGCACTTATACCGAGAAGTACAATATTGAGTGTGGGCAGAAGACTGAGAACCGCGCCAAACACTATCCAACGCCACTTTGAAACGCTACGCGATGCGTCAACCCGTGCTATGCGGATCAGTGATGCCGAGGGTATACTTGTTTCTGGAGCCATGCGTGATGTCCGGACAGGCAGCCTTTGAGATCGAAAATAAATTTCTGCTTTTCCGCCATAGCAATCCTTTGTGAGAGATAATGCTTCCGGTCCTCTTAAGCATTATAACAAATTTTAGGTTTAATTCAAAACGAATTTTTAAATTGATCCTAACCTTTGTTTGACACCGATACAGGGTGTATGCTATACTAAAGACATGCCACGAACAGGACATCTCGGTTTAACTTGCAAACCGAGGATTGTTGTGGAAAGCATCAACGGATTGTTGAACTTTATTGACATATATGAAACGGAGCAACCAATTTAATGGATTTTAAACAAGCATTAGATAGCAAAATCGCAGATTATAATTTACTCAATCACCCATTTTACGAGGCATGGAGTGCCGGCGAATTGCCACTCGAAGCTCTCCGCTCCTATGCGCGTGAGTATGGTGCCTTTATTTCTACAATCCCCAAGGGTTGGGAAGCACTTGAGGAGACCGAAACCGCACAAGAAGAGACCGAACACATCGACTTATGGGCGGATTTCGCTGCTGGGCTTGACACGACTGTTGCTGAGGCACAAATCCCACAGGTGAAGACATTGATGCGGACGGCACACGCACTCTTTTCAGAACGGACGACCGCACTGGGTGCCCTCTATGCGTTTGAGGCACAGCAATCGGAAACTTCTCAATCGAAACTCACGGGTTTACAGGCATTTTATCAACTCCCGAAATCGGTAGAGCCCTATTTTGAAACGCATTCACACAACGAGCATGAAATGGAAAAACTCATTGAACACATCGGCACGTTGCCATCGGATTCACACGCCACTGTCGTGCAAGCCTGTGAAAAGATGAGTGTCGCCTTGTGGGATGCTCTTACAGGAATTCATGATGCGGAATGCGCATGATACGGTGAAGGCGTATTTTGACGCGCTTGTTGAGGGTGATGCTGAAACCCTCATTGCACTGATGCTGCCTGCCTCACACTATGTCAAAATCGGTACGGATGCTGACGAGATTGTTGAGGGAAGCAGCGAAATCGCGGCGTATTATCGAAACCACGTCGCCAGCACAGAGGATTTCAGCATTGAATTTGTTAACCTTGACGTGCAGGAACGGGACGCTGTCGCGTGGTTCTACACGCGTCAGATCTGGCGGCTCAAATGGCAAGGCACGCCGGAGGAATTTGTGATGCGGATGACGGGTGTCTTGGAAAAAACCGATAGGTTATGGAAATTTGCGCAGATCCACGCCTCGATCGGGCATCAATAACGGAGGACACATCGTGATAGCACTTTCTAAAGAAATTCAAGAGGCAGTTCAGAAATCTGAGGACAATCCGATACGTCTGATCGACCCAGAAACGAATGTAGAATATGTTGTGTTACCCGCAGAGAAATTTGAGGAGATGCGAAACGGGGTATACTACGACGACGGACCAGTAACGGAAGAGGAACGACGTACCCTCCTCATCCAAGCAGGACTTCGTGCCGGTTGGGATGATCCAGAAATGGACATTTACAACGATCTTGATCCGCGGAGGTAACTATGAACGTCAGGCGCGGTGATATCGTCATTGTAGATTTTCCTTATAGTGACCACACCGGCAGCAAAATCCGTCCAGCACTCGTCGTGCAATCGGATGTATGGAATCAGCGAATTGATGACACAATCCTTGCGCTCATCACCAGCAGTTCCCAGCGAAAGGTTGGAGTGCCTACACAGTACTTTATTGATATTTCGACAGTCGAAGGACAACAAACGAACCTTCGTCTTGATTCCATTGTTCAATGCGAAAATCTGGTCACCCACGATCAACGGCTAATACTTCGGATTATTGGCAGACTTCCTGATTCTACGATGCAGGAGATAGATGCCTGCCTGAAAGTTACGTTAGGCATTCCGTAAACGATACTATCAAGATTCTTTTGTAGGGGAGAAACTATTGCAAATTTCAACGATCTCTTTTGATGGCGATATGACCTTGTGGGATTTTCTGCAGGTTATGCGTCATTCGCTCAAACACACATTGTTGGAACTTCAAAAACAGCGTCCGACCCCGCGCACCCTAAAATTAACAATCGATGAGATGATTGCAATTCGGAATCAATTTGCTGAAGAGGTAAAGGGTGAACTGTGGAACCTTGAAGAAATCAGACTGCGCGCATTTGAGCGGACACTTGAATATGTCAACTGTCCAGACAAAGAACTTGCTGCACATCTGAATGCGATATATCGGAAACACCGGTTTGAAGATATAGAGTTATATCCGGATGTCATTCCGACCTTTGATGTTTTAGCACCGCATTTCAAGTTGGGATTGCTCTCAAATGGAAATACCTATCCGGAGCGCTGCGGACTTGAGGGGTATTTTGCCTTCGTTGTATTTTCCCAAGATGTGCAGATTGAGAAACCGGATCGAAGAATTTTTGAAATAACTGCCGAGCGCGCAGGGTGTGAACTCGCGGAGATGCTCCATGTCGGAGACTCCCTCGAAAACGATGTCGCGGGGGCGCGGAACGCTGGCGTGTATTCCGTCTGGCTCAATCGTAAAGGTGAACCAAACGACACAGAAATCCGACCTGATTACGAGGTAACTTCGTTGGCTGAAATCCCTGAAATTTTGGGGTTGGGTGGAAAGTAGGGATTTCAGAGGAACGAAAATAACACGCTCTTGAAAAGAAATGACTCTCCGAGGTATTTCTACAGCGGAAACTCACAGTAATATCTCTAATATAGGAGACAGAACCATGAAAGGCATACGGCATAGGCTGCTTTACTTCTACATCGGAGGCGTATTGATTGTTGCAATCAGTGGTTGTGCCTCACACTCTATTTTAGACAGCTTTTCCGAAGAGGCGAATCACGCTTTTCGCGAAGTGAGATGGGGGTTCAGTCAAGAACGCGTTGAACTGGCGGAAGTCGGGAATCGAGTGTATGAAAGGACTGAAAACGCACTCGTCTATAGCCATAAAATCAACGGTGTCGATTGCCTGCTCATCTATACGTTCAAGGATAACAAATTGCGAACAGCAGGCTATGTGACCCAGACCCCAGTAATGAATGCGGAAAATATAATTAAAGAAGCCGTTGACAAGCACGGTATGCCAACAACCGTAAATAACACGGAGATGGTGTGGAAAAACGCCGACACTGTGATATTTGCCAACGTATATGACTCCGTAAAGAAGGTAACACAGACAAGATATCAACATACATCTGGAGGGCTACTGCGGGATGTGCTACAGCAGAACCTGGCAAATCGGGATAAGGAGGGCGTGATTAAATACTTTGACGGTGTGTTTGCATACGTCGATAGAGAATTCTATGACGAACTCTACGAAATGGAGTTCCCGCTATCAGAACTGTCCTTCTACGAAAAACAACTGATGGGGGTCATTGAAAGGGGAAAGCGGACGATTATTCCTGGATTAGGGACGATTCCACAAGGGGCTATTCAACGATAGTTGATAAGAACGAGCTCCTTGCGATGTCTCCGCGAAAAAGCACAAAAACCAAAAGGAGAAATAGATGGATTTTAGTTGGTTTGGTGTAACAATTATAGACATAGGTGTGTTGAGTTTTAGTGGCGCAGGATTTGTGTGGCTGTTTAGACGCATCGCACTTCTTGAGAAACAAAATTTGTCCCTTCAGGAAAAAGTTTTGTCCCTTCAGGAAGACAATTTATCCCTTCAGGAAGACAATTTGTCCCTTCAGGAAAAAATTTTGTCCCTGAACCAAGCAAACGACACACTTCGGTTTAGGATAGAGACATTAGAGAAAGAAAATAGGGACTTAGAGAAGAGACTTGACGTTTTGTCGGGCAGGTATGCCGAAATCAAAGAAATGCACGAAAAATTGTTTCCGATGCTAAATCAAATTCTCAGGACGCTTTCTGAAAAATAAACTGGGTTCACGGCATTCATTCAAAATCATTTGTCTAAAGTTATCTCTTTGTGGTATTATGATACCTATGGAGCACACGAACGGTGTTACGACAAAAAATATCCTAAATATAGAAAAGCCGAGTGCGTCTCGGATTGCGCTGGCGAAAAGCGATACACCAGATGCCCTTCAAAAACTCTGTCGAGAGTATTGGACGTGGCACTTCGACGCATCGTTATCGGATGCCGTCCGGTTGCTGCTAAACACAGAACTCGGCTGGGAAACGATGCAGCAGCTCACAACACCGCCAGTCGGTGAAGTTATATCACCCCTTGGTCATGCGCTCGCACACGAGGATAAAGATATTCGTGACACCGCACTACAGGTGTTAGATGCGACTGTTCATATCCCTGCAGGCGTTGCCTATATCGGTGAAGATTGTGCCCCGTTGGAAGTCGATGGGTTTGAGATTGGGGTTTACCCTGTAACCAACGCACAATACCATCGGTTTCTTCAGGATACAGGACACACGCCACCACAGGATTGGACAGAGGGTGTGTATCCAGCAAACAGAGGCGACCATCCCGTCGTCTGGGTTACGTGTGAAGATGCAGACGCTTATGCGCGTTATGTCGAGGGCAGGCTACCGACGTTTCCAGAATGGCAATACGCCGCACGCGGTGCTGATGATAGACGCTTCCCGTGGGGTCATGAAATTGACAAACCGCGGTGCAACACCGCAGAACTCGGTGCAGGAACGACAACCCCGGTCGTTAGTTTCAGAGACGGTATGAGTCCATTCGGATGCTACGATATGGTCGGCAACGTATGGGAATGGACGGACACACCGTATGACGATGAAGGGAACTTTCGCGTGGCGTGTGGCGGCGCGTGGTATTACAATCACGACTATAGCACTTGCACGAGTTACGATTTTTTTAGCAACGGATATGCAGAGTTCGTAATTGGGTTCCGTATCACATGGTAGGGAAAATTAAAAAATGAAAGAGCGTAAAACTGGTGCGGAACGTGCCTTAACACCCGAAAAATCCTCGGTGCCTTCAAGCGGATTGCAAAAAGAACTCATCCAGCGCGGGCGCGTCGATATTCACGCGCACCAGACCGCTGCGAAGCATTTAAAGCAGGGAGCAGACGCATTAAACGTCCGAGACTACGCGAAAGCGATTAAAGAATTTCAGCAGGTCATTCAGCACAACCGAGAATCCGCTGAAGCACACTTCCACCTCGGTTTGGCACATTTTATGCTGGAGGACTATGAAAAGGCAATAGACGCATACAAAATGGCAATAGCATGCGAACCGAGCGAAGCGACGGCATACCTCAATCTCGCAGCAACCTATCGTTTGCTCAAACGCTATGACGAGGCGATTGACGTTTACACGCGTGCCATCCGTTTCATACCGAACCACCCTGAGTTACATTCTGAACTCGGGACAGTCTATACGTTTCAGGGCAAGCGGCGTGAAGCCATCAGTGCTTACAAAACAGCGATGCGCCTTAAACTTGAATTGAAACTTCAATCAGATGCTGACCAGAGCGCGTAAGCCCAACCATCGGGCGGGCTGGGACTACGGAAAGGAGCATCACCGTAAGTCCCGCCTAAACGAACCGCAAGGTAAAATTAAAAGATGTTTGTTTCGGATGAAGATTTGATGGTGAAATGTAGTAAAGGGGATATGAGTGCCTTCGAGCTGCTGGTGCGGCGCTATCAGAACCCTTTGATTAACTATATTCACCGCTCAATCGACGATTATCAGCGCGCGGAAGACCTCTCTCAAGAGACATTCCTCCGAGTTTTCAAAAGTGCGAACCGGTATAAGCCGACAGCATCGTTCAAAAGTTGGCTCTATACAATTGCCACGAATTTGTGTCGAAATGAGATTCGGAACCGGACGCGTCGAAACACCTATTTTTTCGAGGATCTGGTTGAAGAAGGTGAGGATGTTTATCACGCCGCCATCATGCAGGACACCCGCTATCTGCCAGATTCGCTCTTGGAGAAAAAAGAACAGAGACAGATTATCCGAAAAGCACTCGCACAGTTACCTGAGAATCAACGCGTAGCACTAACGCTCGTTACGTATCAGGATCTACGGTATGAAGAGGTTGCGAAAATTCTTGGATGCTCAGTAGGTGCTGTAAAAGCGTTGATTCACCGTGCCCGGCAAAAAATGAGAAAACTGCTCATCAAATCGGGAATAGCGGAATAAGCCGCAACACACCGCAAGGGAAAACTAAAAAATGTCACAATTCACTTCAACACACCGCAAGCGAAAATCAAAAACCGAATTCCCAGATGTCTACGGTTCTCGATGGTCACGTAATAACGTGCCACCGCCGACGTGTGAAGCGCAGCTTGCGAGCCCGGACGAACTCTCAGCCTATATTGATAAAGAACTGCCCACATGGAAACGCCACCTTATCCGACGGCATCTCAAAAAGTGTAGCATCTGTGCGAATCAGGTCCAGCGGTTGCAAAAAACCGCCGATTTTCTACACCAAGGCGGTGAGATCGAAGTCTCTGATGGCTTTTTAACCAGCGTAATGGCGCGCGTATCGGACACAACGAAACACGAGAGACACTACGACTCGATTTGGTCGCATTTTACACGGCACCTTAGGGCATTGCTTGAATGGACGCGACACGGCTCAATGTTCGCTGACAAACTTCGCTACAGTATTCGGACGCGGAGTCCAGTTTACATATTTGTCCTGACCTTCGCCGTTTTTACGATGGTGGGAGCGACGCTTTACCAATCCTCCAGTGATCGGTTCGGTCCGTCAATACATACTCTAAAGCAGGCACAGAAACTGGATGGTGAAAAATTAATTTCCTTTGAGGTTATTCAACACGAGCCACCGAAACGTTTACTAACAACCTACCTTCAGCGGAAGTAAGTACAGATAACCCATAAAAAATGCAATCTGTAACTCGTAGAGCACTGCTCATCTCGCTGATATTCCACCTCTTTTTTTTCGTCACAACATTTTACGTCGTGGTGCGGAATCAGCCAATAGTGTCAGAGAAATCGGGCTTGGCGGCGGAGCTCATTTCTGTCAAAAACGCATCTCGAACGAGAGCTCCCCTGAAAAAGATTTCGCCGCGTTTACGCGCTTCTGAGCGTGATTTCATAAAACCTCATATGAGTACTGGAGAGTCGCTGCCCTCCCCGACATCCCCCGTTCCACTGAACACGGAAACGCCACGTCCTGCCTTAGGGCGCAGTTTACGAGATGAAGTTAAATCAGAGAACCCCTCGACATCCTTAGATCTGTCGAGAAAGAACTGGGGAGCGGTCAGCACTGCGACTCGCACACTTCAAGATGTTGAAGGGAGTTTGTCGAAAACGGAAGCCGCAAGTCCCGCAGGAAATACGACCTTCGGAACCAAACGTTCCGGTCCCTCAAGAACGCAACGCGCTCCAGAGATTTCGATACTTAAGATAGTGGAAGAAGAGGAGGGATTGTCCCCGGCACAATTGGCAGAAATTAGCGAGAAGCGGAAGGCATTACCACATGTTCCGTTTTCGAGACTTATGAAAACGCTTGCCCAAGAGATTGTGGAAACCAGTGACGGCGGTCCAATTGACGTGGTTTTCGTCATTGATGCCAGCGGAAGTATGCGCGATAATATCAAATCTGTTGTAGAACACTTGAGCGAGATGGTGAATGTATACAAAGCCTCCAAGATAAATTATGCGCTCGGTGTGACGGAATTCTGGGCGAATAAAAACCGAAACAGGATCAGAGTTGTCCAATTAACAAAAAGCTTTACGAACTACAAACGGACCCTCCAAGCGATTGAGGTCCATCAGGACGAAAACGCTTTGGATGCTGTCGTTCAGACTGTCAAAGAACTCCGATTTCGCCCTACATCTCAGCGGCATTTTATCCTCGTTACCGATGAACCTCTCACAAGCCGAGACGGATTAGAGGTGGATGAGGTCATCGCATACTGCCGAGAATTCGGCATCTATGTGAATGTTCTGGGACTCCCTCTAAATGATCACCTCAGACTCGCTGCTGAAACCGGTGGTAAATGGCATGTTATCCCTGAAGAGTCACAACCGCAGGTCGTCCGAAAACCCTATACCCCGGGCACGACTCGGAACAAAGCAGTGTCGCTACGTCAGGCACACTGGAGAGGTGTCACAAAAATCGGTAGCAATCTCCTCCAATATGGCAGCAGCACGCCGGTTGATATTATCCTCTTTGTTGATAGCAGTGAGAGTATGGACGGTAAACTTCCACACTTCCTTAACGAGCTGGATCTCCTTGTTCGCGATTTGGATAACGCGCTTATAGATTATCAGATGGGGGTGGTGCGTTTCCGGTCGCGTGCGTCTATGAACATCGTCAACGTTTTCAATCCGCCACAAACGCTGGAACAGATTCGGAAAATCGTTGAACTGCCCTGCAAAGAAGATGAAATGTTATTGGATGCTGTGGCGGAGAGTTTACGACAGATTCAGTTCCGTCCGAATGCGCAACCCTATTTCATCTTGGTTACAGATGAACCCGCAGAGGGTGCTTACTCCTCACTCGCAATTATCCAGATGTTAGAGGAAAAAGATATCCTCGTGAGTGTTGTCGGCACCTATGATGATTTCCAACAAAAAGTGGCGAACAAAACAGGTGGCGTCTGGGTACCGATTCCAGAGGGACACACCACAAACAATTCCTACTGGTGAACAGTTTCAAATATGAAGATCGCAGTCCTCGTTTCAGGGAGCGGCACCAATCTGCAAACCCTGATTGAGCAGTTACATCAAGATGAGACGAGTGGTATCAAGATCGCAGTGGTCATCAGCGACCGGCGCAAGGCTTATGCCCTTACACGCGCAAAACTTGCTGGTATACCGACAGATGTTGTCAGAACTCAAGATTTTGCGAATCGTCTCGATTTTGACGCAGAAATTTCAAGGATCCTTGAGCACGCTGCTGTTGAATTAATAGTCCTTGCGGGTTTTATGAAGTTGTTCCAACCGCCCTTCGTGCAAAAATACCGGAACCGGATTCTCAATGTTCATCCAACGCTTCTACCAGCATTTCCGGGGGCACATCCTGTCGCTGATACATTGGCGTATGGTGTGAAAATCGCGGGTGTCACCGTTCATTTTGTTGATGAGGATGTAGATTCGGGTCCCATTATTGCGCAGTCGGCGGTCCCTGTTTTGGATACGGACGATGAAGAGAGTTTACACAACCGGATTCAGGTGGAGGAGCATAAACTCTATCCTGAAGTGATTAAATGGTTCGCGCAGGGCAGGTTGAAAATTGAAGGACGAAAAGTTATTGTAGAATCGTCTGAAAGGTATAATTAAAAAATGTTAGCGATTTCAACGATGTGGAACGCTTTGAAACAACAGGACGGTGCAGCGTTGTTCGATGACCTCAAAAATCTTGGCTTTGAAACGCTCGAACTCAGCAGGCACCTTACACCGGATCAGATAGAGCAGCTCAAGCCGTATCTCCGCCAAAACCCGCCCTGCTCGATTCACAACTTCTGTCCCATCCTTCCCGGAACATCGCAAGCAGCAGCGGAGCAGGATAAAATTTTACTTTCCAGCCTCAATACAGACGAACGAGCAGAGGCTGTCCGCCGCACCGTCCAAACAATGGAACTCGCTGTTGAATTGGAGGCGCCGATTGTCGTTCTTCATCTCGGTGAAGTTGACACGTATGACAGGTCCTATTTGATGAGAGACTTATACACCTATGGCGAGCGCGAGTTCGAAGCCTTCGATCAGAAAGTGACCGAAGCCACAGAGTGGCGAAAACGTAAAGAAACGAAACATCAAGACGCAGTGTTACGGAGTCTCGATGAACTCAACGAGTGTGCCTTGAAGATGGAACTCTCCATCGCCATTGAGAATCGTCCACACTATTACCAAATTCCGAATTTTGACGAGGTTGGGCTGTTTTTTGAGGAGTTTTACGGCAGTCCAATGCGCTATTGGCACGACATAGGGCATGCTGCGCTACAGGAAAAACTCGGCGTGTGCTGGGCAGATGCGTGGATCGATCGTTATGCTGAACATCTCGTCGGTGTAAATCTGCACGACCTGAAAGGGCTTGAGGCGTATCATGCCCCGGGGACCGGGGACTTGGCGTGGGACGAACTTTTTGAGCAGCTCCCGTCGGATGTCTTGAAGGTGTTGGAAATTCGCCCGTGTGAAGCGGAACCTGTGATAGCAGCACGAGAATTGTGCTTTAATTATACCTTGCGGGGAAACGACGCAGGTTAAAACTTTGATGTGCCTTTCCCAAGAGTCGCCTGCGCCGTTGTTGCAGGCTACGGGTTCGGTTTTTTAATTTTAACTTTTTCTAATTTTACCTTGCGGGGAAACGACGTAGATTAAGACTTTATAGTAAAGCCCGTAATTAATTATACATTTTTATAATTTCATCAATAGATGTCTCAGCGTTGTATTGACGGATGCGCTTGATGTTCGCGAAATCCTTCTCAATCGGGTTCAACTCCGGGGAGTAGGGCGGCAAAAATA
>JAJEDB010000150.1 GCA_022821725.1 Candidatus Poribacteria bacterium | reverse complement strand
GAGAGCCTCCAGCACAACTTCGGCTTTAAACTCGGGCGTGAATCTTCTTCGTTTGGCCATCGGATACTCCTTTCTATAAGAGTATTATTCTATCATAATCTTGTTTTAGACGGTGGCCCTAATTTCCGATGGCAGTACATTACATTGAAAATGTTACCGTTAAACGTGTGGAAAAGGTAATGAAAGAACACGATATTGGCGACTTCATCTATTGTGAACTTATGCCCTACAATCAAGTTTTCATGGAGCGAATCCAATCCGCAGAATCTTGCGAAGAACTCTTAGGCATTTGGCGCGATATGTCAAAAGATTCCGTTCTGAATTGGTATGTTAAACCTCAAGAACCGGAGGCAGCAGAAGAGCACTTTATCGCTATCAATGACGTTGAGAAACAGAAGCAGTTGTTAGCAGGACTACTCGATAAAAACCAACTCTATGTCCATCTCTCTGAAATAGAGGATGAGACGTTTAGGGTCAGTGAAGCGGATAAGGCGTTGAATAGAGCGTTTTATGGTGAATAAATCTTTGTACCGTAAACTTTTAGTTTGCGGAATAACGATGCACAAACTAAAAGTTTGTGCTACATCCATCCTTCGCGAAATGTCTAAATTGAATTCGCGTTATAGTGGTATCAGAAGGAATAATGAATGACTGAAGATAGAAAACAGGAACTAACGCAGTTGCTTGAAGAAGCGATAGCGAATTTGGAAATACGACTAAACTCAACAAATAGCCCTCAATTGTCCTCTGTTATTGATATTCATCAATACAAAAGCATTCTACAACAGTCGTGGAAGAATGATTCACTCAACACCTCATTACTTGTGATGTGTTATAAGGCACACATAGCAGGTAAATCAATAGAATTGCAACTGCTTGACTTCATCAGAACGGAATATGCCCAATTTATCAATGAAGAAGACCGTATTCAGTCTGCATGTTCTTTCATAGCAAGGGGAGGACCCTCGGGAGGTTTTTCCTTGGACTCTCTTTTAGAACAACTTCTAAAAATTGCCATTGTCTACGGAGTAGAAAAGGCAGTATTAGATTTTGGGAGAGGTGTGGGAAATGGGCATCAATCTTTCCAGTACGTAGCATTACTTGAAGGGATAAGAGTAGAAGCAGAAATACAAGTTTTTGAAGGTGTCAGATTGGTTCCACTACCTCTTTCAACATCCGAACTCTCGAACTATTTACCTGATAATGTTAATTTTTTCATGTCACCACATTCTTTAATGGGAAAAACGTTACTTATTATTGATGCTTCCGTATTTCCTACATTTCATAAACCTTATCCTGAACTATTCAACGATGACTTTCATGAAGACAGATTGCCATTTCACGTTGAAGTAGCTGATGGAAGATTTTCAAACTTCAAGGTAGAAGAATTTTACAAGCATTTTTGCCAAGCCCTGTCTTTATCTGGCAATTCCGCAGTTCAAATTGTTCTTGACTGGCGGCGGCTCCCCCCGGATGAGTTCTTTAACTTGAATATACTTAGCGTAAATCACATTTCTCAGCCCTACCATACTGGAGAACTTCACACTTTTGTTGATAGTACCGAAGATCAAATCCAAAAAACTAAATGTTTGTATGATATCTTGGCTGATAGTAAGATGGGAATACGTAAAAAATTACAGATACCCATTGATAGATGGATAAAATCAAAAGCAGAGCGGAATCCCGTCGATAAAATCATTGACTTGGGAATAGCCTTTGAAGCTTTCTACTTATCAGAGACAGATTACAACCGTGAAATACGTTTTAGGTTTAGCCTTCATGCTGCTTGGCATTTGGGAAAAAATAAAGAACAGCGAAAGGCATTGATCAAAGAGTTTAAGGCAATATATGATTGGCGTTCGACGGTTGTTCATACCGGAAAATTGCCTGAGAAAGGAAGCGGAAAAAAGAAAAAACCATATCCCCCAGAGGAGATTGGAGCGTTTATCACAAAAGCACAGGACTTGTGTCGGGACTCAATAATGAAGATTCTGGAAGATGGAAAATTCCCGGATTGGAATAGTTTGATACTCGGTTGAGTTGATATTTAACGTCCATCTTTGTATAATACTAAAGTTTGGACAATTTTTGTAGAATAGGCTGTTAGTCTCCTGTTCACTAACTGTCCAAACTATTGTTGTATAATAAATTGTCGTGTAAAACCACATTAATTTTACGAATTCAGAGGGTAGGCAAATTAAAGAGACAGAAGCACTCACTTTTTTCGATTTTCCGATTGAACAGTTCGCTGACCGCAGCATCCGATGGCTGCTTGAAGACAAAGAAAATATCCGTGGGTTATTAGAAATTGTCGCCGAGCATTTGGTAGGACATCTTGATTTTAGTCAACTTACACACATCAATAGGAGTTTCGTCCCGGACAACCTCCGAGAGCAAGAATCTGACATCGTGTATCGCGTGCCGTTCCGTGATGAATCGAAAACAGAGGAACTGCTGATTTATATTCTCATTGAACACCAATCCACGATTGACACTACAATGGGATTCCGAATGTTGTTCTATATGACACAGATATGGGACTTCCAACGCCGTGAATGGGCATCAAACAACGTTCCCAGAAGCCAGCGGCGTTTCCGCCCTATTGTTCCGATTGTGTTTTACACCGGAGAGCAGACGTGGCAGACACCAGTGGCACTGAGTGCACAGATGGATTTACCATCTGTGCTATCGGAGTTTGTTCCGACATTTAATACCCTATTTCTGAGCGTGAAAGATGCGGATACAGCAGATTTAACGAGAACTGACCATCCATTCGGGTGGTTGCTGACGGTGCTTCAAAAGGAGCATACAGATAAGGAAGAGATACGCACCGCTCTGATGGAAGCAGTCGCACATATTGATACCCTGGATACGGAAAAGACACAGCAATGGCAGCGCGCTATTTTCTACTTGTATCTTCTGATTTTACATCGCCGTCCGAGTGTGGAGCACGATGAATTGAAGACGTTGGTTTACGATCAAATGAAAGAAACATCCCGCAAAGAGGAGGGAGCAGCAATGGCACAAACTATGGCTGAATACTTAATGGAACAAGGTGAGAAACGCGGTGAGAAACGCGGTCAAACTCAGGCAAAACGTGAGGCAGTTCTAAAACTACTCCGCCTCCGATTTGATCCTGTTCCAGAACCTATCGTTAGCAGGATTACCGCAATGCGAAGTCTATCTCGTCTCGATGCCCTCTTTGAAAAAGCGGTGGCTGCCCAGACACTTGACGATATTGATTGGAGAAACCTTGAGGTCTAAGGCTTATGATGTCTAAACAATTTCTCTATGAACAACTTGATACACTCTCCAATTTTGGAGTTTTGGACAAGGAAATGCCGGATAGCGTTACGCAAAATCTGAAGCCGACGTATGAACTTCGTCCGTATCAAGTAGAGGCGTTTGCAAGGTTTATTCACTGCTTAAACATGGATTTTCCCGGCAAGAGAAAGCCTTTACATCTACTGTTCAATATGGCAACTGGCAGCGGTAAAACGCTCATCATGGCAGGGTTGATTCTCTATCTCTATGAGCAAGGATACCGGAATTTTCTTTTTTTCGTCAATGCCGACAATATCATTGAGAAGACAAAGGACAATTTCCTCAATCTAACTTCTTCAAAATATCTTTTCCATAAAACCATCTATTTCGCAGGGCAGCAGGTGGCGGTGACAATGGTGGACAATTTTAATGGGGTCAACGAGAACGACATTAACATCTGCTTTACCACAATTCAGAAGTTACACAGCGATTTGACGACAGCAAAAGAAAACGCCTTAACCTTTGACGATTTTAAGAGGAAGAAAATCGTTCTCTTGTCTGATGAAGCACATCACATGAACGTCTCCACGAAAGCCCAAACGGAATTGGACCTGACCGGAGAGAAACCGACCCCGAAGGAAAAACCGACATGGGAAAACACTGTTGAAAATATATTTAATGCAAACGACGATAACCTGTTACTCGAATTTACCGCTACCTTTGATGACAAAACGAAGGGCATAGTAGAGAAGTACCGGAATAAAATCATCTATCGCTATGATTTAGTCGAATTTCGGAATGACAAATACTCAAAAGACATCGAAATTGTGAGATCCAATTTCAGCCTGCAAGACCGCATCTTGCAAGCAATCATTCTCAATCATTATAAACATTCCGTTGCAACAAAACACAAAATCCAGTTGAAACCTGTTATTCTGTTTAAGGGAAAGACAATCCCGGAGTCCGAAAAGAATAAAGATGACTTCCATAAACTTATTGATAGACTCACCAGAAACGATATTGACAGAATTCGGAGATCTGAAGTTCCGATTATTAAACAAGCGTTTCGCTTTTTTGATAAACATTGTACTACACATAATGTCAGTTCCGAGCGGCTAACGCGTGATCTAAAAGAATATTTCCAAGAAAAATACTGCCTTGCTGTCAATTCTAAAGTCGAAAGAGAGAAGTATCAGGTGGAGGTAAACAGGCTTGAAGAAGAAAACAATCCGATCCGGGCTATCTTCGCCGTGCAGATGCTCAGCGAGGGATGGGATGTGCTGAACCTGTTTGACATCGTTCGTTGTTATGATACCGGCAGTACAGGGCATAACAAGATCGGAAAAGCGACAATAGCAGAGGCCCAACTTATCGGACGCGGGGCTCGCTATTATCCCTTCACCGTGTCGGGACACGAGGACGAGTTTACACGCAAATTTGACGGAGACCTTGAGCACGAACTCCGCGTCCTGGAAGAATTTCATTATCACAGTATTAACGATTTGCCCTATATCACTGAGATCAAAAAAGCATTGGTTGAGAGAGGTCTAATGGATGAACAGACCGTGACTCGCGAGTTAAAACTGAAGAAAGAATTCAAAGAAACCGATCTTTACAAATACGGTATTATATGGGTAAATAAACAAGCACCAAGAGACTATCAGCATGTTAAATCTTTTTCGGACTTGGCATCTCTAAGTTTAAAAAAGAAATGGCATGAGCACACCGTCTACGAAGGAACTGGAGGCGTGACGAATATTATAGAAAGCGACACAACCTATGCCACACAGAACGCAAGTAGTCAGGATATACCGATGACTGATATTGAACAGGATATTGTCCAAACAGCCATTGCGCGTAACCCGTTTTTTCAGTTTGCCTCACTCAAACGGTATTTTCCGCAGTTGAAGTCAATGCGAGAATTCAGAACTTCGGATAACTTTTTGGGTGGTTTGAAAATTACTTTTAAAGGCAGTTTCTCTCAATGGGAAGACGAAGCTGCAGAGAAACTCAGGGCGTGTTGCGATCTTTTAGAAAAGATTGAAGCTGAACTTCGCGAAAAAATTACCCAGCACGAAGGGACAAAACACTTTTATAAAGAACAAATCCGCGATGTTTTCAAAGCGAAAATTCTGAAATTCAATGCTAACAGTCCCCGTGCTGATGAGCATCACGCCGCTGAACATATAGCGAAAGCTGAAGAATGGTTTGCCTTTAACGGTCTCTACGGCACCAGTGAAGAAAAAGCGTTCGTGCAATTTCTACAGACGCATCTTGAGGAACTACAGAAAACTTACGATGGTGTTTATCTCATCCGCAACGAGAGACATTTTTACATCTATAACTTTTTTGATGGGCAAGCCTTCCAACCTGATTTTGTCCTCTTTTTGGGTAAAGAAAACGGTGAGACAGCGAGTTATCAACTTTTCATTGAACCTAAGGGTGAACACATTGAAGACTTTGACAGATGGAAAGAAGATTTTCTGAAAGAGATTGATACCGAACGTAAAAGTGAACTCATAATAGAGGATAAAAACTATCGTATTATCGGTTTACCGTTTTATCAGGATAAAAACCAAAATGAATTTAGGGAAGCTCTTGATGAAGCACTACAATTATGAACATCAAATTCACGCGGAGAAATACAATGGTAACAAAAGAACAGGTTGATTTTTTTCAGGAAAACGGCTACCTTAAATTTGGGAACGTTTTAGATAGCGATGGCGTTGCAGCCATGCGTGCGGGATTGGAGGCGGTCATTGAATTAGAACTTAATGAAGGCGACGATTCTTCACCGGAGTTCAAATACGGACACGACCGACGCGAGAATCGACTCAATCGGGGAAGCGGGCACCCGCGCGCGATTCATCAGTACATTAACATGTGGAAGCGGGATCCCCATTATGAGGCAGCCATTCATCACTCGCTCATCGCTGGGACGGCACGCGCCCTGCTGGATACGCCTGAGGTCCGGCTTTGGCACGATCAGGTGATTTCCAAACCTCCAGAGGATAACGGTCATTTCGCATTCCATCACGATTTTTTCTTTTGGCCCCTCAGCCCCCCGAATATTGTGAGTTGCTGGCTCGCGTTAGACGATGCAACGGTGGAGAGCGGGTGCATGCACGTTATGCCGAAGAGCCACAAAGACGAACGTTTTTCCGTCGCCGCGAGGGCTGCAGCAAATGCAGCAGCGGCAAAGGCGCGCGAGGCAGGGCGAGAACCGCCGCCTGACCAATGGGGAGAAAGACGGGAGTTGAGCATTGATCACGGCATTCCGGTGGAACTGAAAGCCGGCGAATGCATGTTTCATCATTGCCTGAACTGGCACGGCACGCCGCCGAATGTCACAGAACGTCAACGCCGCGCCTTCGTCATGATCTTCATGGCGCAAGATGTTTGTTATAACAATGCGCAATCCCCGAACCACGTCCTCGTGCCAACAATCGAGGTCGCGGACGGTGAGCCGCTTGTCGGTGCCGGATTCCCGGTAGCGTAGCTGCACAAGGCATCGGGGTTACAAACCTCTCCCACAGCAGAGACGCTGAGGTAAGGTATAATGACATGAAAGATTCGACATTCATTACAAGAGTTAAAATAAACAATTATAAGAGTATCGCCGCATGTGATGTCCAATTGCAGCCTCTGACATTTCTCGTAGGTCAAAATGGTTCGGGTAAAAGTAATTTCCTTGATTCGCTGCGATTTGTTGCCGATGCCTTGAATTCATCGCTTGACCATGCCTTACGTGATCGCGGAGGGATTAATGACGTTCGACGTCGTTCCCGCGGTCATCCTACCCATTTCCTCATTCACCTTGAATTCACTTTGTCTGACGGTTCAACTGGACACTATGCCTTTCGCATTGGTGCTCGCAGACGTGATGAACCCAATGAATATAGGGTTCAGATGGAAGAATGTGTGCTCCAAAGTCAGTACTTTCGAGTGAATAATGGTATCGTAACCACGAGTGTGCGAATCGCTCCAGCTGCCGCAACGGACCGTCTCTATTTAGTTAATGCTTCAGGTTTACCGGAATTTCGTCCTGTTTATGAAGCATTTTCTCGGATGGGATTTTACAATCTCAATCCAGATAAAATCCGAGATCTTCAAGCACCGGATCCTCGTGATGTGCTTACACGTGACGGGGACAATCTGACTAGTGTTTTCAATCAACTTTCACCTTCTGTGAAGACAGACATTGAGGAATATCTAGCGTTGGTGGTCCCTGGTGTGCATAACGTAGATGTTAAGAAGTTTGGGCCTAAGGAAACGTTAGAGTTCAGACAAGATGTAGCAGGAGATAAAAACCCTTGGAGTTTTCTCGCAAACAACATGTCTGATGGCACACTACGCGTTTTGGGAATTTTGGTAGCATTATTTCAGGGAAATCAGGACACACAAAAACGCGTACCACTCGTCGGAGTTGAAGAACCAGAGATCGCCCTTCATCCAGCAGCAGCGGGTGTATTGCTCGATGGACTTCGGGATGCTGTCAAAAAAACTCAAATTATCGTTACCAGTCATAGTCCAGACCTGCTTGATGACAAAGATCTTGATGTGGAGTCAATTCTCGCCGTTGAAGCGCGTAACGGAAATACAACGATCACCCCGGTCGACGAGGCGAGCAGGTCTGTGATACGTGATAAACTGTATACAACAGGTGAACTTTTGCGGCTCAATCAGTTACGAGCTGACCCGACTCGGGTATCCATGGATTCCGGTGAGAAAGCGCTACAGCTTGATATGTTTGATTCCAATAAGGTGAATTCTTCAAAAATGAAGAGCAAGGAGGGTGTGGATGACAGTTAGAATCAGTTGCATTGTTGAAGGACATGGTGAGGATAAAGCAGTTCCGCGCCTGATTCACCGTGTCGCTCAAAGCTATTATTCGGCATCCGATTATTCAGAATTGGTTCTTGTTACTCCTCCACCTATTCGAGTTCATAGGAATCAGGTTGTTAAAGATGGTGAACTTGAGCGAAAGGTTGAATTAGCAGCTCGAAAGATCAAAGGGCAAGGAGGTATCCTCATCATTCTTAACAGTGATGATAAATGCCCAGCGCGATTAGGACCAGAACTGCTTCATCGAGCATCACAAGTTCGGCGAAACTTACCGATCGCCGTTGTTCTTGCCAAGCAAGAATTTGAGGCGTGGTTTCTTGCAGCAGCGACATCGCTTCGCGGGCAAAGAGGATTAAAAAACGATATTGATCCTCCGAATGATCCGGAGGCAATCCGGGACGCAAAAGGATGGTTGAGCAACCAAATGGAGGACAACAGAACGTATCGTGAAACGCGCGATCAACCCGCACTTACAGCGTGCTTCGATCTAGAGCAGGCACGTCAAGTGGACTCGTTCAACAAGTGCTACCGTGAGATTGTTCGTCTCCTTAACGAATTACGAAAAGCAAGCGGCTAATTAGTGAATAAATATAAGGAACATAGTATAATCTATCGCGCCCACTTTATTCGTAAAAGGGAGGATTCTATATGGAAAATAAGCCGAATGTCATCTTTATTTTAACCGACGACCAAGGACCGTGGGCAGCAGGCTGTTGCGGCAACGATGAAGTCCGAACGCCTTATCTTGACCAATTAGCCTCGGAGGGGACCCGCTTCCCCAACTTTTTTTGTACAAGTCCCGTTTGTTCACCGGCACGCGCAAGTCTCATGACAGGTCGCATCCCGTCGGCACACGGCGTACACGACTGGATCCGGGACGGAAATATGCCACCGGATCCCGCTCAATACCTCGACGGATTGACCTGTTATACCGATGTGTTAGCGGACAATGATTATACCGTCGGGTTGAGCGGCAAATGGCACCTTGGCGATAGTTTAACGCCCCAGCACGGGTTCAGCCACTGGTTCGCTCTGCTTACAGGCGGAAGCCAGTATAACGATGCGGATATGATCCGAGACGGACAAGTTGAAATGCAACCCGGTTACCTTACGGATGTCATCACTGACGATGCGTTGGACTTTATCTCGGCGAATCAGGAGGGACCGTTCTATCTCAGCGTCAACTATAACGCGCCACATACGCCGTTTACGGGACACCCTCAAGACATTGTTGACTCCTATGACGATTGTCCCTTCAAAACATGTCCACAGGAGGCGTTGCACCCGTGGGCTGTCCAAGGTGCCGCTGTGCACATGGGCAACCGCGAGTCGTTGAAAGGCTATTTCGCAGCGATTACCGCACTTGATTTGAACGTCGGACGCATTTTAGATCGGCTTGCCCAGTTAGGGATCCGTGAGAATACGCTTGTTGTCTTCAGTAGTGACAACGGCTATTCGTGCGGACATCACGGGTTTTGGCATAAAGGGAACGGAACATTCCCGCTGAATATGTATGAAAACTCTGTAAAAGTCCCCTTCATTATCAGCCAACCCGGCAGTATTCCAGAAGGTCGCACCAGCGAAGCGATGGTGAGCCAATACGACTTCATGCCGACACTCCTCGATTATCTCGGCTTACCCGATCCGAATGACGATATGTCTCCGGGCAGAAGTTTTGTGCCCGCACTCTCTGGGGAAACAAACGACGCGAAAGATGAGATCGTCATCTACGATGAATACGGTCCCGTTCGCATGATCCGAACACAGGAGTGGAAGTATGTCCATAGGTATCCTTATGGTCCACATGAGTTGTATGACCTGGTAAACGACCCAGATGAACGGAAAAACCTCATAGATGACAAGTCTCAGAACGCCCGCATCACTGACATGAAACAACAGATGGGGGCATGGTTTCAGCGATACGTCTTACCGGCGTTAGATGGGGCGAGGTGTTCCGTTACTGGTGGTGGACAGGCGGCAAAAATTGAGGCGGGACAATGCGGTGAAGGTGCCTTCCATCCCAGATACGCCGCACCTCAACGGGGTGTGTAGAATGGTGAAAGCCTTTGCCCCCGGCAACATTTCGTGTGTTTTCAAAGTTATTCCGCACGCCGATGCAACCCGTATGCATTCGCTCGGTATGGGGTTCACCGTTAAGGAGGGGATAGAAGTTACCGTCTCTGAGCACCGTGAAACAGATGTGTTGTTTAACGGACAAAGCATCGATTTTCCGACGGTCGGGGCTGTTGCGGATCGGTTAACCCAAGCGGCAGGCGCGGCAGGTGTGAAGGTAGACCTTACGTCTCCACTACCGCTCGGTTGCGGTTTTGGTCTCAGCGGTGCCGCTTCGCTCGCAACAGCCTACGCGCTCAATGAACTGCTCCATCTGGGTAAGGATATGGAGACCCTGGCGATGATAGCGCATGTCGCAGAGGTTGAAAATCGCACTGGATTGGGTGATGTCTGTTCGCAATACCATGGGGGGTGCCTCGTCAAGTTAAAAGAAGGTGCCCCGTTGGTTGCCGACAGATTACCGATAATAGAACAGCCTATCTATTACCGCTACTTCGGACCGATTCAGACCAGCGAGGTACTCGGAAACAGAGAACAAACAATCCGTATCAATCGTGCCGCCGATGCTGCATTGAGCGTTTTACAAACGCTTACCAGTGCTGAACCTAATACCGAACTCTTTAACGCTTGTTTTAGGGTATCAAAGCGGTTTTCAGTGGAGAGCGGCTTGCTCAGTGATGCCCGTGTGATAGAGACAATCGAACAAATTGAGGCGGAGGGCGGTGTCGCTTCAATGATTATGTTAGGAAACGGCGTTTTCAGCACGCATCCATTTGAGGCAGCGGTGGAGACAAAATTGGTTCATAATCCAGCACGTCTCATATAGTCACCGGTTGTCGGTTCTCTATCAGCAAAAAAAGTTTGCAAGTGTGTCTAAAATTACGAAGTGGACTCAGGTTATTGACTCCTTTACGGACTTCAGCACATTGAAACTTTCTGTTAGAATTTACCAAACACCATCGTGGAACGATGCACATATTCCCGTAGTTAGAAAAATGAAAACTGCTCTGATTCTCTCATTTTTTGCGGTATCTGTTGCTGTTAGTGCGGTAGAGATTGAGGATGTGACATTCGGATTCGACGAGGGTTACAGAATAGGCATGTGGGCACCCTTAACTGTAACTGTCCGGAATCAAGATGAAGGCACTGTGTTTAGTGGTGAGTTGGTTGTGGAAGTTCGGAACTTTTCTTCGGACATCCCTATCGAACGTTACGCTACGTCCCTGCACCTTATCGGGCTCGAACGACAACAGAAAAATTTCTATGTTTACTGTCCGAAAAACGCTACGCAACTCGTCATCCGACTTGTCCCCTTTACACCCTCGGAGCCGGCAGGGGTACGCAGTCCAGCGTCCGGTCTGGTGAAGGATGTCCTGTTGCCAACGCCCCTTGCCCGCAAAGACTATTTTGTGCTGGTATTGGCTCCGAGCGGCGACACGCTAAAACGATTTGTTGACAAGAAACAGTTGGCGGTTCCTGGAGACGCACAGGTACATGTCAAGTATCTTCCGAATTCGAGAGTGTTGCCGCGCCACTGGATAGGCTACAGTGCCGTTGATATACTCGTTGTGCGTGAGGTCGGCTTAACCGAACGGCGTATCCTGAAAGCACAACAGACGGCGATGCTGGATTGGATACAGCGCGGTGGGACGCTTATTGTCTCCGGCGGTAGCAGTTTTAACTACCTACAAGGCAGTTTTATAGAACCCTTTCTTCCTGTCGAATTAAGGGGTGTAAAGAAAACTGATAACTATTCCGCTGACAACCATTTTGAGTATATCCAATTTGCGCCGAAATCAGGCTGTGAGGTTTTAAGTGGCACGGCGGAGCAAATGTATGTCGCAAAACGGAAATTTGGAGATGGACAGATTCTCTGTTTTGCGTTTGACTACAATGTTCCTCCCTTTGGTGTCCATTTCGAAAACAGTGTAGGAGGGGTTTCCAATTCTGATGACGCTCTCGCTGAAACGTTCTGGCACGGATTATTGAGTAAGCACGGTAAATCTCCGCGGCACCTCGCGGACCGATACGCGCTTGCCCTCCAACATGAAGCGGAAATTCATAAGTACTTTCTATCGGAGATGTCTACCCGAGTGCCGCTCATTAAACTGTTGGCGATACTTCTACCAATATACCTGCTGAGTTTTGGTGGATTCTTGTTGTATTTCGGGAGGTCGCAGCAAAAATCACGCACGTATTGGATAGGCGGAGGCCTCTTCGTTCTGCTTTCGGTAATTGCGATTGCATCGGCGCAAACCGTCTGGTTTCCGAACACTGTCACAGCGGACAGATTGTCAATTTTATCGGTTTATCCTGAACGGCAGCGCGCACACTTATTGAGTTATGTGTCCCTGAGAGCCGCATCGCGTGCCGAAACATCTATTGACCTTGCAAAGGGGACGTTCGTGCGTCATCAAGGGGTTGAGGTGTCAAGGGGTGAATTCTTTGAAAAAATTGGGACATTGATTCAAGATTCACGCGTTCAACTGCGAGATTTATCGGTGGAGCCGTGGCATCCAACGACGTATGTGGAAGAGAAATTTTTGACGATGGATACCCAGAAACTTTCGCCCACCCTTGAAAACACGTGGCGCGTTGCGGGAAAAGAGATGACTTACTTAGGGAGTGTCTCACTAAGAGAAGCATCGGGTTTGGAAATCGATCCTACATTCGATCCTTCAATGGCGGGACTTCGGTTGCGAGTGACACCCAAAATGCCGCCTGATGCGGCGTTGGATGGTGTCCGAAATACGTTTGCGCGAATCCTACAGCGAGATTACGTGCTGCGGTATCTGGAGACAGCGGCGCACCTGAATCCTCCACCCTACTTTATCGGGTGGGTTTCTCAGGAGTACGGGCGGGGTAACCTTGCCCCTACGATAGCAGATGAGAATATTGACACAAACGCTGAAACATTAGTAATTTTTCGTCCGGGTGCTTTTTAATTTATGGGCTCAAGGAATAATTAAAAATCCGCAAGGTAAAATTAAAAAATGGATGTGCTATCGCTCGGCATTTATGTCGTTGATGTATTGGGACGACCCATAGATGAGTTTCCTGAAAAGGGGAAATTAGTCCTTTTTGATGAACTCGAAATCCATACAGGCGGCTGTGCGAACAACACAGCTATTGCGCTCACGCGCTTAGGTCTCTCCGCTGGCGCGATGGGTAAGGTTGGCACTGATGCGTTTGGCGACCTGATTCTGCAAAAGCTCATAGATAACGGGGTCGATACAGGGGGCATGCAACAGGATCCGGGTTCCCGCACTTCCTTTACGTTCGTCGCAGTTGCCTCCGATGGCGAACGAACTTTCTACCACTACATCGGTGCAAACGGCGAACTCTGTGAGGCAGACCTTGATTGGGAAGTCATTAAAAGTGCCAAAATTTTGCACATCGCTGGGGCACTCGTCATGCCACGTTTTGATGGCGCACCGATGGCGAACGTCCTTCAAAAAGCAAAAACTTTAGGAATCACCACCTCACTCGATACCGCGTATGATGCCACAGGGAAGTGGATAGAGACACTCGAGCCGTGCCTGCCTTACGTAGATATGTTTATGCCAAGCATCGTCGAAGCGCAACATCTCACCGGTTTATCCGAGGCGCGCGAAATCGCTCAATTTTTACGGCGTAACTACGGTATCCACACAATTGCTATTAAAATGGGTGAAGACGGCAGTTACGTCTCCACGCCAGAGCGGGAGCATTTTGCGTCAGCGTATCCGGTGACCGCTGTTGATGCAACAGGGGCAGGGGACGCTTACGTCGCCGGTTTTCTCGCGGGGACTCTCATGGGCTGGGACCTAAAAGCGACAGCGGAATTGGCTTCCGCAACCGGTGCCGCTTGTGTTACCGCCATCGGCACGACTGCCGGCATCCAAAATCTTGAAGAGACCTTGAAAATCTGTAAGGAGTGAATCCCACACAGAAAAGATATGAACAACACAGCAATTGTGCAAACGGAAAATCTATCCAAATGGTATGGCGAGGTAATGGGGGTAAACGATGTAACCCTCACAATTTATCCCGGAATCACTGGCTTGCTGGGTCCGAATGGGGCGGGAAAAACGAGTTTGATTAAGCTCATGACCGGGCAACTCAAACCCAACCAAGGCGAGGTCAGCGTGCTGAACCAGCCCGTATGGAATAACCCGGAACTCACGAGACGGGTCGGCTACTGCCCAGATATAGAATTGGCGTATCAATTCATGACGGGCTTTGAGTTTATCACTTTCTTTGCCACGTTGAGCGGGTCCGATAAATCAGAAGTTGAATCTCGGAGTCTACGCGTTCTTGAAACAGTGGATATGCTATCCGCAAAGGATCGTCCTATCGCCTCTTATAGTAAGGGGATGCGGCAGCGTGTCAAACTTGCACAGGCGTTGGTGCATGATCCGGAACTCCTTTTTCTTGACGAGCCGCTTACCGGCTTAGATCCGAATGGGAGACGACATGTTATTACGCTGCTACAGGAACTCGCTGCGCAGGAGATTAGCATCATCGTTTCGAGTCATATCCTCTATGAGATTGAAGCACTCACAGAAACGATCCTACTCATCCATCAAGGGCGTATTCTCGCGGAAGGCACCATCTCCGACATCCGCGAACTCATTGACGAACACCCCCACAAAGTCTATTTGAGCACAGATGAACCGCGCCGTTTGGCACAGGTCTGCCTCCCGTTTGAGGATATTCTGAGCGTTACCTTTGTTGATGGCGATGGTCCTGTCAATGAATCACAAGAAGAAAAAGAATCAGGCGATATTATCATAGAAACCGCCAAACCCGATGCATTCTACGCGCGGCTCCCTGAACTTCTCATCAAGAACGAATTGAATGTCTCCCAACTCTATTCACCTGATGATAACCTTTCCTCTGTGTTTAAATATCTTGTTGGGTAGCCTGTGCGACAGATTGTTATTTGAGTGTTTCGGTTTCCGTAGGTTGCCCCAATTTCACAAGTTGTCCGATATCGGGTCCGTTGTCTGCTAACGCTGCGAAGCTCCCCTCACAAATAGCACGTCGAATCCCACGCATTAAACTCACATAAAAATGTAAGTTGTGCAGTGTATGCAATTGTGAACCGAGGATCTCATTTTCGATGTGTAGGTGTCGGAGATACGCACGTGTAAAGTTCTGGCAGGTATAGCAGGTACACGCTGCATCCAACGGACTGAAATCGTTCTTATATTTCGCGTTACGGATACGGATAATACCGGCTGTCGTGAATAGAGAGCCGTTGCGGGCGTTTCGGGTCGGCATCACACAATCGAACATATCGATCCCACAACGCACCCCATGGACTAAGTCTTCAGGGGTGCCGACTCCCATGAGGTAGCGCGGCTTCTCTTCTGGTAGGAGCGGGGCGACATAAGCGAGTGTCTCATACATCAAATCCTTTTCCTCACCCACGCTTAAGCCACCGATTGCGTATCCCGGAAAACCGATCGATACAGTCCCGTCAACACTTGCCTGACGCAGATCGCGTTCCATGCCACCTTGCACAATCCCAAAGAGGAGTTGATCCGGGTTCCGATGCGCCTTTCGACACCGCTCTGCCCACCGCAAAGTCATCTCCATCGAATTCTTGAGATATGTGTAATCGTTCGGTAACGCAGGACACTCATCAAACGCCATAATGATGTCAGCACCGAGAGCGTTTTGGATCTCAATCGAACGTTCCGGGCTGATAAAGTGTTCAGTTCCGTCTATCGTGGAACGAAACGCCACACCTTCTTCGGTAATCTTGCGTAGGGGCCCGAGACTAAAGACCTGAAATCCGCCGCTATCCGTAAGAATAGGGCGCTGCCAACCCATAAACGCATGCAAACCCCCCGCTTCGTGAACAATCTCGTGTCCGGGCCGTAGATAGAGGTGATAGGTATTTGCCAGAATAATTTCCGCCTGAATCTGATCGGATAGCATTTGCGGTGTGCACGCTTTCACCGTCCCGCGTGTCCCAACAGGCATAAATATCGGTGTGTTCACAACACCGTGCGCCGTTTGGATTGTTCCGACTCGGGCTGAAGTGGCTGTATCTTGATGGATGAGTGTATAGGGGGATTCGAGCATGACAGCGCGTGGAAAAGTGGAAAGAGCGGTCAGAACAGTTGTCAGTACGGGTTGCTACGCAACCCTTTCAGGGGTCAGTCTTCAGTTAAGAGGGTCATCGTTTAACAAACGCCTCTTGTAACTGATAACTGACAACTATTCCCAACTAATGAATAATTTTTACCTTGACGATAGGACTATCCTGTTCAAAGGGTTTATCGTTAATCGTCACAGACCCTCGGAATCTAAACTCGTATGTTTCCGGCGTTAAGGAGCTGAGAGCCTTGAGTGGGACTTTTGCCTCCGTCTCATCTGCCGGGATGGTAACCGCTTCCGTGGTGAAGCCTTCCGGGACATCGATCGGTGTCAGCGTGAGTTCATCTGTGAAGCCCCCTTGCCGGACGATCGTTAACGTCAATATCGCTTCCTTTGTTTGCGGATCTTCGGCTTTTGCTGTTTCGGTGTCTGCTGTGAGTGCCACCGTCTCGACTTCAGACCCCGAAGTTTCCGTTGCGGGGAAGACAATGCTAAAGCGCAACGGCTCAACCGTTACAATAAAGGGTGCCTCGACGATCGTCAAAGGGATAGCAGGGGTCGATTGTTTGACCGTCTCGCCATTGACAGTCGCCGTTCCGGTGACTGAAATATAACTGGTACCGGGTGTCGGCAGGACGGAAAATTCCTCTCTCCGTTCAAAAGTCCCGGCTTTAACCGAAACCATTGCTTCTGTTTCACCTTCTGCAAGCGTGACAGGTTTTTCGGTAACAGGGTCAGGAAGTGCCGAAACGCGATTTGGAAGTCCTGATACCGATAACGCGATCGGACCGACGAAATCAGCGCGTCGTGTTGCTGTCACATGAAGATCAACCGTCTTGTTGTGGATTGCATTTAAGCCGATCTCTGCGAGCGTCAGCGTGAATTCTGGGGCATCCATCACGGTAAGCAGGATTGGAGACGGCGTGGCAACGCGCTCTATCTGGCGCCCCCCCACAGCACAAACCCCAACGATAGAGAGTGGCATGAGTCCAAGTGAAGCATCCGATGGCGCCGTTATCGTAAGCATTGCTCGCGCTTGGTCTGTGCCAACGATGGTCGGACTTACATCGAATGTTTTCGGAAGGTCTGGGCAAAGCAGTCGAATTGGACCCGCAAATTGGTCGAGACGCGTAACATCGACCTGCAATGTAACGCTGCTGCCTCTGCTGACGCGCGGGTTATCCAGAGCAGTCGCTTGATTCCGCAGGTCAAGCGCAACTACACTGAGTTCGCAGTCTGGTTCCAACGGGCGGATGTTTAATCGGTACGGGTAGGCTTCACCGCCTTGATTGTTCAGATCTCGAATAGCGACAGCGTACTTTCCAGCTTCTTCAAAATTCCAGTCAATACGGGCATCGGCAGTGATGCCGTCGTCGTTTACCATCAAGACCTGTTCTTTGTTGTCGTCCCATGCCATTTCTTCCGAGGCTTCCATCGGTTTGCCCGGTCCGTAAAGCGTGAGGAGTGCATCGAGATTTGATGAGAGTTTATTCGCCTCCACCTCAAAAACGAGGAGTTGCGGTTCTTTAATCTCAAACGAAAAATAGTCAATATCACCGGATTTGTCGATTTTCCCGTTGAGCGTTATCGGTGTCGTTACAGCATTCGCATTTCCTGTTGTGTTATTCGGTTCAGTCTCCACCATCTCCACCCAATTGCCGATAGCAAACGGATGTGGATTGGTAGCCAACCCAGAGGGTGTCTGGACCCGCAGGGATTGCTCGCCTGCCGGTGTTTCAGCACCTATTGAGATCTGTATGGATTCCACTGTGTCGAGGTTCGCACCGGTGACAGTAACGGTATTCTCAGTGCCGCGTTGTCCACCCAGCGGAAAGATCGTCTCAAGATACGGTAATTCCCCGATGCTCAAACGATAGGCGTATCCATCTCCCCCTTTATAACGAATATCGCGAATGTGGAGCGTATATTTCCCGGTTTCAAGTGCTGTGTAATCCAAAACGGAGTCAAAAGCGTTGCCGAGACCACTGTTGGCGACCTCAATCCCATTCGCATCTCGGAGAACGAGGTAAGAATCCAGTAACGAACCGATTTGCTGTGCTGCCACTTCACAGATAAGCCGCGTATCCTTTTTCAGTTGAAAGGTGAAACTGTCTTCATCGTCGATTGAAGCGATGGTGCCGTTCACAGTAACCGGCAGCGCGAGCCAGTCGGTTTCCAGTGTAGACGGGGTTTCCGACACCGATGCGGCTGTCTCTTCTTCAACGATTTCTCGCAGATTTCCAACGACGAAGCTGCCTGCATTGGAAACACCATACGGCGTGACGGCGCGTATCTCTTGGATACCTAACGGTGCGTCGCTGGCAATCGTCAGGGATGCGACCAACTGGGCGTCGCTCGGAATATTTCCAGAAACACCAACACCGTTGAAAACAACGGCGGCTTGCCCGGTTTTTTCTTTAATTTCCGCGGTGATACCCTTTCCACTGAACCACACCGCCGTTGCTGTGCCGAGATTTGTGCCTGTGAGTGTAACTTCTACGCTGCGTCCCTGTTGGCCGCCTTGTGGGAAGACAGCCGTCAAGGTGGGTTGCACCTGGGCGTATGCGAAATTAATCGTTAGAAGAAAGATCGCTATCACAAGAAAGGACTGTTTTGTTAAGAGGTCAGGCAGCGGTGCGTTAACCTGTCTTTTATGTTTCCGAAATAGCGTATTCGGCATTTTTAATTACCTCATTAAGAATTATCAGTTATCGGTTTTAACCATCAACTCGCCTCCGTTAGACGTGTTAAAGCACGAGTTGATGGTTAAGGTCTTTCTTCTATGGAAATTTTGAGGCTGAAAGCGTTGAGGCTTCCGCTTACATTATCAATATTAAGCGTAATTTTTGGGGAATTTGGGTTCATATTGGAAGAATAGGGGTCAGCAGGCAGCGGTCAGCCATCAGCAAAAAGGGTAGGTTCATCAAAAACCCTCTTCACTGATAGCCGACAGCCAATGTCCTGATAATCAGTTAAAAGATTCCAGCAATCGGTTCGCCTTTCACCAACTCGCGTGGCTGATCCAAGTGGTTATACACGATGGTGTGTGGGTCGATACCGAGTGTATGGTAGACTGTGGCGAGGATGTCTGTCGGATGCACAGGGTTCTCAAGCGGCGTTGAGCCTGTTGCATCGGATTTCCCGTAGACCTGTCCACCTTGAACACCAGCACCTGCAATCAGACCCGTGTAACAATAGGGCCAGTGATCGCGCCCATCAGGCGCGTTGCTGTTACCGGAGGTGCTAATACCCATCCGCGGTGAGCGTCCGAATTCACCGATCGTTAAGACGAGTGTGTCCTCTAACATACCGCGTTGATCCAAGTCTTCCAGCAGTGAGGAGACGGCACTGTCTAACTTCGGACAGTGGAGGTTCTTCAACGGACCGAAGTTCGTTGCGTGCGTATCCCATGCCGTGGTATTCGGATCCCCGTTAGCAACAGAGGGCCAGTTCACCTGCACGAAACGGGTGCCTGCTTCCACCAAACGGCGAGCGAGAAGTGCGCTCTGTCCAAACGTGTGTCTACCGTACTTATCGCGCATTTCATCGGGTTCTTGAGACAAATCGAATGCGTTGCGTGCCCGCTGCGACAGGATCAGATTATACGCCTTCTCATAATATTCGTTCAAGGCGTAGGAATCTGCGACCTTATCAATTTCGGGCATCCCTTTGTTAATCGTCTCAAGGAGATTTTTCCGCCGTTTCAAACGCACCGGCGGCACCTCTGGACGCAAACTCAAATCGTCGAGGTTAATCGCCTGATTCGGATCTTGGAAGAGGAAATACGGATCGTATGCCCTACCAAGGAAACCCGCGTTTCCACCTTTACCGATGATGTTACTCTCTTGCATCGGACGCGGAAGTTGGACTGCCGCGAGCATCGGTTCATCCGGTGGACGATAGTTTGCGATATGCGATGCGGCATTCGGATGGTCGGCTGGAGACGGCGGATCGAGCTGTCCCGAAGGCGCGACCTTGTCCGGCGTTTCACCGGTTACCATTTGATACATCGCAGCGGTATGGTTGAACAGTCCTGCCGGTGTGTAACTTACGGAACGGATCAGACAGGCTTTATCCATCTGTTGTGCCAAGCGCGGCATCGTTTCAGACAACTGGATTCCCGGCACGTTGGTCGGGATCGGATTGAATTCACCGCGGATATTCGACGGTGCTTCCGGTTTCGGATCCCAGATGTCAAGGTGGCTCGGACCGCCTTGTAAGAAAAGAAGGATGACCGAGTTGGCTTTCCCCCATCCGTTGAGCGGCTTGGCGGGGTCAACCGCTGTATTCGCGTTGGCTTGGAGTGACAATACCTGTGGCAAACTAATGCCGAGCATCGCCGCACCACCGACACGTAGAAATTCACGACGTGAGAACCCGTCACATAAGCGTCCGGGTAGTTGTGGTAACGATAACATCGATTGTTTCCTCCGTTATGGTTGTCGGTTGTCAGTACGGGTTGCTGACGCAACCCTTTCGGTTGTCGGTGAAGAGGTTCTATAACGGTTTACCGCTTTTTGAAGTCCTCAAAGTTTGAGGTAATTGTTACAAACCTCTCTTAACTGATAGCCGATAGCCGAAAACTGAAAACTATTAGCGATTAAATAAGAAAGCGGGGCTGTTAATGAGTGCCCACAACAAGTCTTGCGCACCTTCTTCCTTAGATTCGGCATTCGCAAGGTGTTCAATCGCTACTGCGTATTCGTTCTTCTCCGGTAACCGAGAAAGCGTTGCGAGATAGAGTTCCTCGACGAGAACTCGGTCATCATGATTCGTTTTGATGAGTTGTGCAATACGTCCTTCAGGATCGATGAGGGACTCTGCAACCGTCGGTCCATTAATAAGGTTCATTGCGTGTGCGAGGCTGACCTCGGTGGTCCGTTCACATTCACACGAAGTTTCGCGCTCAGGTCTGCCAAACAACTTCAAGAATCCGTCATCTTTGACCTTGCTGTCTGGCAACTGCACTGCCCGGAATTTTTTCGGCATCTCTTCAAACCGTGGTCGGCTTCCTGTCGCGATCCCAATCGCATCCAACAACTGTTCTGCCGTCAAACGTCTGGCAGCTGCGTGCGAAAAGTTGATCGTATCCGCCTTGTTCCACTGATTCGTTGTGATGCTCTGTTGGTAGGTTCGGGAACGGGTGATTGTCTTCATGATATGTTTCATGTCAAACCCGCTGTCCACGAAATCCTTTGTCAATGCGTCCAGCAATTCAGGGTTAGTGGGTGGATTACTTGTGCGGATATCGTCTACGGGTTCAATGATCCCGCGTCCCATGAAGTAACTCCAGATGCGGTTCACACCTGCCCGAGCGAACATCGGATTCTCTTCATCGGTAAGCCACGCTGCAAGCATTTCGCGTTTGTCGTCTGTTTCCGCTGCGACTTCTCCGAACGGGACTAAGGGTTCAACCACTGCTAATGTCCGAGGGTGCTTCACAGGCTCTGGCGTGTAATTGGTGTAGACGATCTCATCGCCGGGAAGCTGACCCGGTTTAACTTTGACATCCGCGAAGAATGCCCCGAATTCATAATACTGGTTTTGCGTCCATTTTTCAAACGGATGGTCATGGCATTTGTTGCATGAGAATCGAACACCTAAGAAAAGTTGCGTCGTATTTTCCACTGCAGCCGTGTATTCACGGGAAACACGGAAATAGTTCGCTGCGGGATTCGTGTAGGTGCTACCGGTTGCGGTAATCAGATCTCGCACAAACTCGTCATACGGACGATTCTCGGAAATGGCTTGATGGATCCATTGCTGGAAGAGCCAGATCCCACGCTCACCGAGGAATTTACGGTTAGACTGCAACAGATCGCCCCATTTATGCGTCCAGTGGTCGATGAATTCTGAGGTCTCGACGAGGGCATCAATGAGTTTTTCCCGTTTGACTTTAGAGGCTGTGGTATCGGTCAAGAAACTCCGCACCTGTGCTGGTGTCGGCGGGAGCCCTGTTAAATCGAAAT
The DNA here is from genome assembly GCA_022821725.1 of Candidatus Poribacteria bacterium. GTDB lineage: Bacteria > Poribacteria > WGA-4E > WGA-4E > WGA-3G > WGA-3G. Next base: position 26,343 of record JAJEDB010000150.1, on the reverse strand, counting down.
AGATGCGTCGGACAAACTCTTCATCTGTGCAGAGTTCAGAAGGTAGGATTTTCATCCGCTTCAGTTTATTGTGAACGTGCGTATCAATGTAGTTGTATTCAGCGGTTTTGACCCACTTGTAACCGCTCCTGTCGCCCATAACGATGATGCCGTTCGTGCTATAGGCACCTTCGTATCGGGTGAGGATCGCCGTTTCGCCGCGGCGTTCTGCAGTCACCACACCGTTGTCTGTGACCTTTGCCACCTCATTGAGGCTGCTTGTGAATTTCGCTTCACGGGTGACATCCCGTGTTGTGCCGTCAGGATAGTGTGCGATCACTATGAGTTGTTGCTTCATACCCGGCACTGCGAGTTCAGCCGAATCTGGTATGACCTCCAACCTTTCGACGCGTTTTGTGGTGTGAACGTCAGGAATAGCACCTTCCGCTATCCATTGATGGATAATTCCATAATCCCGATCTCCTGGAACGATGACCTGTCCGCCTTTGTGCGGCACCTCCGATGTCGGTTTTAGCAACATCAGACTCTGTTCGGGAAATGCTCGGTTGAACCGCCGTCCGGATATGTCCTCAATCAAGAGTTCATAGTCGAAATCGGGGTCGTAGCCACGGAGTGAGAGTTTGAACCCATTTTTGCCCTTTGCTGCACCGTGACATGTGCCGTTATTACACCCCGCATGGCTCAAGAGCGGCATAACATCCCGCACGAAGCTGACAGGGGGTGCCTCCATGCTTTTAACAGTCACGGGCAATTCAGTGCTGACTCCTTTAACCGTCACCTTAATTTTTGTTGTGCCAACCGCCACCGGGAAGATATAACCATCTTCATATATTTTCACCCCTGCGGTGGTGGGGGTCAGTGTGGCATAAGGTGTTACGTCTACATACATGCCACTTTTCGTTTTTCCTGACACAAGCACCCGTCTACCGTCCCGTGCATGCTCCAATGTCAGTGACTCAGGATGAACTTTCAACGCTTGCACCGTTGGAACTTCTGCGCTCACAGGCTGCTCCATCTCACTCGCCGCTGTCAATTGGAACGCGAGACAGATGGAAAATGCAACAAGGAATGTTGTTACAAAGTTAAACCTGGGTTTCATCTAATCTTCGGGCTGGAGCCCCTTGCCTTCAGGTAGGAGAGGAAGCCCGCCTCCTTATTTTAATTTTACCTTAAGTAAAGTCAGTAAAGCGTTCTAAAATCTGTAAAGTTCGCAACTTTCGCACACTTTCACACTTCGTAACTTTGAACTTTCGCCACCTTATTATCCGGCTTCATTCTATATTGATGATTTACGTGAGCTCCCAGATGAGTACGGTGTGATCGTCGCTGCCACTCGCGAGGACGCTCCCATCAGGAGAATACGCCACATTCCTCACACTCCCTGTATGTCCTGTGAGTGTTGCTTTAAGTGCTGCCCTCTCAACATCCCATAAACGAATCGTGTTGTCATTCCCACCACTTGCGACGGTTTTGCCATCAGGTGCGTAAGCCACACCCCAGACATAACCGGCATGTCCCGTGAGTGTCGTTATCAATCCGCTTGTATCTGTATTCCACAACCGAACCGTGCCGTCAATACTGCCGCTCGCAAGCACTGCCCCATCAGCGGAATAGGCAATCGAATCGACAATATGTGTATGTCCCTTGAGCGTTGCTTTGTGCCTTCCGGTCGTCGCGTCCCACAATTCCACTGTGTCGTCTCCAGTTCCAGCGGCGAGGGTGCTTCCATCTGGGGAATATCTAACACATCTGATAGAGTCTGCGCGCCCTGTGAGTGTATTTTTAGCCGTTCCTGTGCCGGCATCCCATAACCGCACTGTCCCATCAGGGCTTCCACTTGCGACGGTGGCACCATCTGTGGAATATGCAACGCTCCTAACGGCATCCGTATGTCCGATAAGCGTCGCTGTCGGAGCTCCAGTCGTCGCGTCCCATAAAACCACCGTGTTGTCTATACTTCCGCTGGCAATCGCGCTGCCATCCGGAGAATATGCGACACATCTGACGTATTCCTTGTGTTCAACGAGGAGGTTAAGTCCAAGCCCGCTCTCCACGTCATAGACCCAAACACCGATGTCGCAGGCGACTGCGAGTTGCGTGCCATCTGCTGAAAATGCTATGTCTCCGGTTAGGTTTCCTTGATCGAGGCGTGCTTTGACCTCCTCCGGTAAATTCGATTGTGCGTCTGTTTGCGTTTTTAGAGTATCCAATGGTAAAGTATCCTTTTTAGGCAATCAAACTAAAATTTGTTATTATTGCTGTTATTGTAGTAGATTTGCAAATGCTGATACAATGTGAATCACAGTTAATGGCTATTCTTCAATCGTCCCCACACAATTGGCAACTTACCACCAGCGGAAACCGCCGCAAATTCCGATTCACTCGCTAACCAGTTGATAACGTTTTCTGTGAGTTTCTCTATTTGATCAATATCTTTGTTGTTCTTATGGAAATTCGGGAGTCGCCAATTCATATTGAACACCTTTCCGGCACCTGCCTCCCAATAGCCGAACGCCGCAATCCTATCCGTGTAATTGGTTCCCCGTTCCCAAGCATGTGCAAGGGTCGTAAAATTCTCCCAAATCGTGTCAAAATAGTCACCGCTTACTGGATATCCAGTCGAATTGACCTGAATCCAATCGTCGACTTGCGGTGTTTTTCCATCAATATTCTTGAGTCCGTCTACCAACCCGAGCTCCAGTGTCTCTTTGAGGACGATAATACCGACATTGCTCCCATCGTTTTCAACAGGTCCAAATTTCCGTGGTTGTGCGTCTTCTAATCCGAAGGGCGTAGCATACCGGATCGCTGCGCCTGTGAGAAGCACTGCCCCGCCACTTTCAGCGTAGTCTAAGAACGCCTCAATTTCTACGTTGGATAATCCCCCCGGATCCGCATCGCCATCATGCCACCAGATAACGCCGAACTGCTTAAACGTGTCGCTCTTCAGGTCCGCTTTTGCGAGTTGTTTTGTTTTGAACGTCCTTTCAGCAAACTCCAATGCGGGTTCAGTAAAGTTGCCCTTCTCGCCGAGATAGATAAACCCGACTTCCATGGCTGCGCTGCCAATACTCATACCACAAAGGAGAAGAAATGTCAAGCAAAATACCATTTGGCGAGACTTGTGAGTCAAATCTTGCCATTTGAAAGTCCGTTCCATGGGTGCTCCTTGTATCTTTACACAAAATGGCGCGCGGATGCTTATACTAAAATAGTTTTCAGTATAGTATCATGCAACACCGTTTTTGTCAAGGTTTTTGACGTAGAATGCGTCGATATTATCCCTATAAAGACAGATATGATTCATTACCGGACTCACGAAGCCGTTTATTGCCTGCTTTCACGAAACTCGGTTCAATCTCAAACCCAATGAAATCCCGCTGATGCCGCTGACACACCACAGGACAAGTGCCGACACCCGCAAAGGGATCCAACACCAAATCCCCTGGTGATGAACTCGCTAATACGATCCGTTCAATGAGTCTCTCCGGTTTCTGGATTGTGTTAAGGGCTTTTCTACTCACCAATTCTTTGGATTTATAGGTTAATTGCTTTATATCGCCCCAGACATCGCCGGGATTCTTTCCTTTCGGATTGTATTTCGTCTTGCCAAATTTGCCGTTCGTTACCGATGGCACATTTTCACACCGACTCCGATGCGCTAACTCAACAAGTTGCGAGACTCTGATAGCGTCTAAGTTGTAGCACCTCGGTTTTTTGCCTTTGATGAAGTAGCAGATAATGTCGTAGTTATTCGTGTAATTGATACGTCCCTGTGCGAGTCGACTCGGTTGATACCATACGATTTTTGAACGCAGACTTAAGTATTCTCGATAGTCGATGAAGTCGATACAATCCGGTTTCCCAAACAGATAGAGCGCGCCTCCAGCCTTCAGTTTCGGCGCGAAATTTTGGATAAGCGTGAGATTAAATTCCTGAATTGAGGAAATCTCGTCCCACGAATTCCCTGTTATGCCATACGGTCCATCGCACACAATCAGGTCCACCGAAGCGTCTTTAATCTCTTTCAGTAGATTAAACATATCGCCACAATGAATAGTGTTTCGCTCAAGCATAATTCCGTTTTATCTCAATCTTTGCTGGCGTGGTGTATCGCATTTCCAGCGACTATCCGGAGTCCAATGATAAACACTGCAAACGTGGTAATTGCAACCCATTCCATCACAATTCCTTCAAGATTTCACATCGGTCCCACGCGCCGAGAGCCTCTGTCCATGGCGAGCATGGATGCATCAAAACTCTGTTTTAAGAGTTCAAATTTGACACCCTGTTTTGCATTGACATGCCAGAGATTCTCAAACTCGTCCGGATCATTGACGAGATCGTAGAGTTCACCCTCTTCGTGTCCGTGATACACAACTAATTTATAACGTTCATTTCGGTACATTGTTGCGAAAGTGTGATCGGGCAGGTCCACAGCGTCGTAATACTCACATCGAACGAAATCCCGGTGATGGTTCGGATCCGCTTCGTCTCGGAGAATCGGCAGGAGTGATCTGCCGTGCATCTCCTCGGGGACTGTTAAGCCTGCCAATTCCAAGAGCGTCGGTGCTTTATCTACGAGTTCAACGAGTGCGTCACTCTTGCGTCCACTCGCAAATTGCCCCTGCCATGAGAAAATCAGTGGCACTCTGACCAAACCCTCGTAAAACCGACATCCCTTTTGGATGAGTCCATGGTCGCCAAGCGTCTCCCCATGGTCACTTGTGAAAATGATGACGGTGTTTTCCCGCTGCCCCGTTTCGTCAAGCGTCTCAAGGATCCTACCGAACTGCTCATCAATCAGTTGGATCATGGCGTAATAGGCAGCTACGAGTGTTTTGGCATCTCTCGCTCCGACCGCCTCTGCTTCTTGACGCGGGGTCTGGGGTAGAATTGGACTCCGAATGTCCAGTTCATCCGGTGTTCGCACTTTGGATTGAAAATCGACTGCTTGTAGCCGGGTCTGCTGTTCCAGATCGCTGTCTCGGAAGAGTGGCTCTGGCATTTCCGCCGGATTATATTGTTCTCGATGTGTCTGTGGTGGATTGAACGGCGGATGCGGATCGTAGATATTGACACTCGCGAGCCACGGGGAACCACCCCGATCTTCACGAATGAATTCAATCGTCTTTTCCGCGCACCATGTCGTCTGATGCAACTCTGCTGGCACGCCTTCTGGGTTCCGATTCAGTTCGCCTAAAATGTATCCCTTCGTGCGCACCCAATCGGCATAGTCGTGTCCGTGTTCCCAATCATCGCGTGGGGCGTGGCTGTATTGCCAGTACCGGTAGCCGTCGTTTACGCGGGGTTCCACCCGGCGGTAAGCACTCGCAAGATGAAGTTTACCAATCAATCCACAATCATAGCCGATGTCTGCAAGCGTGCGCGTTACAAGGGGATCCGCATCTGGAAAAAAATCGTTTCCGTTGCGGATCGCGTGTGTCGCGTTTGGATACATCCCCGTGAGAAAGCTCGCGCGGCTCGGAGTGCAGATAGGGCTTTGACAATACGCGTGCGTGAACGCGACCCCTTCCGCCACTAAACTGTCGATGTTCGGTGTGGACACATACGGATTCCCTAATGCACCGATTGTATCGTAACGCTGTTGATCCGTGCAAACCCAGAGGATATTCGGCGTGTTAGCAGCCATATTAACCTTTGTGTATCTGCGGATTAGAGAAAGAAACTCTTGATAAGGACGGCAAGAGCGATGACAGTTGTGCCTTACTTAACCCTTGCACTAAATCCTGTCGCTTTCACGATGTCTGCGAGATCGTCCGCAGTTGCGGTATTTTTTCGGACTTTAATAACGGCTTGATCGGGGAGAGAGACCTCAACGCTAATAACGCTTTGATGTTGTGTAGGTGCATCCTGCACTTTGGCGACGCAAGCCCCTCACGTCATGCCTGTCACGACGAGCGCGACATCTTCACTGCCCGCGGGTTCGATCGGGACAGACATAAAGGCATTCAGGAGTTTACCGGTAGCGGTATCAAATATCCGAATTTTTCCATCAAAGCCGCCCGTAGCGAGCTGCGTGCCATCCGGATAGAACGAGACAGCGAAAACACCAACCGCATCGCCTTGCATGCTTGCTAAACGTGTTCCGTCTTCTGTGTTATAGACCCGCGCTTCACCACCTGTACTACCAGTAGCTAACCGACTGCCATCTGCCGAAAACGCGACCCCTTCAATCGTACCTGATTGTGCTTCATACGCTTGGATGAGATTGAAATCTGTGTTACCTACATCTCTCCGTATTTCACGAAAGATTTTATAGAGTCGTGGAATCCGGTCTTCACCGCCATTTAGAACCCAATCTTCAGTCGGGTGCCGGGCAATAGTGTTGATTTCTCCGTAACCTTTGTTACTGGAGTTGATATCGTCAACGAAAGAACCTGTGTCTACCTCAACCAACTTGAGGGCGGTATCCCGTCCCGCACTCACGAAATGGGAACCATCGGTTGAGAAAATCGTGCCGAAAACCCAGTCGCTGTGATTGTCGAACTTAATCAGTTCCTTCTCGTCTTCAACGGACAGAACGCGGACCGTCTGATCCGAACATCCGAAGGCGACGCGACTGGCATCTGGTGAGAAGGAGAGACCGTACACGGTGTCATAACTGGAACGTATCGCTTTGATGAGCGTATTCGTTGCGGTATCCCATAGTTGCACTTCGCCGAATTGTGCAGGGGAGCCGCCTGCCATGCCCAATATCTTTCCGTCTGCCGTATACGTCAACGATTCTATACGATGCGCTTTGCCTACCAATCTCGCTTTAAGTTCAAAGTTCGTTGTGTCATATAACAAAATTTCGCGGAACCCGGACACCGCGAGGGTGCTACCATCAGGCGAGTATGCCAGCGCCGTAACCACGGGCGGCACTGTGTAAGTCGGATAGTTTCCCTCGCCCATATCGTCGACTTCAGCGGGTGTGTCGTCGGGTGCGCCTTCGAGAATCCAGCGTCGGAATAATTCGACCTCTTCGGTTGAGAGGGGTTCCATGTTTTGGGGCATTGCCGGTTCATCGCCGGAGATGAGTTTGATAAGGAGACTTTCATCCGGTTTTCCAGGGACAATTGCATCCCCCGCCATTCCGCCCTGCTTGAGATCTGCGTAGGTTGTCACAATCAAATCGCCGTTCGGATCGCCGGGGTGATGGCATCCTTGGCAACTCCGTTTGAGAAGCGGAACAATCTGGGAATGGTAACTGACGGCTGAATCTGTCGCGTGCTGGTCTGCCGTTACATACGGGCTTAATGCTACAAAACAGAGCAGATACACCCCTAAATGAATCATAAACCTCGATCGCGATGCTTTCATATTTGTTTAAAACCCTCCCTCTCATTACACCATTTCGGTAAACTTCACCCAAGATAGCACAGTTGACGCGCTTTTAATTTAATAATTATATCACAATTTCGTAATGGAATTCAAGAAAAATGTTATGCCGAACATTTCAGGTTGACATCTGTCAAAAAATACGATATACTGATTTTGCCGAATACACGGCAATAGACTCTTAACAAAACTTAACTATCAACTGAATCAAGGAGATTTCCTTAATGAAAATTCACTCAGGACACACCCTACGAATTCCCTATGCCGCTGGTGTTATTTTAGCCTTACTTATCATCGGCTTCACTGGAAATATACAACTCACAAATGCCGCAGATACATACGAAATTGACGCAGCACATTCGATGATAATTTTTCGCGCAAAACACAGTGGCGTTAGTTACAATTACGGCAGATTCAACGAATTCACCGGCAAGATCACGATGGATGCGGATGTGTCCAACAACATGGTAGAATTTGAAGTCAAGGCAGCGAGTGTCGATACTGGCAACGAAAAACGAGATCAGCATCTCAGAAGTTCCGACTTCTTTAGTGCGAAACAGTTTCCCGTTATTACCTTCAAAAGCACGAAAGTCAGCGCGAAAGAGGGGAAAGAGGATGTGTTGGAGGTCACAGGCGATCTCGAACTGCACGGTGTTAAAAAATCGGTCACGGTGGACGTTGAAATTACAGGGCGAGCTCAAGGAAGACAGGGTGAATCCCTGATCGGCTTTGAGAGCACCTTTACGATTCAGCGGAGCGAATTCGGTATGACTTATGGGATGGGATCCGTCAGTGACGACATCCGAATCACCGTCAGTATTGAAGCCGCGCAAAAGTAGTTTTTTCGTAATTCGCAAGGCGTTGAATGAAGGGAATAGGACATTGATGCGCCTTAAATGTATTGATGTTCCAAAACACACAGAGGATATTGGCGGTGTTAATATTCAAACAACTGATCCTCGGTTTACTGCTACCGGCTGTTGTCACCGGCGGGATTCTTGTGTTCGCAAGGTCTTTGGTCTCTAAAGAAGATGGAGATAGCATTATAGGCGGAACCGGTATATCCGCCGGGTGTCGCATCGCCATCGCGTTGGGTGCTGGATACATCGTTGGATATATCGGTTTGGAGGGGTTGCCGCCCTTCCCACCGCGTGAGGGTGTCCAGTGGCTCCCCTATTTCGCTGTGCTTGGGGGGATCCTTGGATGTTTTTGGCATCTTTCGCTTTGGGGACGCGTCTGCGTCCAAGCCGTGCTGTCGATTGCTATACCACGGCTCCTTCTGAACTCAGCATTTAAGTATACATGGGGACCCCTTGAAGGGATCATCTGGTGGGTATGTCTCGCCGCTGCAATTTTTATCTTTTGGCATCTGGTCCAGCAGAGTTTTACGCTCTTACCGACGGGTGCTGTCCGTCCCTTTGTATATTTTGGGATTTCTGGTGGAACTGCTTTAATCCTTGCGGTCTCCGGGACGCTGCGATTAGCGCAACACGGCGGTATTCTCTTAGCACTTTTCGCTGTGAGTTGGATTATGGTGCTTGTTCTACAACGGCGTTCCAGTAACTGGGACCTCTTTCCATCGGGTGCGTCCCCCGTCGTGACACTCCTTCTTGCAGGTATCTGGATGAACGGTTATTTTTTTGAGGAGGTGCCGGCGGCAAGTGCTGTGCTGTTAGCGATCTCACTCTTTTTCGCACCCGTTGGGCGGATAGCGGTCATTCAGAGACTTGGCGCATGGCGTTCTACCCTTGTCCAGATAGCAGCGATTGCGTTACCCGTTCTGATTGCGATTGGTATCGCTATCGCGCGCTCCGGCTTATTTGGGGACAGCAGCGGTTATTAATAAGATGAACAAAAGGTTGGAGGCGTCTGTCTAAATCTTAATGTGAGCTCGTCTGAATGTGGAAAGCACAAACAATCGGAGGGAAAAATGAGTTTGGCACGTAATCTAACCCGTTTTGGCGTGTGGTATCAGTTAAAACTCGCTGTTAATGGTCTTGTCATACCACTGCTGCTTGGCATCTTGTTCGTTTTTAACGGTTGTGTAAAGATGGAGGCAACCCGAAAGGCGGATTGGGAGACACATTTCACGGATCTGTACTTCGTCAATCATAAACAGGGATGGGTTGTCGGGGAAAAAGGACTGATTATTCATACAATAGATGGCGGAAAAACGTGGAAGCAACAAGAAGTTGACACAACAGGCGTTGGGTATCGCATACCCGATGCCTCCTTAGACTTCAAGGCGGTCTACTTCACGAACGCAAACAATGGCTGGGCGGTTGGCGATGAAGGGTTAGTCGCGGTAACCGACGATGGCGGTAAACACTGGACGCTGCAACGGAGCGGCACCTCGGCGATGCTCCTTGATGTGTATTTCGCTAACTCAAAAGAGGGGTGGATCGTTGGAGAAGATTCGGATGTCCTCTACAGCAAAAATGGCGGAAAAGAGTGGAAACGGTTCGAGTACGTCAGCGAATTTATGCTCAACGGGGTCTGGTTCGTTAACGATTCAACAGGATGGGTCGTCGGCACTCACGATAGAATTCTTCATACCAAAACCGGGGGCGAATCGTGGCGAGAGCAGAGTAACCGCTTTGCAGGTGAACGCGACCGAATGATCAATGACAATAAACAGGTCTTCTTCGTCAGCGACAATGAGGGCTGGATTGTCGGCAGTGACGGCTCTATCTTCCACACGGCGAACGCTGGGGTCAATTGGCAACGCCAAGATAGTCGGATTCCACTCATTAATGGACACGTCCGAGACACCATCAACAGTATCCATTTCACAGATGAAAATTACGGGATCGCCGTAGCAGATGTCGGCTTTATTACGCGGACCGAGGACGGTGGCGATAACTGGCAATTGATGGACAGTGGCACCGAAAACAATTTGACAGGCATCCAGTTTACGACACCTACAGAGGCGTGGGCGATTGGGTGGTACGGCACTATTTTGCACACCACGGATGCCGGGGCGACATGGGAGATGACGAGTGGAACGACTGCGAATGACCTACAGAACGTCCAATTTACGAATGCAAATCGTGCCATCGCAGTCGGTAGGCGCGGGACTATGGCGATGAGTGAGGATGGCGGACAAACTTGGAACGAAATTGAAACGGACATCTGGGACGGTATCTGGAACATTTATTTCGCGACGGACAAACACGGCTGGGCTGTCGGTGAGCGTGGACTCATCGTCCATACAAGCGATGGCGGCACGAACTGGGAACGCCAGCGTGGGCCTTCTGCCTTTACACTCCGGTCTGTCCACTTCATTAGTCCTGAAGTCGGTTGGGCTGTCGGGGACCTCGGGAGTATCATACACACAATTGATGGCGGCACAACGTGGCTTTCGCAAACCGCCACGGGCGATTTTCTTTCCTTGATGCTAAAGGGTGTATTTTTTCTTGATGAAAAGAAAGGGTGGGCTATCGGCTGGCCCGGGGTCTGCCTCACGACGGAAGATGGCGGGCTGACATGGAACCAGCAGGCGACTGGAACCTTCAATGAACTCTATGCCGTTTACTTCGCGGATGAAAACACGGGTTGGATTGTCGGACAGTTTGGCGAAATTCTACATACGACAAACGGCGGAGAGCGGTGGAACTTCCAACGCAGCGGCACGCAAGCGAACCTAAATAAACTCTATTTTGCGGGTACACAACACGGATTAATCGTGGGTGATGACGGTGTGATGCTCACTACCGTCAACGGCGGTAAAAAGTGGGAAGTGCAAGAGAGCGGCACCGATAACGACCTCTACGGACTCGCACTCTCACCCGATGGTGTCGTGGCTGTCGGTAAGGGTGGAATTGCGATGCGTTACTCTATTGAAGAGGCGGAATTGCCAGCAAAATTGCCACCTGTTGCGGAAGAACCAGAAATTATCACGGCTGAAGAGGAAATCCCTGTTGAACCCGTTGCCTATCATTGGGACATTATTCGTCAAGCAACGTGGCGAACGAACTTTGCTGATACGTATTTTGTGGATGCACAGAACGGATGGGCAGTCGGTTCTGGGGGCGCAATCGCACATACCACAGACGGTGGCAAGACATGGCTCCCACAACATAGTGGAGTCAGTGAAGACCTGCGCCAGGTCGAATTTTCTGATGAAAAACACGGACGAATCCTTGGCGCTGGTATTTTACTTCAGACCGAAAATGGGGGTGAAACGTGGCGACCGATTCTTCAGGCAACCAAGCAGAACCTACCACGTGTGAGCACAATGCATTTCCTAAATGCCAATGAAGGTTGGCTCGGCGCAACGATCGGGCAATTCGTGCATACCGCGGATGGCGGTAAAACATGGAAAATCCAGAAGACCGGAACCACACTGGCAAATATCACCGATATACACTTTATCAACAGTCAGGTAGGGTGGGCAGTCACACCGCAACGTCGGGATGGCGGGTTTATTCTCCATACTGTTGATGGTGGCGACTACTGGAAAATTCAGACGAAGACAAATCAAGCGGGCGTTGCTGTCCACTTTGCTGATGAAAATCGAGGGTGGGTGGTTCTCGGCAACGGCAATTCGTTGTTGACTGAGGACGGTGGTGAAACATGGAGATTGCAGACCACGACCCGAAGCACACGCGGAAACCTGCGAAGCATCACTTTCCACTCACATACCAACGCTTGGGGACTCGGTGGTGGCGGCGTGTATATCACCGAAGACCAAGGGATCAATTGGAAACTTGTGTCTGTTGATACAGGAGATGATGCAGACGATAATATGTTCGCTATGGAAGAATCCAACGAAGAATTCAACCCGTTTTTACTCGGAGAATCCGAGCCAGAGATGGAGGAAACAGAAGAAGCGGAGGAAGAGGGCGCAGAGGGACCGACGTTACAATACGACGAGACCCCGGAGGAAATCCAAAATCGACTTCGGGCGCAGCGGCAACGTCCCGGACGTTTCGCACCTGAAGGTGAACTTCCGCCTAACGCTGAACAGGCGACGCCACCCACAGTGCAGCGGCAGCAGCAACCACCCCCACCGCCGCCAGAGCCGCGCGGACGCCGCGGACGCGGTGAACGCCGCATCGCCAGCGTATACTTCTTGGATGCAGAACACGCCTGGGCTGTCGGAAGTGGCGGCAGTATCTACCACACCGCAGACGGTGGAGATACATGGGAACGTCAACTCGGTGAACAGCAGCGCAATGACTTCCGAGAGGTCCTCTTCTACGACGATAAAAACGGTTGGATAGCCGGGGACGGCGGCGTGCTATTGGAAACCCAAGATGGTGGACAGACATGGGAGACACTCCGAAGTCGGACGCGCCAGCGTCTCATCGGTGTCCACTTTGCGAGTCTCGAACCTGAAAAATGGGGATGGGCAATGCAACGCGACGGAACCGTCCTCTATACGACAGATGGCGTGGCTTGGACGGCAGGGGATACGCCTGAGCAACCGCCTTTCATGGAAGGCGACTCACCCGGGACGTTCTCGCTGAACGATGTGGATTTCGGCAAGTTTTCTGAAGGGTGGGCTGTCGGGCGACTCGGATACATCATCCATAACAAAGATGGCGGTCCCACGTGGACAACGCAGCGCACCACTGCAAACGACACACTCATGGATGTGGATATGAAATTCGCACCCCTCGGATGGGCTGTCGGGAAAAGCGGGGTAACCCAACGCACCATCAACGGCGGTGAGTATTGGCGGCTGCACGAAACGAAGATTAATTACGATCTCAATGCGGTTTCATTCGTTGCGAAGCGGACAGGCTGGGCGGCTGGTGAAGCAGGGATCGTCCTCAAGACGACGGATGGTGGTTTTAATTGGAGTCCCAAATCAACGGGTGTTAACAAAACACTTCACGGTATCATCGCGCTCTCTGAGAAGGAGGTCTACGCAGTCGGCGAAGAAGGGATCATCATCCGTTCAATCGATGGCGGTGAAACGTGGGAGCAGGAGCACACCGATATCGACAACAACCTCTATGTCATCACCCGTTCCAAAGACGGTAAATCGTTATGGGTTGTTGGGCAGTGGGGTGTTGTCCTCCGTCGCACATTAGAGACCCCCGTGCGGATGTCGATGCGGTAACATGGAGGAACTCATGTCATCTATTGCAGCAAGGACGTATCTTACGCCTGAAGAATACCTCGCGTTTGAACGCAAGGCGACCACTAAACACGAATACCTTGCAGGAGAGATCGTCGCTATGTCGGGAGCGAGTTTTGACCATAATTTCATCACTGGAGATGTCTTCGGTGAACTTCGGACGCAATTAAGGGGCGGGAGATGCAAAGCTGCCGCGAGTGATATGCGCGTCAAGGTCAGCAAGACGGGGTCTTATTTCTACCCTGATATTGTCGTTTTTTGTGGTGAACCCCAAGCAGAGGATAGCGTATCAGACACACTTCTCAATCCGATTGTCATCATAGAGGTCCTTTCTCCGTCAACAGAGGCACGCGACCGAGGAGAAAAGTTCTGGCATTATCAGCAACTCGCGTCTTTACAGGAATACGTCCTTGTCTCTCAGGATCAGGTTTGCGTCGAGCACCATCTTCGCGAAGGTGCTTATTGGCTGCGTACCGAATTTCGGAAACTGGAAGACAGCATCTCACTTCCCTCAATTGCGTGTGAGTTACAGTTACGCGACATCTACAATAGTGTTGATTTGGGCGATTGAAAAAAGGTAAAATTAAAATATGAAATCGAAATCCAGTAAAGCATTACTTGTCTCTGTCCTATTGCACCTCGGCGCTGGGGTGCTCGGATTCTTTTTCTGGTTTAGCACCCATCCGCAGCGAAATGCGGATGCCATCAATGCCCTATTCGTCATTGAGGAAAAGCCGAAGGTCAGACGCGTGACACCTCCGAAACGCACGCAAGTCAGGCACAGAAGAACGCGGGATGTCAGCCAACCCCGTCTGAAAATCCTCACGAGCAACCAACCCGCCAGCACTCGAGGCGTTGTCTCCGCAGCCGAACCCGCGCCGTTCCAACCCTTCGACACGCAGGATGTCGGTGAACCTGTGGGACCCACCGCAACCAATGTCGAGTTTGACAATACGCCACGCGTCCAAAGGGTGATCGAACGTCCTTTCAAGAAAGAGAAGAAAGCCAAAACACGTTTCAAGAGTCGGTTGGTGAGGTTCATTGAGGCACAGGAAGGACCGCAGCGCATTGTCTACTGTGTCGATCTGTCTACGAGTATGCAAAACCTCCCACTGCGGAAACTCAAGCGGATTATAGATCTCATGCGGAATTCGCTGACGTTCCTTGAACCCCACGACAGTTTCAACATCATGGCGTTCAGCACGGAACTCATCGTCTACCGAGACGGATTTGTTCCGGTAACAGAGCAAACGGTTGCCACAGCGTCAAACTATCTCGCCGACATCCATGCCCAAATCCACACAAAGGGGACCGATCACGATATGCTATCGGCGTTGACGGAGACGGCTAAAACCGCGCCGACCCTCGTTGTTCTCTTTAGCGACGGCATTCCGACCACGATTTCGGGACCGGATCTCACACTCGTGGGTGAACATGCCGCAGGCAACGGTCGCATCTTCGCGATGGGCATCGGAATGGCACCGAATTTCCCGGGTGCTGTGATGTTGAAGCGACTCGCGAGCGTCAGTGAAGGCGATCTGTGGCTCGTTGATAGGGGTAGGTAATCGTAGCCCGTAACATTGTCCCGACAGAAGTTCCCTCCGAATAAATTTGACATCTGTCAGAAAGTAAGGTATATTTTACGATGAAGGAGCGGCGTAAGGTTATAAGAACCGAAACCAACATAAGGAGGCCGGATAAATGAAATGGATAATGATTGTATCTTTCGTGCTTTGTTGTCTCTTACCGATAGCAACACGGGCAGAATTGCCGCTTGACGATCTTGTCCTCTATATGTCTTTTGACGACGTTCAAGGCAATAAAGTTATGGACGGTTCAGAACACGGAAACCATGGCACAATTATGAAGGCATCCCTTGCGAAGGGCAAAGGGAAATATGGCAACGCGATGGAATTCAAAGGCGGGGATAATCATGTCTTAATCAAGAGTGCTGATTCGCTCTCAATTGCGGACGAGGTCACGATTGCCGCTTGGGTCAATTGGAACGATGCCCCTGGTAATGGTTGGTTGTGTATCATGGCAAACGGGATGCAAGGCGGGCCCTGGGAGAACTATGGACTCTTTGTCAACCGCGGGAGTCGCTACTTCTACTTTACACTCTCTGCGGGGGGTGAAGGTGCCCATAAGGTAATGAATTCTGGTGCCGGTACGACGGAACCTGAGAAGTGGACACACTGTGTGTGTACCTATGACGGCAAGGATGCTAAAATCTATATTGATGGCGACCTGATAAATCAAGCACCGCATGGACTCAAATTGGTGGGTGGAGAGCAGGATTTGAGACTCGGGCATCGCGGTGGAAGCGGACACTGGTATAACGGTTTGCTCGATGAAATCGCAGTGTTTTCAGTCGCTTTAGATGAAGATCAGGTTAAAGAAGCGAGCGGCAACATCGATGACGCACTTGATGTTGAAGTGCGCGGGAAATTGGCGACTGTCTGGGGTAAAGTAAAGGCGGAACGGTAGTCTGATACCGCAGGCGATGTCGTGTTTCTTGTATGGCTGGCGTGAAAACAATTTCTCATTCAAGAAAAGGGCGTGATGGGGCGCAACAGAGATTTCCGATGGGGTCTCTGCTCCATTGCGTCCTTGTTTTTTTCTGTTATGCCTGCTCTGAGCAGGAAACCTCCAAACCACCTGAAGGCATGGTGCTGATTCCCGCGGGTGCCTTTCAGATGGGAAGCACGACAGGAGATGTCGATGAGGTGCCGGTGCACACGGTGGAACTCGATGCGTTTTACATGGATCAGCATGAAGTAACGAACGCCGAATATCAGGTGTTTGTTGCCGCAACAGGGTACGCTGCCCCGCGAGGGATCGGTTATACGGCTGTCTACGAACTTCTCAAACAGGGTTACGAACCGTGGGACGACCCGGATTTCAATCACCCAAATCAACCCGTTACAACCGTGACGTGGTTCGATGCGACTGCCTACTGTGAATGGATGGACAAGCGGTTACCGACGGAAGCGGAATGGGAGAAAGCGGCGCGCGGCGGCTTGGAAGGCGCACGTTACCCTTGGGGCAATGCCGAACCGAATCACACAAGTGCCAACTTTGCTGACAGTCAAACGGAATTTGAGTGGCGGAGTGCCGATGTAAATGACGGATTCCTTTTTACTGCACCTGTTGGAACGTTTCCGCCTAACGGTTACGGTTTGTATGATATGGCGGGGAATGTCTGGGAATGGTGTGCGGATTGGTACAGTCCGACTTATTACAGCGACGTGCAAGGGACGGAAAGTCCGCTCCGGAATCCGAAGGGACCTGACACCGGTGAACGCCGTGTCCTACGGGGCGGAACATGGTACCGTGCTGCGCATACCATCCGTACTGCCGAACGCATCAGCGATTACCCGAGGAACAGTCTCAACGTTGTCGGATTTCGATGTGCCATGGATGTCCCATAAATCACGGGGTTTTTGCTTTCAAATATATAAATTGCAACTTTACTTGACTTTTGGGCGTAGAAACGGGTATAATTAAGGTACCTCTTGGACAGAGGTTAAACCTACCCCGTCCTGAGGACGACGCTAATCTCCTCCATTTAATCAAGCTAAAAGGATGACGGGAGGGTATAGGGAACTCTCCCGTTATCTTTTTTGGTTTCCCCTGAGGCGGTTACAAATCGCTCCCACCGGAACTCGGTATACATACATCCAAAACTTTCAGCGTCTTCGCATCAACAATCGCAGTTGCAAGGGTCCCGCGACTGTGATTCGAGAAACACACTACCCACGCAAACCCTTGAAAGACGGGATACGCGTGAACCGCGCGCTGTCCCGCTAAAACGATTTTGACCCGCGTATCCGATTTTGCGCATTGAATGATAACGTCCGCTTCTTCCTGAGAAGGTACCCGCTGCGTTTCCAGTGAATTCAGGATCTGTTTACCTGCGTCTACTTCGGGGGGTAATGCGTTCGGATGCTGCTGTGCGAGGTTTCGGAGGTGGGTCGCGTATTGGCGATAGGCATCTCGGTGTTTTTCATAGTCCTTGAGTCCGTAAGCGATCGGAATTTGCTGATACTGTGCGGCGCACATCTCCGCGGCATCGGCTTCCAGTCGCAAGACTTCGGCGTAATTCCCTTTCTGTTCTGCCAACTCCCGCTGTTTCCTGAAGAAGGTCGGATAGATACCAAACTCGTAAAACCGATGTGGGTAGCGCGGTAACCACGTTGCGATGAATTTTACGATTTTCTCGCGCTCGGCATTCATCACGGCAGAGGCATCGGGATTACAATCGGCTTCCATAAATTTCTGCCACGCGGCTTCGGCGCGAGTGAGGTGATATTGGTGGAGTTCCTGAATCTCACGCGCCTCTTTTTCCGAGCGTGCTACCCACTTCTCGTGGCCGTGCCGCGTATAGTAGGCGTGCGCGATCTCGTTCATCGGAACAGAGATGCGCGCCAGACATTCGGCGGCGGCTTCGTGCCAGAGGGCACGTCTACCAGAATCGCTGGATTGCGTGTAGCGGTCAATAAAGATTGCAGCGGTCGCCGTGCCTTCCCGAATTGCGACAGCGGGCTGCGCGGTTAAAAGGAGAATCGAAAGAATCAATAAGGCACGCATCAAAACGTGTCCCTCGTTTGTGACGGGTTATTGTAGCATAAAGCGGACGGTTCCAGAGAAGGTCTCATCAGGCGCAAGCACAATCACGCCTGCTGGAATCCCCCGTGCCTCTAAATTGATAGCATCCGTTGGACAGGTGTAAGGCTCAAAACAGATGGCATCCCTATCAGGCGGGGTATAGACAACAAGCTCCCTGAACTGTGCGTCCGATTCCATCACCATCCCGTAGCCGGTATCCTTATTTTCAATACGGCATCGACTGACCCCCTCAACCCATTGAACGTCCGTGAAAACATGGTCGAGTTTCAGTTTCGCGAACGGCTGCCCATTTTGGAGATCCAGTGTGTCAGCGACATCGTGCTGCGTCCCTGTTGGCACGAGGACCTCGTCCAATTCCCAATACTTCGCAGCGGGGACAGTAATTACGGCTTCGGCTGCGTTCGCCTCGGTGCCGAGGTCTACACTAAAATAGGGATGGATACCGAACCCCATCGGCATGTTCCGAGCACCCGTGTTCTCAATCGCAATCCCCATCGTTAGCACGGCATCTTTGAGCGTATAGGTAATCTCGATTCTAAAAGGGAATGGATACTGGAGACCGACATCCGGGAAATCTTGAGAATTAAGTGAACATACGAGTGTCGCGCCGTTTTCATCGGCAACATGGCTCTCAACCTGATACGGGAGATTCAACAATAAACCGTGGATCGTTGTAGGGGACTCCGGTGCTTTGTCGAACTGGTAGGTTTCTCCCTCAAATTGCCACGTGCCGTTGCGGATGCGATTGGGAAAAGGAAATAGAATCGGATTGCCGTAAGCGGTCGGACGTTCCTCCAAGGTCTCGAGATCCGGCGGGGCATCTATCAGGTTCAACCACGTCTCCCCATCGGCGACCCTGAAGGCGTAGCAGTTATTACCGAGTGCAGGGACGATCTCAGCGACAGCCTTTCCATCTTGCTGGATGTAGTACACTTGAAAACCACCTACTGTTTCTACGGTTACTGAATACGTTGTATCCGCCATCGTTCTCTCTCCATCTGCGTTTGTGGGCATTATTGAAAGTAAGAAAAAAGCACAAGATGCTGCGATTTGAAGTGCGGGGTGCCATATCCTTCTTCCAGATCGACGAAAAGAAAAAATTCTCATTGCTGATTAGCACCTCTCTTTTGCTTTACGGCACGGTGGCGCGTGCCTGCTACTTTTGAGCACACCAGTGGATGCCGCGCTTTAGTACTTCCCGGAAGCTCGGATTCGAAAAGGTAACATCGTCATGTCCACTCTGGAAACAGAAGATACGGGAATTGCCGTATTCACGCGCCCATCCCAATACATCCATACTATTCGGATGATCGACTGTTAAGAGGATCGCACTATCATCACCCGCAGACTTCATGGTATAGGTTTCGTCGCCCATTTCCCAGTCTGCGAGCCCTTCCGTGATGGGATGCGTCGCATCAGCGATTTGCACCTGTAGCGTCTGCCGAGGATAGTAGCCAAAATCGCGTTCATGGATACCGCACATTTCAGAGTAGGCATCCCAGTCTGGGAACGCTAAGATGGCGTGATGCAGAATTATCATGCCCTGTCCACGTTCCGTTAAACCGAGAATCGCCTGCGCTTGTGCATCCGTCGGATAGGGACGGTGAAAATTGTAAAAGACGACGGTATCGTAGTCGCCTTGGCGTGGATCGTCTACAAAATCGTCCAGATCCTCTCGGACGAATTGAATGCCCTCCATACTTTCAAATACTGCGTCAAATTGTTCTTCTTGAAAGCCGTGTTCTCCGGTTACAACTGCAATTTTCATTTTTTAATTTTCCTTGCGGTTCGGTTCGGCGGATTTGGGGTTTAACGCTTCAGCCCGTATATCCGCCCTCCATTTCATTACGGGCTTGCAAACTTTGGTATCATGAAAAAAGTCGAAAAGCCCACCGACAAGACCTGTCTAATCCGTAATTGCTTGATATGTCAACACACGAAATTGGGCGTGGAACGGGGAATCGCCGATCAATTGCGTCATTAGGATGCCGATTAAATCTTCCACGGGATCAATCCAAAATGTGGTGCTTGCGAGTCCACCCCAACTGTAAGTGCCTTCAGAGCCGGGACCGTGCGTCTCAGCGACATCCATAACGACAGCAAACCCAAGCCCGAAACCGCATCCTGTTCTCTCAAGCGGTTGCCAATCGTCAGAGATATGATTGACCCTAATGAGTTCAACGGTTTTCCTTCCGAGCAGTCGAACGCCATCGAGCTCACCATCGTTGAGAAGCATTTGACAGAAGCGGAGGTAATCCGCCGCGGTTGACTGCAGTCCGGCGCCGCCCGAATGGAAAAAACTACGCGGTCCACTGGAAACCGGAGCGTTCTCAAGCACCTGAATACCGCCGTCTTCCGAGGGTTCATACAACGTCATGTATCTATCAGCCTTTTCGTCCGGCACCGAGAAAGCGGTATCCACCATACCCAAAGGCTCCAAAATCTGGGTTTTCAGGAATTCCTCAAACGGCATTCCAGAGACGACTTCCACGAGGTAGCCGAGGACATCGGTAGACATTCCGTAATTCCATGCGGCACCGGGATTGTGCAAGAGCGGAATACTACCGAGTTCGTTTGCCATGTTTGCGAGGTCCCCTTGGTAGTAATTCGCGTCTCTATACCGCTGATGAATCGGGTGCTCTCCATCCCCGCCATAGATAAGTCCGGAGGTGTGTGTGAGGAGATGCTTTACCGTCATTTCGGTTTCTGCGTCAACAATAGCCGCGCCACCCTCCGTGTAAACCTGCATGTCTTTGAAAGCGGGAATCAATTCAGAGACCGGGGTGCCGAGTTGGAAATGTCCTTCCTCGTAGAGCATCATCACTGCGATACTGGTAATCGGCTTGGTCATCGAATAGATACGTAAGATGGTATCAAATTCTATCGGTTTCGCAGTAGCAACATCCTGCATACCGAACTTCTCAAAATGGACGAGTCTCCCCTCACGCGCGATCATCGTCAACGCCCCCGGGATTTTGCCATCGTCCACCCAGCGTTGCATCACCGGCGCGATGCGCTCCAAACGCGAGGTGGACATGCCGACATCTTCAGGGACAGCGCGCGGTAATCCTTCATACAATGTCATTAAAAAAACTCCTATAAGATAGTTATCAGTTGTCAGTTAAAGAGATCCCAACGGATATTATACAACCGCTAATCCTGTGCGCAAGCCTATAGAGGCTTGCGGGACAATGCTTGATAGGTAAGGACTCGGAATTGGGCATGGAACGGACAATCGACATTAACCACTTGCGTCATCAGAATGGCGATCAATTCTTCAACTGGATCGATCCAAAATGTGGTGCTTGCCATCCCTCCCCAACTGCAAGTGCCTACGGAACCGAGACTACCTGTGTCAGCGACATCTGTGATAACAGAAAATCCGAGTCCAAAACCGGTACCCGTTCTTTCCGGTGCCAGCCAATCGGGCGGCACGTGGTTCATCCTGATGAGTTCGGCGGTTTTTCGTCCGAGGAGCCGCTCGCCATCGAGTTCACCGTCGTTGAGCACCATTTGACAGAACCGGAGATAATCCGCGGCGGTCGATTGCAGCCCACCACCACCAGAGTGGAAAAAACTTAGGGGTCCGGTTGCAGCATGAACCCTCTCGATTTTCTTAAGACCACTGCCCTTCACGTAGTCATATACCTTTGAATATCGGTGTGCGTTCTCAACTCGCACTGAAAAACCGGTGTCATTCATGCCTAAAGGCTCAAAAATACGAGTCTTCAAAAACGTTTCAAACGGCATACCCGAGACGATTCCGACAAGGTAGCCGAGTATATCAATGGACATACCGTATTTCCAGGCGGTCCCGGGTTGGTGAAGGAGCGGGATACCTCCCAACTTGTTTACCATGTTGGCGAGGTCGCCGCCATAGAGATCCGCATCTTCATACTGCTGATCAATCGGATGGTCGTCCTTATTGCTGTCATAGATAAGCCCAGCGGTATGTGTGAGCAGATGTTTGATTGTCACCTCGCGGTCGGCATCCACAATCGCACTGCCATCTTCCGTGTAAACCTTCATATCTTTGAAAGTGGGAACAAACTCAGAGACAGGCGTGGTGAGTTGAAAATGCCCCTCTTCGTAGAGCATCATCACCGCCACACTGGTAATCGGCTTCGTCATAGAGTAGAGGCGGAAGATGGTGTCAAATTCTACGGGTTTGGCGGCGGCGATATCCTGCATACCACATTTTTCAAAATGGACGAGTTTGCCCTCACGCGCGATCATCGTCAATGCACACGGGATTTTCCCGTTATCAACATAGCCCTGCATGACCGGCGCAATACGTCCTAACCGCGAGGTGGACATACCGACATCTTCGGGGAGCGCTCGCGGTAATCCTTCATACAATGTCATCAAAAACTCCTTCATTAACCCAAGTTGCCGCTGTGTAGCACAATCTTTATGAATTTAAGTAATTTCTCAACGTGCGATAAATCGCACTACTACGAACCTATCTGTTTGTAGTCGCGCAATTCATTGCGCCAGTCGACTGCCATTATTTCGTTAACGCCGCATAAGTCAGCACTTTAAATTGGTCGTGGGAAGTTAACACGTCACCGATTTGCGTCATCAGCAAACCGATCAACTCCTGTTCAGGGTCAATCCAGAAGAGGGTACCGGCGGCACCGCCCCAACTGTAACTTCCTATCGACTCTGGTGTATCTTTAGGTTCTTTATCACCCGCACCATCTTTATCATCAAGTTCTTTTTCATGACCCGCATCATCTTCACCATCGGTATCTTTCGATTTTTTGTCATTTACGACAGAAAAACCGAGTCCAAACCAACCATCGTGATGGGGGTAGCGCATTAATTCGACCGTTTCTTTCTTCAATATTCGGACACCGTCGAGTTCACCCCCGTTGAGGAGCATTTGAGAAAATCGCATGTAATCAGCGGCAGTTGAGACGAGTCCGCCACCGCCCCCTGGAAAGAAACGGATTTCACCGTTCTCGAGTCGTGGATCTTTATCAACACGTTCCAACATCATTTTTTCTTTTTTGTTCTCCTTCATCCGCTTCTCTTTGCCTTTATCATCATCCATCTTTTTTTCTTTATCTTTACCACCTTTCATCCCGTTTTTTGCCGTAAGTTGATACAGTGCCGCAAACCTGTCCACCTTCTCTACAGGCACTGAAAATGCGGTGTCTATCATACCGAGGGGTTCAAACAGCCGTGTTTGGAGGAATTTTTCAAACGGCGTCCCTGAAACCATCGCCACGAGGTAGCCGAGCACATCCGTTGAGACGCCATAGGTCCACCTTTCACCCGGTTCATGTGCGAGGGGAATTTCGCTAAGTTTCCTCACCGTATCCCCGAGCGGCGTGCCGGGCTGAAAAAGGTTCGCTTCCCGATAGCGTTTATCGATCGATCCACTGCCCCAGCCATAGACTAACCCAGCGGTATGCGTGAGAAGGTGTTTGATGGTTACCGCTTTTTTTGCATCCAATATTTCGGTTTGGTCCTCGTTGTAGACCTTCATGTTTTTAAATTCAGGGATGAAATTGGAGACAGGCGTGTCGAGTTGAAAATGTCCCTCTTCGTAGAGCATCATGACGGCGACGCTGGTAATCGGTTTCGACATAGAGTGGATACGAAATATTGTGTCCGCTTCAATAGGTTTGTTATTTTCAATATCTCGCATACCGATGGTTTCAAAATGAACGATCTTCCCACGCCTCGCCACGACTGTCAGGAATCCCGGTATACGTCCGTTATCGATATAATTTTGCATGACAGGACGGATGCGTTTAAGGCGTTCAGCAGAGACCCCTACCTCCTCTGGTATTGCCGTCGGCAGCCCTTGTCCGAATGCAAGTGTGGTAGCACAAAAAAGAAATACACACATGTAAGTTAATAATTTTGTCAATTTGTTCTTCCTCTTTACAATTGTAATCTGACAAAATCCTCTATATTAGCCGTCAGCAATCGGCAGTCGGCAAAGAAGAAACCGTTGTTAAACGAGAACTTCTTTACTGATCACCGATCGCTGAAAGGATTTTGTTTACAGACAATCCGTGCTGATAGCCATTATTCAGTGAGTGTCTGATAGGTTAAGACCTTAAACTGTTGGTGGAAAGGGTAAGGGTTCCTGAGAAGCTGCGTCATGAGCAATCCAATCAATTCTTCCTCAGGGTCAATCCAGAAGGTAGTAGCGGCGGCACCGCCCCAACTGAAATTCCCTACGGACTCCAGGATGTCTGGTGGTTCCTTATCCGTAACGACAGCAAAACCGAGTCCAAACCAATCATCATGATGGGGATAGCGCATTAACTCAACCGTTTTTTTCCCCAATATGCGGACACCATCTAAGGCACCGCCATTGAGCAGCATCTGACAAAACCGCAAATAATCCGCAGCGGTTGAAACGAGACCGCCACCGCCTGATGGAAAAAAACTGATCTCATCGTTCGCGAGCGGTGCATTTTCGACACGCTCCAGTCCATTCTCTTTGTTAGATCTATAGAGTGCCGCAAACCTGTCCACCTTCTCCGGTGGCACTGAAAACGCCGTGTCTACCATGCCGAGGGGTCCAAAGAGGCGCGTTTGGAGGAATTCTTCAAACGGCATTCCCGAAACCACCTCCACGAGGTAGCCGAGTACGTCAACGGAGACCCCATAAGTCCACCTTTCACCCGGTTCGTGAACGAGTGGGATGTCACCGAGTTTTTTCACCATATCCGCCAATGTCGAGCCTTTTTCAAAGATTTTGAGTTCTTTGTAGCGTTCATCGACGGGTTTATCGCCCCAGCCGTAAGTCAACCCAGCGGTATGCATGAGGAGGTGCTTGATCGTTACCTCTTCTTCCGCATCCAAGATTTCAGTCTGGTCCGCGTTGTAGACCTTCATGTTCTCAAATTCAGGAATAAACTTGGAGACGGGGGTACCGAGCTGAAAATGTCCCTCTTCATAAAGCATCATCACGGCGACACTGGTAATCGGTTTCGACATGGAGTAGATACGGAAGATTGTATCTGGCTTAATGGGCTTCTTATTTTCGATATCCCGCATGCCGATGGTTTCAAAATGAACGATTTTCCCGTGCCTCGCTACGACAGTCAGGAATCCGGGTAGGTTTTCCTTATCAACGTAATCTTGTAGCAGAGGCCGGATGCGTTCGAGCCGTTCGTTAGAAACCCCGACCGCCTCCGGGACCGCCATTGGTAGCCCTTGTCCGAAAGCGAGTATAGTGCCACAAAACAGCAATAAATATGTGCAGGTTAATAATTTGCTCAATCCATTCTCCTTTTTTGAAAAGGCTTATGGTGCCCGTTTGAGGTATCCCCAACGGGTTGCGAGTTTGCCACCGGGCTCAACGCTGAGAATTGCGGCTAACCCGACATCCATCGCTTCCTTGATTTCCGCTTCGGTTCGTGCGACATTGGAGATGCGTATCTCGTCAATGACGCCCTTCAATCCGTTTGCGTTATTGAGATTCGGGACACCAATTGTAATGGGATCTGCACTCTGAAACGTAGTCCCATTGGGTGCCTCGATCTCCAATTCACCATCGACATACGCGCGTCCCATTTTGCCATCATAGGTAAAGGCGAGATGATGCCATTTGTCGTCGGTGATCTTGGTTGTGCCATCTATACTAAATCCACACGCCCCATTTGCTCCGATTTCCGAATGCAACACATGTTGATCCACATGCACCCAGATACCGTAGTTACGATTGCCGCACCCTGCTTTCTGTTTGCAGACGATGCCCTGCCATTTCCCTGTGCCTTCTGCCACCTTGACCCATGCTTCAATACTGAGCGTTTCCAATTCCAATTTTTTGGTAGACTCGACGACGACATAACCACTGTCATTCCCAGGAAATTCCAATCCGCCCCCGAATTCTGCCTTGACCCACTTCGGTTTCCCTGCGAATTCGCCATCGTGTCCGTTACCGGAAACGTCTTTCACGACATCGCCGGTCCCCTCGTCAAAGAGCCAAACAGCGACGGTGTGTTTATCGACCTCTGCATCAACAGCGGAAGAACCGAGCAGCGCGAAGACCGTTATTGCGATGAAAAGACACTTAAGATTATAGATAGATCTTGTATCTGTCGTGTACATAGTCATATCCCCCTTTGTTGCGATATTCTATCAGAAAACGAATGTCAAGTCAAACATTTGGTGGGGGTGTGTAAAGTTTTTGTCAAAGAGATAAGGTGAAAAAGTCTGTTGAGGAAAAGTGTGAAAGTTGGTATCCTTTCCTAAAAAAGTTATGATGAGTTTCATAGGAGAGAATACCAATGTTTAGTGTATCATTAGCACAT
>JAJEDB010000004.1 GCA_022821725.1 Candidatus Poribacteria bacterium | reverse complement strand
TTATGTTCCTTGCGCAACGTCTCAACGACGTGTCGCTTTTCAGAGGGACTCAGTTCAACAACGTCGTTGCTTTTTTTTGGATTTCCGCCTCCAGCGTCAACCGACCCACGAGTCGCTCCAGTTCAGCAATACGCTTCGCTGCCTCGCTGGACTGTTTATTTTGGGTCGCAAACCCAGACATCAGAATTTCAATGCCTTGCTGCTTCCACGTTGAGATTTGGGTTTCACTGAGGTTATAGCGTCGGCACAGTTCTGCTTGCGAACTTTAACCCCGGAGGGCCTCAAGTACAACTTCTGCTTTAAACTGAGCAGTGAATTTTCTGCGTTTCGCCATCGGATAACTCCTTTCAAATAGATCGTCATTGTAGCACAATCTTATATTAGGGAGTGGTCTAAATTTCCGGTGGCAGTACATATTACTCCGCCAATGACGGCAACATTCATAAGCGAGAGATACAGTTAAGATAGATAAGCAAAACTACCCAGCAGCCTGAACGCTGACAATCCCAAACTGCCCAACTTCATGTGTGACGGCAGCGATAGAAAGCGCGCCCAAGACACCGCCTAAACTGCTAACCGATTAGGTATGGTGCTAAAAGAGAAGAAGATCCGTATTCTTCTGAGATTGAGCGTCATGAAGTCGAATGCTGTTCAGATCGATACCATCGCCATTGAAACGTTGAACCTTGATGGCATGAAACGGTTGTGGGGACGTAAGGTCTCCGATCTTGCGTTTTACCAGTTTGTTGAGATATTGAAGTATAAGTGTATCAAACATAAGCGTGTTTTGAAACAAGTGGGTCAATGGACAGCGACAACGAAACCGTGTAGCGATTGTGGGTATCCTAACGAAAATCTAACGCTTTCAGATAGGCAGTGGACGTGTCCCGACTTTGGTTCACACCACGATAGGGACATCAACGCTGCGATAAACATATTGCGGGCAGGGATAGCCGTCACGTGACGATGTGCCTGATGCTCCCCTATTTCAGAGTATCAGGGAAATGCCCGTTGGTGGAGCGGCAGTTAGACGGTGGACTCTATGAGAAAACCGCAGTTGCTATGAAACCGAGGTTTCCCCACGCTTTAGCGTGTGGGTGCTATCACCACAGTAAGAAGTTGTTAGGCTTAACCCGGTTTACTTCCCTTTTGAATCCCCTTTACCGCCTTCACTTTGCTTGGGAGCTGGACTACCACTTCCACCTTGTTGTGGTTTCGATTCACCGCCTCCTTCTGGTTGAGGGGGTAAGGGTGCTATGTCCGCGGGGGCTGGAGAGGGATTTGTTGGTTTAGACCAACCCTTTTTAAAGTAATCCTTGGTATCTATAACTTGGGTGGTTTCCTTCTTTTTGGACATGAGAGTTATCCTCCAAAAATTCTATAGAGTAGATAAAACACAAAAAATAAGCTTAGCCAAAAACTTAAATGTGAAAACGCCTCTATATAGTATACCACTGTGTTTGCTGGATTTCTAATTAAATGGGCAACTCTGCTGTATTCATGATAGGTTTTCTTAATCTTTTCTTCGTTCTTTTTAAACGCCCACTGGGTAGGATAAAAAGCAACCATGTTGAATAATACCGTCGTAATAGGTAATATAAATCCAATACTTAATGGGAATTCCACTTCACCAAACGAATCTTTAAATCTCAAAAAGGTAAAAAGCAATCCGATTGAGATAGCGTTTACAACTTTGTTATGTTCAGTTATGGTAACGTTTTTGAGGTTATTATTTTCCCTAATTTCCTCTAAACCGATTTTATAGTATTCTTTCCGGGTTATTCTCCCGTCTTGTTCTGACATAAGTTAACTGTCTCCATGAGTTGTTGAAGTACTTATCCGCTGACAGACGACGATGTTTTCTTCGTGCATCGTTGTAGATGTTTCACCTGCAATGTTGGAAGGACTGTTCTTCTTCGGCATCCGTTTGTTGGGTATGTTTCTGACGATGGTCGTCTTATGTACAAATCCGTGCTGGCGAAAGGCATCAACGACAAATTCGTCCGTCGGTAACACAACACCCTTGACGCGACGATTGCCAACGACATAGCAAATTGTAGTGTGTGGCGAACATGCCTGTGCTATTGACCTGATACTACGCTCAAGATCAATATAAAACGCAGACACTTCCTTCGCTCGTTTCTCATCAATCAAACGGATTTTCTCAACAGCAGACAATACCGGAGAGCCTCTCAATGTTTCTTTTGAACGAATGCCGCCCATTGCGATTTTGTCAACTTTGCGAGCATTCGGTAATCCTATCCATTCCGCTGCGAGCCGAGAAAATTGCCCATACGCTACGGTGGTCTGTGAGTCTCCATAAGGCGGAGATGTAATTACTATATCATACCCGTCAGGTGGACGAGGCTGTGGAAGTTCACCTTCAACGGTATTTGCCGTAGATACGGATGCCTTAACATTTTTTCGCTTTTCAAGGTAGCATGCCAAACCCTGTCGATTTCTACGCAATTTCTTGGTAAAGATGCCGAAAACGTCGGGCTTGAAGTCTTTAAGTTTCTTCTCAGGCATGCGATATAATTTAAACTCCCCATTCCGGGTATAGGATACCTCTCGAACGGTTTCCGAAAAAGCGACGAGTATGAAGTTCTGCAATGCTTTATCTTTTATATGACCAATCCTATCTCGTAGGTAGGCGAGAGTTCTAATGACTTCTTCAGAGAACCAATAGGTCAGGTTTGGGATGTTGGGAATCGGAGCATCGGGGATATTATCTTCTCGAAATTCAATCGTAAAGAGATACTCGTTTAATTCGCTTAGCGTTCCGTCTAAGGCGGACAAACAAACGGGTTTTGACTTGGCTGTAGCGATCAAGCGTACAAGGGGGTTAATGTCACATCCAACACTATGCATACCGAATAGAGATGCCTCAACCAGAGAAGTGCCAGTGCCACAATAGGGATCGAGGAGCCATCCGCCTTGTATGCCGTACGCTTTAAGCAGTTTGCGTGCGATCTGTGGGATCATCATTGCTGGGTACGTGTGGAAGCAGTGGGTGTACTCTTTGGTATCTGCCTCTCGAAAGTCCCACGATTCGTCTTTATTTTTCAGGTTCAATACACTCATAGCAGTTTTTCCATATTATCAAAGCATGAATCCCAGTATCGTCGATGAAGTCTAAAAGCAGTTCCATGATTTCTAACGACCCCATTTTTGGCTATATGCATTCTTAGGTCAACGACTATAGGACCGTTCTTAATATATTCTAAGAATTTTTCCACGCTTATACCGGTTAGTAGATATGCCTCTTTATACCAAAATTCTTCATTTGCACCTGATTTACGACTCTCCGCCTCAACCAACAGCACATTCGACAATTTCTTTTTCAAGTCCTCAATCAAAGAATCCAATTGCCATTCAATAGCACACAGACCGTCTATATGATAAAGCCTAACAGTATCTTGCTCAACTTTGACGTAAAAACCTCGATTGTTAGGTTTATTCTTAGCAGTGGTGTATAACGCCCATCGTCCATTTTTGTAATAACCGTATTGCTGAATCAATTCCTCCTGTTCTATTTTCCAAATGCTGTCGTTGAAAGTGAACATAGTCAATAGACTGGTAGACTTAATTCTTCTGCTTTTCAATTCTATATTTTCCAAGTCAGAATACCTAAGATTATTTTCCGCAACTCCAAATAAGGTTTCTTTCAGTTCTATATTCCCTAAGTCGGGAGACCTAAGATTATTTTCCACAACTCCAAGTAAGGTTTCCAGTGTGTAACCGATGCCAGTGTTTCCTTTTCGCAATGAAACGACATAGCCCATCCGGTTAATCTCAGATAGTTTTTCTTTTAACGGGGTTATATCCAATTGTTCCCTCCGTAACTAATTCTTAGGCTTTGTAGGCTGCTCCGGTGGTTTGGGATCTGCCTTAACACTCCCAGGTTTGGATGCTGACACCTCATTTTGAGGAGCGTTTTGAAGGTTTTGTATTTCTTCCTTAAGTTCCTCTAATTCACGCTTTTCTTCTTTCAGTTTTGCGCGTTCTTCTCGGGCACGACGGAAAAACATAAGATTCACTCCTTCTTCAAAGATGGTTAGTAGTGTTGATCCCGACAAAACACTTGAAATGTTCCCAAGTACAACACCAAGAGATTTTAAAATACCACTACCTCTAATAAGCAATTCAAACGAAAAAATTCCGATAATAATAGCAACTGCGAAGATTGAGAATACAAACATCGCATGCTCAGCGTCTCGGACTGTCAATAGTGAATATCTGTTTTGTTCGCTTTCGCGGTTGTCTTTCAAAAGTATCTGCTGGCTCTCACGCTCACGCTTTTATCCCCTATCGAGTGGGAGGCAGACACGCCACCGAGTGGTGACGCTCGATATGTCTGCCAACGTGATATAGATAGTATAGCGGTTTTTGGGCTTTTTTTCAAGGAAAAATGTGGAAGGTTTCAATCGAAACAGGCGCAGTCCTACCAATCATCATCCTCGTTATCCCTTCTCACGAGAGGACTCTGATAGGCTGGCGATTGTGGCATGACCGGTTTCTGCTGCCCACGTTCTTTCTGCTCCGTTGTTTTCCCGAACCCCCATTGGTGCAACTTCTGATTGACTTTTTTCCTATACTGCATAGA
Source organism: Candidatus Poribacteria bacterium (assembly GCA_022821725.1). Classification (GTDB taxonomy): domain Bacteria; phylum Poribacteria; class WGA-4E; order WGA-4E; family WGA-3G; genus WGA-3G. Next base: position 32,635 of record JAJEDB010000004.1, on the reverse strand, counting down.
TTGTCGTATGTGCTTTATGTCACCTATGACGATCGTCCCCACTTTCTTAGCTTGACAGGCGGAGACAAACCGAGACGTGATTTTCTGTCTCAAATTATGTAAGATTTCTGTGCATAAATTCGTCTTTAATATACAAAGGCTATAAACCGGACCGCGATGCTTAACGAACAAGATGCCGCATTTGATGCAGCCATTTCGCAGGTATAAACACGACCACATCTATTCATTGAAAGGGATCCTCATGGAAAGAGAAGACGATGTCCAACTCATTTACAATATTTTATCCGGCGACGACGAGGCATTCAGCACCTTAGTCCAAAAATACCAACAGAGTGTCCACGCGTTCGTGTGGCGGAAAATCGGCGATTTTCACCACGCTGAAGAGATTACGCAGGACACCTTCCTACAAGTCTACAAGAAACTTCCGACACTCAAGGATCCCCATCAATTTGCTGGATGGTTGTACGTTATCGCAAACCGGCTTTGCATCGATTGGATGCGGAAGAAAAAAATTACGGTGCAATCGCTGGAAGACACACCTACGGCAGAAATCGAGAAATCCGCTTACACACGTTACCTGTCGGAACAACGGCAGATAGCGACCTCTGAGCGTCGCCGTGAGACCGTCAAAAAACTTTTGGCAAGACTGCCAGAGAGTGAACGCACCGTCGTGACACTCTACTATCTCGGTGAAATGAAGGTCAAAGAGATTAGTAAGTTTTTAGGCATCTCTGTAAGCACGATTAACACGCGTCTGCATCGGGCGCGAAAGCGTTTACAGGAATCTGAAACGTTTTTGACATCTACTGCAGGAGGGAATTCCGAAATGCACAAGCGGAACATAGAACTTTGCACACGAAATTTGATTGCAATCGGCAAGGCAATTCAGACCTACCAGAAAGAACACGGAGATTTTCCTGAATGGCTCTCAGATCTTTATCCGAAATACGTGCCAGATGCATCGGTCTTTATATGTCCCGCCGATCACGAAGATGGGAAGGCAGGTTTTCTTCCGAACACAGATTTGGTTGCAATCAGCAAGATAATTGGAAGGATAGGTTTTCTCCAGGACGTAGATCCGAGAATGCCAGTGAGTTACGGGTATGAGCTTGCTCCGGAATATCGAGATAAGAAAAATGAACAACGTTTGGTATTCGGTGATGTCATACCACTTGTCCGTTGCTGGCATCACATGAATGAAGATTCTGGGGTTTTGAACTTAAGCTTTGCTTCTCAGATTTATAGGTCTTCCAAGATTTGGGAACACACGCCGGAGGATATGTACGGTAGCCACGCAGCGGCACTCACTGCTATTGAAGAAATACTTGCGCGCTCCCCTGATGATAAGCGTTACCCTGATGGTCAGCGTTTCTTTGATCTCTATCCGCAGCTTGTCAGACTCCACACCCTATTAGGAAACGAACAATCAGCGGCTGCCCTTATTGAACGTCTCAAGTCGGGAATGATACAAGACCTCCAAGGGTATCAAACACTGTTCGATATACTCAAAACGGTGGAACGATACGAGGATCTGCTTGTGTTTTTTCAGGGAGCTGCGCAGCAGTTTCCAGACAATAAATTCATTTTATGGAAACTTGCTGACATTCATAGGAGGTTAGGCAATACTGAACTCGCTGAAGTGTATGAGCGTAAGTCTAATCCGAGATACGAATGGGTTGGAAAACCTGCCCCTGACTTTTCTGTGATCGCCCTTGATGGAAATCCGATTGCGCTTCGGGAGTATCGTGGGAAGGTTGTCTTGCTTCACTTTTGGATGGTCTGGAGGGATTTTGGCACCGCGGAAACGTCAGATATCAAGAAAGTTTACGATACTTATAAAGAGGCAGGATTCGATATTATTGGGGTCTGCCTTGATAGTGAAGAAGCGATAATGCGGAGTTTGGGTAACTACATCAAAGTAAATGACCTTCAGTGGCGACAAATTTTCGACACGGCAGCGGACTCACTTTTACAACAATATGATATTCGCGGCACTCCTGAAATGTGGCTTCTTGATAGGAACGGCAAGTTAATTACACATGAAGCGAGAGTGGAGAATTTAGAGATGATCGTCGCTGAAGCAGTGAAGGCACAATCCCAAGACTAAACCGCTTGCTTTTCTCACCATCAACTGGAGGCTTTTAGATGTCTCCCATCTGGATAATCGCCAAAAGAGAGTTCACACAGAACATCCTCTCCCTTCGTCTATTCATAGGGTTAGTCATCTGTCTCGCGCTTTTTGTCGCCAGCACTTATGTATTGATGGAGGACTACGAGAAGCGACTCAGCGTCCACAATGCCGCAGAGATCGAACACTGGAACGCACTTGAGGCGGTGAAGGTTTATTCGTATCTGAAGGTGGATGTCGCAAAACCGCCTGAACCCTTAAGCGTTATCTGCTTAGGGATGGAACGGCAGCTCGGAAACACCATAAAGGTCTCCTACGAAGATGTCCCGACAGAGGCGAAAATCCTCGGCGGCGGCAATCCGCTTCTGAACGTCTTTTCCGCCGTTGACGCAGTACGCATGGTGCAGATTGCGTTCAGCCTGTTTGTGATTTCCATCGCTTACGATGTCATCTGCGGTGAGCGTGAAAGCGGAACACTCGCACTGGTCGCATCAAACCCAGTCTCAAAATACCATATCCTGATTGGAAAATACCTCGGCGGGATGGTGAGTCTCCTCGTGCCACTCGCGATCGGCTGGATAGCCGCGGCACTATTGATAAACGTAAACCCGATGATAGAATTTCATATCGCTGAATGGAGCCGATTCGCCGGGCTGTTCGCGGCTTTAGCGTTATACCTTTCCGTCTTTTTCCTGCTTTCAATGCTGGTTTCAGCAATCACCCAGCGGTCGGCGCGGGCACTCGTCTGGTTGTTGTTCCTCTGGATTGTGATTGTATTCATCATTCCAAACGGAGCGGTGTATGTCGCAAAGCAGGTTCGACCGATACCTTCTAAATCTGTGGTTAACATAGAGCGCGCGGCACTCAGGACAGCGTTTTGGGAGAAAATCATGGATTACGGCGCAAAGCATCGGAGTAGTTCGTATTTTTCAACAGGATACAGTGTCGTCAGCGGCAGCCTGCCATTCGCTTTCCAAGTCCTGACAGCCTCCAGAGAAGCGATGCTCTGGTATCTCGAGGGTGCCAGATTTTACATTCCACACCGCATTGAATACGCAGAGCAGATAGGGAACCTCCATCAGGAATACTACCGTTCGCTGAAAAGACAGACCGTTTTGGCTGAAAACCTTTCCAGACTTTCGCCAGCATGGGTTTACTACAACATCTCTGCCGGTCTGTCCGGCACGGATTTGCGGCGGCATGAACGGTTCCTCCAGCAAGCGCAGGACTATCGGAAGGCACTGGTGACATACATGCAGGAACAGGAGGCTTTCTCAAGTATCAGCTGGTTCACGTCAGTCGATATCAACGATATGCCCTCACAAACTGGACGCGTAGCATCAGACGAAGACACGTTTTTCGCAAACATCACACCGAAAAGTTGGGATGACGTGGAACCACTCGACTTAAACGGCATGCCTGTCTTTACCAGTGGGCCCGCGTGGGGAAACGTCGCCCTCGGCGGTGCTCTCCCGGATTTGGTCTACCTGATTCTTCTGAACATTCTGCTATTTCTGAGTACCGGAGCGATGTTCCTGAAAAGCGAGATGAGGTGAGAAGATGCTACGTGAAATTATCTGGAGAGAACTTTTAGATCACCTACAGAGTCTCCGTTTCGCCCTGACGTTGCTTCTGGTGATCGTCTTAATGTTGACGGCAAGCGTGCTGTATATCCACGACTACCGCCAACAGGTCGCAGATTACCGTGAAAATGTCAGCGAAAACTTGGATCTTCTGACAAATAAGGCGAAGAGGGGGCTACACTCTGTAGTCAGTTTTGGACCAAACCTACTGATATATCGTGCGCCGAGTCCATTGGGGTTTATCGCTGAAGGACACGAAAAAGACCTGCCGAATGCTTTTGCTGTGGATGCGTTTGAACTTGTCGGTCCCCAAACGATCCTGCGCAGAAATTACACACTCCAGAGATTTGACGCATTGGATTGGGTGTTCACCGTCGGCGTTATCCTGAGTTTTGCAGCCTTCGCAATGACTTACGACAGCATCTCAGGCGAGGCGGAAACAGGCACGCTCCGCCTCTGTCTTTCCAATTCGCTCCCTCGCGCAACGCTGCTTTTCGGAAAATACATCGGCACAATTACCAGTTTATCGATTCCTTTGATCACTGGGATTTGCATGAACACGCTCATCATCTCGCTTTTCGGGGTTCTGCCTTTTGAACCGACCTATTGGCTACAGATTGGCGGGGTCGTCCTGTTTTCAGTCCTCTATATTTCCGTTTTCGCGACCCTTGGACTGTTTATTTCTTGCTTAACAAGGAGTTCATCGGTGAGTCTCGTCCTGCTGCTTTTGGTTTGGGTGTGTTTTGCGGTGTTTGTTCCAAGGACAGGTAGATTGCTCGCAAGTCGATTGGCGGAACTCCCTGATGAGAAAACGATAGCCAGACAGGCAAATGATACGACCCACGAGATTCGTAAGCGGTATGGCGAAGGTAGGTTTAGCGCACACTGGTCGCCGGGTGAACCCTTGACCCGTTCTGCCAGAATCGCCGATGCCCAGCAAGCGATCTACAATGAATACCGCCAGCAACAACTCCATCAAGTGAAACTGGCACAGAGTATATCCCGTATCTCCCCAACGGCGATCTATCAGATCGGCTGTGAGGCGTTAGTCGGCACTGGTATCACACACTACGAACGGTTTTTCAAGAAGGCGATAGAATATCGGCGCAGCCTCCTACAGTTCACCTATGAAGAGTATCCGTTCAACCCCAATATCTTTCTTGAAGATACCGATAGTCAGAAACTGAGGGAGACGCAAATGAGCTCGGACAAGATTCCAAAATTTGCCGACACCCCTGCTGATTTTCACACCGCGTTTACCGAAGCCAGTTTGGATATCCTACTCCTATTTCTATTCAACCTCGTCTTCTTTATGGGGGCATTTCTATCTTTCGCGCGCTATGATGTGTAAGTCCTTTGAACTTCCACCGCCAGCACCGCAAGTGGAGGGGACACAAATATTTACAACGGCACCACGCCGGCGTATTTAACGCCTGTCAAATAGGCGATATCGCGCTCCCACGTTGTCAAGTCGTCAGCGTTGAACTGGTTTAAATCCGTGTGTCCGCAGGCACGCGCTAACACCTGCATGAGGGACACAGAGGCACCGAGAAACCGGTTGAGTTGCGCTGCTGCGATTTTTACCTTCAGGCGAGAACGCAGACGCGCTTTCTGTGTTGCGATACCGACAGGGCAATTATTGGTATGACACGCCCGCATCCCAATACAACCGATCGCCTGCATCGCTGAATTCGCAATCGCGACCCCATCTGCGCCGAGTGCCAACGCTTTGGCGAAATCAGCCGGTGTTCGCAAACCGCCGGTAATGATAAGTGTGACATCGCTGTTACCAGTCTCGTCGAGGTATTTTCGTGCCCGCGCTAAGGCTGGCATCGTTGGAACTGAGATGTTATCTCGGAATAGAAGCGGTGCGGCACCCGTGCCACCGCCACGACCGTCCAAGATGATATAGTCCGCACCGATGTGAAGCGCGGCTTCAAGGTCCTTCTCGATGTGCTGCGCGGAGAGCTTGAACCCGATCGGAATGCCGCCGGTCTCCTTCCGCACGAGTTCCGCAAATTTTGCGAAATCGTCGAGTGTCTCCCAATCCGGAAACCTTGCAGGTGAAATTGCGGGTTCCCCCGGACGCAATCCACGCACTGCGGCTATCTCTTCTGTTACCTTACTGCCGGGCAGATGCCCACCTGTTCCTGTCTTCGTGCCTTGTCCACCCTTGAAGTGGAATGCCTGTGCGTATTCCAGTTTATCGTAAGAGAAGCCGAACCGCGCCGAGGCGAGTTCGTAAAAATAGCGACTGTTTGCTTGTGCCTCTGCCAGCAGCAGCCCGCCTTCGCCGGAACAGATGCCGGTTCCCGCCATCTCCGCGCCCGTCGCTAATGCGATTTTCGCTTCAGCCGACAGTGCGCCGAAACTCATATCGGAGACGAAAAGCGGTATATCGAGTTTCAGCGGTTTCTTCGCTCTCGGACCGATCACCAACGCCGTCCCGACCGGTTCGTCATCAAGGTGTGGTGTTTTGTGCAGCTGCGCAACGACGAACTGAAGCGCGTCCCAGTTCGGTAAATTCTCCCGAAGCACGCCCATCGCCTCGGTTTGACCGTGGTGTCCCACTTTACGCAGTCCGTGGCGTGCCAATTCCTGAATTTGGGCGACGTAGGGTTCTTCGGCGGTGCCGTGGATGTCTTGATACGTTCCCTGATATTCGTCCCGGCGATAGGGTTGTGGGTTCTGATGTTCCCATTCTCGTATCTCGTCTTCGTCAACATAGACAGCGTCGTCCGCTATCCATGCGTTAAATTTGGCGAGACGTTCGGTGTTATGGTATTCGCTGATACCGGTATCGTAGCGGTAATCCCAGTAGTGAACGCCGCATATCAGGTTTTCGCCATCAATATAACCGTCTGCGAGCAGTGCTCCCCGGTGATGGCATCTCCCGTAAAGCACAGAAACTTCGTTGTCATACCGGATGACCACGAGATCGACGTTCGCAACAAGGGCATAAGCCGGCTCGCGGTCGTTGAGTTCGCTGAGGTCAGCGATCTTTGTTTTCATCATCTTTTAATTTTACCTTGCGGATAAGGATCGGTTGCTTGTCTCTTGACGTTTTCGTCTTTGAGTCGCCTGCGCCGTTGTCGCAGGCTTTGTTTTTGGTTCAAGTTTTCAACGTCGGTACAATTTCACCGCAAACCGGTCCATAAGCGGAGGGCAGTCCAGGGCCCATCAATTAAAAACCTTTCTCCTACTCACTGTCGAGGTAGTTCTCGTTGATATAGCGCGTAATCAACTCGATCTCTTCTTCTTCAAGGTAAAGCCCAATCTCTACCATCCGTGCTATGAGTTCGATTGTTTCCTCTTCAGAGCGAGGCGGATAATCTTCAACATCGGTAATCGGATGACATTGAGAGCATCTGTCCTCGAAGAGGGCTTGCGCTTCTACTGCGTCGTAGGTGTCGGTTTCCGCTGTATCCGTTTCAACTTCTATATCCATTTCCATAGTGAAAGTTGCAATTTGGGCAGCTGCCTTCGCTTCATCTGCACGCATCTGTTCTTGCCGTTGTTGCCGAGCCGAAGTTTGAATATCGGGTGTAATCGCGATGAGATACGCCGAGACCGTCCATTCCTCTTCTGTGTAAATGGGTTCACCGATCATCGGCTTTATCGCCATGCGATTGACGAGACGGACCCAATCTGTGGGGGTGCGGGGTTTCGCGAGAATCGTGCGTAGATCGTGGCAGACAACGCATTTGCCTTGTAACACATGCTGCCCCTCCCGCAATTTCCGTTTTGATGCGAGTTGGTCGAGCGGTGCTTCGGCTGGCAATCCGGCGGTTTCAAGCAACTTACGGGTTCGCGCGATACCCTCATCACTGAATGCCATTGTTTGTGTTCGCAATGCTGCTTCTCGGAATGTGAACGGCACTGACAATCCGATCAATAGATACGTGCAAATCAGCAGGGTCGTCCCGATATACGGCATGGATTCCTCAAAGTGCCGGAAAAATCGGAGGATGGCAATCTTGACGAGGATTAGCACGCCGATGGTGATACCGAGCATCAGGTGCGCGACGGTTCGAGGCGGTAGCTCGACTTGGTAATTCCACAAGCGTGGCACCATGTGCCACATCATAAAGACATAGAGTATCGCATACGCATAGCCGATGAGCCGGTGAAGCAGCATCAAGGAGCGGGGCGCGGCACTCGTATGCGTTTCTTTGTCGAAGGGGTAACCCCATAACTTAAACATTAAAAAGACGGAGGCGTTCGCGAGGCCGAGGAAAATGAGCCCCAAGATTGCACTCGTTGAAGTAGACATTTTAAACTTTCCTTGCGGTTAAGTGAAACGGTTTGTCTTTTGATAGTTTCCGTAACCTGCGCGTAAGCGGCGCGGCGCGCAGTCCAGGATCCCATATATTAAAAACCTTCCTACGTTTCTAATACGGGACGATTTAATCGCGAATGATAGGGGGGTTCCATGACAGCCCGCTGGCGTTCATTCGCCCATTCCGGTATTTCATAGGCAGGCACATACGCCATGTTACCCGCTGTGTAGCGCGTCAGAATGGAGCGGCGCGGATGTTCAGCAGTCCACGGGAGTGTTCCGTGCGTCACCGCCTCCGTAAAGATTGCTACATCGCCAGCATTGCAGACGAGTTGTCGGATGTGCTCTTGGTGTTCTTGATAAAGCCGCATATTTTTCGGGCACGGGTAGTTGCTTTTATGGCTTCCCGGTATAACGATTAATCCACCTGCTCCGGGTGGCACGTCTGTCAATTGGAAGGTGACGACGGTCAAACCGTTGTGCATGCGTCCATCACGGAAAATATAGTATTGGTTCGGATCGAAACCGGGACCGGAAGATCCATGAAAAATAAAGCCTTCTGCCCCTTTGTCCATTGAGAGCAGGAACATCTGATGATCCATCCGGAAGCCTCTTCCAAGTATCTCGTTAAGATACGGGACGAGTGTCGGGTGTGCGAGCATGTGTCGGAACGGATCGCACCACGGTTCCTCCCAATTGAGCATACCGCTGAGTTCGCCTCTGCCCTGTTCGCCTTTCAGTTCTGGGGAGCCACCATCGAGCGTCTGGTCACGTGGACGGATGCGGGCTTGGTCGCTGTGTTTGTCAATCGCTTCGTTGGCGAGGGCTACCTCTTCGGGGGTTAGCACGTTCTTGATAACGAGGTAGCCGTTCAGATCGAATAGATATTTCTCATCAGCATTCATATTTTTAATTTTCCTTGCGGTTAAGCAGCGTGAGATTGGACTTTGACGCGCCTTTCTCAAATCCGCCTGCTCCGTTGTTGCAGGCTACAGGTTTTGCGCTAATTTCGCACTGAATACTTTTTTAATTTTCCTTGCGGTTAAACAGCATGAGTGTTTTTGCTTGGGCGTTTCCCCTAAGGCGTTGACGCGCCTTTCTCACATCTGAAGAAACACCCCACCAGAAACCTGCGCGTAAGCGGAGTGCAGTCCAGGATCCCGTACATTAAAAACCTTCCTACACTTCCAAGGTGGGGCGATTTAATCGCGAATGATAGGGGGGTTCCATAACAGCGCGTTGGCGTTCGTTCGCCCATTCCGGTATCTCATAGGCAGGCACATACGCCATGTTGCCTGCGGTATAACGGGTTAAAATGGAGCGGCGCGGATGGTCGGCGGTCCACGGAAGTGTTCCGTGTGTCACCGCCTCCGTGAAGATTGCCACATCGCCAGCATTGCAGACGAGTTGTCGGATGTGCTCTTGGTGTTCTTGGTAGAGCCGCATCTCTTTCGGGCACGGATAGTTGCTCTTATGGCTTCCCGGTATAACGATTAACCCTCCCGCTCCGGGCGGCACGTCTGTCAATTGGAAGGTGACGACAGTCAAGCCGTTGTGCATGCGTCCATCACGGAAAATATAGTATTGGTTCGGATCGAAGCCGGGACCGGAGGAGCCATGGAACGTATGTCCCTCTGCACCCTTGTCCATTGAGAGCAGGAACATCTGATGATCCATGCGGAAGCCCCTTCCGAGTATCTCGTTAAGATAGGGGATGAGTGTCGGGTGTGCGAGCATGTGTCGAAACGGATTGCACCACGGCTCTTCCCAACCGAGCATGCCGCCGAGTTCGCCTCTGCCCTGCTCCCCTTTTAATTCCGAGGAACCGCCATCGAGTGCCTGTTCGCGTGGACGGATGCGTCCTTGCTCGCTATGTCTGTCGATTGCTTCGTTGGCGAGGGCTACCTCCTCCGGTGTTAGCACGTTCTTGATAACAAGATAGCCGTTCAGGTCGAATAGATATTTCTCATCAGCATTCATTTTTTTAATTTTCCTTGCGGTTAAACAACGTGAGATTGAGCGTTGACGCGCCTTTCTCAAGTCCGCCTGCGCCGTTGTTGCAGGCTACAGGCTTTGCGCTAATTTCGCACTGGATACTTTTTTAATTTTCCTTGCGGTTAAGCAGCGTGAGTGTTTTTGCTTGGGCGTTTCCCCTAAGACGTTGACGCGCCTTTCTCATTATACCGCATAAGCAACAGAACCGTCTTCACGCAAAAGTGTCGTGCCGGTATTCATCGGTTGATAAGGGTTCTCCTCGATTAGACTGTCGTCAAGTTCGATACCCAAGCCCGGTGCTTCAGGGATGGGAATGTATCCGCCTTCCCGCTGATACGCTACTTTATAAACGGCGAAATCTTCGGATTCATCGCCTTTCGTATACTCCTGTGTGATGAAGTTCGGGATGCTCGTGTCTAAGTGAAGTGATGCAGCGGTGATAAGCGGTCCGAGGAAGTTGTGTGTGACAACCGCACTGTGATACGCTTCCGCAAGTGCCGCGATTTTCTTGCAATGTGTTATACCGCCTGCCAAACCGAGATCCGGACGGACGTATTGCGGTCCCCCTGCCTCCAAGAGTTCACGAAATTCCCAGATACTGACATTGCGTTCGCCGATAGCGAGTGGTGTTGTCATCCGTTTCGCTAATTCCGCTTGCGTTGAAATCGTATCTATCTGGATCGGGTCTTCAATGAAATAGAGGTTGAAGGGCGCCAGTGCGGATTCTAAGACGATACTGTTCATCGGGGTCAGTTTCCGGTGCACTTCAACAATCAGATCGAGATCCGGTCCCCCGCCTTCACGTGCAGCAGCGACAATGTCACGGGCAGTCTTAACGAGTCGATCGACGGTCATATCTTGGAAGCCACCGACCACTGGGTCAAATTTGAGTGCCGTGAAACCTTCTTCGACAGCCGCTTTCGCTGCGTCATACATCGTTTCGGGTGTGCTGCCGCCACCGAGAAGGTGTAATCGGATTTTATCACGGCAGTTACCGCCTAACAGTTCCCAGATCGGAACCCCGAAATGTTTGCCCTTGATGTCCCATAAGGCGATGTCCACCGCACTAATAGCACCGCTCAACGCGGTCCCACGAAACGGTCCCATGCGGTAGAGGTATTGCCAATGATGTTCAATCCGCAGGGGGTTCTGCCCGATGAGGTGTTTCTTAAACGTGTTGATAATGCTATCAACGGCTTCTGGATACCCCCAACACGCTGTCTGTCCCACACCGCTGATGCCCGTATCTGTATGGATCCGGATCACATAGCCGTTCCTGATAAAAAACGACTCAACCTTATCAATCTTCATGTAGCCCTCCTGAATTGGCTTTTGTGTTACTGTGTTGCATTGTATCACGAGCGTATGAATTTAACAATAGAGAAAACATAATGGCACAGAGCCATTCAATTGTCACAAATCTCTCTTGTGGGAGGGGTTTGTAACCCCGATTTGTGCCGAAAGTCACATATCTATTCTCGATAAGGCATTCAGAAACCGAAAACTGAATGGCTCTGCATGATGGCAAAATGCTTTTGAACTTCCAAATCAAACATTGACACAAATTTGTGAGCATGCTAATATAGTAGCAAATTTCGGAAACCGACAAACTGCACGCTTCAACGAGGAGGCACGTTATGACGATGTATCGAACTGGGATCGTTGGTGGGAGGCGGGGTGTACACCATGCCCGACGTTATGAAGGCATCGAAAATATGAAGGTAATTGCCATCTGCGAAATCGATGAGGAACGGTTAAAAATAGCCGTGGAAGAACTGAACGTCCCGGGGTACACAGACTATGTCGAGATGTTGGAAAAGGAGAAACCCGATATTATCCATGCCGTTACAGAACCTACAGTGCCACGGCATATCTGGGTAGAACCTGCCGCCGAAGCGGGCGTTAAGGCGTTGGTGATAGAAAAGCCGCTCGCGCTCAGACCCAGCGAAGCAGAGGCACTCGCTGCCGCGTATGAGAAGACAGGTTTGAAGATTATCGTCAATCATCAACGGCGGTATCTCCCCTTCGCTGAAAAACTGTTGGAGTTTTTCGCTGACGATAGTCTCGGCGACATACACTTCATCCGCGCCTGCACCGAGGGCGACATTACCGATATGGATACACACTTGATGGATGTCGTGCTTTTCGCGCTAAAAGACATCCCGATTACACACGTGTGGGGTGCCGTTCAGGGGGCAGAAACCTATCACATTCCGCATCGGCAATGCCCCGAAGATTTGATGGCAATTTATACGTTCGAGAACGGTGCCCGCGTCTTTTTTGAGTCCGCACGGACAGCCTTTGGAACCATTGATTTCCCCGGCAGTAATCCGCGGTGCAACCTCGATTTTTGGGGGACGAAAGGCAGAATGTGGTGGCGAGAAAACGGTTCATGGGGCTATCAGTTTGACGGTATGACGGAGCACTTTGTTGAGCAAACCCACTTCGGCGAAGATGACAAATTCGGGCAACGCGACTTTACCCAAGCCGTCGCGACGTGGCTGGATGACGAAAATCAACCGCATCGGAACAGATTGGAATATGCCCTGCTCGGTTTTGATTTGATTATGGCGGCGTATCGCTCCGCACTCATCGGCGAGCGGATTGCGTGGCCCCCGAAACTCTCCGATGAAGAGTGGGTAGAACTAAAAAATAGGGTGACTGGTGCGTAAAATTGGACCCGTAGCCTGCAACAACGGCGCAGGCGGTTCTACGGAGAAGAACGTGAAACTATCAATTCACCTCACCGAACCGCAAGGAAAATTTAAAAGATATGCTCGATCAAACTCAGGTTGACACATTTCGTGAAAAAGGCTTCCTCCTCGGAAACCGTGTTTTAAGTGATGAACAGGTTGACGAATTGCGTGAAGAATTGGCGCGCGTGATTGATGATTATGAAAGGGACGATATCGCGCAGCCCGTGCGCATCGCCAATCTCGGTGGCAAGGAAGAGAGTCCCGTCTGGCAGATCGTCAATATCTGGGAAGCGAGTTCTGCCTATCACCGACTCGTTCACAATCCCGTGATTGTGGAGGAGATCGGGCAGCTCATGTCGGCGACGGAGTTGCGCGTCTGGCACGACCAAATCCAATACAAACCCCCGAAAGTCGGGGGTGTGAATCGTTGGCATCAAGATTCGCCGTTGTGGGGTATTCTCACCCCGAAAACGAGTCAAGTCAGTGCTTGGGTTGCGTTGGACGATGTCGATGAAAGCAACGGGTGTATGCGGATGGTCCGAGGGTCCTATCATTGGGGGAGTCAGATGCCATTCTTGCGCGAAGTGCCAGACATAGATTCAATGCCGGATCAATTTGAAGGTAGCACATTGGAAGTGGAGCTGTGTCCTGTGCCGAAGGGACATGTCCACTATCATCACGCCTTAACGTGGCACGGATCGCATGACAACACCAGTAATGACCCCCGGCGTGCGATTGCGGTGCATTACATGACGAGTGAAACCCGTTACGATCAGGATGGCACTCACATCATGAAACGTTTTGTTACCGTCAATGGTGGCGATAAATTGGCAGGTCACCATTTTCCGCTTGTAATGGATGATGGGAAGCCAACGAAAGCCAACATATAGATATTTTCTATAAGTGCGATGAGAATTAAGTGAATTCCAAAAATTAAGCCTGTAACGTAGTGGAGGGGTTTTTGCTTGGGGATTTCTGCGGATTTCTTCAACTCCAGAGAGAGGCACGTCAAAGTTCTAATCCACGTTACTTACCCGCAAGGAAAATTGGAAAGATATGCTCAATCAAACCCAGGTTGACACATTTCTTGAGAAAGGTTTTCTCCTCGGAAGCCGTGCTTTAAGTGATGAACAGGTTGAGGAGTTGCGTGAGGAATTAGCACGCGTGATTGATGATTATGAAAAGGACGACGTGACGCAGCCCGTGCACATCGTTAACCTTGGCGGCAGGGAAGAGAGTCCCGTCTGGCAAGTCGTCAATATTTGGGAAGCGAGTGCTGCCTACCACCGACTCGTTCACAATCCAGTGATTGTGGAAGAGATTGGGCAGCTCATGTCGGCGACAGAGTTGCGCGTCTGGCACGACCAAATCCAATACAAACCGCCGCAGGTCGGGGGTGTCAATATGTGGCATCAGGATTCACCGTATTGGCCGATTCTTATGCCCAAAACGAGTCAGGTGAGTGCTTGGGTTGCGTTGGACGATGTGGATGAGAGCAATGGGTGTATGCGTATGGTCCCCGGTTCCTATCATTGGGGCAATCAAATTGCGTTCCTACATTCCGTCAAAGACATCGATGCGATGCCGGATCGCTTTGAGGCGCATGAATTAGCGGTGGAGCTGTGTCCTGTGCCGAAAGGGCATGTCCATTACCATCACGCCTTGACATGGCACGGATCGCATGACAACGCCAGCGATAGTCCTCGGCGGGCAATTGCCGTGCATTATATGACAGGCGAAACGGTATATGATGCCAGCGGAACCCATGTTATGAAACCTTTTGTCACCGTCAATGATGGCGATAAATTGGAAGGCGATAGTTTTCCACTCGTGATGGATGCTGGGAAACCAACGAATCCCAGTGTGTAAGTCTTTTTTATTAGATGAAAAAAACCAAAAACATAGTCCGTAATGAAATTATGCCTTAAATGGCATAATTTGTCTTTGCTTTACATTTGGAGGGGTTTTTTGCTTGGGCATTTCCCCTAAATATACGGAGAGGCACTTGAAAATACCAACCTGCCTCACCGAACCGCAAGGAAAGTTAAAAATATGAAAGTTGTTGATGCAGTTGCAAAAGTCCTTAAAGCAGAAGGGGTAGAGTACCTCTTCGCCTATCCCGTTAACCCGATCATCGAAGCGGCGGCGAAATTAGACATCCGTCCGATTATCGTGAGACAGGAACGTATTGGACTTCACATGGCAGACGCGATGAGCCGCATAACCTCCGGCGAGAAGATTGGCGTGTTCTGTATGCAGAGCGGTCCCGGTTCCGAAAACGCCTTCGGGGGTGTCGCCCAAGCCTATGGCGATTCCGCACCGATTGTTGTTCTACCGGGTGGTTATTCTCGAGGCGTAACCCAAATCCAACCGAATTTCAATTCTGCCCTGAACTATCGGCATGTAACGAAGTCGTGTGAACAGGTCACGATGCCTGAAGCCGTCCCGGAAGCGATGCGGCGTGCTTTTACGCAAGTCCGAAACGGCAGACCGCGCCCCGCACTCGTTGAATTTCCATCGGATCTGTTTGGTGAGGAGATTTCCGATTCCTTTGATCCGACACCCGTGCCTACCGTACGCTACGGTCCTGACAGCGCGGCGATTGAAGCCGCTGCGGAGGCACTGCTTGATGCCGAGTGTCCTGTTATCTATGCAGGACAGGGTGTGCATTACGCCCAGGCTTGGAATTCTTTAAAAGAGTTGGCGGAGCTCCTCGGAGCACCCGTAACGACGAGTTTAGGGGGCAAAAGCGCGTTTCCTGAAGACCATCCATTAGCATTGGGTTCCGGCGGACGGGCGATTCCGAAACCCGTGCATCACTTCCTCCAAAAAACGGATCTGATTTTGGGGATCGGGTGCAGTTTCACTCGAACCGGCTTCGGGGTCAGGATTCCCGATGGAAAACGGGTGATTCACGCGACATTGGATCCAGCGGACATCAACAAAGATGTTCCCGTTGAAACGGCGCTTGTCGGCGATGCAGGTTTGATTTTAGAGGGTTTGGTAGCAGCGGTCCGAGATCGTTCTAACGGGGCATCCGAAGAGCAAACGGCTGCCGTTACTGGAGAAATTAGTGCGGTTAAAGCGGAATGGCTTGACCAGTGGAAGGCGAAACTCACCTCGGATGAGGTGCCGATGACACCGTATCGCGTCATCTCGGATCTTCTGCACACTGTCGATGTCGAAAACACGATTATTACACACGATGCAGGAAGTCCGCGCGACCAAATGTCCCCCTTCTGGCAGTCTGTCGCACCCCTCACTTATATCGGTTGGGGCAAGACGACGCAGCTGGGGTACGGTCTCGGACTCGCCATGGGTGCAAAACTCGCCAGACCGGAGGCACTCTGTGTTAATGTCTGGGGTGATGCCGCTATTGGATTCACTGGTATGGATTTCGAAACGGCTGTTCGGGAAAGAATCCCGATTCTCTCCGTGCTTTTCAACAATTTCTCTATGGCGATTGAGATCCCGATTATGCCTGTGTCTACCGAAAAATTCCGTAGTACAGACATCTCTGGTCACTACGCAGACATGGCGAAGGCGTTCGGCGGCTACGGTGAACGTGTCGAAACGCCTGACCAGATTATTCCTGCTATTCAGCGTGGCATCCAAAAAACGCAAGAAGGCGTTCCTGCCCTTCTTGAGTTTATTACGGCGAAAGAAATTCAGATTTCTTCTTTCTAAATGACGATCGATGGGAGTAGAAATCGGCTGTCGGTTATCGGTGGATTTACCAATGGCTTCTTGCTAACTGCCGACGGTCGACAGCCATAAAAAAGGAGTTCCCTCTCATGAAACCGATTATCACAGTTTTTTGCTGCATTGCCTTATGTTTTAGTGTTGATGCGTGGGCGATAAACGATGACAAGGCGCTCATGCTGTACTTCACTTTCGACGAGGACGAGGGTGGCAAGGTGACGGATATAAGTGGCAATAACATCGAAGGCACTCTTGAAGGGTCAGTCTGGTCGAAAGACGGTAAGATTGGCGGTGCTGTCCATCTTGAAGATTCCGAACAGTTTGTAGAGGTTGACGCGGTCCCTGAACTCGACATTACCGATGAAATCACCATTCAGGCGTGGTTTTTCCCTGAGGAATCCCAAGGCGACTCTAATTTGATGGGACGTAGAAGTGGGGCAAACGTCGGTGGCTATTGCCTCCAGTGGAGCGCGCAATTTACCGGTTCCCCGCAAATTGAGACATGGATTAACATCGGTGGGTGGAAAGGGTCACGGAATAAACAGACCATAAAGCCCGATTTGGAGGAATGGCATCACGTTTCTTCTACTTATGATGGCGATATGATTCGCCAATACATTGACGGCAAATTGGATGTCGAATTCGCGCCACCGAAGGGTGAAATTAACAGCATTGAAGTCGTCTTCCGTATCGGTAAGGCACAAACCGGGTTGCCCGGTATGGTTGGCAGGGTTGATGAGGTTGCCATCTACAACCGCGCCCTTACCGCTGACGAGATTAATCAGGATATGGAAAACGGGGTTTATTTTGCTGTGTCGCCCAAGGATAAACTTGCCACAACATGGGCCAAGCTGAAAATGTAACTGAATCAATATTTTCTGTCATAGCGGCAGTGCCACAATGCCTGCCTGTTGCCAAGTTTTACGAAAGGGGCGGGTTTTGACCCGCCCTTTTGTTCATTCTAAAAGGAGGGACCACCGATGAGAATCCAGATTCTGATGATGCTATGCGTTTTTCTAAGTCTATCTCTCTGCTTTGCGGGTTATACTGCGGGTGGAAAAGGTAACGTGAAACAACTCGGCGAGAAGTTGTATGTCTGGCATTTCGACGAAGGCGCAGGAAAACAGGCGAAGGATGAAACTGCCGGCTTGGTCGGTGAATTCACCGGCAATATCAAGTGGGCTGAAGGCATTTCGGGAGACGCTGTGCAAATGGGGGGCAAGGTCGGTAAAGCCGATTTCATAGAGGTCGCACATTCCGATGAGATTGATATAGATGAAGCGATCACGATGATGGCGTGGGTTTATCCTGATGACCTCCCAGCGGGTGATCAGGCGAACAAATTTACCATCTTCTACAAGAACACCTATTATTTACAAATTGAACCTGGAGAGGGGAAGCTCGCTTACTATTTCTATGAGACCAGTAGTCCCGGTTACCATATTTCTGATGGCAAGGTGAAGGCGGAAGAGTGGAGCCATGTTGCCATTGTCTGGGATGGGAAGGAAGCCCGTTTCTATATCAACGGAGAATCCGATGGAACCGCTATCGCACAGAAGGGACCGGGGCTGAGTAGGGCAGATAAACCCTTACGGTTCGGCGGCGAGAATAACGGGTGTTGTCCCCGTTTCTTCCAAGGACGTATTGATGAGTTGATGTTAGCCAACTATGCCCTTTCTGAGGCGGACCTCCAGAAAATCGTCAAGGATACACTGGATGTTTCTGCCCGCGGCAAATTGGCAACGGTATGGGGTAAGCTGAAGATTTAAGTGCGTGCTGCCTGTAGTTCTCCGCATTTAAGGAAGTTCAGACACGATCCCTTTAAGCGCGCTTTCTTGTTGTGCGAGTGCTTTGAGGTCCGGGTTGAGTGTTACGGCTTGCGTAAGTGAGTTTACCGATTTTTGTGAGGCACCCTCTAACGCGTGAGCGCACGCAAGATTGTAATGAAGCAGGGCAGTCTTCGGGAAAGTTTGGAGGGCATGTAAGCATATTTCACGCGCGTCGGTTGGTAAATTCTGCCGGAGATAGGCGGTTGTCAGGTTAACGTAGCCTTCCGCGATGTCCGGTGCCATCGCAATCACTTTTTTAAAGTGCTCGACGGCGGGAGCGTATTGCCCGTCATATAGATAGGCTTGCCCAAGATTATTGTAAACCGAGGGTTCTTTGGTGAAAAAGAGGGTGCGCGCCTTGTTTTTGATTGCCTTCTGATACGCTTCGATCGCTTGCTTTGCTTCGCCGTTGCGCATCAGGAAAGTTGCTTTCCGGTAGTGATCGTTGAACTGGGTTTGGTGATGCCAGACCCAAAGGAACAGCACCGTCACTGTGAGGCAAAACGTCATACAGACGATTCTGAAAGTTTTGTTGGTAGGTGTCTGCTCAGCGTCTTGTTCCTCTGTAGACTCGTGCTCTGAAACTTGATTTTCATTGGAAGTCATAATTTTTTTCCATGCTTAGTAGGTATGGTATGTGAGGTCATAGTTCAAAAAATGAAGACTTACGGATTTGGTATTATTGGGTGCGGAATGATTTCAGATTTTCATTCCGCCGCAATTTCTGAATTAGAACACGGTCAACTCGTCGCAGTCAGTTCACGGGATGCTGAGAACGCCAAACGGCTCACCGATCGTTACAACGTTGACAGTTACGCCGATTATGCGGAGATGCTCAAACGGGACGACTTGGACATCGTTTGCGTCTGCACGCCGAGCGGTGCGCATTTGGAACCCGCTGTCGCCGCTGCAGAAGCCGGTAAACACGTCATCGTTGAAAAACCGTTGGAAATCACGCTCCCCCGGTGCGATCAGATTATTGAAGCGTGTGACGCATCGGGTGTCCGGCTTTGTGCTATCTTCAATTCCCGCTTTACCGAGAGTACGCAACTCGTTAAATCCACAATTGAGAGCGGACGGTTCGGCAAGTTGACCTTAGGCGATGCCTACATCAAGTGGTACCGTTCCCAAGAGTATTACGACAGTGGTGGTTGGCGAGGCACGTGGGATCTTGATGGCGGCGGCGCGCTCATGAACCAGTCCATCCACGCCATTGACCTCCTCCAGTATTTTATGGGACCCGTTAAATCTGTGCAAGCATTTACCGATACCTTAGCGCACGAGCGGATAGAGGTCGAAGATGCCGCTGTCGCCGCACTCCGATTTGAAAACGGGGCATTGGGTGTCATTGAAGGCACAACCGCCGCTTTCCCCGGCATGCTCAAGAAAACTGAAATCTCCGGCACGCAGGGGACTGTCGTCTTAGCGGAGGAGGACATTGTAACGTGGGAATTCGACCCGGAACTCCCGGAAGACGCGGAGATCCGAGAGAAATTCGCCCAAAGGACAGACACCGGCGGTGGGGCATCCGACCCCAGAGCCATTAACCATGCCAATCATAGACGACAAATGGAAAATCTCATTAATGGGCTTGAACACGATGCCTCGCATCTCGTTGATGGACGCGAGGGACGCAAAGCCGTTGAAATTATCCTCGCTATCTATCAGTCCAGTCGTGAGGGACGTCCCGTTGAATTGCCACTTTAATAGTCGAAAACTATTTTAATCGCCTCGTCTTTCCTGTTCAGTGCCATCTCGAACCCGAGTTGTGCCTCTGTAAAGGGGAGGTGGTGTGTAATAATGGGTGACACATCTAAACGTCCTTGGGCAATCATGTCCATCGCCAGCGGGAAGTCGTTCGGTGCATCCGGTCCAACGGAACCGATGAATCTAATATTTTTCCGGAAGAAATCTGCGAAATGGAAATCGTAGATTTGGTCGTCCGGTACCCCGAAGGCGAGGAGTGTCCCGTCGCGCTTCAGGAGTGAGAGACACTCGTTAATGGTTTCCGTTTGGTGTCCAACAACCTCAATAACCAGATCCGCCATCCTGCCCTCCGTAATTTCCGCAACGACAGCGACGGGATCCTCCTCAGCAGCGTTAATTGTGTGCGTGGCGTGCATCTTCTTGGAGGCCGAGAGTCGAAAATCGACCAGATCTGTCGTAATCACTGTCTTCGCGCCGAGATTGCTCAATATATGTGTAAAGAGGAGCCCCATCGGTCCCTGTCCGATAACGACGGTGTCGAGATTCAGGAGGTTCGGCAGTTTCCGACATGCCCAAACAACTGTGCCAAGCGGTTGGGACATTAGGATGCAGTCCTTGCGTGGGAAATCCGTCAACGGCAACGTAACACTTTCATCCGATAGGAAGTACTCTGAGAGTCCACCGATGTAGCGGGGCAGCGCGAGGACCTCGTCTCCTGCCTTGAATTTGTCGGATGTGCTTTCTGTAACAATACCGATTGCCTCGTGAATTGACAGTCCCGGTCCAAGCGGATAACTGTCCGCTGGATGTTCAAGGACGAACGACGGCATGTCGGTCCCGCAGATGGCACTATGGACGGTTTTTATCATCACTGTGCCATCGGGGTAATCGGCGAGGTTCGGTTGTTCTATGTCAACAATTTCGATCTGACGTGGTGCAACGATTTGCCCAGCTTTCATTTTTTTAATTTTCCTTTCGGTGCTGTTGTTACAACTGCGTTAATGCCATCAACACCTGTTGATGGAGCTTTCCGTTGGTGGCGATGATACCTCGATTCTCATGCATCCGTTTGCCTGTCAAAAAGTTGAGGGGACTCCCGTTCGCGTCTGTGACCGTCCCGCCTGCTTCTTCCACGACGATAAGTCCTGCAGCGTGGTCCCAGATGCATTCACGGTAATCCGGGTAATCCGGGTTCGGCAGACGGATATAGAGCGACGCCTCGCCACGGGAAACGATCCCGTACTTCGCTTGGCTGTCCATGCGGACAGGCGATTTTGTAATCCCGAGGGCATTTGCGATGCGACTGTGTGCATCACTGTCCCCGTGCGTGGACTCGACGCTTTCTGCGAAGCGATCGGTCGTTTCCGATACGTGTACGTGCTCTATGAAGTCCCCCGTTTTCGTGTAGAGTCGCGTGCCTTCACCGCGGATGGCGACAAAGAGGCCTCCGTGTTCTGCGGCTCCATCGTTCTCGGAGGTCACACGATCCCGATCATCGTGATGGGGTGCCTCCGCCAACCGGTAGGGTAGGTTTGGGCAGCCTAAAACCCCGAGTTGAACTGTGCCGTCGACGATATAAGCCAAGGCGATCGCGTATTGATCCCGGCGCAGAAAACCCTTCGTGCCGTCAATTGGGTCAAGTGTCCAGAAGTTCGGTCCTACCGCACCCCTTCCTCGATCAATCCATTCACAGACGGTCCCTGCCGAGGGCACTGCATCTTTGCAAAATCCGTTCACGTAAGCTGTGACGCGTTCTAAAAGTGCAGCGTTCTCTTTCAGTGCCTGCGCGCTTTCCTCAGCGACGATAACGTCGTCAGGAAAAGCGTCGCCGATTGCCTTACATATCAGTGCCTGTGATCCGAAGTCGGCGACAGTTACGGGACTTCGATCTGTCTTTTGGATTGCATCTGTTGATACCATCTCAGCTTGCACCTGCTCACAGAGTTGCATCGCTTTTATCACAGCGTCAATGGCAATTTGTACTTTGGCTTTATCAGTTTCTGTCGGCAAAGCGAATATTTGATGTGTCATCAGTTTCCCGGAGCTATTGGTTTTCGAAGTTAATAGTTGTTGGTTATCAGTTGTCGGTTGTCGGACAAGAGGAAACCTTTGTTAAACGAATACCTCTTCACTGAAAACCGAAAGGATTTTTTGAAAAAAAATCCGAACCGAAAACTGACAACCAATTTAGCGTCTGTTGAATTGGTTCATTGCTGTAAGAATATCATTTTTGACGAAGGTTTCAAGGGCACCAACGGCGCGGTCGACGGTATGCGCTATTTTAATCTCTTCGTCTTCTGTAAAATCTGTAAGGACATAATCGGTTAAGTCACCGATGGGTTCGCCGATGCCAATGCGTAAGCGCGGAAATGCGGTAGTGCCCAAATGCTGAATAATAGACTTCATTCCCTTTTGTCCGCCATCGCTCCCTTTCTGCCGCATCCGAAGCACACCGAGGTCTAAGTGAATATCGTCATAGATAATGCACAATTCCGAGAGAGGAATCTCGAACTGTCTGATGAGTGCCGCGACAGCGACGCCACTGTTGTTCATATATGTCATCGGTTTGGCAAGGATAATAGGGAGATCGTGCCATGTCGCCTGCATAACGAGGGATTTGCAAATTAAATTCCTTGGCAGCTTTCCAGCGGAGAGCCGTGTCTGTAGGCTGTCAATCACGCGAAAACCGACGTTATGTTTGGTATCCTCGTAGCGTATCCCGGGATTGCCGAGTCCAACAATAAGTTTTACTTTCGTGTCCATATTTTTTAATAATTTTCAGTCGTCAGAGGAAGTAGTTATCAGTTATCAGTTACAAGAGGAAACCTTTGTTAAACGAAACCCTCTTTAACTGATGACCGACGACTGAAAGAAACGCTGTGGAACAGAGTTTCGCACTGATAACTATTAAAACAGATGTAAAGGTTGTGAAAGGTTGAGGTGTCCCGCGAGGGTTTTCACTTCCTCGCCATCAATTAAAATCTGCACCTGTTTAATTTCTTCAGGAAATGCGTCGAAAACAGTTTTAAGAATTGCTGTGACGGTCAAAAGTTCGGCTGTTGTCCCGCCGATATGCCCATCGGTCAGATGGTTTGAAAAATCCAAGTATGCGGTTTGTTGGCTATCGATGTAGGCTCCGTTCAGGAGGGTTCCACGCGGAATCGTGTTTCTAAAGTTAGGGGGTGTTTCCTGAATGAGTGCTGCAACTATCTGGCGCAAGCGTTTGGTAAGTTCGGCATGGAGTCTGCGTTCGATTTTAACTGGGACAAGCGTCAGGGCAGTGGGATCAAGGAGAAATAGGTTGACCTCTTGTGGCGGTGGGGGTATGTCTGACGGATTCGCAGCGATAGGCAATGGGGGTGGGGCTATTGGAATCGCCGATTGCTTTGATCGTTCAATTAGAAATAGCGTCATACCGAGACCAACTGCGATAAGGACCAAGGTTATGCCCCATATCACTAAAAGTCTTGAAAACCCTGCACTCCTGTTATGTTTCACTTTTTTAATTTTCCTTTGGAGACGGACTGATAGAAGAAATGTATCGTTGAAAAGCACGGACAATTGCTTCGGCAACGCCTGTGATATATTCAACATTCGAGAATTTCTCTAAATCCTCCACGTTGGAGAGATAGCCGAGTTCCAAAAGAACCGCTGGCATATAGGTTTCGGATAACGCTACCAGTGGGAGTTCGATAATTTCCACGGGCGTTTCCGTTAGAAAATTCAATTCCGTTTGCAACGCGTGTGCGAAGTCTTGGCTCTGCTTTAGAAAATCGGCTTGCGCCAGGATTTTTAACCGTTGTCCTGTTTGTAAGGGCGGGGCAACCCCGCCTCTACTGCTTGGAAATCGAAGATACCCTTTGAGATTGTTGAGGTAAATCTTAATTCCTTTTTCATGTGGTGAAAAAGAGGCATTACAGTGTAGACTGAGAAAGAGTTGTCCTTGGTTCCGTTTTGCGACCTGAATGCGTTCAAAGTGCGCCTTTTTCGTGTCTGTTTGGCGTGTGAGATGGACCTGTATGCCTCGCGTTTTGCTGATTGAGGAGAGTTGTTTTGCGAGTGCAAGGACGATGTCTTTCTCAAGGAGACCTGTGCTACTTTCGCATCCACGGTCATCTGCACCGCCGTGTCCTGGGTCGATGATAATTGCCCAGTTCACGGAATTATCTGTCCCTGTTGGGGTCCATGTTCCCTTGGGTCTCAGCTGGACCCTTTTCAAGTTGGGATTATAGAGGGCTTCGAGATTATAGAAATCTGGTAAGAGTTGCGTAAAAAAGGCGATGGGCAACATCGGCTGTTGTGCGATGATTATCGGCGGTGTTGGAAGGTTGTGTGTCGTCCCACCGGGGTCGATACCGACGATAGGGTTCCCGATTTGTAAACGGATTTGCTTGTCTTGGATTTTCAGGGTAAGTCGTTTTCGCGGATGATTGTATTGATCCGCCATATCGGGATCGAAAACCTGTCTGACGGCATCAACGGGGAGGTAAATCTGCGCTGCTTGGAGTTGGGCGGTCACCTCGGCGATGGTTGCTCCATTAACATCAATGAAGCGAACGGAAGGTTCTTGGGCAATACAGTTGGGGGCGATAATCCACGCGAGGACACTGAAAAAAAGCGCGCAAACCGTTTTTCTAATGTGCCTTGCGGTTCGGTTAGGTAAACTTAGAGGTTTCACGTTCCTTTCCGTATATCCGCTTTCTGTACGGGCGAGGTAACCTCGCCCCTGCGCGTTCCAAGCTGCGCGCTTCATTTCGGAAGATTCGCGATCGGGAGATCCCGCCTATAGATTAAGCGCGCTTTGGATTTCATTGGGTGGTATGGTTCTTCGGTGTAGACAACGTTATTCATCGTCATCATCGCGCCTACGGGAAATAACTTCTGGTTCCGTAGGTTCTTCAGCGGCGTCTTCCTCTACTCCTTCGCCCTCTTCACCCTCTGCTAATTCATCCTCAAGCTGGATGCGCGGTTGGCTCACCATTGCAATAGGCCGTTCTGGTTCATCTAAAATGTCGATTTCCTCAGCCAAGGTTAAGTCCCTGACAGAGATGGAGTCACCGATTTCCAATTGACTGACATCAATGGTGATATCGTTCGGCATTTGCATCGGTAGGCAGTGAAGGCTCACTTGGCGGAGGGGGATCTCAAGGACGCCACCCTGTTGAACACCCGGTGGATTGCCTACGATGACTACCGGCACGGCTGATGTCACGGGTTCATCCAGAGAGATTCTGATGAAATCCGCATGCAGTAAGGTCTGTTTATCTACCGGATGACGCTGAATGTCTTTGATAATGACCGTTTCAGGGTCGCCTGCCTCGACTTCCATATTGATGATGACGTTTTCACCGTAGGTTCGTAGGAATTGTTTGAAGGTGCGCGCGTTGACTTGGATCGCCAACGTGTCTTGCGCGCGACCGTATAGCACAGCAGGGACCCCACCCTCTTTCCGAAGGTCCCGGGCACTCTGCTTTCCAAAGGTGTTGCGTTGTTGTGCTTCTAATTTCGCTTGTTGCATCTTTTAATTTTACCTTGCGGTTAAATGACGTAGGTTTGAGTTTTGATGTGCCTTTCTTAAATCCGCGCGCCATTTCATTACGCACTACGGGTTTGGGTGCTATCAAAAACCTAATCATTAAAAAACTTCTGTCTTCATAGATTCAGTAACCGTATCAAAAAGAGGACAGGGCGGGTAGGATTCGAACCTACGCATGCAGGTTCCAAAGACCTGTGCCTTACCGCTTGGCCACCGCCCTTTAATCATTGATATACAGATACACCGACGGGACTGGTTACCGTGGTTGTACAAAAATTTACCTTGTCTTTGAAGTATGACGCACACCGACGCGCTGCACCACTGTTTTGCATCACGGCAAACACCGTAGCACCGCTCCCCGACATCAGCGCGCCACAAACCTCAGTCTGCGTAGATACCTCAGTTTTTAGCGCGGCGATTTCGGGATACTCGGAAAAAACCGGAACCTCAAGGAGGTTGTATAGGTTTTGCCCGATACCGGCGAGGTCGCCTTTCTCCAAACAAGCCTTTATAATTATACCTCTTTTTTCTCGTGTTGTCAAGGAAAAGTTCAATTTCTTAAATACAGTCGCTGTCGAAATTTCGATGCCGGGATTTAGAAGGAGGAGCGGGACATCCGAGAGCGCGGGAAGGCGTGTTAACTGCTCGCCGATGCCGAGTCCCAACGCGGCACCGCCATGCAGGCAGAACGGGACATCTGCCCCCAATTGTGCCCCAAACTGCATGAGGCTTTCCTGTGTAAGACCGAGTGCAAAGAGTTCGTTTACACCGTGGAGGACAGCAGCGGCGTTGGCACTTCCGCCTGCGAGTCCAGCCGCAACCGGAATCCGCTTATGGATATCAATCCCAATCCCGTCAATACCGCCTACCGAATCACTGAGGAGATTCGCGGCGCGATATGCCAAATTACGTGAATCACGCGGGACCCCCGGGTGTTCACAGTAGACTGTTATGCCTTTTGCCCTCTGTTTGCGGATGATAACGTCATCGTGCAACTCGATTGAATGGAAGATCGTTTCGAGGTTATGATACCCATCTTCGCGTTTGCCTACGACATCCAGATAGAGGTTAATTTTCGCATGCGCGCCGACCCTTATCTCTTGCACGGTTTTTGCCCACTACTCCCGTAATTCTGACAGGGGGATAATTTCGATGTCCTCGCCCAGGAAAGGTTCGGAGTCAAACTTGCTGTCTTTAATCTCGACGTTCAGTTCAACTTTGGCGATTGTCACGGCGACCCGTGTCTGTTCGAGTGGACGTTCGATTTCCACCTTGTGGGGTCGGAGGATCCCGCTCACCTCACGGTAGTCAGCGAAAGTGGCACGTTGTTCAAGCGTGCCATTTTCATCGTGGATATGCCATTCTGTAACTCGGGGTTCACCGTCACGAATAAAGAGCGTGATAGTCTCCACGTATCCAGTTTGAATACTCGGACGCTTGATGATGAATTTTGCCCCTGAACTTTCAACGGATATGAAGGTAGTGGTGCGTCCGTCAAGAAACGGATTGGCGAAGATAGCACTCAACACATCTGACACACGCAAATCCACGCCGAAAATTTCTCGCAAAACCCCGTCGGATAACGGTCCGACGTATGCTTTCTGTTCGTTCAGTAGGGCAAGTAGAAACTCGTTCTTGTCTTGATTGGCAATTGCGATGCCGCGTGGCTCATTGTAAGGTCCCAAGGCTTGAATCTGGAGCAATTCTCCGCCGTTCTCCGATTTTTTATACCACAACGATTCTCGGAGTTCCTCACTCCGTTCGCCTTCCTTGATCCTCACCATCATTCGGGTGATCTTTAAGGAACCCGTCAGATCGTATCTCGCTTGCAGTGTGTTGAGGATAGCGTCCAATTCCGTGCGAGTCGCAGGTGACAATTCAATTGTGGTCGTGCTCCCTGTGCATCCGACGACAGCAAGGAGAAGACAGAACACATAGATTTTTGTCCATGCAGCGGCATTACGCTTTTTGATGTGTAACATCTTAAAGGTTTTTTAACTATCGGGTTTTCGGTTGTTCTGTGGACTCACTTAAAATCCTGCCCGTAGCTCATAATGAAATTAGGTTCTCCTTAAATGGCATAATTTGTCTGAGCTTTACATTTGGAGAGCGGATGTTAAGAAGGCACGTCAATGTCTCAAACCCACATCGTTCTCCCGCAAGGTAAAATTAAGAAAGAACTTCAGACATCGATTTTTCGACGATGTTAACGGCTTCCTCAACATGACCAGCGTTGATATTGAGCGGTGGTAAGAACCGAAGGACATAATCGTTGGTGCAGATGGTGACCAGTCCGTTTTCAATACACTGTGCAGCGATCGGGGTCGCATCGACATCCATCACTAAGCCGCGGAGCAAGCCTTTCCCGCGGACCTCTTTGATCGGATACTTATCCTTGAGTTCCATCAGTCCACCGGCAAGGTAATTCCCCATTTTAACGGCGTTTACGGCGAGGTTCTCTTCCAGGATGGTTCTGACGGTTGTGGATGCCGCCGCCGTGACTAACGGATTTCCGCCGAATGTTGCGGCGTGGGTGCCGGGGACGAAACTCTCTGCTATGTGTCGTTTCGCCAACATCGCACCGATCGGTACACCGCTACCGAGAGCCTTTGCCATCGTAATTACGTCTGGCACAACGCCGTAGCTTTGGTATCCGAAAAAGGTGCCTAATCTCCCCATCGCTGTCTGGACTTCATCGAACATGAGCAACAGATTATGTTTATCACAGAGTTCTCGTAACCCCTGGAGATACCCGTCACTGGGGATATTAACGCCGCCTTCGGACTGAATCGGTTCGACTAAAATGGCGCATGTCTTTTCACTGATTGCCGCTTCCGTGGCTTCGAGGTCATCGAAAGGGACATATTTGAAGCCTTCCAGCATCGGCTCAAATCCGACGTGATACTTCGTTTGTGCCGTAGCGGTAATCGTCGCCATCGTCCGTCCATGGAACGAATTCTCCATTGTGATGATTTCATAGGCGTCTGTTCTACTGCTGTCTTTGGCGTATTTCCGCGCCAGTTTAATTGCCGCTTCGTTCGCTTCAGCACCGCTGTTGCAGAAGAAGCACTGGTCCATGTCGGAGTTGTCGATCAGTAGTTTCGCCAATTCTGCCTGCGGTTGGATATAGTAGAGATTGGATGTGTGCAGCAGGTTGCCTGCCTGTTCACGGATGGCGGCGACGACCTTCGGGTGGCAGTGTCCTAACCCGTTGACAGCGAGTCCGCCGAGGAAGTCGAGGTATTTTTTGCCATCGGCATCCCAGAGGTAGGGACCCTCGCCTTTGACGAATGCAAGGCTTCTGTCACCGTAAGTATTGATGATATATTCCGTCGCCATCTCTTTAATTTCAGCTGTTGTCATTCAATTTCTCCTTCGTTGTTGGATATGTGCTTTCTGGACCGGTGCGGTTAGAACCGCACCTACCGCGTTTGGAATGAAGATTACCAGTTCGTGTAAGCACCGTCATCGCGTTGGTAGCCGTGAGGCGGTCCATACGCTTGCGTTGAGACGTTGGTAAGTGCGTCTTCGTTGAATTCAATACCGAGTCCCGGACGTTCAGGCGGTAGGAGATAGCCGGATTCCCACGGCACTTGCACCGGGAATACGTCGGTTAACGAGGACATCGGGGCACGTGGGAGCTCCTGCACGCCAACGAGGGACGAGGACAAACAGAGATGCAGACCTGCTGCAGCGGATACAGGTCCCAACGGGTTGTGGGGTGCTATATAGATGTAATGCGTTTCGCACCATCCCGCGATTTTGCGTGCCTCTGTTAACCCACCGGCGATGCAGAGATCCACACGGCAGTAGTCCATGAGGTCTTCTTCGATGACTTCTCGGAATGTCCATTTGCTGTCGAATTGCTCACCAATGGCGAGTGGCACCGAAGTCTGCTGCCGGAGCCGTTTCAGACTCGCGGGGTTCTCGGCGCGAAGCGGATCCTCAATGAAGAACGGATTGTATTGTGCGACCTTGTTACAGAAATCGAGGCTATCCGCTGGATCGAGACGGGTATGCACATCGATCAGTATTTCGAGATCGTCGCCGAATTCCCGACGCACGGCTTCCACCTGCTTAACGGTGTTTCGGATGGCGCGTCTGGGTTCAAACGTCCCTCCACTGTCAGAGTGATCAACCACACTCCAGCGGACGAACTTCCAACCGGCTTCGTAGGTTTGTCGGCAGCTCTTGATGATTGCGTCAATTGAGCCGCCACCGTTATGCGGGTAGCAGACGACTTTGTCTCTCGTGCGTCCGCCCAAAAGTTCATAGACGGGAACGTTCAAGGCTTTTCCTTTGATGTCCCAGAGCGCGATGTCTACGGCACTGACTGCGGAGGATTGGACGACACCCCCGGGGAAAAAGCCGCCGCGGAACATCACTTGCCATAGGTGTTCGATTCGGAATGGGTCTGCACCGATGAGAAAGGGTTCAAACGAGCGAATGACTTCGGCTAAGGCGAGCGAGCGACGGCGGAGTCCACCCTCACCGACACCGTAGATACCGGCATCGGTTTCGACTTTCACGAAGAAGTGTCCGTCTGCTGAAACGAACGATTTAACTTTAGTAATCTTCATTTTCTATCCTTTTTAATCTTTGGTGGCGGTTCGGACGACTATGCCAAGCGTAAGGAGAAATGCCACAAACACACTGACTACGAACCATTCCATCAGAGTTCCTCCAAGAAACTAAACGCACCTCAATTGAAATCCACTGGTTCCCTTCATTTAACCCAATCAACTTACTACACCGCATCCAATGTTGGTGTATTGTCCTGACAGTGGACCGGACGGAAAAGCGTTTGCCGTTTGAACGGCATCTCTTCGACATGCTTCGGATGCGGTTCCCACTTATGCCATTTGTTTCCAACTGTGTTGTAGCAGTGGAAAAGCGCGACCCGATCAATGGATTCATCGGTCCATCTCGCACCTGTATGTGTGATCGCTTCTGTGAAAATAAGAACGGAGCCAGCGGGACAGGTATAGTCTTCCCACAGCGGTGAATTGCGATCTTTTGTTGACTCCGGTGCAGGAAATGCCCCTTTATGACTACCGGTGAGGAACATCGTGCCACCACCGCCTGCCTGAACAGGATTGAGCTCCCAGACGACGCGCGTCAAACCGCTGTGTGCACTGTCATGGTGTAGATGATAGGTATGTGAGTTGCCCGGAAAGTTGAGCATCCCACGCCCGCCGTGTGGACTGAAATTGTCGTGTCCATTCGGACGGATTGTTAGAAATGTGCCCTCTAATCGGAATCCGTAACAGTTCTCGTTAGCATACCCCGAAGTAAGAAATTCGTTCATGAATCCGAGCACAACCGGATGATCGGTCAGTGGCTCAAGGGGACCACCGATGGGAGAGCGGTGGTGTTCAGGAATTATTGATTCGGGTTCCTGTTTGAGCTGATAACAGAACTCACGCATCTCTTTAACCTCGGTGTCGCTGAGGACGCTTGGAAATAAAAGCCAACCGCGGGTATCAAAGAGAAAACGTTGTTCTTCCGTGAGTGGGATCGGTGATAGATTATCAGCATTCGTCGTAGGATTCGGCATAATTTTCCTCATCGTCTGAATGCACGTCGCATTTGGGCGAGTACGCCGCAAATCGCGGGTTATCGCGGATTTATCAGATTTCGCGGATTTTGGGGTTCCGTGTATCCAACGTCTTCGGTAAAGTGTTAAGTTCATTCGTAGAGGCGTTCATCTTCTAATGATAACCAGGTGCCGTAATCACGAGGCATATCCCTTATTTCACCCAGACCGGCTTCAGCGCGCCATTTTAGCAAGGGGTGCTCCCGGTTTTTCTGGGGCAGCTCCACACGTGTGCCGTAGATAGCCGACTCAAAGATTGCCATGAGAATCTCGATGACATGGCGACCCTCTTCGCCGTTGGACTCGTGTTCACGATTTTCGTCCAATGCCTTCACATATTCGTCAACGAAACAGTAATCGTCAGCATTCGCGCCCTTGTCTGGGTCAAAATGGTCTGGATAGATAGAGGCGAGTGTCTCCCATTTGTCGTGTGTGCCATCAGGGACGAAATGCGGTGTAGGGAGCCACCACGAACCTTTCAATTCCGACCAAAAGAGTCTGCCTTCAGTGCCGTAGAGTTCCATGACGTAGGCATCGGTGTCCACTTTCGGAAATCGGTGCTGAAGAAGGGTGCCGGTGACGTTTCCGTCGAATTGGAGTGTCGCTGTGGCGTATTCGCCTGCGACTGTCCCCATACCAGCCGGTGAAGGAAGGACATCGTCATGTTCAATGGCGCGTCCGCCTGTGGTCGCTTGTGCCACGACGCTTCGGCAGCGACCCCCGAAACGCATCATGTTGTTGACGACATGTGTTCCGATGTTCATTAACCCGTAACCGGCGTAGTAGCCTTTCCCACTGGCGTAGATATAGCGCAGGTCCCCGATTTTGCCTGCGTCTAAGGCTTTTGCGACTGCCTGCATTGACGGACTCGTGCGGCGTTGATGGTGCACAGCGACGCGGGCATTTTTTTCTTTCGCCTTTGCCAATACTTCATCCGCTTGAACGAGATCGATGCAGAGGGGTTTCTCTACTTCAATGTTCACGCCGTGTTCAAGGACACGCATGCAGAGCGGATAATGTGCCTCTGTTGCGGTGGGGATTGCGACAATATCGGGAGCCGTCTGCTGGATCATCTCGTCTAAATCGGTGAAATGTGCGGAGACGTTCACGATGTCGCCGAGGGCATCTAACCGCTCTTGGACGAGGTCGCAGAGTGCCACGATTTCGGTGCGTGGGTGTGCGTGATATGCTTTTGCTGCCGAGGTGCCGCGACTCCGACACCCCAATATGGCAACCCGATAAGTTTTCATATTTTAATTTTACCTTGCGGTTCGGTGAGGTGGATTGGGTGAACGATGTTGATTTCCGTAGATTCGCCTGCGCCGTTGTTGCAGGCTGCGCTTCCGTTATTTTCTAATTTCATATTTTAATTTTACCTTGCGATTCGATCGGGTTTTGATAATCTTAATCTATTTAGGTTTTGCTGTCAAGTTTTTTGTGAGCGGGGGTGTGTAAAGTTTTTGTCAAAGAGATAAGGTGAAAAAGTCTGTTGAGGAAAAGTGTGAAAGTTGGTATCCTTTCCTAAAAAAGTTATGATGAGTTTCATAGGAGAGAATACCAATGTTTAGTGTATCATTAGCACAT
>JAJEDB010000125.1 GCA_022821725.1 Candidatus Poribacteria bacterium | reverse complement strand
ATGTGCTAATGATACACTAAACATTGGTATTCTCTCCTATGAAACTCATCATAACTTTTTTAGGAAAGGATACCAACTTTCACACTTTTCCTCAACAGACTTTTTCACCTTATCTCTTTGACAAAAACTTTACACACCCCTATAAACGACACTTGACATATTTCAGCAACCTTGTTAGTATAGTTTGAACCAATACTTGCCAAGGAGAAAAAAGATGAAGAAATTCATAATCGCAGAAATTTGCGTTGTGCTCGCGGCCGTCCTCGGGTTTTGGCTCGGACGTATCACGGGGACCGACACGAGTTACGAAAACTACTACGACAACGCCGACAAAGCATGGACAGCCGCACAGGCACTCGACAATCCGCCAATCACACTTGACGAACCCGACAAAAGCCGTTTACGCAAAGCTCGAGCCGCATATCGCGAAGTGTTCGACAAATATCCTGACAGTCTCTGGGCAGACGATGCTATCTACCAACTTGCTTCACGGATTCCACGCACCGATGAAGAGGCTTTCGCACTCTTTCGTCGGCTTATCAACAATTATCCAGATAGTGAGTGGGCAGACGATTCGATGTATGCCATCGCTTTCGCCTCTTATCAGATCGCGGAGCAGTTAAAAAAGACAGGGACGCTTGAATCCGTAGATGCTTACTATGACCGGGCACTCGCGCTTTATAACCAATTAACTGCGATATACCCGGGCAGTGAACTCTCGGATCAGGCGGAGTTTAATAAAGCGATGTGTTATTATGGAAAGGGTGAATTGAACCTCGCACTTGCGCAGTTCGATGCGCTCAGAGAACCGTTCAGTGACAGTCCGCTGCTCTACCAGATTCTATACGTCACCGGCGAAATTTACATCAAGAAGCAGGATTATGAAAGCGCGCGCGTGGAATTTACAAACGTCGTTGATTCCGGAGATCCTGACCTTTCACCGCTCGCGAGTTTCGGCATTCCCCAAACTTACCTTGCGGAAGGGAAATATCAGGAGGCGATTGACGGCTACCAGAGAGTCATAGATCTCTATCCAGATGCCAAGGTGGGTCAGGATGCGTACTTTTATATGGGGTGGGCGTATGAGCGGCTTGGCAAATATGACGAAGCCATCGCTCGACTTGAGGAAGCCATTGACTTGTACCCGCGCAATGAGAATGCCGCTAACTCACAGATTTATATCGGGCAAATTGCCTATGCCAACAACGACATGGCGAGTGCCATTGACGCGTATCAGAAGGTCGCAGACAACAGCACTTACGATTACGATAACCGGCGGCAGGCACAGTACTGGGTAGGCAAAATCCACGAAGACGGTGGCGATGCGGATTCAGCAGTAGACGCATACCAGAAGTTGATCACAGAATTCCCGGAACCGCACAAAGAGGCAACCCATCCGTCGAATAATATCAATGAGAATTACATCCAAAATTTAAGGAGTGCAGGCCTCTAACGCCTGTCCGAGATCGGCGATAATATCTTCGGCATCTTCCAGACCGATGGAGATTCTGACTAAGCCATCCGTAATGCCGGTCTGCCGACGGATCTCTGCGGGAACATGTGAATGGGTCGTTGATGCAGGATGACAGATAAGGGTGCGCACGTCGCCCAAACTGACTGCCAGCGAACAGAGTTGGAGGTGATCGACGAGATGTTCACCGGCGGCGCGTCCACCTTTCAACTCCAACGTTATCATACCACCAAACGCATCCATCTGGCGTTTGGCGAGTTCATGTTGCGGGTGACTCGGCAAACTGGGGTGGCGGACCCATGCCATTGCCGGATGTCCCTCAAGAAACGCTGCGACACGTGTGGCGTTTTCACTGTGCCGTGCAAACCGTAACGGTAGAGTCGTGAGCCCGTGAAGCGTTAACCATGCGTTCAACGGACTGATAACTGCTCCAAAGTTACGGAGTGCCCCCTCCTTGGCACGCACAACGAATTCCTTTTGTCCAATAATCGCGCCCGCGATAACTGCCCCAGAACCACTCATGTACTTCGTCATGCTGTGAACGACGACGTCAATGCCAAAGGTAATCGGCTGCTGACCACACGGGGTAGCGAACGTATTGTCAATCATTGAAATTACGCCGTGTGCTTTTGCAATCTCGGCGGCTGCCTGTAAATCAACGAGTTTTAGGAGTGGATTTGTTGGGCTTTCAAGATAAAGTACCTTGGTATCTGATCGGATAGCGTGCGCAATTTGCGTAGGGTCTGTAGCATCAACAAACGTAGTCTCAATCCCGAATCGTGGCAACTCCTCATTGAGGATTTGGAACGTAGCGGAATAGAGGTTCTCCATCGCGACGACATGTCCACCCTCCGCCAAAGCCGTAAGGAGTGCTGTGCTGACTGCTCCCATCCCTGACGCTGTAGCGAGTGCGGCTTCACCGGCTTCGAGGACAGCGAGTTTCTGCTCTAATACCTCTTGTGTTGGATTCCCCCAGCGCGTATAGACATAACCACTCTCTTCATCTCGGAATGCCTCGGCGCACTCAGCGGCGGTTGCGAAACGGAACGTGCTGTTTTGATAGATAGGCGGTAACAAAGGCATCCCCGTTTTTTGCGTGGAGGATGCCCGTGCTTCACCTGCATGGATGGCTTGGGTGGCTTTACCTAAATTTTTTTGAGATGTCATTTTTTAATTATACCTTAAAATTGTTCGACAGGATGACCTTCAAGTGCCAGCAACTGACGTTTGCGTTCCAGCCCGCCACCGTAGCCGCCTAACGCGCCATTACTTCTAACGACACGATGGCACGGGTTGAGAATAACCGCAGCGTTTGCTCCAACCGCACTGCCGACAGCTCGAACCGCTTTCGGTTTCCCTACCTGTTCTGCGATCCATTTGTAACTCCGCACCTCTCCATAAGGGATCTGACGAATAGTCTCCCACACTCGATTCTGAAAGTCCGTTCCCCAGTTGAATCGGATCGGAACCTCAGAAAACTCGAGTGGCTCACCAGCGAAATACTGGTCGAGCAGCTCCTGTGCATAAATGAGTACAGGATATTGACTGTGGATGGGTGATGATTCACCGAACGGAAAATCATCAGTAAAGAAAACATGCGAAAGACTCTCCGCATCCGCTGCGACTATACCCATACACCCCATTGGAGACGCATAGGCGATAGTCCGGGAGGCGAAGTAATTTCGCGCATCTTTGTAAGCTTGCGCATCAAAAGGTATCTCCTTAGAGATTTCCTCACGAAACAGTTTGAATGGATTTATTCTCATTTTTTATTTGACTTCCCATTTATTATGGAGTATGCTATACCGCAAACTATGGCTATATTTGAAACACCCGATCAACTCTATAGTTACATCAGTGAACTGTTTGAAGAAATCGCCACGCTACCGGAAGCGCAAGAGGCACTGAAGTCGTTGATGTTGAGTGTCCAATTCAACTACAGCATGCCCGATTGTAAGATGACCCTAACGGCAGCAAATGGCGAATATACCATTACCCGCGGGACCTGTGACGACACTTTTCCAGACGTTGAACTTACTATGACAGGTGACACCGCCTACAAATTTTGGACAGGCGAACTCAACGTTATGGGAGCGATAACAACACGCGAGATCGGTGTCATCGGCTCTCTTGGTAAAATGATGCGGCTCGCACCGCTTATCAAGACAGCAGTCCGTTACAACCGCGAGCGAGAAACAGGCTTTTAATTTATGGGCTACTCGACTGCTTTCCATTACAAGCAGGTTTTCGGTTAAGTCGCGACGCTGTTAGAGAATTCGTGGCGTTTTTGCAAGCGGCACATCGGTGTCGCCGCGCCAAAAAGGAGGTATCAATGGAAACCGATAATCTATTAGCAACAATTGAACCCCACGTTACACAACTGCGAGAAGAGGGCTGGTGTGTCTTAGAGAACGTTATACCCGCCGATGTGGTTGGTGCGGTCCGTGAAGAGGTTGAAACCTCTGAATCGGACTATAATGAATTTAGAAAAGAGCATGGTGTCTGGGGACGCAATGTCATCAGTTTCATGCCGAAGTTCGCCGCACACCTTGCGAACGAGCGGCTCCTCACCACTATTCAACAACTCCTCGGACCGCAAGTGCGTATTTCGCAGACTGAGTATAAGATCCGTCCCCCACATTACGAGTTGGTGCGCGCATACCACTCCGATTTTCCGTATGATCTGAACCAGAAGTGGCACATTCCCCAACCGTTTCCGAGTGCTGTCATCGGTATCACTACCCTCTGGATGCTTTCCGAGTTCACAACGGAAAACGGCGGGACCTGGATTGTTCCCAAAACGCATGTGGACCTCCGGAACCCCAGAGGCAAAGAAGACAACGTCGGTGACCGGAATCCAATTGACGGGGAGACGCAAGCCGTTGGCAGTGCGGGCAGTGTGCTCATTATGGACAGCAGGATTTGGCATTCCAATGCAGAAAATCCGAGTGCTGGGAAACGGACTGCGGTCGTCGTCAGATACGCGCCGTGGTGGCTGAATTTAGAACTCTTTGGTGCGAATACCGCCACGATTCCCGGCGAAACGTTCGATCAGTTACCGGACGATGTCAAATTGCTCTATGAGCACCGCGCAGAAAACCGGGAACCGACTGTCTGGATTTAAAGTAGTAGGCATACTCCGTATGCCGTAACACGAAAGGAACCTTTTATGTCAACGACACTTGTACACATCGGCGTTCGCACGACCGATTTGGAGAAAAGCATTCGCTTCTGGCGCGATGCGCTCGGATTGCGGGTCTTCTCAACGATGAATGGATGTTATGATCTTACGGACGGTTATCACAACTTCCGCGTGTTTCAACACAGCGGTCCCGATCGTCCGGAACATGTCGGCGGGATGTTAGACTACCTCCACATCGGGGTTCGTGTGCCGGACCTGCGAGAAGCCGCACAGCGGTGTGAGGACCTCGGTTTCACAATCACATGGGAAGGATTGGGGGGTGACAAACCTTACGACCCAAATTCGGACGAATTGCCTTCAGAAGCCTTCAAGATAGAAGACCCGGACGGTATCGTCGTCGATATTACCGAGCAGGACGACCAGTGGCCCGGTGTGGATATTGATAGCAAGTCTTAAAGGCGACAATTCACGGCAACATCAATAGGCGCGGTTTCACGCTGCGCCATTAATATAATTAATCGTCACTGCCTCCCAACAGTCCCAATCGGAATAGGTAGTAGAGCAGTGTAAGGAGACTCGTCAC
Organism: Candidatus Poribacteria bacterium; assembly: GCA_022821725.1. Lineage (GTDB taxonomy): Bacteria > Poribacteria > WGA-4E > WGA-4E > WGA-3G > WGA-3G. Next base: position 6,989 of record JAJEDB010000125.1, on the reverse strand, counting down.
TGCTGCTGCGAGATACGTCAAAAATGCCGCGTTGAGCACTTTACTGGCGTGCTGATTCTCTTCTTGCGTGAGCATTCCTGCTTCCGCCATTGCGACTTTGGCGCGCTTACTGGCATCCCATTCAACGGGAAGCGTTATCAACGAAAAGACGACCCCTACTGCAAAAAGTCCCACACCGAACAGTAGAAAGGGTTGAATAAAGAAACCGACCATTATCAGAATATAAGAGGCCATCGAACTAAAGTTCGTCGCTGGGACGAGGGCGGTCCGTAGGTTCAGCATTGCATAGCCGTGTGCATCCTGCATCGCATGTCCGGCTTCATGGCAGGCGACCCCTATTGCGGAGAGCGATTGACTTGAATAGACGTCATCGGATAACCTGAGTGCCTTCTCACCCGGATCGTAGTGGTCACTTAACCATCCACTTGAGCGTTCGATTCGGACGCCGCTCACACCGTGCCGTTTCAGCATCAGATCGGCGGCTTGGGCGCCTGTCAATCCCCTACGCGATCCGACTTGTGAATATTTTGAGAATGTCGATTTTGTGCGAAACGTGGCGTAGAGGGACAGTGCCAGTCCCGGTGCGAGAAACACAAAATAGAGCGGATCAAAGAAACCCAAAAACATAATAGACACCTCTTTATTTTAATTGTACCTTGCGGATAATTCTTAATTAGGACTTACGCAGTCTGCTTTTTTGTAGCACAAACTTTCCAGTTTGTGTCGGAAGAACGTGTGTTTTTGCGAGAGTTCCCATCTCAGAGAACGCGCTATAGTCAAAATTGCGTAAGTCCTGTTAATTTTACCTTGCGGAGAAATGACGTGCGTTTGGATGCTTACGTGCCTCTCTTAAATCCGCACTCCATTCCATTACGTGCTAACGTTTTTGAAACCAAAACCTATTGTGTTTATTTACTGTGGTTACATATCTGTTCAGTTAAGAAATTATACAGGATATTTCGACGAAATTCAAATCATTTTCAGATGAGGAGTGATAGATGCTTAAAATAATAGATACACACCAACACCTTTGGGATACCTCTAATTTGGAATACCCTTGGTTAGAAGGGTTCGATCTATTGGGAAAACGATACACGGCAGAAGATTACCGCGAGGCGATTGGGGACCTTAATGTCGTCAGGTCGGTACACGTTGAAGGCGATCCCGCCGAAACGGATGTTGTCAAGGAGGTCGAGTGGCTCACACGCATATCCGACACAGATGGGATGATCGGCGCGATAGCGGCAGCGGCACCGCTTGAAAAACCGAACGCCGAGGCGATTCTCGAACAACTCACAGGATTCGGGCTTGTTGTAGGCGTGCGTCGCATGGCGTGGCATCATCCCGATCCGCAGTTTTACGCCACACCTGAGCTGATTAACGGCGTGAAATTGTTGACGAAATTCGATCTCTCCTTTGAACTCTGTGCGAATCAGGTGCAGCTGCCGGCGGCAATCGAACTCGTCAAGGCGACACCGGACGTTCGGCATGCCCTTAACCACTGCGGGGGACCGGACATAAAGGGCGGGCAATTCGAGCCGTGGGCAACACACATCACCGAACTCGCCGCCTTCGAGAACGTCCACTGCAAGGTATCGGGGATTGTGACGACTGCGAGTGAGAACTGGACGCGTGCGGAACTGAAGCCGTATATCCAGCATCTAATAGAGGCTTTCGGTTATGAACGGCTGATGTTTGGAAGCGATTGGCCCGTGTGTACCCTGGCGGCGACATATCAGGAATGGGTCGCCGCACTCTTAGGGATGGTTGAAGGTGCGTCAGACGCGGAGAAGAATAGGCTTTTTTATGAAAACGCTGCGGAATTTTATTCGATTTGACATACTCACCCAGCTAAAGCAAGAGTGATTCTTTTGTCCCTTGTAGGAACATTCCTCGCGTCTAAGACGAGGCAACACGGACTTTCAAGCGAAAGCCCAAGGGCGGTGTCATCTTCATGGCTCGCGAGTCCATGTCCGCCACTACGGGGACACCAAAGTGTCCCAGATACTTTTCTCTGATATTCATCGCACCTACACCGTCGCGGTGATATTTGAATCCGCACAGACAGGTATAGTTTCGGTTTGTCGGTTTTTTACGGTTGCCACAACTTGGGCAGGTTTGCGACGTATACGCCTCATCTATCTGCACAACCTGGATACCCAAGACTTTTGCCTTGTAGGTGATCAGAGACGTGATTTTACCGAAAGCCCATTGGTGAAGTTTCTGGTTAGAGCGTTTTCCGTAGTCAATACGATCACGGATGCCTGTGAGATCCCCAAGTACAATCGTACCGATACCTTTCGTTTGGCAATACTCTATAAACTTCGTGGTATGCTTGTGGAGGGCATCTTTGATTTGGTTATCAATCGTCTTGATACGTTTCCACTTCCGACGCGTTAGTTTCCACCAGCGTTTGGAATGGTGTTCGCACCGACTGATGGCACCTGAGAATGCAGACAACACTTTATTCCGATGGCGATATAGCGATCGGATATATCGTCCGTTGAAAATCCGTGTGTCTGTGCCGTCGTGACTGGCAATTGGGTGGATTTCGCCAATATCAACGCCTACAACGCCATCACCTATTTCGTTTTTTTTCGTCTCGTATCTATAGGAAAAATGCAGTTCCCATTGACCATGATCATAGACCAAATCAATCGTTGCGATATGTTCCGTTTTCGACATATTGAAGTGAGGCGGCAGAGGGATACAGAGCTTGTCTCTACCCCGCCCCATTGAGAGAAGAACGCAGGTGTCCTCAAAGCGGATCGCAGATTTTTTCCAGCGGGTTGTCAAAAAAGTTTTCTGTTTTCGTGGAGGTCTCGCGTTCGGATGACGCTTTTTCAGAACACCATAGGACTCCCAAGATTTAAAGTAACGTTCCCGAACTGCCTGAATACTCTGCGAGTGCAAAGGTTGGGATTTAGAGAGATGTTTATCAACCCAGCCTTCACAATCCGAACCGATATGGAAAAAATCCCAAGCGTGAGGGTAGCCACGGTGCCACTGATACCTAGACATCTGATAGAGACACTCATTCCAAACAGAGGCAGACGCTGCATTGATTTCGGCGTATATCGGTCGGGATTCTATCTTGAGTATATCAGTTCGGTGAAACTTTGGCATTGGATTCCCGTATCTGTCCCTTATCTCCTTACGCGTGGGAAGAAACCCGCACGCCATCAAGCGGCGACGCTCGTCATGCTGGTTTCCAACGAGATACTCTAATTATACCACAATTCGCAAGCAAAAGCACATTATTTTTCATAGATGGCCCCTGGGTCCTTTCCAAGAGAACGAGTCTGTATCCCCCGGCTGAAGCAAGGGAGTTTTAGGCTCGGAAGTTTTGATAAAATCTCACCCGCTGCTCTATATCGGTAATTGCAAGTTTTGCTATAAATAGCCCGATACCGGACTCATTTTGTTTGGATAACTGTCCTATCTGTGTTATAATTCCGTCGATGTTCTACCGATTTTAAATATCTTCCCGAAAAGGAATTACCTTGTGAAAAAAATAAACTATACACCCAAGACCTCTTCTGTCGAAGTTCCCGAATCTAAATCGCGTCGTAAAAAGGTTGACATAATACTTCGTAGTAAAGAAAGGCGGAGACCTATACCGCGTCCGGATTATACAATAGAAGAACTTTTAGCCAAGATCCCAGAATCTAAAGTCGAAGCCCGAAAACCTGGTCTTTCGGAAGAGACAGACACCGGATCACCAGTGGGTAGAGAGGTTTGGTAAACACCACAGGGTTGCTGCTTCTAACACCACCAGATTCACACATCATTGAAAGCAATACTAAGGGAACATTATGCCGAATCAACACGAAACGACAATTACAAATCACTTGGTTAACATCCTACGAAACATGCGCCATGGATGGGAAGTTGAAACGGCTGTTCATGCTTTCATCAAAGGCAACAGCGAACTTGATGCCATTGTGATCGAACGAAGTAGAGACCCCATCGGTATTGAAGCCAAATTCGCTACTACTACCAATGCCAAAAACCTCATCAGGCAAGCCGAAACAAGACTCGTCTACGAACTTGAAGCAGAATATTATACCTCGGCGAAAACCCTCAACAACGTTATGGCAATTCTATATCCTGACCGTTTTAAGACGATGTCAGGACGGGACCTCACTCCGCAACTCCATGAGGCGGATGACCTACAGTACAAACTTGTCAGTACCCTCGGAAATACTGTTGGACACTTCCCAGAAAACGGGTGGGCAACTGGCACAGTTGCAGACATCGCAAATGCACTTCAGGTCGGGGCAATACCTAACTCTCAACTTGAAGAGGCCGCAGAAGAGATGGAGAAAAGTATCAATAAGGCAGCATACTTACTTGAAGATGCTATCGTTGATCATCCTGTCATTGGGAAGAAAATTGAGACAGTTCTGCACCAAGAGGTTTTTTCTAAAGAAGATGGTGGCACCGAAAAAAAAACGAACATACAAACTCTCCGCATGGCGGCACTGATTATTACTGATGCCTTCGTTTTCCAGAGTTCGCTCGCGGGCAAACCAGAAATGACATCTGTCCGCTCACTCCGTCAACTTCTACCCACGATTGACTACGCTGATGTTATCGCCGATTGGAACACTATCCTCAAGGTCAATTACCGTCCCATCTTTGACGATGCGCGTAACCTCGTTGAGGTCCTGGCTACCGATGACAGACTCGTCAAACCCATTTTGATTCTCCTTTGTGAGGCAGCCAGAGATCTCGTTGATACCGATATTTCGCAGATTCACGAACTCGCGGGCATAGTTTTCCAAAAATTAATCACCGATAGGAAATATGTTAAGGCGAACTACACGCTTCCAGAAAGTGCAGTGTTGTTGTCAACCCTTGTGATGCCCGAATTGCCTAAGGGTAAACTCCCAAAAGTGGCAGATTTTGCTTGTGGAACTGGGGCACTCCTCAACGGGGTCTACCAACGCATTTTGTCTCTCTATGAGCAATCAGGTGAAAACGGTAGAGACATTCATCAGCAAATGCTAGAGCAGAACATCGGAGGCGTAGACATTATGCCGAACGCTACACACCTGACTGCGGCTGCTCTTGCGAGCAGATATGCGGATATGAAACTTGGGGGTACACGTGTTCTCACTGCACCTTATGGCAAATTAGATAATGAAACCTACGCGGTTGGCTCACTTGAGTTACTCTATGATAATCTGTCACTTCCCACAATGGGACCGGAGGGTGAGCAGGTTGGAGGACAAGAAAACATGATAGTTGACCTCCAACGGGCATTTCCGTACAAAAAATTTGACATCGTTATTCAGAATCCTCCCTTTACGAAGCCAGGGGCTGATCCCGCGGGCATAGATGGTGCAAAATCCCCATTCCAAGGTAACGACCGACCTCAAGAATATACGAAGGCAATGCAAGCAGCCCTCAATAAGAAAGAAACATATGTTGCCGATGGACAAGCAGGACTCAGTTCATACTTTGTAGAATTAGCGGATAGAATGCTTAAGCCTAACGGGACAATGGGTTTTATTTTACCCGCTACGGTGCTTGCTTCACCGACTTCACAGGAAGTCCGTGACATGTGGGCAACAAAATACCGCGATGTAGTCGTGATAACTATCGCTGAAGCGACAGGATTTGACTGTGCTTTTTCTGCTGATACGGACATGGCGGAGTGCATCATCGTCGCAACAAAAGGGAAAGGCAATAACACAGGGCGTGGTAAGTTTGTTTGTCTAAACCAACGTCCACAGAGTTCATTGGAAGCTTTTGAGATTACGAACAGAATTACTCGAAGTAACGGAACGTACCGGTTAGAAGATATTCCCAGTGGTGGTGATGCGATGAAGGTTGGCGAAGAAACCCTCGGATATATGCTGGATTGCCCATTACCTCGCGGTGAAGGTTGGATTGCAACGCGAGTCAAGTCCATGGCACTTCTCCAATCTGCTCAACGTCTGAAAAGGGGCACATTGGAACTACCGATGCAAAACCGAAATGGGCCGGTCGTTAAGATTCCAATCTGCCGCGTCGGGGAAATTGCGACTTTGGGACTGGCTGAAGTTAGGGGTGTATTCCGTAAAGAAGACGGATATCAACCCAATAGCGATGGTTATCCCTGTCTATGGAACGCTAAGAGCGAAGTCCAACGGTCAATGGCTGTACTCCCAGATTCACGAGCGATCCCTCTTCCGAAAGCCGAAACTGCAGTGCAAAAGCGAATAGATCGAAACAGCAGAACACACTATAACATGCTGATGAGATTCAATACCAACTCAGTAATAGCACTTTTCACGGAAAAATCTGCTATCGGTCCAACCTCAATAACAAACGTAGCATTTGAAAATCCACGGTATGAAATTCCGTGGACACTCTGGTGTAACTCAACTTTAGGGTTATTGTGTCACTGGTTACATAGTGGCAAGCAAAATGCTGGACGCGGGAAACTCTGGCTTACAGCATTGAGTAATCTGCCTACATTGGATGTCCGTAAACTTTCTGAAGAAGTCTTAGAAAACGCTGAATCGGTTTTTGATCGGTTAAAGTACAAACGGATGCTGCCATTCAATGAGTGTGCCCACGACCCTGTTCGCCACGACTTGGATGTGGAACTCCTGACGGAGGTGTTAGGTATCAAAGATCTTAGTGTCCTCACATCCATGCAGACTTTACGTGAAATGCTATGTGCTGAACCGAGTATCCACGGCGGAAAGAAGTCTAAGTGCGACCTTGACGCGGAGTTGGCGAAACTTAAACTGAAGGGTATTCCGTTTCCGAGTTGGTATCTTGAGTAATAATCTTACAATGTAAAGAGAAATTTAAACAATGATGGATTTTAGGTCATACCTGCTTTAAGTTACATTTTATAGTAAAGCCCGTAAATAAGTTGACAGATTCTGATATTTATGGGATACTTCGGTATTATGAGTTATTCATCAGATTTACGCAAATGCGTGCTTGAGTTCATTGACAAGGGGGGCAGTAAAGCAGAAGCCTCCCGA
>JAJEDB010000025.1 GCA_022821725.1 Candidatus Poribacteria bacterium | reverse complement strand
AGAGCCTCCAGCACAACTTCGGCTTTAAACTCGGGCGTGAATCTTCTTCGTTTGGCCATCGGATACTCCTTTCTATAAGAGTATTATTCTATCATAATCTTGTTTTAGACGGTGGCCCTAATTTCCGATGGCAGTACATTTAAACGATTACCAATTGATACACCGGAGACTATAAAGTTCCGAAAGCAAAACTATTATAGGCATGTCAACCAGCAGGAATGTAAGAAAATAACTGGTGAATCCAATAAGTACACACAGAAATGGTGGATAAACAAAAACCCTAAAATAACATTCCCAATGCTATGGTGGGTACGTTTTAGAACGGCAGTCTCTAATCTATGGGAAAGATTGACAGGGCAGGAAAACCTGTCAAAAGCCTCATTAATTGCCAATATAATACTGGCATTTATCACTACAATCAGTATTGCTGTGAATATAATATTTGCATGGTTGTTATTCTTTAAAGGGGAGTGAGTATGAAGGAAGTAACACAAGAAACGGCTATCGTCCGTTCACCCAAAACAACTGCGGAAGCCATACCAGAGCCGACAGCAAGGTTAGTCGAAAAGTCATTTACTGACAACACCATGCGGAATCGCAAACAGGCGTTGCGGGCTTTCTCCTACTGGTTGCGGAGGGCGTGAGATCACAGACGGACGACTCGCTGAATATGTAACTTATTTGACATAGGCAAGGCACCGGGGACAATCGCTATCGTAGTTTCCGCAGTCAAGTGGCTGCTTAAGCACAGCAACAACGGGAAGTCTGTTGACCTACCCATTACGTCTGCGACACCATCGGGTATCCGTCGAGATGGTCGCGACAGAGGACGTGGACAACGCAACGGACTCACGTGGAAGGAAGTGGAAAGGATTTGTACGGTTCAAGAATCTGACGGCACGCTATAGATAATTGAAGGTGCCTCACAGACTCGGTGCGTTGTCGGAGGCGTTGAGTTTATGAAGCATAGGTCTAAATACCTGATTAAACAACTCTAACTTTTCTAAAAGCCATTGGTGCTGTTTTCCCCATTGGCTTTCGTCTCTTGGGTCTGATTCGTTTTGGGATAGGTAGATTTGAGAAGGGTGATCCCAGCCTATATCCTCGTATAATTCACGTTCTAATGTTTCACACTGTTCCTTTAGCCAGTTAAGGTATTCTACCTCTATATAGAGAGAAACACCAATCTCTTTGCGATTGATATTATGATACGCCCCTATTTTGACCTTGTCGCGCTGCTCACAGTCTATGAAGTTTTTTCCGTACGGTTTTCGGAATCTGACAAGGCTGTTCTCTTTAACAGCGAGGTTGCTCAGAGCAGTCCAATACTTCATTTGTAGTTGTTTGGTTTCATTTTCAACACGTTGGGTTTCATGAGTCCAATTTTGGGGTTTACACGCAATTTGAAATAGTGGGGCTATATTTGAATTCTCGATTCGATAAAGCGTGATAGTTACACCGAAGAACCGAAAACGTTTTTTGGTAATTTTGTTGAGATAGTTAAGAGCGTCAATGTGTTCTTCCGTGAAGGTTTCAGCGATCCAAATGATAGTTTTAGGTGTTATTCCTGCTGCATAGGTAAGGACTTGACCCAAGTGCTTATGGTCGGATTTCCCAAATTGATTCTCTATAACTACGTCTGTATCATCAGCCGTATTGCGTGCATGAACATCAGCCCAAAAGCTACCTACGCGAACTTCCGTATTAACGATTTGAAGATTCAAGCCTAAGGTCTCTGCAAGCATTGGAAGCCCTTCGTCGGCAAGCCACGGGGTAAAGTTCTGTGCTTCGTTTTTCCAGCCGTCAGTTATCTCAACTTTTTCAAGTTTGACAAGTTTAGACATAGTATTTCTTCCTTACACTTTGGCAGGTCAATATGGTTCTCAAGTAAGTTGTTAATTTCTATTATAATCTGTTCTGTCGCTTCCAGTAGATAATGCTCAATAGTTCCAGCCAATAGATTCATTGCTAAATCACCAGAGTATGTTGCTTACTATAGCAAATTATACAAAAGTGAAATGCGAAAAGAGCGGGTAAAGAGTGCAACGATCGGCTTTGCTGTGTTTGTCTGTCTCACCCTCGGTAGTAGATACATTTGGTAAAACGAAAATTTTTGAACTATAATGCCGCGATACCTCAACAGGTCCGCGGTATTTCCCTGGCAACAAGGGACTCTATTAGTTATAATATAAGCATAACTCCACAAAAAAATCGAGTCTGAACCTACTAATCTGAACCTACTAATTGGGTTTCATTTAGGTATATAAAAGATGCTATGTTTACTGAATTTTAGAAATTATGAATTAGATTATGCTCTTGAATATCCAGAAGCGGTACAGGAATACAAAATAACGGCAAAAACACCTTTACATGGGGATTTTGAAAGGTGGTTTTTCCATAATGATTTTCAATCAATTTACATTATCCTTTCCAGAGTTTTTAATGCTTTATATGATATATCACTATCTATTGAGATGACATTTAATCCTAATTGGTATATTACAGACGGGGAAATAGATAAAGAGGTAAACATTAGTGTATCTGAAGGATTTAATTTTTTAAAATCTTGCTATAACGATGAAGATCACGATCTACTGGAAAGTGAAATATATGAATCGTTAAATTTCTTGAGGAAAGTAATGAATGAGTTATCGCCAATTATAAGTTCTTTACAAAAAAAAGATACAAAAACGGCACTTATTCTATTGAGGTCTCTATTTTCTCTTGATTTACGATTTTATTTTTCGGATAAAAAGAAACCTAAATTCAGTGAGCTGATTGATATTCATTCTAATAAAGAACCTCACCTATCAGAACTCTTTGACATTCTACTTTGCCAAACTTCTTATGAGCATATATTTCGGGCTTCTCATTTTGAGTTTAACATAAATGATAAAAATGATATTGAATTTGATTTTAGACCAAACCCCGAATATAAAAGCGGAATTGTACGTATAAATAAAGTTGCTGGCTTTGGTTCATTGATATATGAATTAATGTCTAAGTATCATCACAATGCCTTTCCATCTCAATTAATACCGGGAATGAGAACACATGGGGATAATGAATTTAGTGTATTGAATTCTATATTGTCTATAGTTTCGTTAGAACTTTTATTCATATCTGCGAAGAAAATAGAGAAAAGTTTTCATATAGAAAAAACAGAGTCTGGAGTGCCACTCAGTAAGATATTAACTCAGATTATGCAAGAGGGTTCAGATACGCCTGAAAGAAAATTTCCTGAACATTCATTTCATCAAAATATAAGCACCTTAAGATACAATCTATGGACTTTTTTTATCTTTAGAGATAAGATCAAACATCATTACGAGAATGTAATTAAGCAGTTTATTTCGCATCTTAAAGAAAAAGGTGGATATAGTCCCACTATAAATTTAATTTACACACCATAAAGTAGTTTTTTCAAGCCCGAAACTACCTATTGCGAAAATAGTAGTAGACTGATGAAGAAGTCGGCATCTTACGGGTTGCAGATGTGTTGCGGCAGGAAAGTTAATGATGGAACCGAGACAGTCCCCAAAACAGAAAGCCGATGAGAGGATTTGAACCTCCGACCTACTGATTACGAATCAGTTGCTCTTCCACTGAGCTACACCGGCTTAGTAAGTTCACTAATAATATTGCTACTGGAAACGTGAACAGTTTCGACGTTTATCACAATACGCATTGCATCACTGCGGAGTGCAAAGCAACCCTTGCTGGTTAGTCCGCTGGTTTGTAGGCTTGCTAATCTTTTTGGTGCTCATTTTATATTCTAATCGCAAAAATGGCACGAAAAGGATAGCTAATCCGCTAACATCAGCGAATCCACTAGCGAAGTTCGGTAAACCGAAAAGGTTTAATACCGTCGATGCTAGAAGGGCAGTAATTTCAATCATGAAAATTACCTCCTTTATTGCTGTTAGCGGACTAATCGCTTGGGGTGCCCCTATCTGTCGTGATAGAGATCAAGAGTGCCGAGAGGCAGAATCGAACTGCCGACACAAGGATTTTCAGTCCTCTGCTCTACCGACTGAGCTATCTCGGCATTAGGTATATAATAATACCATTAAACGGACGGGATGTCAAGTTTTTTTGAAAAAAAAGAGCGTTTTTTCAGGATGTCCGCGCGCGAAGGCGAGGGCGCGCAATACCGCTATCCCTATCTTGTCGCGTGATGTCTTCAGACCCCGCACCACAACATGCGTCCTTAAGATTCCAAACGCATCGGCATTACAAGACAGATGTGACTTTCCGCACCGACCGGTTTAAAGACGATAGGTTCCACTTCGCTTTTAAATTCTATTGCGATGGACTCTGTTTCAACATGCCCCAAAGTCTCTATCAACAAACGTGCATCGATACCAATCCGTATGCGTCCTGTGCCAGACTCTACAGGAATAGGCTCGTACGCCTCCCCTAATTCCGGCGTCTTTGCCGAAATCTGGAGCTGCTGGGTATCAATTTCCAAAGCAATCGCATAGTTCTTCGGATTCGATAGCAACGCAACGCGCCGTGCTGCATGCAGCATCTGTTCTTTAGAGACGACCACTCTGCCTTCCGCAGCTTCAGGGATGATTTTCTGGTATGGCGGGTAATCCCCTTCTACGAGTCGTGTCGTTAAGGTCGCATTCTCATCAGCGAAGAGAATCTGATTTTCAAAAATTGAGATCTGTACTGTGCCAGATTCAGCGAAAGTGCGAGCGATCTCTTTAACGGCTTTGAGTGGGATAATGAACCCTTTTACGTTCTCCGACGTGAGCCGTTCACAGCGTGCGAGTGCGAGCCATCTCATATCGGTCGCGACGACTTCTGTTTTATCCGGTAGGAAATTAAAGTAGAGTCCATTTAGGAAATAGCGGACATCCTCCGTTGCAGCGGCAAATTCGGTCTTGTAAAGTAGATCCCGCAGAACATCGCCATCGATTGTTAGGGAATCTCCGTCAACAGCAGGCAATTGGGGGAATTCTTCGTCTGGCAGTCCAATAATTTTATAAACGCCGTTCCCACAGGTGAGTTCAACTCGGTCATTTGCCGTGGTTGCGAAGTGGATCGGTTTGTCTTCCGGCAATTCTTTGACGATGTCTGCCAACTTTTTCGCAGAGACAGTGATAGCACCGTCTTCTTGAATGGCACCTTCCACCTTGATCTTAATGCCGACCTCCAAATCTGTGGCGATACATTCAATTTTTCCATTTACGGCTTGGATAAGAACGTTTGAAAGAATCGGTAGGGTCGTGCGTCCACTCGCTACGCCTTGTAGCACTTGCAGAGAATTTAAGAGATCATGTTTTTCAAAGGTCAATTCCATTTCCGGTTCTCCTTACAAGCATTTTTACAATTTTACCAAAAAAACGCGTTAAAGTCAAGCACTTTTTCAACTGATGTTAAGTAATTTCGGTGACGCCGATAATTTAGTTGTCTGCTTGTATTCCTGCGAACTGTTTCTGGAATAGATCGTGGTATACACCGCCTCGTTGAATCAGTTCGGCATGTGTACCGGATTCAACGAGCCTGCCCTCTTTAAGAACGAGGATTTTGTCGGCATCTAAAATGGTTGAGAGTCGGTGTGCGATGACGAAACTCGTGCGTCCTTCCATGAGGCGTGTGAGAGCCTCTTGGACCAATGCCTCGGATGCTGCATCCAGAGATGATGTAGCCTCATCGAGAATCAGGATTTTAGGGTCTCTAATAAGCACGCGCGCAATAGCGATCCGTTGCTGTTCACCGCCAGAGAGCCGAACGCCGCGCTCACCGACTTTCGTCTCGTACTGTTCAGGGAAATTCATGATAAAGTCGTGTGCGTTTGCTAATTTTGCGGCGGCGACAACTTGCTCGTGTGTTACCGCTTCTGGGTCCTCGGCACCCAGACGAATATTATAAGCGATGCTCTCGGCGAACAGGTATGGATCTTGAAAAACGATACCGATATGGGATCGTAAGGATTGAATTTGGATTTCTTTGATGGGGATGGCATCTATTGAAATACTGCCTTGCTGTGGGGCATAGAAACGTGGAATTAAGCTAATCAGGGTGCTTTTACCTGCACCACTGGGTCCAACCAAGGCAACTGTCTCATCGGGTTCCGCTTGAAAGCTCATTTCTTGTAAGATGGGTTCTGCTTCGTTATACCCGAAGGAGACATTAGTGAATTGGACACGTCCGTCAATATGTTCTATTCGTGTTCCTTCTTGCGATTCTTCTTCGTGCTCATCAAAGAACGCAAAAATACGCCGAGCGGCGACCATGATCGAAGGTATTCCGAGGTGAAGTTTTACAAGTTGTGACACAGGCGCGTGTACATTGCCAAAATAGTGTATGATAACAAGCAGTTCACCGATAGTGAGCGCATCACGCAGGACATACCCACCACCTATCAGAAATATAAGACCTCGAGCTAACCAGAATAGAATGATGGTGAATCCGCCGCCTGTCTGCTGGATGAGTCCGCGTCTAATATCGACGGAGATGAGTCGTTCAATAAACCGGCGTAGGTTTTTTAAATCATAAAATTCTTTTCCTAATCCTTTGAGTTCGCGAGAGCCAGCAATGCTTTCCTGTAGTTTGCTTGACAGGAGTGCGTTTTGTTCTTGGATTTCCGCACTCATTCGATTGAGCGGTTTATCCAAAACGGCGGGAATGATAATGTTTACGGCGACGAGGAGTAGGGAGAGAATACACAACTGATAGTTGATATATGTAATAATACCGAGTGTCACAACGAGCATGATGCCGTTTATGATATAATCACCCGCAAAGAGATTAAATCCTTGCACCGCTGTTGGCGTGTCTGATGTGAAGGTTGCCATGACTTTTCCAGTCTGGTGCGTGTCGTAAAATTTGAATCCCAATTTGCGTAGGTGGTAGTAGGCATCAAGTTGAATATCTTTCGATCCATTCTCCGAAACCTGCGCCGGGAAGTAAGCGGCTCCAAATTTGAAAAAGTACATGCCGACTGCTGTCAGCGCATAGAATCCGCAGGTAGGTAGTAGGAGTTCAGCATTTTTTCGGATAAAGACATCGTCGATTAGAATCTTCCGAAGCCAGGGCCAGATGAGACCACACCCTGAATTGCCGAGTGCACAGAAGACAAAGAGCAGTTGGAAGTGCCAATACGGTTTTAAATACGACAACAATCGCAGAACATCTCTCATGTTATGTCCCCTTTTGCATTCCTGCGAACTGTTTCTGGAATAGATCGTAATATACACCGTTACGCTGAATCAACGCAGCATGCGTGCCGGATTCAACGAGTTCTCCATCGTTGAGTACGAGAATTTTGTCAGCGTTCAAGATGGTTGAGAGTCGGTGTGCGATGACGAAACTCGTGCGTCCTTCCATGAGGCGTATGAGTGCTTCTTGGACGAGTGCCTCGGATTCGGCATCCAGAGAGGAGGTTGCCTCATCAAGAATGAGGATTTTGGGGTCTCTGATAAGCACGCGCGCAATGGCAATGCGTTGCTGTTCACCACCCGATAATTGAATCCCACGCTCACCGACTTCGCTCTCATATTGCTGAGGGAAATTCATGATGAAGTCGTGTGCGTTTGCTAACTTTGCGGCGGCGACGACCTGCTCGTGTGTTATTGCCTCCGGGTCTTCCGCACCCAGACGAATATTATAAGCGATGCTCTCAGCGAATAGATATGGATCTTGAAAAACGATGCCGATATGTGAGCGCAACGACTGGATTTGGATTGTATTGATGGGTGTGGTGTCGATGAAAATATTGCCGTGTTGGGGTTCATAGAAGCGCGGAATTAGGCTAACCAAAGTACTCTTACCAGCACCGCTGGGTCCAACGATAGCAATTGTTTCGCCGGATTCTGCTTGAAAACGAATTCGTTTCAAAACGGGTTGTGCATCGCTATACTCAAAGGAGACATCGGAAAATTGAACGCTGCCCTCAATGTGCGTGATGGGTGTCCCGTCTTGTGGTTCTTGCTCGTGTTCGTCAAAGAACGCGAAGATCCGACGGGCAGCCGCCATGACGGATGGAATGCTGAGATGAAGGGTCACGAGAAAATGTACAGGACGTTGCAGCGCATTGAACCACATGACTACCGCAAAGAGTTCTCCCACGGTCATAGCGTCTTGTAGGACATACCCACCTCCCACCAGAAGCACCAGGGCATCGCTGAGCCACCAGATGGCTAATATATCGCCTACCTTTTGGATCTTTACCTGTTTGATACGGATTGTCACAAGTTGCTTCAGGAAGTGATGGATGTTTTTTAAATCGTAAAGTTCTTTTCCCAATCCCTTGAGTTCTCGGGAACCGGCAATGCTTTCCTGTAGGTTGCTTGACAGCACAGCGTTCTGTTCTTGGACTTCCTCCCCTATTCGATTGAGGGATTTGTTTAAAAGGATTGGCATCGAGACGGTCACGCCGACGAGGAGCAGTGAGAGAAGGCATAACTGCCAACTAACACTCATGACGACAGGGATGGTAACAATGAGCAGGATGGTGTTTGTCGGATAGTCGCTGGCAAATATCTGGAATCCCTCTATCACCTTTGGTGTGTCTGACGTGAACAGTGCCATGACCTTGCCGGTCTGCTGCGTGTCGTAAAATTTGAAGCCTAATCTCCGGAGGTGATGGTAGGCGGCGAGTTGGATGTCTTTCGCGGCATTTTGTGAGACCTTTATAGGGAAGTAAGCGAATCCAAGTGAAAAAAGGTACATGCCGAATGCGACCAACATCCAGAGTCCACAAGTGGGCAACAGTTTATCGGCGTTTTTTGCGAGAAAGACATCGTCAATCAGAATTTTTTCAATCCACGGGAGAACGATAAATCCGCCAAAGTAGCCGAGCTGGCAAAGAATGTAAAGGGTTTGGAAATGCCAATACGGTTTTATGTATGACAGCAGCCGCAGAATATCTTTCACTTCATCTTCCCTTGCGAATTGGGATCCAGTTCTATTCTAAACGTCTTCAATACTCAGGGGACGATCCATTTTCTGATTTTCGGTTTCCAATTTCTCACGGCTCGCGACCACGCAAATCGAGGCTTTATCCTCGTTTTCCGTCAAGGTTTGGAGCAGAGCACGTTTTACTTCCTTAGGGGTTGCGCGTCGAAGTTGGGCATATTTTTCTTCGAGCACTTCGTGTGTCTGTCCGGCGAGGTGGTGCGTAAGTGCATCGATTGAGGCTTGACCGGGTCGAATTGCTTTTTGGTAATCTGTCGCTGTAGCGATGATTGCCCTGTCAATGTCTGCCTGCGTCCATTCTGCCTGTTTGATATAATCAGCAGTCCGTTCAAAGACGTTGAGTGTACGTGCGATGTGCGGATCAGCGCATGATCCTTGATACAGACAGGCATCGAGCGGATCATACGCGAAGCATGGTAGGTAAGCATTGCCCTTAAGGCGAACTTCGGTCATAATGTAACCAAGCCATAAGATCTGTGCCCCGATGCTCAGAAAGGCTGAATCCGGATGTGAGTAATGCGGTGCTGGTATTGCGTATGTACAGTTGGCTATCTGCATAGGAACCGCCAACCCTTCGCGTGGTGGAGTGTCAAAAGGTTTAAAATCCATTGGTGCTGGAGTTATCGGTTCATTACGCATGTCGGCAATCCATGCAGCGAACTCTTTCTCAAGACTCCCAAAAGCTGCGTCAGAACCGGTAAAGCTGGCAGTCACGCGACCGCGCACTAACAGAAAATCGCGAATCTGTTCGATGTAAGCGCAAAGTTCCTCATGAGATTCATCAAAACGGTTGAGCAACGTTTCACTCGTGCGTAGCTGCGGAAGTCCAAAAACAATTTCCGATAGATAGGCTTGTGGCGAAAGCCCACGGGCGGCATGATAGGTCGCCGAAGCCAAGCCATAAGGAAACCGCGGTTTATTCATCAGGGTTGTGCGACCTTCTGTGACTGCCTGGCTAAGTACATCGCGAAGTCGTCCAGTATTCCGCGGATTCACAGCAAAAATCAGGTCGTGTAAGACATCTAAGGCATCTCCCATCTTACCGTCAAGTGCTTTAAGTTGAAACTGCATATTACACAACGTTCGCCCCGCATCGAGTGCGTGTGTGCTAAAGTTAGGGGCGCATTCTAATCCGCCGGTAGCTGCTGCGGTGCGCTGCGCCATCTTCGTGTAATCCATTCTGCCAGCACCGAGTTTGTGGATAGCATCGGTGTATCTGGGCAGATACTGCCAAAGGTGTTGCGGCAATCCTTGTAGATCAAAATTTAGGACAAGATAGTTCACACCGTTGGAAAAAACATCACTTCGAAGCAAAGGACATCCACTAACCGTTTCAACACTTGTGGAAATATGGAGCGGTTTCTCAGGCAGATCAGAGACGCGCAGTTGCGGCAACTTCGCTAAATCCTCGGATGAATTGGGTTGTTCGTTGA
This sequence comes from Candidatus Poribacteria bacterium, assembly GCA_022821725.1. GTDB lineage: Bacteria > Poribacteria > WGA-4E > WGA-4E > WGA-3G > WGA-3G. Next base: position 27,156 of record JAJEDB010000025.1, on the reverse strand, counting down.
GGCGTTCAAGTTCAGCAGCATCGTCAGCAATGTCTATCATCTGTTCATCGGTGAGTTGTGAGTGGATCGATTTCAGACGTGCATCCTCATTCGCATTAAGACGCGCCTGCATACCCGGATCAGGAGAGAGAACAGTTGTCAAACGGTGTTGGTTGTTAAGGAGTTTCTCACGAATTAGCTTATTGAAAAGGCGCGGATTTTGCTCCCAGCGTTGGCGGATAGCAGATAGGACTGATCCCATCTTTAAAAAGAGGGTCGGCTCCTTTTCATATATCCACGTGTTTATGACACGCGCCATCATCTGAAACGGAAATCCCGGCGTAACTTCCTGATAATCATAAGTGATTTGCTGGAACGCAGCGTTCACTGTTTCCGTGTCAATTTCTGTGTCTGCAATTTGAGCCAATGTATTAACAACCAATTCTGTGAAAGCCTCAATACGATCTGCTTCACTTCCAGTTAAGCCGATGTGAAAGGTACTGTGCGGACCTATAGTATTAACTCCGGGACGCATGAGAAACCTATTATTAAATAAGTCGGTTCCGAGTTTTGAATCAATAATCGACTTGCGGAGCCGGGATCCCTCGTTCCCGATCAGAATCAGACTCAAAATTCGACACAAGACAACATCTTCAGGGTCCGTTGCGTCCCCAATAAGCCAGTTGAGCATGAGGTATGTCTTCTCAGCCGTCGATTCATCTGCACCAATCAGATAGGTATCACGCACTGTCCGTGGGGTTTTCCACTTTGAAGGATGTGTAATTTCTGGTCGGAGGGGGTGTAGAAACCCGTTTGTCTCAGTCTTTGGCATTGCCGCCAGTTTATCGGCAAGAAACGTGAGATAATCGCTTGTTGGAATATTGCCATAGAAAAAAAAGTAACAGTTCCTCGGATGAAAGTAGGTTTGGTGATAGGACTTAAATTGTTCATAAGTCAGATCGGGCATAACCAGTGAGTTCCCACCACTATCAAGGGCATAGCAAGTGTCAGGCAGAAGTCCACCAGTCACGACAGAATACGAGTGGTATTCTGGGTCAGACGAGCCGTTTTTTTGTTCATTATAGACAATCCCATTTATTTTTAAATCTCTTGTGGGTTGATCCGGATCTACAGGTTCAAGATGGTGTCCTTCACGTTTGAAAGTATTCTCTGTCAACAGTGGGTAAAAAACAGAATCAAAGTAGACTTCTGCAAGATTAAACAGGTCCTTTTTGACGTTGCTTGAGGCATAGTAATAGGCATGGTCGAACCAGTTCATGGCGTTCGCATCGTCAAAGGTGGCGAGGCTCATCTTGATCATCTCAAGGAACACCTCTTTTACTGGAAAATTTCGAGATCCTGCCATTACGGAATGCTCAAGGATATGTTGTAGCCCTGTATCGTCGAGTGTTGGGGTTATCGGACTGATCGAAAACCAGTTTTTGGAGTCATCTGTATAGAGATGCATCAGTCGTGCGCCGCTATATGGATGCAAGAGTTCTATCGCTACTGCCCCCAACTCGTCAATGGGTGTGACGGCTTTCACTTCGAAACCGTGAAGATATTGCCCTGGGGAAAGGCTAACGGATGGATGTTGAGAATCTGTTCTGCTTTCTGGAGATGTATTGGGGACATTATTCCGTTCTGAATGCATTCTAACCTCTATCTTTTCCTGTTTCTATAACAGCGAATAAGGCTTCGGTCTGAAAAGGAGAACAATCTCCCACAGACCGAAGCTGACCCGAAACAGCAGTATTTCAATCAAACATATTTTTGACCGAGAAAACTCTATTTCCGGTCCCTCTATGCGCGTATTGTTACTACAAATGAGTCCTCAAAAGGTTGCACATTTCCATTTTCTTATTAGTGACACCGTTTAGAGACGAAAAGGGTGCATGATTTCGTAAAAAATCGCAAAAAGTGGAAGATAGTGTTTTTATTCGTTCCAAATGCCGATTTCGCGGTAGAAACGGATGGCACCCGGGTGAAAAGATGTGCCTGTATCTTTGACGACATTTTTCGGATTAATGGCTTTGCCGGCACCGTGCCGTTTCACGACTTCCGCCCGATATGTATACAAGGTCTTCGTGAACTCGTAGACGATGTTTTCATCTGCGTTTTCAGCGGTGATGAGGTGCATCGCGCCCACGTTCATACTGGCGAACGGCTCCGTCTGCCCTTTATAGGTATCAGCAGGGATAGTGATCGCATTAAAGAAAGGATAATCCGCGAAGAGGGACTGTTTCGCGGCGGCGTCGAGTGGAATGAAGAAGATGTCTTGAGACGTGCTGGCTTGTGTAGCAGCTGGCGTTGGGACCGCACCCCCGACGAATGCAGCGGCAGCAGAACCGTCCGCTAACAAATCTACAGCGCCGATATACGTGCTATTGATCGGTGTGAAATCCTCGTAAGTGATACCGTGTGCCGCCAGTATCGGTTTAAGGAAGTACTCGAAGCCTGCGCCTGCGGGTCCAACGACAATCCGTTTACCGGCGAAGTCTTGGATACTACGAACATCGGAGGACTGGGGGGTAAGGAACAGTCCAACATTGGGAGCAAGCGTCATGACGGTTTGGATGGTGTGTTCGGTTGCCCATGCCCCTTCGCCGCGCACGGCAAAATAGGAAATTGCGGCATTGGCGAGCGCGAATTCCAGTTCACCGTTCACGATGCGTCGGATGTTTTCCTGTGTGCCTTTCGTGGCTTCTGCGGTCACTTCCCAGTTCGCTTCGGAAACGTTACCGTCAACTACCTCGGCAATTGCCGAACCAACGACAAAGAACGCGCCACCCGCAGGGGCAGTGCCGATACTGATATAGCGGCGTTTTGTAGAAGTATCGTTCACTAACTCGGCGGGAGTATCGCCCTTTTCATTTTGGGTGGTGTTTTGTTTTGAGGTATTGTCGCACCCGAGGGCGAGTATAACGCAGAGAATCGATAGATAGGACAGGATTGATTTCATGAGGAACTCCTATAGGTTATGGTTATTTCGGGCTTACAAAGTGCTCTCATCCATATCAATTGAGCGGCACTTCGGGTGGCAATGGACACATTTCTGCCATTGCTGGGAAGATGTGCGTTACATCTTTTCTAAACACGTCTCCACTCAAGATGTCAACGATGCCGCCCTGATGCTCTGGGTATTCTGAGAGGAACCGGGCAAAACTAAATTCCTTTGTATAAAAAGCGTAGACGAGTTTCCGAAATGCCTCCATTCCCTTTACAAATTCGGGTCCAAAACTTCCAAGTTGCGTTTCGGAGAAGTCATTTTTATCGAACGCTTCGATGATAACATCCGCTGCCATCTCACCAGATTTGAGCGCAAGAAACAGCCCTGTCGAGTAGACGGGATCCAAGAACCCGAATGCGTCGCCTACGAGCACCCAGTTGTTGCCTGCGATACGACTCGCACGGTAGGAGAAATCTTTCGTGGTTTGGATGGGGAGGAGTTGCTTCGCACCTTTAAGCCGTTGTTGCAATGGCGCACACTTCGCGAGTTCTTCGGTGAAGATCTTTTGGGCATTGAGTTTGCCGTCGGCATCCCTTCGACGCTGAAGGAGATAGTCCAACTCGCCCACCACCCCAATACTCGTGCGGTTGTAGGGGAGTGGGATCGACCAGAACCAGGAATCCTTCTCTTCGGTATGTAGGATGAGTGTCGCGCCTTCGTCGATGCCTTCGTCTCTATATCCGCCTTCATAGTGTGTAAAGAGCGATGCCATTTTGAGGTTCGGTTCTATCGTATTCAGGTTCAGTTGCTTTCCGATGAGCGACCGCTGTCCAGTAGAATCGGCAATCACAGTTGCGTTAAGGGTTTCACGGGTGCCATCTATACCTTGCGTAACGACACCTGTTGCTGTATCTCCTTCAAAGAGGACTTCACGGACACCGAGTCCCTTGCGGATTTCTACGCCTTTTTCTTTCGCATTGTCCAAGAGCATCTCGTCGAACTCACTCCGTAGGACTTGCCATGTGATGGCACTTTCATGCGGGTTGGTCTGAAAGAAGTAGAACGGGGTGGAGGCTTTGCCGGAACGTGAGTAGAACTGGACGCTGTATTTCTGTGGAAAATGACTCGTCCGTAGTTTTTCGAGCATCCCGAGTCGCTTGAAGGTCCAATAGGTGGCGGGAATCAGCGATTCCCCGATTTTGAATTTCGGTTCGGCTTCCCGTTCAAGGAGTAGCACACGGTGCCCCTGTTCCGCGACGAGCGTTGCCACGGTGCTGCCGGCGGGTCCGCCCCCGATAACGATGGTATCGTAGGTGTTGTGTGTGTTCATTTATGCGCGTTCTGTAAGGGAGATCTCTTCAAATTTTAAAGAGCCGGGGTTAATCTGCTGCTTCTTTATTCTTAGATTTTTCTGCTTTGGGTTTCTCAGTCGGTGGATCCACAAATTTGTATTTGCCGGACTTCCGGTATTCTCTCTCTAATACCTGATAGTGAACGATCAGTTTGCCGACATCATGATCAAATCGCGCGGAGATTTTCCGTCGAATTCTGCAAATTTCGTCAAGTTCATAGTTTGCCATTTCAATCGTCAGCTCTTATTAGGATAAAACATCAATCCTGACATCGCCATCTGGCACAACATCTAAAATCACACGATTTCCCTTAAGCAATGCCATCCCGACCAGAGGACCCCCGTCCGTTCGTAGAACAGGGACTTCACGTTCTTCGCCATGCCATAACACTTTTGCCCGGTATAATTCAAGGGCCACTGTATTCCCATCACCAAGAATAGCGTATCGGCGACCTGCCCGTCGGAGACCCAGGCGGTTGATTAAATCACCGGGCAGCGTCAAGTAACCATCAAAGCCTGTATCAATGACGACTTCAATTTTCGCTTGCCGATTTAATCCAACAATTTCCAATTCAATAATGGCTTCTTGATTATTTGTAATTCTTCCGACAATCATTGTGTTGGGACTGAAATTTTAAAGCCGATCCGGTAAGCAGCCGGAAATCCGATCCGTAAACCGTAAACGGTCGCATCCGGGTGCTTGGCAAGAAGGTTGTCTGTAGCTACCAAATCCTCATCAGCAATCGCATAATCCCCTGTTTTGATGTCAATTGCCAAGAATTTTCCTTTGTGCATGGATTCAACTTTGTTACGTATGTTTTGCTGATAAAGTGCTTCGCCGCGGGCAGCAATAGTTTCAGAGGTGTTATCAGGGTATGACATCGTAATTCTCCTAACATTTGGCAGTCAGATTGTTTCTGCTGGAAGAGGCAAGTCACAATTACATAGCGCACCTATTGACAGAATTTCCTCACAACAATTATAACGTAAGATTACAACTCGCGTCAACATATAGTTGAGGAAACATACTATAGCCGATCATCGGTGAATCGGTTTGATTTAAGCTCGTATCTCGGTAGCGTTCCGAGTGGGACTGATTTCACGACGGCGCGCAAACCTAACTCGTCTCGGATTGCAGCAGCTACGAGCGTAGCGGTTTCAGCAGGATTTGGATTGGTAGATTCAATCTGGATTTCGAGTTCATCGAGCGTGCCTGTTCCATAGGCACGTCCTGCGAACTCGCGGACATCCGAAAACTTGAGGATAATGTTTTCGAGTGTAGCAGGATACACGTTCAGACCGCGAATGATAACGGCTTTATCCAATCGTCCGATAACGCCGCCGTCGAGGACACGGCTTTGTCTACCGCATTCGCACGGTGCTGGTTTAAGCTTGACGTAGTCTCCCGTCCGATAACGGATGACGGGCATGCCGACGCGTCCTAAATTTGTTATGACTAATTCGCCCGCGTCTGCGGGATTTCCGGTTTCTGGATCGAGGACTTCACAGATGAATTCGTCTTCGTTGAGATGGACACCCGCCTGGGGTTCACACATAACGCCCCAGGCACCGACTTCCGTTGCGCCGGCATGATCGTAGGCACGCGCCCCCCAACGGCTCTCAATCCGATGTTTCGTAGCGGGTAGACTCGCCCCCGGCTCACCGGCATGGATTGTCACCCGAATCGAAGTTTCTTCAGGTAGATTAATACCATCCTGTTCTGCGACTTCAGCGAGCCGCAACGCGTATGTCGGGGTGGCAATTAGAACTGTCACATCGTTGCTGAGAATCGCACGTATCCGCTGATCGGACGTCATACCTCCATTTGGGATCGTGAGCGCACCCAATTGCTGCGCCCCGTGATATGCACTCCAGAAACCGATAAAGGGACCGAACGAAAAGGCGATCATGAGTCGGTCGGCTGAGGTTACGCCAGCAGCGCGATAGATTTCGCCCCAACATTTCCCCCACCAATCCCACGATTCCGCCGTATCTAACCATCGCAGGGGTGAACCTGTTGTGCCTGAGGTGCGGTGGAGGCAGGTATACTGCTCCAACGGAAAGGTGAGATTCGTGCCGTAAGGGGGATGCGATACTTGATCGGTGCTGAGCTCTTCCTTTGTGGTAAATGGGAGTTGCCGGTAGTCTGTAAACGATTGGATGTCATTTGGGTGCGTGACCCCGGCTTCGGTGAGTTTTTGCCGATAGAAGGCGTTGGTATCCAACACCGGAGCAAGCATCTCACGGAGGCGGTGTAATTGTGTTTGTGTATCCATGTATTAGGTATATCGCGTGTTCTGGTATTCGGGGGCATAGAACGCCGGGAGCAGGCTATCGACTTGGAGCAATCCGCGTTGCGTCAGTTGAATTTCGTCCGATACGGCGTTGACACGCAACATGCCGTCGTTCTGCAGTTTCGCGAAGGGTTCGGCAAAAGTATCGAGGATATCTGCCTCGAACTTCGCTTTGAAATAGGAAGGTCTGATCTTGCCGAGTTTGAGTTGCAGGATCATCTCCCGCGTCAACCGTTCCGATGCCGTGGGTTTCAGTGCTCGGTAAACTGGGATTCTACCTTCCGCAAGATGACTGAGGTAGTCGCTCCATGAAGGGGCATTTTGGAAATGAATCCCGCTGAGGTGCGAGAAAGAGGCAACACCTGTGCCTATCATATCGCTCCCCTGCCACACGGCATCGCGATAGACAAACTGGCAGTGTTTATCTCTCTTTAGCACTGTATACGCGCTGGATTGTGCATAACCAGCTTGCTCAAACTGCTCAAAGGCGTATTGGTGCCATTCGCGCTTCAGTTTCCAGTCTGCGACCGGGAGTGTATCGCCGCCGAGGATGTCTTTAGAGTAAACGGTGTTGAACGGTAATTCCAGCTGATAGACGGTAACACTATCGGGGTCAAGTTCAATAGTCTTTTTGACGGTTTCTCGCCAACTCTCCCACGTTTCACCTATCATACCTGAGATGAGGTCGATGTTGACCTGATCGAACGCCAAACTCTTTATCCAGGGGACGATGCGATACACCTCTTTGGTAAGATGCGCCCTACCGTTTTCAGCGAGGATCTCGTCGTTCAGATTCTCAACGCCGAGGCTCAATCGGGTTACACCGATCCCTTTGATCGCCTCTACTTTCCTTTCTGTCAAGGTACCGGGTTCACATTCAAAAGCAACCTCTTGAGCGGCATCCCACGGCATTACCCGTTTTACCCGATCAACGAGAGCCGTCAGGTGTTTGACGCTGATATAGGAAGGGGTCCCGCCACCAAAATAGACGAATTTCAGCGGTCTGTCAGCAATTGCAGGTTGTGCGCTGTAAAGTTCGACCTCTTTCGCGAGGGCATTTAGATACGTGTCGATTTCTGCGCTGTTTTTATCGGTATAGACGCGGAAATAGCAGAATTTGCACCGCTTGCGACAGAACGGGATGTGAAGGTAAAGCCCCAGCGTAGCATCTGGACGCGGGTGTTCACTGAGGGCGCGTTCCACTTCTGGGACATCGGACTCGCCCCATACGGAATACGGCGGGTAGTTGGAGACGAAAACGCTCCCTACGGTTGTATCTTTTGAGTCTATGCCTGCTGTCGCAGGTTCCGGTTTTGTTTCAGGCATTATTGATGTTCCTTTATTAAATCTGCGATGGACATGATAAGACGTATCAGGTTCCTCTGATTTTTAGTCAAACTCACGATCGAATAAGTTCGCAATATTATAACATGAAACGGCAAACCGTGCCAATCTACGTTGACCCAAAGCAGTAGAGGATCCCGTCCTCGGTCCCGATGTAGATTCTACCCTCGGAAACGCTGGGTGAGGCGACGATAGCGGAACCCGTTGCGAATTCCCACACCGATTCACCCGTCGTAATATCTAAAGCGATAAACACCCCACGGGTTGTCCCCACAAAGGCACGCTTCCCGACAATGACGGCAGAAGACTCGATACGGGATTTAGCGGTATAGGTCCATAGCGACTCACCCGTCGCCTGTGAGAGCGCATGCACCATCTTATCGCGTCCTCCGATGATAACGCTGTCTTCCGTGAGGGCGGCGGAAGCGAAGAATGGAAATCTGCGTTTCGGATGCCGATACCGCCAGGCAATCTCCCCAGTATCTAACGCAACCCCCAATATTTCAGTGCCATACGTGCCACAATAGACGCGGTCTTGTGAAATCGCAGGACTCGCCCCGACATACGCCCCGAGATCTATCCGTTGCGTCTGCGTGCCGTCGTCAATATTGATAACGCGGAGATAACTGTCGCATCCGGTAACAATTGCAAAGTTGTCTGCCTTACCAGAATCGCTTGAGACTTGCGTCCAGACCCCAGGTGTGCCGTGGACGTAGCCTTCCGTCTCTAATTTCCAGACCAGTTCTCCGTTCTCTCGGTTCAAACAGTAGAGGAATCCGTCATACGATCCGAACAGCACCCGGTTATCAACGACATTTGCCGATGAGATGATTTCGCCTTCCGTCGTGAACTGCCATTGCGTCTCTTGGGTGTTGATGTCCACTGCATGAAAAACCCCATCCCCATCACCGAAATAGACGACGCCATTGTGAACAGAAGGCGAGGCTTTGATGGCTCCCTCTACCTGATGCGTCCACTTCTGTTCGCCGGTTTGTGCGTCAAGTGCGTAGAGGGTTCCATCTAACACGCCAACATAGACCGTGCCATCGACGACTGCGGCGGTGGATTCTATCATATCTCCTGCCTGAAAAGTCCAAAGCAATTGGGGATTTTCGGGGAGTTCGGAATCTGCGACACCGGTGAGTTGTGGGTTCCCACGGAAACTTGCCCAGTCGCCAAAAGATACGTGTGACGCGAAGAGCAGTAGGAAAATTAGAAGGGTAACAGACACACGCCGTTGTGCCGTCGCTTTTGACTTTTTAAGATATGTACGATTCCGCTTATCTATTTGTGTTTTAATATATCTGTTCATAAAGTTTCATAAAATCTTTAATGTTGAGGGAACGCGGGTTGAACTGTGCTGTCCACTGTGTTGCCGCTTCCTTTGCCAACGTCGGTATGTCAGTCGTTCCTATCGCGTATTGGACAGGATAATCCGGGAGCCTATTCGGCAAATTGCCAATCTGTTTTAGGGTTGTAATTCTGTCTGCTAAGTCTCCATCAGGATACAGTTCACGATAGGCATCTCCTGCGACAGTGCTATTAAATCGGATGACATGTGGTAACATCAACGCGACGGCGACCCCGTGTGTAACCTCATATCTTGCCGTCAGGGGGTTAGCGCAGGCGTGTGCGGCACCCAACATCGAGTTTTCAATCGCAAGTCCGGCGAGGTAAGCACCGAACAGCATCTTACTTCGGGCTGCAGCATTTTCAGGTTCAAGGCATGCCGCAAAGTGCCCGTTTAGCAACTCCCAGGCGTGTCGTGCAAACATCTGAGACATCAGGGTGTGTCGGGTGGAAACGAAACTTTCGATCGCATGGGCAATTGCATCTATACCTGTTACTGCTGCCACGGATCTGGGCAAGGTTTCCGTAAGTGTCGCATCCAAAATTACAGTCCCGAACCGTGCCTTTTTATCGCCACACGCCATCTTGATGTGTGTATCCGCCTGTGCAATGAGTGCATAGGACTGTGCCTCGCTGCCGGTGCCGATCGTGGTCGGGATACCGATAGAGGGGAGCATCGGTTGTGTTGCCTTGTTTGTGCCCCAGTAGTCCTCCATCTTTCCGCCGTTTGTGAGCAGGAAGTTTACGCCTTTCGCACAATCCATTGAACTGCCGCCGCCGAGTCCGATGATGAGATCTATCGGTGCGTTGGTCTTGGCGACTGCAAACGCAGCGTCAACATCTTCTGTCGTCGGGTTGGGTGTCGTATCCGCAAAAACGTAAGTGGCGATCCTTTCGCTTTGCAGTGCTGAGACGGCTCTTGCGAGGATACCTGCCTTTTCGATACCGGTGTCTGTGACAACGAGTGCGCGGCTACCTCCGCGTTCGCGGGTCAACGCACCGAGTCTCTCGATTGTGTTCTCACCGAAGATGACCTGTTGGGTCAGTTCGCAGTCGAAAGTTTCCATCTTTTTAGCTATGGTCTCCGATCCGCTCTCCACTTCGTTACGAGCGGGTTCTTGGTTAATTCGTGACTGGGTTAGAACCCATGTAATGGAGAGCAGTCCAGGGGATCATAGATTAAAAAACCTCGCTTTTCTGAGGCATGCCAGCGCGGCGTTGCATCCTAACAAGTTCCTATAACAGGATACCAGATTCTTCGGGACAAAATCAAGGGAAAGGGTGGCTGTCCCGGATGCAGTGTTTGAGAGATGTATTCTGATTGGGTATGCTAAATGGAGAGGGTGCAGAGGTCATCGGTATGCCAACGGACGGTGCGATCATCAATCTTTTCTGCACCCCGTTGCAGGTACCCGTCAATTGATTTGCCTTCAAGCACTCGAACTTCAAACGTATAAGGTGGGTCGATTTTAAATGGGGCAATCTTAGTGATATGTCGGCAAGCCTCCGCAGCAGTTTCTCGGATCAGTTCTCGCGACCGTTGGGGTGATAGATGCAACGCAAGTTCCTGTCCGAGCCCGTGTTTGGTCTCAACACCATAAATGTCGGGGATAAGTTCTTTCGCTTCTGCTACTGCTTTATCGTCACCAGAGATAAAAACCGTTGGGACGTTGAAAGTGCCGGCGAGCGCGGCACGGCAGCCGAATTCTCCGATCTCTTTTCCGTTGAGCTTGTAGTATTCAATGGACAAAGAGGAATACGTATGACTCAACGGGGCGTTTGACGTGCCTGCCATGGCGTGCTGTCCTAAGAAAAAGAGGGCATCGTAGGTCTCGTCAAGATAGTAAGGCGGACGAATCGGACCCCGCGCAATTAACTTCGCCTGCGGATGGAATTCAAGCACATCAATCCCGCCAGTCCCGTGCCCATCCCAGGCCACGATTTCCGCGCCTGCATCCACATCAAGAATGCCATCAACAGCAGCGTTTAACTCCTGCGTCAATAACCGCATGGCGGTTTCTTTCTGGGGACCCTCTTCACGGGTTTGACTGAAGCGGGATACCATCGCAACCCCTTCTAAGTCGGTTAAGATGTAAATCTTCATGATCGTTGGAATCCCATTAAACTATGACACAGTCCACGTTTCGCCGTCGTTGAGGAGTGCTTCGAGGTTGCCTTCGCCCATCCGCTCTTTTGCGGTGCGGATCTGGTTCGTCATCAGGTCCTCGTAACACGGGTGCCTGATACTGCGGAAAATACCGATGGGATCCGGCAGGTCAAGCGTATCGCTCATCCGTGCGAGGAAATTCGCCAAGGTGGTGTCCTCGGCATACTGATCGTGGACGATGAGGTCATCCGTGGAGTATTGCCCGTTTGTGGTTTTCACGACTTCGGGTTGGAAACCGTTCAATCGGATACCCTTATCGCGTTCGGCGCCGAAGACGAGAGGTTCATTGTGTTCCAGCACCACCGTGTTGTCAGCCTTTGTATCTTTTTCCGTGTATTGGAAGAAGGCACCGTCGTTAAACACGTTGCAATTTTGGTAGATTTCGATAAACGAAGTGCCTTTGTGTTCAAATGCGGATTTGATAATGGCTCGGAGGTGATTTGGATCTCTATCCAGCGAGCGTGCCACGAATGTAGCACCGGAAGCCAATGCGAGACTAATCGGATTAAAGGGGGTATCTACCGAACCGAGAGGGGTGGATTTCGTCTGTTTCCCTTGCTCGGATGTCGGTGAGTATTGCCCCTTCGTCAATCCGTAGATACGGTTGTTAAAGAGCAAAACGTTAACGTCGAAATTGCGGCGCATCAGGTGGATGAAATGGTTGCCACCGATTGAGAGTGCATCACCATCCCCTGTGATAATCCATACAGAGAGGTCGGGATTCGCCATTTTTACACCGGAGGCGATCGTTGGCGCTCTGCCGTGAATCGTATGGAATCCGTAGGTGTCCATATAATATGGAAATCGACTTGAACACCCGATGCCGGAGATAAAGACAATGTTCTCTTTAGGGATGCCGAGTTCCGGCATAATACGTTGTGTCTGGGCGAGGATGGAGTAATCACCACAACCCGGGCACCACCGGACATCTTGGTCGGATACAAAATCCTTTTTAGAGAGGGTGGGTGCTCCAGCAGGGATGCGTGAGGATCTTTTTCTTCTCATGGTTTGTTTACCGTCTTTTTTCGTAAACCCTATAGGCAGGATTTCCAACCCAACCAGTAGGGGGCGGGTATTGCGGGCGTTAGGACCTAAGCGCGCCCTATTTCTTCAAGTATTTCGTCTATTTTCGATGCCAACTCAAAAACATGGAAGGGTTGCCCTTGCACCTTGTTAAAACCGATTGCATCAATAAGATAGGTGCTACGAATGAGCTGAAGGAGTTGACCACTGTTTTGTTCAGGGATTAAAATCTTTTTGAATCTCTGTAGAATGTCGCCCAAATCTTTAGGAAACGGATTGAGATGTCGGAGATGAACGTGTGCGATTGGAAGTCCGTCGGCGACACAGTTTTCTGCTGTCGTTCGGATTGCGCCGTAGGTGCCGCCCCATCCAAGGAGCAGGATGTCACCCTCTGGTGCCCCGAACACCTCTGTTGGTGGTAACGCATCGGCGATGCGTGCGACCTTTTCTGCTCGGATTTCCACCATTCTTTGGTGGTTTTCGGCATCGTAACTGACGTGTCCCGTCACATCTGATTTCTCTAAACCTCCGATGCGGTGCTCTAAACCAGCCGTCCCGGGTTTCGCCCAGGGGCGCGCAAGCGTCTCTGGATCGCGTAGATACGGTTCAAACCCGTTACGGGTATCTGCGCTCCCTGCGAAATCGGGTCTAATTTCTGGGAGATCGGAGAGTTGCGGAATCTTCCACGGTTCAGCCCCCATGGCGATGTAAAGATCGGAGAGAAAAATCACCGGTGTCCTGTATTTCACGGCGATACGACAAGCTTCGTAAACCGTCTCAAAACAGTCGAACGGACGTGAGGGAGCAATAATAGGCAACGGAGATTCGCCGTTCCTCCCGTAGAACATCTGCAAAAGATCCGACTGTTCCGTCTTTGTCGGCATCCCTGTTGAGGGACCCGCACGTTGGATGTTACATACCACGAGTGGGAGTTCGGCAATCATCGCGAGGTTAATCGCTTCCGATTTGAGCGCAAGCCCTGGCCCGCTACTTCCGGTGACACCGAGTGAACCGCTAAATGCGGCACCGATTGCGACCCCAACAGCGGCAATCTCATCCTCCATCTGCATCGTAACGACACCAAAATTTCGGTATTGTGCAAGTCCGTGGAGAATGTCACTTGCGGGTGTTATCGGGTAGCTGCCGTAAACGAGGGGTAGACCGGATTGATACGAGGCCGCAACGAGTCCAAGCACGGTTGCCATGTTACCTTCGATATTTCGATAGGTCCCGGGTTCAAAATCGGCAGGTTTCACATCGTAGGAAACAGCAAACTGCTCGGTCGCTTCGCAATAGGTATTCCCGGCACGGAGCGCGAGAATGTTGGATTCTACATACTGGGGCCTTTTCGCGAATTTCGCCTTGATCCACTTCATCGTGTATTCCATTGGACGATTGTAGAGCCAGAGGATCATACCGAGGGCGAAAAAGTTCTTACATCTGTCGATTTCTGGGACGCTTAATTGTGTCGCTTCGAGTGCTTTTCGGGTGAGTTGTGTTAATTCGACACGGAAAACTTGGTATTTCGTGAGTTTATCGTCTTCGAGCGGATCCTCTTCATATCCTGCGAGGCGTAAATTGCGGCGGGCGAAGTTGTCGGTATTTACAATCAGAATGCCGTTGGGTTTGAGTTTATTGAGGTGTACCTTTAAAGCGGCAGGGTTCATCGCGACGAGGACATCGCAAAGGTCTCCGGGGGTGTGAATTTGTTCGCTTGAGAAGTGGAGTTGGAACCCTGACACCCCTGCTATCGATCCGGCGGGTGCTCGGATTTCAGCGGGATAATCGGGGAGCGTGGCGACATCGTTCCCAATGAGGGCAGTGGTTTCAGTCATTTGTGTGCCAATGGTCTGCGACCCATCACCGGAGTCGCCAGCAAATAGGATTGTCGCTTCCTCGATTTGCTCAACTGGTTTGCGCATCACAATTGTCCTTTGTTATGATAAGTGCATGTTTGGCAACCGCACCCAGGAAATATGAAAAATTTTGAGGTATTTAGGCACCCTCTCGGGCTTTAAAAGCATCTCGAACCGGTTTCGGGGGTAGTGTTAAGACTTCCTGGAGAAACTCCTCGACGAGATAGGACATTAAGTCACGAATGGATACCATCCCGATCGGACGATTTTCGGTATCAACAATAGGGACGTGTCGGTAGCCGCCCCGTGCCATGTAGAGGAGGGCGGTGTTGAGTGTATCTTCCGGCTGTGCTGTCTGCGGATCTGCGATCATGAATTCTGTAACGTTAATGTCGTCCAAGTCTCCAACTTGTTTATTGAGAATTTTGTTGAGTACGTCTCGTTCACTAAATATTCCGCGGAGATAATTGTTCTCAACAACAGGTGCTGCGCCGATTTCGTTAGCGAGGAGTAGATCAATCGCCTCATTTGTGCTGGCGCCGATGTCAATCTGAATGATGGGACGCATCAAATCCTTCAGCGAAACCTGAATCTCTGGCACTCTCCATGCTTTCAGTGCAGCATCTTCGTCCATCTGCTCTAATTCTTCATCAATTGCCAGGTCATATAACATGGTTACGCCTCCTACTCCTGATTTTCTATAAATATAGCGATATGTTCTAAGATATCGCGGGTTGAAATTATTCCGATGGGGTATGCCTCTCCTTGGTCGTCCCAAACACAGAGAGGGAGATGCCGGAAGTGCCCGAGATGCATCAAGTTGAGTGCGAAGGCAATTGGGTCACTGGCGCGTAATGTCTCTGGGTCCGCTGTCATCACCTGTTCGACCTTAAATTCCGCGGGTGCTGCGCGCTGCCCGCTGACGTGCTGGAGCAGATCCCGTTCAGTGATGATTCCGATTAATTGTTCATCTTCATCAACGACGAGAACACACCCGGTTCCTCCCTCTTGCATCATATCAATGACGACAGAAACAGGGGATCCGACTTGCACGGTGGTGGGTTGCTTGTAATTGAGTGTGCTGATCGGCAAAGACAGCGTTCTTGTGTCCATCGTAGCTATTCCTTTAGTATAACGTCAGAAAACAGATTTGGGTTTCCTATTGTCTTCCTTAATATAAGGATACCATATTTTTCGCCGATTTGCAAAAAAATCTTCGGCGAAGAACTTCGGTTGCATTCTATCCTCGCGGGTTGTTTGGCAGTAGGCTATTGGCTATCAGCGGTCAACGTTTAGGCATCCGAATTCCGCTATCTCTCCCACAGATATTTATACCGCAAGTGTGACCGAGCGAGAGGACCGTGAACCCCATCCAGGGACGACAATCGTCCATCTCCCTGCGGGTCCACCGGCTACCATAAGCATCAGATCCTCTGCTGCGTATTGCTTTGTGGTGTCAGCGATGTACTGCCGGATGTCGGCTCTGTTGAACCCGTCCTCTGAGATTGTCTTTGCGTGTTCAACGCCAATGACGAGGATGGTTTCACCGGGAGTGTTACCGGGGGCAGCGATGTTATCCGAGATTGTGTTGAGGATGCCTTCTGCGGTGTTATTACCGTGGTCGTTGACGGTTTGGGGACCGGCACCCGCAAAGATGGTAACAGTGCTATCGTCCGCTTGGAAACCGCGTTCGACATGCAACGGATCCCAAGGACTTTCTTCCTCTTTTTCGGCGATGCAACAGGTATATTTTCCAGCGTGCCCAAATGCGGAGCGATCGAGTTCACCGGGCAATCCACCCCCGATGTTGGTGCAGATGAGCCGTAGCGTGCGACCGATTGTTGCGTTCGCTCGCCATCCTTGCCCAAAGAGGTTGAATCCATCGTTAATTTCTAACTGTTTTCGGATAGGTCCGTTGACAACAAGCACCGGTGAGACGTGGGATGTCGTGACTTGAATGCCGTGGAGATTAAACTGTTCGGATGTCATCGCCTCCACTGCGGTGAGAAGCAGCGGTAAATATTCCGGTTTGCATCCAGCCATGACGGCGTTAATCGCGACCTTTTCGACGGTGGCTCTGCCCCATTTTGGCGGGACAGCTGCGATGAGTTCATCTGGATCTCGGTCTGTTCCGCTGAGCATGCGTTCGACGCGTTCAGGGGTGGGTGGAACGACGGGAAGCCCATCCGTCCATCCGTTCTGATAGCAAACCTCAATGAGGTCCTCGGTTTCGTCAATTTCTAAGGCTGTAGACTGCCATTCTTGTGCCATAAGTGTTTCCTTTCTGAACATTGCTTTTGAAAATGTGCGTTGAGGTATGTTATCATATTAGCATAGATTGAATAGGTTTGCAAGGGGCTCTTTGTGCTTGTAAGAAGGAGCTCCGATTCCCGACTTTTTTTAAAACACATCAGGAGCAAAAATGACATCTGTTACCCTTCAGGGAATTATGGCGGCGCGGCGCGTCGTATCACGATTTTTAAAACCCACACCTTTGGTTCACTATCCAGAATTGTCCGAGCGGCTCGGATTTCAGGCGTATATTAAGCACGAAAATCATCATCCAACGGGTAGTTTTAAAGTGCGCGGGGGCATCAATTTCATGCACCATCTCCCAAAAGCACAACGTGAAAAAGGCGTGCTTACGGCGACACGCGGGAATCACGGACAATCCATCGCCTATGCGGCGGCGCAGTCCGGTGTCAAAGCGACTGTTGTTGTACCGCACGGGAATAACCCTGAGAAAAACAGCGCGATGCGAGCCTTTGGCGCGGAACTCATTGAACACGGTACCGATTTTGACGAAGCACTTGCGCTCTGCGAAACACTTCAAGCGGAACGCGGGCTTTACTACGTTCATCCGTGCATGGAGCCAGCCTTGTTCCACGGTGTCGGCACCTATTCTCTTGAAATTTTTGAGAGTCTTCCAGACGTAGACGCAATCATCGTCCCGATCGGGGGTGGGAGCGGTTGCTGTGGTGCTATCACAGTCTCCAAAGCGATAAACCCGGATGTCAAGGTCATCGGTGTGCAAGCGGAAAATGCGCCCGCTATCTACCGTTCCTGGAAGACAGGGCAACGGGTAGAGACGGATTCTTGCGACACCATCGCAGATGGAATTGCGACCCGTGCGCCGTTCTCATTGCCGTTGTCCATCATCAAAAAGGGCATTCACGACATTGTTCTACTCAGTGAGGCGGAACTTGAGGAAGGCATCCGTTTGGCGTTGCGGTGGACGCACAACTTGGCGGAAGGCGCAGGTGCGTCTCCGATAGCGGCAGCATATAAACTTACGGATACGTTGGCAGGGAAACGCGTGGTAATGGTGATGAGCGGTGCGAATCTGGACACGGAAACCCTCAAGAAGGTGCTCTCCTACCAGTTATGAATCACGTAGACAGGAGCAGATCCGTCAGCCAATTGAACGATTGCCGATGCCGCGCCTGCTGTGAACTCATTGCGAAGGGCATTTGTTAAATCGGGATGGATATGTAGCGATGCCAAGTCCCAACGTAGATTTTCGCTTTTTTCGACGATGACGTTGGACGCTTCAGCGATAAGAGAGACGCGTTGCAGCCCGTTGTTTTTTCGGGTTAAACGCACTGATGATAGGACATAGTGGATTGTTTGTCTCGGATCCCGCATTTCGGCTGTGTAAGGTTCACCTGCGGACACACGGTAATGCCCAAAACACATCAGTTTGAGATTGCCAAGGAACTGGTCTGTTTCGTATGCTGCTGGACGCGGTAAACCGCCGTAGATGACAATATGCCGACAGTTAAACTGTTCCAAGGCGTAGTCTACGGCGAGTTGTCCGTCGGTGTAATCTTTGTCCGTTTTTCCTACCCATTCCTGAACGACATGTTTCGCTTTGGTTGCGGTTTCGGGGATCGAATCCATGTCTCCGATGAGGACATCTGGCATGATGGCGGTGTCTGAGTGCTGGTTGAGTTCGTCGAATATACGGATGCCGCCGTCCGCACAGATGCGTGGGCACCCGTTTTCCACCGCTGTTTCGATCTCGTGACGGTAAAAGTCGAGATAGCGTGTGTCGTAGTAGCCGTTGAGGAAAATAAGTGCTGATTTCATCTTTTAATTTTACCTTGCGGTTCGGTCAAGTGGTTTCAGACTTTGATTCTCTTCTCGTAGAGCCGCCCTCCATGACATTACGGGCTACGCGCTCTGGACTCATTTTAAAACAATATTGTATGATGGAAGCAGTTCGACCGGATGATAAGAACGTTTGACACGCTTTAGATTTTCTAACCCTGAAGCGTCCATTGCGTTAATCCATCTGTAAGTATCCACCAATTCCTTGCAAAACTCGCGGTAGATGAACTGTGCGAGTCCTTTTATCCCAAGGTCTGTAATCTCAAATAATATACAGAATGTGTCCGCATTCAGTGGATAGCCGAAGGTATAGCCTTTAATCTCTCCATTGACGCGGACAATCCTGCCGAAAAGTCCAAGTGCGTCTGCATGCGCGATTGCGACTCGATGTGCTGATCGGGAATCCTCAAGCATCGCACAATAGACTGCGTCTTTACAATTCATTGCGCGTGCGGTATGCCACACGTCATAGCGTGTGAAACACGCGTCGCTGTCGGTGGTGCAGTAGGGGCTAAATTCTGCCGACGGATACCGATCCATAAAAGCGTTATAGGCGTTCCGCTTACTCTTAAAGCGATTGCCGCGCAACTTGCTGAGTGCCTCTGTCTCATAAAGGTATTCGGTCTCCTTCAAGGTGGCACGGAATCCATCCTTTTCAAAAAAAGTGAGCAGCGCGTGTGGAACATTTTCGATTCGGGCGATGTGTGGATTCCGATTTGATTCTAACATAAATTGATATGCCGTGCGGATAACATTTCGGGACGTGCGATTTTTAGGATTGCACGGCATCGGTAGGATCGGCATAAAATAGTCTTCACCCTGTTCCGCGAAGATACATAGGTGTTCCGCGATCAATGTCCAATAAAACTGGAAATGCTCTTTCCACACGTAGAGTGGTGCGAAGGCATAGTTGGAAAGACGCGTGTCAGTTTGACGGGCGTATTCGTCAAAAATTGGCTTGTCATTGAGCGTTAGCGGTTGGAGTTGCATCTGTCAATTGCGCTAAGGTGTGGACAATTTTCACGGTGTCTTGATAATCACCGATCAAGCTCCAGTTGGCGATTATCTCCGCCCTGACCGATTCGGATTCGACGTAATCAATGACGTGGTGGATATGCCTCTGAAAGGCTTCCGTTTCGAGGTGTGCTTCACCAAACGGGCAGAGGGTATCTACGCCGAGCACAATCTGGTTGCCATCCTCGCTACGCATGAGCGCGAATGGATAGAGTTGGCAATCAAGCGGACGGATCGGATAGATGGTGCAGTGACTCGTCTCTGGTTCAAAAAACGGACAGATATAGAAATCGTTGCGCGGTTTTAACTGAATCTGCGCGCTTTTTCCGTCTGTCTGTGGACGGAACAGTGCCGGATCGGCACCGTGTGCAATAACTTTTGCCGTCTCGACTTCGGTGAAGATGGGCGCAAGGGGACTGTCTGCTTCTAAAAATCGGCAGCAGACATCACACGAGAAACAGACATCGTTGGGGATGATTTGGTAGAGGGTGGTGTTCACTGGGTTAGGTGTGTCCATTTACGAACCTAAAATATTTCCTATTTCACCGATGACGATATGAATTTCCTCTTCGGTTAACCCCGGATGGAGGGGCAAACTCACGACGCGTTCAAATGCTGCCTCAGCGGACGGGAAATCGCCGACACGGTAGCCGTATTGCTCCTGATAAAACTCGAAGAGATGTAATGGGATATAGTGGACACTGCATTCGATGTTTGCCTCGCCCAAGGCTCTGATAAATCCGTCGCGTTCACCGGGTGGGAGTTGGATAATGTAGAGATGCCACGAATGTTCGTTCGGATTCTCCGGTGCGGCGGGTGTGCTGATGTGCGGAAGATTTGCGAGTTCCTTTTGATAAATCTGCGCGAGATCTCGACGGCGTTCATGTTGTTTGTTGAGTTTCATGAGTTGGCACAACCCCATCGCGGCTTGGATATCGGTCATGTTATATTTATACCCTTCAGTCGCGATGTCGTATCGCCAGATGTCGCGCTGTGACTGACGCGCCCACGCATCCTTATCGATTCCGTGGAGCCGCATCGTGTGGAGCGGTTTGGCGAAGGCATCGTTATTCGTGGTAATCATACCACCTTCCCCTGTCGTCAGGTTTTTGTTCGCATAAAAACTAAAGGCGGATAGGTCACCGATACTGCCGATGTATTCCCCTTTGTATTCGGTCGGGATGGCGTGGGCAGCGTCGTCAATAAGGATGAGATTGTGATTTCGGCAGATGTCCCGTAGCGCATCCATGTCGCACGGGAGACCGGCGAAATGGACAGGCATTAGTGCCTTCGTGCGCGAGGTTATCGCCTGTTCAATTTTGGTTATGTCAATGTTCAACGTATGCGGATCGATGTCCACAAAGACCGGTTTTGCACCCACATATCGGATGGCTTCAGCAGTGGCGGTGAAGGTGTAAGGGGTCGTGATGACTTCGTCGCCGTTTCCGATTCCGGTTACAACGAGACTCAGATGTAGCGCGTGGGTGCAGGAGCTGACAGCAATGGCGTGCTTGACGCCGAGGTATTCGGCGAAGGCGCGTTCAAATTCGCGCACTCTGGTCCCTGTGCTGATCCATTTGGAGGCGAGGACTTGGCTAACGGCTTCGATTTCAGTATCATCAATCCAAGGTCGGCTAAACGGTATAAAAGGATTTTTTGCCATTTTTTAATTTTTCCTTGCGGCTCGGTGAAGTTCGTCCGGAGTTTCAGGATCGTCTCCGTATACCTGAAGAAATACGCAGAAATGCCCAAGCAAAAACACCCCTATCAAAAACCCCAAGCAAACCCCCTCCACTTCGTTTCAGGCTTCGCGCTTTTTAATTTTCTTTGGTATGTTGCAAAATCTGGATCATTGCCTCAAGGGCAAGGGTGTAACTGTGCGTTCCGAAACCGCCGATGACACCGACCGCAACCGCCGATATGTAGGAATGATGCCGAAATTCTTCGCGGGCGTAGATGTTAGAGAGGTGAATCTCTATGACGGGGCGTGCGACGGTGGAGAGTGCGTCTCGGATGGCGACACTGGTATGTGTGTAAGCAGCGGGATTAATCAGGATACCATCTGCCCAGTCGATGTGGTCTCCGATGATAGAGACGAGTTCGCCTTCGTGGTTAGATTGAAAGATTTTGAGGGTAATCGCATGGGATGATGCGGCTGCTTGGCGGTCAAGTGTATTGTTAATATCCGATAGCGTTTGATGTCCGTAGATCTCCGGTTGACGTTTCCCTAAGAGGTGTAGGTTGGGCCCGTGGAGGACAAGAATGTTCATGCGCGTATTTCCTTTTCACTTGAAGTATTACCTTTCCCGAAAGAGTATACAACGGATTAGAAAAATTTGCAAAGTTTTTTCATCGGTTCTGGTGCTGTTGTGTTTTAGGAGGTAAGCGGAGAAAATGGAGGGAATATGTCTCTTCTGGAGAAGGTTGGGTTTCACAGTCCTCAACCCAACCCATGGTACTATGGTGCGGTTGGAATGCAGATCGCATGAATCAACGGTATGAAGATTCTCCGTGTGGCATTCACCGCGGCGAGTACGCCGCAAAACCGCACCTGCCTTAGATTAGGGAAAACTGGTGCTGTGGATAATTATTACGCATCAATGGCGTGGCCGAATTTTTGACGGTATTCGTCGTGAACCATCTGCTCGTAACCGGTCGTTTCCGTTATCGGGAGGTCGATGGGTGCCATTCCCGTCCGTGAGGATTCGTATAGCGCGATGCACATCTCCACATCTTTCCTGCCGCCGATCCCGTATTCCGGTGGCTCGCCTGTGAGTGCCGCCCTCGCTATTGTCATAATCTCCTCAGCGGTTCCGACATTCCAATCGTCGATTGCATACGTTCTGAAAGGATTTTCATACACAATCTGTGGGTCGGTATGCACAACGATTCTGGAAAGAACATCTACGCCATCAACGTGATGCCGTTCCGTTTCGATCGGGATATCTTTCATTTCACCGTTGTCAATGACCCGAAGCGGAAAATCAGCCGTCCAGAAATCGGTATCCGTTATCACACCTTTCGTTCCCATAATCTGCCTGTACTTAATCGTCTCTTCTCCGACCCGAGAGGTCTCATAAACACCAACGGCACCGCTTTCAAACTCAATGATTGCGTGCCCCCAATCTTCATAAACGTCGTTGTTGGGACTTGCGGCGAATTGCTTCGTGATGCCGGTGATTTTCTTCGGTTCACTTTGGGCATAACATCGAAGTTGGGACATCCGATGGACTCCCATATCAATGCAAACACCGGAGTGGGACGTAAATGTGGATATAGGCGATTCTATGCCGCGCGGCTTTCCCGCACCCTGCACAAACGGTCTACGCCCAAAAGGTTCAATGAAGTGTACTCGCGCAATGTCACCCAGCACACCCTCCTGAATAAGTTTAATGATGATTCGATCTCCGGGCATCCGAAAGTAATTCTCGGCGACCTCAAAATGGACCCCGTTTTTTTCGCAACTGTCTATGATTACATCGCAGCAGGTGAGGGTGGGTGCCATCGGCTTTTCAACGATTGGATGCATCTTGTGTTCAGCGGCGATCTTCGCGATTGTATGGTGTTCATAATCACCGGTACTGATGTCTACAACATCAATGTCGCTGTGTTTTTCCAGCATCTGTTCGACATCTGTATAGTAAGGGAGACCGTATTCTTCACCGGCTGCGCGAGCGGTATCTTCATCAATATCGCACACGGCTACGTAATCCAAATCCCCTCTTTTCGTCAACTCAGCGATTGTCGGCAGATGCCAACGTTTCGCGACCCAACCACACCCCACGGATGCAATCTTGGCTTTCCGCATTCGTTGTCTCCTTCGCTCTTACTAAACCACGGTTTCCTATTCTACAAAAGAATGAACAGGAGACCAACAGCCTATTCTACAGCAAATTGTCCAAACTATAGTCACTCTCAATGATATTACTGAGATGGTTGTATTTTCTCAGTCAATTCCTCGTCAACGGTGATTGCCAGATGCCCTTGGGGGCCGACCATCTTATTCACCATAATCGACTCAAGCTCTTTATGCTCAAGGGCAGTCAGTTCTTCTGCCAAGGGACTGTTGATAAAGTCTTTATAGGGACGACTTGTATCCATAAACGGCATGATGTACATCGGAATAACCGCCTGTAACATTGCCGCTCGCTTATGTGGCGTGCGATTTACGCCGGCGCGATGCCAAATCCGAGAATCATAAACGATATAACTCCCCGGTGGTGCCTCGACCACATCGGCATCCGGTCCGGTGTATGGCAGCCCTTTGGACTCGCGATGCCCGTCCTCCCTGGAGGTGTTTCCGTTTACCCACTCGACGGGTGGACCTTGACCGAATGTGTGGGATCCGAGTTTGAAACAGGTTGCTCCGTTTTCCTTGCGGAATTCCGAGACGCAGAGGTTTCGCTGGACCCCCATGACCAAACCCTCGACCTTGTGAATCGGTATTCGGTTGACAACTTCACTGCCGGCGATACCCCAGAGATAGGGGAAATCTGAGTGCCACCCTTGAACTTTCCGTCTGCCATCGTCTGGTGGGAGGATTGCGAAGCCTGGCGAGTGTCCGAGACGTATTTCGTGCGTCTGCATATACTCACGCATCAACCACAAGGAGACGGGTTCTGTCGCAATTTTTGCTACTGCTGCAGTCTCATTCATTGGTGGCATGCGCCGCTCGTAGGTTTCTGCTTCCCAGCGACCCGTGCAGCTCACCCGCTCTAACTCTTCGACAATATCAGGTGCGATGATGGAAGGTAGGCAGGCCCATCCGTTTTGTTTGAATGATTTTAGGTATTCGGATGGCAGGTGTGCGGGCCCGTGTCCAGCGGAGAACACGGCACTTTCGGCACCCACGCTGCCGTCACTGGCGAGTGAATCCCCGTTATGACGAAGGTAGCACCCCTTCTCAGCCTCAGCGGGTTCCGCTTCAAGTTGGAGTCCTGTGGCGACGTGACGGTAGGCAGCGATGCCTTTGACCTGTTCCCATATCGCCTGATCGTCGGTGTAATCGAAAGTTGCGAGTTCGTTCGTGGCGGAGACGCCGAGAAAATCTCCATCAACGTTCCGAAGCAGTGTAAAGTGCGCCGACGGCTTTTCAACCCGGACAACGCGTTCCTGAAAAATATCGTCTTTCACCATCGGTGTTAACTCCTGAATAATTGTGAGATTCTACGTTTGTATCTATCTAATGCACGACCCCTACTTCCGCGAGCCACGCCTCCAGTAGTTGCATATTGCCGAGCGTATCGTCCCAAGACATCGCCGGTGCTTGCCGATCTGCGATGTGGTTGGCGACTGTATCCGCCTCATAAGTGAAGAGGTCCCGATCAACGTCAATCGTAATTTCTTCCTGACGCTGATGCGCGTCAACAATAATTTTTGTTGACGGGAAAGTTGTATCCAACGGCAACGGCTCTCGTGCCTGGCGACAGAGCGACGAAGGCAACCAAGGGCTTGGAATCGTAATTGAGCCTTCTGTGCCGTAGATAAAGACGCTGCTCCCAACGCTGCATTCAACGGCAGCGATTATCTCCCCAACGATACCGTTTTCAAATTTGAGCGTCGCTGCTGCGATGTGGTCAACCCCCGTAGGACCGATTTTGCCGTTCCCTTTTATTTCAACGGGGTTCAGGAATAGCTTATTTTCAGCAGCACCCGCCATTTTGCGAGTCATTGAAGCCGTATAGCATCCGATGTCAAGGATACCACCGCCACCCATTTCACGGTTGAAAATTCGGCTTTGCGGGTTAAAATTCGACCGATAACTGAAAGTTGATCGGATGACACGGACCTCGCCGATTGTCCCGTCCTGTATCAGTTCGACCACCTTCGCAACCTGTGGATGGCAACGATACATAAAGGCTTCCATGAGAAACACATCGTTTGCGCGTGCTGCGTCTATCATCGCAGCGGCTTCGGCGTGGTTCATGCTGATCGGTTTCTCGATGAGGAGATGTTTCCCCGCTTCGGCACATTTTATTGCCCACTCCGCATGAAGTGGATGGATCGTGGCAATATAAACAGCATTAATATCGTCGTCCGTTAACAAGCCATCATAGTCATTATATTGGCGAGGAATGTTGTAATCGTTCGTGAGTCTGTCTATCTTGGATTGCGTGCGACTCGCAACGGCAAGGATCTGCCCGGAGTCCGTAAAACGCATCCCGTTGCAGAAGACATAAGCGATGCCACCTGCCCCCATAACGCCCCAGTTTAACATATTTTGTTTCCTCCTATTAACTATTTCAACCCTTTGCCGCTTCAGCGCGTTTGCTTGAGAGCGGATGCATAATACCGGCACCCGGCGGCCAGACACCTGGGTCTGCTTTGATCCACTCACACAATTTCTGAGCGTAGGGTGTCAAGGTTTCCCAAATTTCGTGGGGCATAATCCTACTGAACCCGCGTTGTGAGCGCCACGGTGCGGCGTATTCAACGTTTGGCAGTGCGCGAATTTCTCTTGAGAGGTTTGGGGTTGCCCCGTGCCAGGCGCGGTTATCTCGGAACACACCGGCGCCAGCCGTTCCGCCGACGAGTGTCGAGTGTTTCATCCAATCGGGTTCATCGCCCGGCGGTGGTGGATTCTGCTGCAGTGTATGCGTCCCCGGAATCTGGCGGATCGGACCGTTTTCCCAGGTCAGATCACACATGATGAAGTTAATCGTTACGGTCGGCGGGGTCATCTCCATTATCATCTTTTGTGATGGGACATCAAGGTTTCCGTTGTCGTCCCTCTGGAGTTGGGCACCGACCAATTCGGCTTGCCGAATGCGTGCTTCGGAAAGGTGCTGTGGGTCCCTGCCATCGGGATGTAGGTGTTGATACTCTACTGCACCCGGGAGACAGAGGTCGCCGCCTGAACCCCAGACGCGATAATCTGCAGAACCGAAGATTTCCGTAACGATAGGTGTCGTTGTCGGCAGATCTATCATACTTGCCCAAGCGGGATGGTGCAACATCTGCCTTGAAGCGGAAGAGGTGCCGTAGCTATAGCGGTGTGGCAGCCGTCCTGTTTCGGTTGTATATTTTCTGTCTCCCGGTCCCGGTATAGAGAGGATGTCGCGCAGTGCTTCGGCGCATCCTGCCCGCCAGCGAGCGAGTTGCTGAGCGTTGAGCAGGTCTTTGACGACAACGAAACCGTCGCGATGGAAGATTCGAGCGATTTTCTGGGTTTCGTGAGGTTCGCAGATTTCAAGTCCGCGAATCCCGTTGTGCGCGCGTAACTTTTCGCGGAGTGCTTCGACCTCTGGATCGTCATAAACACGGCGTTTGGGTGAGGTGGGGTCTGCTACACCGAACCCTCTTTCACCGGGGAAGAGATTGCCTGCCGCGTCAACGGTTTCATTGATGGGTGTATTCTCATCCCACCCGACCCGTGTTTCTCCGTAGACTTCCATCTCTTCGAGTTCTGCGGTGAAGGTCCGTCCGTTGTTACTCATAAGTTTAGCTCCTTACTCCCATCTGCTGCAAGTGATGGGAAAATATTGTGTCTCGTTATAGGCAACGAATATAAGAGCGATTGTAGCGTTGGATTTAAAATGTATCACAATTGTATTTTTTTGGCAAGTCTGTGAATCTTGACGGGTGTGTAAAGTTTTTGTCAAAGAGATAAGGTGAAAAAGTCTGTTGAGGAAAAGTGTGAAAGTTGGTATCCTTTCCTAAAAAAGTTATGATGAGTTTCATAGGAGAGAATACCAATGTTTAGTGTATCATTAGCACAT
>JAJEDB010000085.1 GCA_022821725.1 Candidatus Poribacteria bacterium | reverse complement strand
ATGTGCTAATGATACACTAAACATTGGTATTCTCTCCTATGAAACTCATCATAACTTTTTTAGGAAAGGATACCAACTTTCACACTTTTCCTCAACAGACTTTTTCACCTTATCTCTTTGACAAAAACTTTACACACCCTGAAGATTTAAAAAATCGAAAATCGGAGACAATGGCTGGCAGGGCCATTCAATTTTCCGAAATTTTAGATTTTCGGTTCCCGAGGATCCCCTGTAGGAGCGAGCTGTGCTCGCGATGTCTTGGTGAAAATGTTTCCGAAAAAAAACTACAATTGAATGACTCTGCAATGGCTGGGGCATACCCTTGACATCGGCTTCCTTTGCATGTTATTATTATCCTCAAGGAAACCGCATCGTGGAGGTGAAAAATGAGCACGCAAAAAACCGAATTAAACAGAATTTTAGAGATAATCGGCAAAATAGCGAAGATGGCTGTCGACGGTGATTATATTTATCGGGGCGAGCAGGAATGCTATAAGAAAGTGTCCTCGAACCTCTGGCGTGAGCTCAACAAACTGAACTTATTGGACCGTGATGTAGAGGAAATTCAAAAGCAAGAATTAGATGAGGCTAAAAGTTATAGCAACGAAACAGATGAATTTGAAATCCTCATCGAGCTCCAGCACTTCGGCGGTAAGACCAATCTAATAGACTTTACAACCGACCATTACATAGCCCTTTTCTTCGCTTGCAATGGTTCTCCTGATAGGGATGGTAGGGTTATCCTGCAAAGCAAAACTGGAAAAATAAAAGACTGGATTAGAGAACTTCCGAATCCAGATCCAGATAGTCGTCCCGCGAGGCAAAAAGGGATATTCGTTCGATCGCCTGAAGGTTTTATTCCTAACGATTTTATTGAACCGGACAAGATTGTTGTTATCCCGAAAGATCTCAAGCATTCCATATTGGAATACATTAAAAAAGAATTCGGCATTTCTAACGAAAAGATATACCACGACATCCACGGTTTTATCAGAAGCCAAGACAGCCGCTGGAATGCCTACTTGGAACTTAAAGAATCTCAAGATGCTGGGGATGAAACAGAGCACGTTGAAAAAGAAGTTTGGCATGATCAAAGATCAATTAAGCATCTTACGAAGGCAATAAAGTTGATGCCTGATTCTCCTGGGATTCATTACAATCGAGGGGTGGCCTACTCCAGGTTAGGTATGATTGATAAAGCGATTGCTGACTATAATACCGCGATAAAACTACAACCAGATTTTGCCTTTGCTTATCAGAACCGCGGTCTGGCTTATAAACACACCGGCGAGTTTGATCGTGCGATCCGAGATTATGATACAGCGATAAGACTGAACCCCGATAGTCCCCAAGCCTATAACAACCTCGGTGCTGCTTACGTTAGTAAGGATAATTATGATCAAGCAATTGAGAAGTATACGGAAGAAATAAAATTGAGACCAGATGAGGCCAAGGCATATAACGACCGCGGCAACGCCTACCTCGAAAATGACCAGGTGGACGAGGCAATTGGGGATTTCAACACTGCGATAGATCTGAAGCCGGATTATTTGATAGCCTACTACAATCGCGGACTGGCTCACGGTAGAAAAGGCGAGCATAGTCTAGCTGTTGCGGACTTTACTACCACGACCCAGTTGGATGCGTCCAACGTTGAGACCTATCATAGCCGTGGGATGGCACACGGTATCAAAGAAGAATATGATCAAGCTATTGATGACTTTACCAAAGTGATAGACCTGGAACCAAAGCTTGTCGAAGTTTATTACAACCGCGGTCTCACTTATCAGAGCAAGGGCAAAGTTGATTTGGCAATTAAGGACTACACCACAGCTGTTGAAATTAAACCAAGTTATGCTAATGCTTATATCAAACGTGGTGTGGCTTACTTCCGCAAAGGTGAGATTAATGAGGCTATTAAAGACTATAAATGTGCTATAAGGTTCGAACCAAAACTGGCTGATGCTCATTACAATCTTGGGTATATTTATCTCAATCAGGGCGAGCACTCCAAAGCCATTGATAAATTCAGTGAGGTAATACAGAGGAACTCCAACGCAGCAAATGCCTATTACAATCGCGGTAACGCTCATGGACTGAGAAAAGAATTTGCCAACGCTATTAAAGACTATACCAAGGTGATAGAATTGGAACCGGAGGCGGCTGAAGTATATCGTTTGCGCGGACTTGCTTACAGTATGGCAGGCAATTTGGATAAAACTATTGAAGACTGTACCTATGCGATACAACTACAACCTGATAATGCCGAAGCGTATAGAATTCGTGGGAGTGCCTTCGGTATGCAGGATGATTTTGAAAATGCTGTTGAAGACTGCACCCATGCCATAAAGCTACAGCCTGCTAATGCTGAATCATATAATGCTCTCGGACTTGCTTATCACTCCAAAGGCGATTTGGACAACGCTATTGCTAACTTGAACGAGGCAATTCGCCTTAGTCCAGATGATGGATTCGCTTATTACGTGCTTGGGACTATTTACAATCGTAAAGACGACTTTGACGCAGCAATTGCTAACTTGAACAAAGCAATCCGAGTTGTTGAAGATGATAACGCGTTAATGAAGCAGAGTTCAGCGTTTATCCAATCATATTACCAACGCGGAGTTGCCTATGGGATGAAAGGCGATTTTGACAAAGCCATTGCAGATCTTACCGAGGTGACAAAACTAAACTCCGATTTCACCAATGCTTATCACGCTCGCGGTGTTGTTTATCGCGATAAAGGCGATTTTGAAAACGCTATTGATGACTTCGGCATAGTAATAAAACGACAACCTGATAATGCCAAGGCATATAACGATCGCGGGTTTATCCACCGACTGAAGCATGATTTTGACAAGGCTATAGGAGATTTGAACCGGGGAATAGAGATCGACCGAGATTTTGCTGATGCCTATCACAATCGCGGACTTGCCTACTATTACAAAGGAGATTTTGATAGGTGCATCAGTGATTTTAGCACACTGATACGACTGAAACCTGATATGGCTGAAGGGTATCACTATCGCGGTGCTGTTTACTACAACAACGATGATTTTGAGAAAGCGATTGATGATTTTACCGAGGCCATAAAACTGGATGCGAATGCGGTTGACTACTACAATCGGGGACTTGCTTACGGCAGAATAGGCGATTTTGAAAACTCTGTCAATGACTTCACAGAAGTGATAGAACTACAACCTGATAATGCCAAACACCATAGTACTCGTGGTGTTGCCTACATCCTTAAAGGCGATTTAGACAGAGGCATTACAGACCTTACACAAGCGATAAAACTTAACCCTGGTGATGCCCAGGCATATCATGCGCGCGGTATCGCTTACCGCGACAAAGGTGCTCCTGATAAGGCGATTGAGGATTATACTGAGGCAATACAACTAAAGCCAGATGACCCCATTGTCTACTATGATCGCGCGCTTGCTTATACTAATAAAAACGAGGTTGACAAGGTTATCGATGACTTCAGCAAGGTGGTAGAACTACATCCAGATTATGTTGATGCTTATAATAAGCGTGGGTTAGTGTACCAGTACAAAGACGATTTTGACAACGCTATTGAAGATCATACCAGCGCGATAGAACTCAAGCCCAAGAATGCTGATTCTTATTATTATCGTGGACTTGCTTATAGTGATAAAGGTGAGATTGACAACGCAATTGCTGACTACTCAAAAGCTATAAAACTCAATTCAAATTTTGCTCTTGCTTATTACTTTCGCGGTAGAGCTTATTCCAAAAAGGACGAAATTAACCAAGCAATTGAGAACTATAACAAGGCGATAGAACTAAACTCTAATGATACAGATACTTACTTCTACCGTGGACTTGCTTTTATGACTAAAGAGGATTTTGACTTGGCTATTAAAGATTTTAACAAGGTAGTAGAACTGGATCCAGAGTATGTGGGTGCATATTACTATTGCGGTCTTGCTTATCTCTTCAAGGGAGTTTTCGCCGATTTAGCTATTGAAAATCTCAGTAAAGCAATAAAACAGAATCCAGACTATGCTGACACGTATTACTACCGAGGTGCTGCTTACGATCTTAAAGGCAAGTTGGACCTTGCGATTGAGGACTATACTAGGGCAATACAACTCAACCCGGGTGATCCTAAAGTCTATAACAATCGCGGGGCAGCTTATTTCAGTAAAAGTGAAGTGAACTTGGCTATTGAAGACTATAACAAGGCAATAGAGTTGAATTCTGATCATGCCAATAGTTATTACAATCGCGCGGAGGTCCTGTTACACCTGCAAGAATGGGAAAAAGCCAAATCAGACCTCATCACTGCTAAAGAGAAGGATATAGATGTTATTAAGGCATTTCTTGACAGCTATGAAAGTATTGACGACTTTAGTCAGAAAACAGGTATCCAGTTGCCGGAAGACATTGCTGCACTGCTGACGTAACATTAAGGGCAAATCACCTCATCTAAATCTTCCTAAGTTTCATATAGAATCTTTGTTTTTTATCTTTCTTGACATCTGTATATCTTCATGTTATGATTACTCTCAAGTGATCTAATCGAGCAGGAGAGAAGCCATGCAAGGGACAAACAGAGGTCTTGGTGATATACCTCACAAATACAGTTTAGCTTACAGTAAACAAACGACTCTACCCCAACAAGGTAGAGTCGAGGAATACAATACACGAGGTCTTTCTCACGCCAAAAACGGCAAGTACGATCTTGCCATTGCAGATTTTAGAAAAGCAATTAAAATAGATCCGGATTATGTTGAAGCCTACTGTAATATCGGAATTGTCTACGACAGTATAGGCGGATATGACCGTGCCATTGAAAACTATAATAAAGCTTTACAACTCAAACCCGATTACGCTGAGGCTTATAACAATCGAGGTATTACTTACGGTCAAAAAGGTGAGTATGACCTTGCTATTACAGATTTTAACAAAGCAATTGAGTTCAAACGGGATTATGCTAAAGCTTATAACAATCGGGGTGCTATTTTTCGCACTAAAGGCAAGCTTGATAAATCTATTGAAGACTGTAGCGAGGCAATACGGTTGGAATCGAATTATGCCGCCCCCTATAACAATCGAGGTGCTGCTTATCGCAACAAAGGCGATATTGATTTAGCCATTCAAGACTATAACAAGGCAATACAACTAAAAAGTGATTTTTTCGAGGCATATTACAATCGTGGTATTGCTTATCATGAAGGGCATCAGTATGATCTTGCTATTGAAGACTATAGCAAGGCAATACAACTAAGACCGAAACATGCTCACCCATACAACAATCGCGGTAATACTTACTTGCTCAAAAGCAATTTTGATAATGCTATTGAGGATTATAATAAAGCGATAGAATTGAATCCTAAGCTTGCCCAGGCATACTACAATCGCAGTGAGGTTTGGCTATACCATCAAGAATGGGAAAAAGCCAAGGCCGATCTAATCAGTGCCCGAGATAATGGGCTGGATGTTGCTGCTGCATTTCGTAAAGGTTACAAAAACGCTGCAGGATTTGAGCAGAAACATCAAGTTAAATTGCCAAAAGACATCATCGCACTCGTCCGTCAAGGTTTCAGGTACCGATACCCCATTAAAGATAAAGTTTTGGGAGCTGATGGAAAGCCTCTTGAATCGCCAGAGGTTTTGGATCTATTACAAACATTCCGAAGGGCTGGAACCCCCTTAGGTGAGTATCTCAAGGGGACCCCCTCTTTCGGTATTGAAACAGTCCCCACCGAAGTGTTTGTAGTAGACAGAGCAACGCGGGATCAACTCATTGGAGAACACCCTTCATCCGATGATATTTTGAAGCCGTTCTTGCAGGGGACGAATATCAAACGCTGGCAGGTAGAGTCCCAAGATCAGTGGGTAATCTTTACCCACCGCGGTATAGAGATTAACAATTATCCTGCAATTCTGAAATATTTGGGAAAATACAAAGAACTTCTGAGTAAAAGAGAAGGCGAACACGAATGGTATGAACTCCAAGCATCCCTTGAGGAGGCAGAGCATTTCGCTCAACCCAAACTCGTCTGTCCAAATCTCTATAACGCCCAAACTTTCGCCGTTGAGACGGAAGGTCTTTACTGTGGATACACCTGCTACGTTATTCCAACCGCCGAGAAGTGGTTATGCGGTTTACTGAATACACTCCCTGTGGAGTGGTTCTATTCGCAGGTGTCCAAACAATTAGACGGCGGTAAACTTGAGGCACGCAGTAAGTACATCAAACAGATTCCTGTCCCCGACATCAACGCAACACAAAAAGACTTGGTTCGTAAACTTGTTGATTACTTCATGTACCTTCGGAAACAACCGACAACGAACAGTAAGGATTTGGCACATGCCCGGGATTCCGTAATGGTTGGCTATTTTGAGTGGATCCTCAAAGGACTGGTATACGAATTTTATATGCCAGCTCTGCTTCAGAGTGCCAACCGAG
Source organism: Candidatus Poribacteria bacterium (assembly GCA_022821725.1). Taxonomy (GTDB): domain Bacteria; phylum Poribacteria; class WGA-4E; order WGA-4E; family WGA-3G; genus WGA-3G. The sequence goes on along the minus strand of JAJEDB010000085.1, from coordinate 8,166 downwards.
ACATCTTCAAACACTTAATTGCAGAACAGTTGCCTGAGGTAGATGAGATTCAAGGGGATAAAATGTCCTTCTTCCGTTCGCTCTATGAACACTTACATCATAGAAAACACCCAGTGCGCGTAAACACATTTTTTCAGGATAGTTTGAGACCTATCCGTATCATTGAGGATAAATGGTAAAAATTACGAAAATAGAGATTAAAAATTTTAAAGCGTTTTATGGAACGTATCAGATAGCCCTACACGAGGCAGGAAAGAACCTGCTGATTTATGGCGAAAACGGTAGCGGAAAAACGTCCTTGTATAAGGCGTTAGAATTGTTCCTTGACTCCAGTGAGAATGATACTATTGACTTTAAGGACCATCAAAATCTCTTCAACGCGGATAAAGGCTACATCAAATTACATCTACGGACGAATCCGACATCAAATGAACACGTCTATGAATGGTCGGATGATGTTAAGGAAACAGTAGAGCCGCTGATTGTTGCTGCGTCGAAAAGTAAGGGTTTCTTGGACTATAAGGCACTTCTACACACGCATTATCTTCATTACGAAAACGATACTGTGAATGTGTTTAATCTGCTGATTGAGAATCTATTGGCGAATGTGATAAACGATACAACGGGTCAGAGTATCTCTGAAGAGTGGCAGAACATTTCAGACCAGCTCCCTTTAGCCCCTACACACGACATTGACACCTTTGAAGCACAAATAGACACTTTCAACGTAGGGCTTGCTACGCAATTAGAAAAACTGCAGACGAAAGCATCCGAAATTCTCCACAAGTTTGGGTATGAAGATACTTTTGTCGCACTTGACTTCGGTTTTCAAGGGATTATGTACGACCGCACAAGGGAAACACTCAGTAATCCAGGGATCCCTTTAAAAGTTAAATTCTTTGACGAAGACATCCGCTCTCATCACCGATTTTTGAACGAGGCAAAACTATCGGCGATTGCCCTCTCGATCTATTTTGCAGGGTTCCTACTTCAACCGGAAAGCGACCTAAAAATTCTCGCTTTAGATGATGTGCTGATCGGTTTGGACATGTCAAACCGAATTCCGGTCCTTGACATCTTAGACGAGCATTTTTCAGAAGAAGATTACCAAATCTTTTTGACGACTTACGACAAGACGTGGTATGAGATTGCCAAGCAATACACAGATGAAAAGGATTGGAAATATACCGAATTCTATTTCAAAACAACCGGCGAATACGAAATCCCAGTATGCAAGGAAGACTCCCCGTATCTGGAAAAAGCGAAAGAGTATTTTGATGCCAGCGACTATAAAGCCTGTGCAATTTACGTTCGCACGGCTTTTGAAGCATTAATAGAGGGGTTCTGCGAGAGTAAACACCTTTTTGTCAAATATTACCGTAACCCGAATAAACGAGACAGTGATCATTTCTGGAAGGCAATAAAAATTGAAAATAAAAAGAGAATTGAAAAGCAAAATCCTGTTTTATTAAACCAAGGGCTCATCAAGAAAATTGAATTGTATCGGACCCGGATCCTAAATCCGCTCAGCCACGCCAACATTATAAACATCCACAAAGAAGAACTTAAAAATACTATTGATGCAGTAGAGCAGCTGAAAAATGCCTTAGCATAATGTGATCTGGAAAATAAAATACGAATATGGATGTAGGTTGGGTTGAGCGGTAAAGCCACAGGTACATTTTCGCCATATATAACGTTCCATTCTTCAATGAACCGTTGAGGTAGATAGGTTTAGCGAAACCCAACATCCCAAACCGTATGGGTATCATAATCCGTTGGGTTTCACTCGGTTTATGGTGATTTCAGGTTTCTGGGTTACTTGAAACTCTGTGCTATGTGCGATTTTCAGTAGGTCTCCGTTCAACCCAACCTACGGGAGTTTTAATTTGTATTTTCAAACTCACGTTAGCATAGGTCTAAACCGTAGTGACAAAACCATGCCCGAATACAGAAAGAACAAACTATGAAAGAAGAAATTAAATCCGCGCTCACACGCGGCACCGCTTGTTTACTCACACAACAGCACAAAGACGATAACTTTGAGGGACGCCTCTCCTCAAGTACGTTTCCGACCTGCGCGTACGCCTGGATTGAGCTCATCCAAGGCAAAACCCCAGATCCGGCACTCATCGAATGGTTCATCGAAAACCGGAACGAAGATGGCGGATGGGGATTGGATACCGCAAATGTCTCAAATGCAGAAGCCACCCGATTTGTTCAATTAATACTGGAACAAACCCATCAGCGTTCCCCCGATACCGACCTCCAAAAACTACTAACATCTGTCCCGAAATTTCCCCCACACCTCGCCTTAATCAAACTAGCGTATGCCGCTTTTAATCAATTCGATTGGAACGAACTGACACTCTCGGAAAATGCCCTCCCGCTCATGAAACTCGCGCGGCAACTCACGAAGATTCCCTTACTTGGCAGTCGGTTGAAACCGCCGAGACACCGAGTGCCCCCTGTCGCGCTTTTCAACACACCCCTGTTCGATGCCCTCTTCATTGCTGAGCGGCATACACTCGTGCCGGTCTTCATTATGATTGAACTCAACACAGCAAAACGTCCTGAAATGATAACCGCGCTCGCTACATGGTTAAAAACGCATGTCCTCAGCGATGGGAGTTGGTTTCGAGTGAACTACATTACTGCCCTCTCTGTTTTGGCGCTGATGGAGCTCCAAGAAAAATGGGAAGCCGATGAAGAGACGGCAGCGTTTATCGAACGCGGGATCGGTTGGCTCCAAACGACACGGAATCCTGATGGCGGATGCCGAGAGGCATTGAACCTGAATGTATGGGACACAGCGTTGAGCATCATTACCCTCACAGAGGTATACGCCACACACAATGAATCGGGATCACAAATCCCGCCTACAGATGAACTCACAGATAAAGTGAAACGCGCCGCGCAGTGGCTCGTCACCCATCAAAATGAAGATGGCGGGTGGGCGTTTTCAGGGTTAGCGGATAGCACACTTCCAAGCGATGCCGATGATACTGCGCTCGGGACCTTGGCACTGATTCGCTCACTGCTCGTGGGTGCCCCGATCAATCGTGAGGCTTTAGAGGGAGCCGTTCAGCGTGGCATCGCATGGTTAAAGACACAGCAAAGCCGCGATGGGAGTTGGAGCACGTATCAACCCGGACAAGGCGATGTGGGGTGCGTGAGCATCACAGCACATGCAATCGAGGCACTGCTCGCGGTTGCTCAGAGCGATATTCCGGGTATACCCGATGTTCAGCGTGCGATGAACGCTGGAATCCACTATCTTCGGAAACAGATTCATCGAGATGGGTATTGGCGAGACCTCTGGTTAGCGAAAGATACCTATGGCACTGCTTGCGCTATTGTAGCACTCGTCAAGACTGGATTGAAAAATGTCCCTGAAGTCCAGCGGGGTATCGATTGGCTCGAACGCACCCAAAACGCGGATGGCGGATGGGGAGAAGATATGTTCGGGAATCCCACTGAAAGCACAGTGGAACAGACGGCTTGGAGCACGTATGCACTCCTACTTGTGAATCCCGAGAAACCCGCCGCTGAACAGGGCATAGCGTTTCTGCTCAAACACCAGCGAGAAGACGGTTCATGGCTCGAACGGTGCGTCGGTATCTATTGGGAGATCATCGGTGGCTATGCCGACCCGATTTATGCATCCGTCTTTCCGATACTTGCTCTCAATCAACTGTCACAAACAACGCCTTAGGTTCGTAAGGAAGTCGGGGTTACAAACCCCTCCCACAATATCGGTCATTATCCCGATTCTGAACGAAGCAAAGATTCTGGGCAAGACACTCTCCCAACTTCAACCTGAATTGGGACCTCACGAGCTGATCATGGTAAGGAAGTCGGGGTTACAAACCCCTCCCACAATATCGGTTATTATCCCGATTCTGAACGAAGCAAAGATTCTGGGCAAGACGCTCTCCCACCTTCAGCCTGAATTGGGACCTCACGAGCTGATCATCGTAGATGGTGGCAGCAGCGATAATTCTGTCTGTATTGCGGAGCAATACGGAGAGGTGCTAACATCGGCGCGGGGCAGGGCAAAGCAGCTGAACGCGGGTGCAGCGGCAGCAACAGGCGATATTCTGCTTTTCCTACATGCGGATGTCCGGCTCGACACCGGGGCATTGGCAGCAGTGGAAACCGCACTATCGGCAGGTTACATCGGGGGCGGATTCCGCCAGAAGATCGATGGCAAGTGTATCCTCTATCGTCTGATTGAAATCGCAGGGAACATCCGAGGCAAATACCTAAAGGTATTTTATGGGGATAGCGGCATTTTTTTAGCACGCCCCACCTTTGAGAAAATCGGTGGTTTTCCAGATGTCCCGATTCTGGAAGAGATGGAGTTTTCAAAAGGATTGCGAAAACTCGGCAAAACAACGCTCATTGGTCCACCCATCCATTTATCCGCCAGACGCTGGGAAGCCAAAGGTATCATTCGAACGACAGTGAACAACTGGCTGATAACATTCCTATATTTCCTGAAATTCTCACCAAGACTGCTCGCCAAACTCTATCGACATATCCGATAGCGCATAAAAAAAGACTTTCCAATGCTACCGCGAACGGCGCATCGGAAAGTCCTATAGAAAAGGTCGGAATAACGCGTCGCTATCCCGACATCCACGTATGCGAAATTAGCGAACCTGTTTGATTGAACCCCAAGTTGTCGCTAACTTGTTTTTGGCTTCAACATCGAAGGCCGCGTTGTCTGAAAGCCAGTTGTTGATGAATTCGACGACACCGATACCGCGGATATCGGGTTTGTCGGGCCATTCGGGTTTCGCTGACTGCCACATGGCGGCAATCATACCGGTGCCATCTTTACCCGGTGACTTGCTGATAGCAACAGCCGGATCAGCGTTATTTTTGTCAGCCTCACCAAAGATGACGAGATCCCAATCTGATCCTTTAAATTGCTCTACGTGCCAAGGACGATCAGAGTTGAAGGCTTTCATCGATGGGATGAATTCTTTACCGAGATCCGTTGGTTTCATATTACCAACCCGATTCGCGAAAGTAAGTCCAGGAATGTCAAAGACATTCGCCGCACCTGAAGGACCGTTATTTGGGCTGCGGACACCGCCCTCGTAACTCATATAGAAGATCCAGTCGGCGACGTTAATGACAATGTTGCCTGCTTCAATGAAGTTCTCTACATTAGAACCGTCGGCATCTTTGTTTGGGAACTCATACAGTCCGCTCGGACACGTCCCACACGCAAGGATGATAACATCCTGCTGTCCGTTACCGGTATGTTCAACAGTCCACTTCGCAAGTGGTGAAGCGTCACCCACTTCATCACCATCTCCGAAATCCTCAATATTATCAAAGAGGGATTTGATCCCTGGGTCGTCTTTAATGACTTTAACGTTTTCTTGAACGGCTTTATCGGAAATCCAACCCGGGTTGGTGGGGCCTGAATAGAAAGCCAAATTGTTGGCTGAAACTACAGCCACAAAACTAAAGAGTGCCAATAGGGTTATACCCAAATAGACTTTTTTCATGATGTGCAATATCTCCTTTTGGTTGACATCAGTATGTGAATTGGTTTTGGAATGGCACATTAAGGTGCCATTCCGGTTATTGTTAGACGCGTTGTCAGAGGAACAATTAGCGATCAGATTTGATTTTACCCCAGACGGTCGCTATTTTGTCTTGTGGTTCTACTGGGGTCGCAATACTTCCGTTTTCCATCAGCCAGTTGCCGATAAATTCAATAACACCACTTGCACGTGGGTCATCACCCTCCCACTCGGGTTGCGCTTTTTGCCACATCGCAGCGATGATGCCGCCGTAAGTTGTATTAACAGCAACCGCTGGGTCGGCTGAATTCGGATCGTTGCTTGAAACGGCAAAGGCGGTCACTTCCCAATCCGTGCCATCGAACTGTTCAAGGTGCCATGGACGATCTGATTGGAACTCAACGAGTGAGGGAAGGTATTTTTCGCCCATATCGGTGGGGACTGCGGGTCCACCCCTGTTTCCGAAACTCAGTCCGGGGATGTCGAAGACGTTTGCGGCACCATCGGCACCGTTATTCGCACTGCGGGTTCCGCCTTCATAACTCATATACAAAATCCAGTCCGCGACGTTGATAAAGACGTTCCCATCTTCGATGAATTTTTCGATATTGGAGTCGTCTGGGTCAGCATTAGGGAATTGATAGATCGCGCTCGGGGCAGTCCCGGACGCAGCAATAAAGACATCCTGCTGTCCGTTACCGGTGTGCGCTTGCATCCACTTACCCAACGGTGAATCGTAGCCGACCTCGTCGCCATCTCCGTAGTTTTCGATGCTCTCAAAAATGGATTGCATCTGATCGTCGTTCATAATCGCCTCGGCATTCGCAATGGCAGCGTCTTGTGAAATCCAGCCCGGATTCGTGGGACCTGAATAGATTGCCAAATCTGCCGCTGGCACATTCGCCAAAGCAAAGACGAAAAGCGATAAACTGAGAATCGAAATTTGAAAAAAAAGTTTCACGTTACCTGTCTCCTTTTTTGGTTAATTGAGGATTTACGCCTGAAAAAGACCCACCTCAACAAAAACAGCCTGCACACGACAACGCGCATGCAGGCGCGAAAAAACCGAAACAGCCGTAAAGACTGACACGGTTGTATGTGAGAATATGTGAAGCAAATTACTTAACGCATGTAGATATAAAGGGGGGGGGTGACATGCCTGTTAGCAGTGTGTTCGCAACGCAGGCTCTCCATACATCCGAACCACCGCAATACGCAGCAGCACGCGTATAAGAAATCGGACGCGCGGGGAATATGGGCTCAACAGTGTTGATAGCGATGCGTGTGTCTAACATACGAAGCACCTTTGATCGGGTTTAATGCGGATTATATCAAAAATTACTACTTTTTGTCAATCGTTTCGGAAACCAAAGCAGTGGCGTGTTTTTTTCGGACACCTACTGTTTTAGTGCCGCCCACGTTACAGCGAGTTTCCCAGCGGGTTCAACCGCGAGACTCACCTCGTCAGGTTTATCATAAAGATAAACGTTGTCAACATAGTAGTGTTGCAGTTGATTCGTGTGAAAACCGAGGACCCCTTTCGGATGTAGATCCTTGGGGTCTGTCCATTCCGAAACCTCTTGAAACACTAATGCCCCCTGTTTTTTGACGTAGAGTTGAAACGTGCTTCCTTTTCCGAGCAACCCCAGAGTGTACCACTCCTTCGTCTCGATCGGAAACGGAAATTCAGCTCTGAAGTCACGATACTCGTTCCAAGTGCCGCGATCCTCTCCCTCTCGCTTATACCAGCGTGCAGAGTTCGGACGACCGAATCCATTCGCAGGCGTGATAATAAGTTGATAGAAGTGTAAATCTTGATTGGCGCGAAACAGAATCTCCATTTTACTCGGAAAATCATCATCGTTGAACAAATAGAAATCAAGACGGAGCCCAAAATTTTCAAATTCTATCACACCGTATCCAAAATCCTCGGCACCGTTTCCGTCACCCGCGACGCGATGAATTTCCAGATGCTCGTTTTTGATTTTCCAAGATGCTTTCTGTCCCTTCCAGTACTTATCTTTCAGTTTACCTTTAAAGTCATCTGCTACAAGAAGTTCCGCATGACTCATCTGGTATAAGAACAGCACCGAAATTAGCAAAGCAACGAGAATAGCGATTTTTCGCATAGCAGTCCTCTCTGTGTAGATGAAATTTTTACTTTACATTGTTCGTAATAATATATTAATATTATATACTGCCATCTGTCAAGGTTTTCTTGCAAAAAAATTAAGAATTTGGACTACCACCAGAAATTTAATTCTATTTTGAGCCCTGGAGGAATTGACTATGAAACGTTCGCACATTCTTTGTGTTCTCACCTTGCTACTGTTCTACGCCGACATTTACCCGCTTTTAGCACAAGCACCCAAAACCGCTAAAATCGCATTTATGACAGCCCGCGAGGGGAATCGGGACATCTACCTAATGAACCCCGATGGTAGTGAGATGGAGCGAATTACTCGGCACCGCGCAATGGATATCGCTCCCCAATGGTCACCGACGGGTGAACAGATCCTTTTTGCATCCGATCGAGACCGGTTTCGGCTCAGTTGGGACCTATACCTGATGGATGCCGATGGCTCTAATGTTCGGCGAATTTTTGCCAAATCGGTGGATAGAA
>JAJEDB010000138.1 GCA_022821725.1 Candidatus Poribacteria bacterium | reverse complement strand
ATGTGCTAATGATACACTAAACATTGGTATTCTCTCCTATGAAACTCATCATAACTTTTTTAGGAAAGGATACCAACTTTCACACTTTTCCTCAACAGACTTTTTCACCTTATCTCTTTGACAAAAACTTTACACACCCTGGATACGGTTCACTTGACTAAAATTTCCAGCCCTGCTATAATGTTGGCGATTGTGCTTTCATTGTTGACATAAGAAAATTCTCGATTACGAGATTGAAAACTTTCATACACCTTCTAAGACATAATAGAGGATACTCCCCTGCCTGTCAATTCAATTTATCAGACGACAGTCGGAGCGTTAAAATAAGAAGATTCTCGATTACGAGATTGAAACTAATACGACATTATCAAAAAGTAGGTAATTCTAAAATCTACCATAGTTTGCGTCCGAAGATGCCCAACCTAACAGGTTATGCTACAAAGATGACAGCTTGCGTTAAAACAGCAACGAAAACGTAGTCCGTAACGAAGTGGAGGTGTTTTTGCTTGGGAGTTTCTTCAGCTCCAACACGACAATCTTGAAATTTCAAATAACGTTACTTCTCCGCAAGGAATAATTAAAAAATGAAAATTCTGATCACTGGCGCGAGTGGTAGGCTCGGCGAGTTTGTAATCCGAGAATTGGCGGATCAACATTCACTTGTCCTCATGTCGCGCAGACCGCCACCTGCTGAATTCTCGCACCTCCCATTTATTCAAGGCGACCTGAACAACTTTGAGGACTGCCAGCGTGCTGTTGAAGGTATAGACGCTATCCAACACCTCGGTGCCCAACCGGGTCCCGTCGATCATCCGGATATGCGCGCAGATGCTGAACAGAGAGGCATCCCCTTTGATGCAACTTTTAAAACGAATATGCTCGGCACTTACTACCTCATGCAAGCCGCGATTGAAGCAGGTGTCCAAACGGTTGTGATGTCCGGCAGCAATTGCGCATTGGGGCACGGATTTCGAATCAGCAAAACCCACATTCCAGTAGACTACCTCCCTATAGATGAAGAACACCCCTGTTATCCTGAAGACTCCTATAGTTTCTCTAAAAGATGCGGTGAGGATTTGTTGGCGAGTTACACCCGTGCTTACGGCATTCGCACCTACGTTACGCGTCCTGCGGGTATCAGTCCAGAAGAACGGAGAAAGCAGATGGCAGAGAATGCCAAACCGACAACGGCGTGGACCCCGTGGCTCTGGTGTTGGGTAGGGAGTGAAGATGTCGCGAGTGCGCACCGTCTGATCATGGAGAAAGCGGATACGCTCCCCCCACACGATGTCTATTTTCTGAATGCCGATGATACTTCCGCCTTGGAACCTTCTCAAGAATTAGTTAGGCGTTTTAAACCCGAATTTCTGCCGAAGGTGAGGACGCTCCAAGGACATCAATCGTTTATCAATTGCGATAAACTGAAAAACGCTGTTGGATGGCACCACGAGACATCATGGCGATAATTTCTAATCTTGCTTGCGCACAGCCAAGGCGATTTGGCAACAGTTTCTTTTTGTTGGTTCCGCACGCGCCGTTGTTGCGTGCTACGATTTTTGGCTTTCGGAGGAAATATTATGTCAACCAGTGACAGAGTACGCATCGGGGTCGTCGGTGTCGGGAGCATCTCCGTGCGCGGCATTCTGCCCCATCTCACGCAAGACGATGTCCAAGATAGATTACAGGTAACGGCTGTCTGTGACCCTGTCCCCGGTAGGGCACAAGCGGCATCTGAGAAATTCAACGTCCCGTATGCGTATGAAACCTATGAATCCCTTTTAGCAGACGGACATGTAGATGCAGTCAGCATCGCATCGCCTATCGGTTTGCATTATGAGCAGGGTAAACTTGCCATTGAACACGGGCTCCATGCCCATTTCAACAAAACAATGACGACTACCGTCGATGAAGCGGACGACCTGATCGAATCGGCGGCGCGTAAAGGCGTGAAATTAGTGGCTTCCCCTGGCGAGATGCTCCGTCCAATCCATCAAGAAATTCGCAGTCTTATTGCCGAAGGTACCATCGGAACGTTGACGTGGGCAGCCGCTGGTTCTGCCTTCGGAAGATACCACGAAAACGAATCTGTCAGACATGGTGACGATCCTCTCTCCAATATCAATCCGGCATGGTATTTCCGCAAACCGGGGGGCGGCCCGCTCTATGATATGACTGTCTACGGCTTGCATACGCTGACCGGCATCCTCGGACCTGCGAAACGTGTAACGGCATTCTCCGGTGTGCGCCTCAAGGAACGCGAATTCCGAGGTGAGATGCTCCCGTGCGATATGGATGATAACACTTTTATTTTGCTTGACTTCGGGGAAGCGTTCTACGGCTTTGTCTACGGTGCCGCCGCTGGCTCTGTCGTCAGAGGTAGGCTGGCAATTCACGGCACCAGTGGCACGATTGAAGGCAATTTGCTGAATGGGAACCCCATTGATGCCCCGGATGGGGAGCTCCCACACGTTGTGGGACCGCATCGTAGCATTCAGGAATCGCACGTCTATGAGGACATTATGCAGTTGGTGGATTGGATCCGCGAGGATAAACCGACGATTGTCACGGCGGAACATGCCCGGCACGTCATAGAAATTTTCGATGCGGGGTACCGGTCGGCACAGACCGGACAGGCACAAGATCTACGCACCACATTTTGATTTTACTCGTCCGTTTTCCAACTTCCCTGTCAGGAGCCCTTTCCAAGCATCAGGGTCATTGGCCGGTGCGGTTAGAAACCGCACCTACCGGGCCGGGGGAAAATGATTATTACCGAAATATTTATTTATAGTAAAGTTTAGAATTAATGATACATGTTTATGACATCGTCTATGGATATATCGGTGTTGTATTCACGGAGACGTTTGATATTTGCAAAGTCGTGTTCAATCGGATTGTAGTCGGGTGAATAAGGCGGTAAAA
>JAJEDB010000073.1 GCA_022821725.1 Candidatus Poribacteria bacterium | reverse complement strand
GGATCTTTGCCATGAGATGATGCTTGCTCATCAGAGAGAGAATAGTAACCTTACCGATCCAATGCTATCACACGACGATAGAAATCTAATCTTTTTTGTATCTCAAAGATACAACTACTTTGGATGCGTTCTTGATGAGATGAGGTTGGGAATTCTGTACCGGGGTTACAACGAAAGTCATCAAAACAACCTGCACATTATTTTGGAATTCTTGGAGGAGGTTAACGATTCAAAATTGCAAGGAAAGTTACAAGGAATTATTGACGCGCTTGACGATCCTTCGCCTCCTACGAAGGTTAAACCTGTCCTTGCTACATTTTCATTTTGTGGTCAGTCTTATTCGGCTGTTGATCATTGGTATGAGCATCTGGTCAAAGCCTGTAAAATTTTGCACGAAAAATTTGGAGTCGATTTTTACAAGGCATTCGGATTTAAGGGAGCCAAAGGGAAGATCTTCTTTTCAAGAACTAGCGACGATCTTCGCTCCGCCAAATTAATACCCGGAACGGATATTTATGTCGATGGACACGGCAGTCAAGTGGGTATAAAGGACACTGTAAAGAAGCTATCCGAATTCTTTGGGGTTGAACCACCATCCGAAACGGCTGAAAACGTCCGATAAATTAGATTATCGGATAAAAGCCGCAAGGTAGGCGCACCTCCCCACGCCTCCCTTGTGGCGAAACTTCAATGAGGAGGACTGTTATCAACTTTCCATTTGATTGGGCTATTTAACGCCCGTTGAATTTGACAAACAACTCTTGGTTTAACTTTCACTAACGGGGGCAGTAATGGAACGCAGTATATTCATTCCTTTGTCTGGTATACAGCGAATTGTGCTGATGCTATTGGTCGCTTTTATCGGTCTGGATACGCTAGCGCCACTCACACGGGCGCAGCGTCCTGAAAAGATGATCGACCCCTATGAGATTCAGGACTGGGAGAACAGAACGGTCGATATTGAGGCGAGCCTGATAGAAATCACCCGCCGTGCCATCGATGAAAGCGGGACACAGCAGGTCGATTTGGTGTTTGTTATTGATGGGAGCCTGCCGATGCAGAAGCCTGTCAGATTGGCTGAAAAATCGCTATTTGATATGGTCGAGATGTTTGAAGAATCGCAGACAGATTATCGTGTTGCGGTGCTCTTTTTTCACAATATAGCGGGCAGATCCCGTATCTCAAAGAAGCTGTTTGCCAAAGGGCTTGGGATCATTGAAAACAACTTTTTGTTTATTATGCCGGGGTCGAAGTTTAAGGGGCATCTTGCCGGATATGGTCTTGATGCGATTACGGTCGCGTTTAGAGAACTGAACTTCCGTTGGGATACCGAAACGCATTTCATCCTGATGACCAACCAGCCATTAACAACCTCTTTAGAAGACGCAGATGGCGTGATTGAGGAGATAGTGCGGCGGTGTGAACACGACAAGGTCCATATCAACGTTATCGGAATTAGCGAAAGGCTACAGATTAAGTTGGCACAGTGGACGGGCGGCAAGTGGTATCGGATCAGCAAAGCACCGTTTCTCCCCCCTGTGATAGACATAGATATTAGGGACCTGCTTATCCCCAAGATTGACGAGATGTTTAAGTGGATCGCTCAACATATCGCTGACACCGTAAACGTGCCGATAGATCTGGTGTTTATCTACGATTCGAGTTTAAGTATGGACGACAAAGTGGACGCGGTCTGCGTCGGGCTCGATAATTTGGTCGAGATTTTGGACCGCTATCGCCTCGATTATCGGTTTGGCGTTATCCGTTTTTGGGCACAGTTGGGCGGTGGTCAAAGCACCATTCTGACGACGAAACCGCCCTTAACGACCAATCAGGTCAAGCGGCTGTTTCGGCGACCGAGGCAAGGCGATGAACATCTGTTAGATGCGATCGTGGAGGGGGTCCCCCAGCTCCAAACGCCGGCGGATCGGAAACTTGTGCTGTTTGTCGTGACCGATGAGTTTTCTAGTAGTGCCCGAAGCAAAAGCTATACCGCCGCACAGGCGATCGAAGTCTGCCGTGATGCTGCGATACAGGTCAACGTCATCGGGGTGCCGACACTTCTGCCTTTTCGCAGAATCGAACCGGAGCGATTCCAGAACAATATCACCGAGGCGACAAACGGGAAACGGTACACCGTGCCGGACACCTCGCTCCACCGGAAGGATCATCTTTTGAAGTGACCCTGTTTTCTAATACATAGTAACTACTGATTATTATGATCCCGTTACCAGAGCCCACAACAACCGAACCTACAAAGTCTCAGGTCGGACCAGAGCCAAAAACGCGGGTGTTACGATGCCCCTTGATGATCCAGGTAAAATCCGCGTCCGTGTGCGTAATACTCGACGCCGGTGAGGCGTAAGGAGTTGGCTATCAACATTGTAATTTTTTAGAAAGAATGGGAAGGCAGGCTATGAACGCTTTACTGCTTGATTTTGCTGAATCATTTGAGTCAGACCGCTTAACGCTCCGTGCTCCCCGTGCAGGCGACGGCGTTGAACTAAACGCTGCGATTCGAGAAACCTTCGATGACCTCAAGCTCTGGTTGCCGTGGGCGCAGCAGATACCCAGTTTGGAGGAATCCGAGGCGTTTGTCCGCCGTGCACAGTATCAATTTTTGGCACGGGAGGATCTGACGCTGTTTCTTTTTCTTAAAGGCACAAACACGATGGTTGGGTCCAGCGGTTTGCATCGGATAGACTGGAAGATCCCGAAGTTTGAGATAGGCTATTGGTGTCGAAAGCGGTTTCAGGGTCAAGGCTATGTTACCGAGTCAACGCAGGCGATAACGAAGTTTGCGTTTGAAACCTTTGGGGCGAAACGGGTGGAAATTCGTTGTTCCTCGGAAAACGTCCGTAGCCGGCGCATCGCCGAAAAGTTAGACTTCAAATTGGAAGGCACGTTCCGCAATGAGTCGCTTTCGGCATCCGGGGAATTACGGAATACGCTCGTATTTGCGAAAATAAACGGCAGCGATTAAAGCGCGTAGCAAAGGAGATTGAAATGGACTTTTCAGCAGGGTCGCCAAGCCACACGCTGCTGGTCGCTATCACGTTGTTGGGGTTTGGCGTGCAGCTGATAGTGATATTGGTCAGCCTAAAAATGAGGACCCAACGGCTTGAACAACGCCAAGACAAGACCGACAATCAAATCGAAACGGTGAAATTGGAGATGACCAAACAAATCTCGGAAGTGAGATCAGATATGAATCAGGGCTTTTCTGATATGGATGCTTCGATACGACAACTTAACCAGAACCATATCGACCACCTGACGCGCCACGATTCGTGATAGGAGAGATTAATAATGTTGAAATTTGTTTTGATTCTGATAGTTGGGTTGATGCTTGTTGGTTGTAGGAGTGATGAACAACCGAATAAACCGCCTGTGATTGATAGAATTGTGATTCCGTCGGAGGTGCATCAAGGTGATGAAGTCGAATTACAGGTAGTTGCTCATGACGTAGACGGCGACCCATTGACTTATACATGGGAAGTGGACACAGGTAAACTGCGTTCAAAAACGACGGACATCGAGCTGTGGGAAGTGCCCAAAGATGCGGACTCGGCGAAAATTACGGTGCATGTCAACGATGGTATAAATCCGAGAGTCAGTCATTCAATAGATGTTGAGATTCAGGTCGGAGTTGAGGCACAGGGGCGGATTGCCTTTGAGTCTACGCGGGACGAGAGCTATCCTGAAATCTACGTGATGGACGCCGATGGGGGGAATGTCCAAAGACTCACAAATAATACCGATTCTGACGGGCAGCCTTCATGGTCTCCCGATGGACAACGGATTGCCTTCGTGTCTCATAGGGACGGGAACTTTGAAATCCACGTGATGGACGCCGATGGGGGGAATGTCCAAAGACTCACCAATCACCGCGATATGGACTACGCTCCTTCATGGTCTTTTGATGGCAGACGGATTGCCTTTGTGTCTAGGAGGGACGGGGGCACTGAAATCTACGTGATGGACGCCGATGGGGGGAATGTCCAAAGACTCACCAAAAATTCCGGTCATGACCTTTATCCTTCATGGTCTCCCGACGGCAGACGGATTGCCTTTGAGTCTGAGAGGGACAGGAACTGGGGAATCTACGTGATGGACGCCGATGGGGGGAATGTCCAAAGACTCTCCAACAATTCCGGTTATGACGGGTATCCTTCATGGTCTCCCGATGGACAACGGATTGCCTTTCAGTCTAATAGGGACTGGAACGCTGAAATCTACGTGATGAATGCCGATGGAAGCGATCAGCAAAACCTCACAAATAATCCCGCTTGGGACGCGGATCCTTCATGGTCTCCCGATGGACAACAGATTGCCTTTCAGTCTAATAGGGACTGGAACGCTGAAATCTACGTGATGAATGCCGATGGAAGCGATCAGCAAAACCTCACAAATAATCCCGCTTCGGACCTTAATCCTTCATGGTCAGGGGATTGAAACTTGGAAATATGCCGATAATTTCGATTATCGGATAAAAGTCCCAAGCGAGGCACACCTCCCCACGCCTCCCTTGTGGAGAAACTTCAAAAGATGGGGATTTGAAAGGAGATCGTGATGGTGATGGTTTCAGAAGTTGTGACCAAGCAAGATTGGCATGTGAGAGTTACTCTATCAAATGGTTCTCAGCTAAACTTTATCGTTGATGCTGAAACCGGCAGAGAGGCATTAAAAGAAGCCCAAACAGTGAAACCCTTATTCGGAGCACCAGACGATAGCGATCTGGAAAAAGGGTTCAGGTGGGAAGCCTATCCGTCACATCGGAATATCCGACAAGTGCGGAGGAAATACTTGAACCGCAATCCTATCGTCCCTTGAGGGAGGCATTTTTGAAAGATGCAGGAACTGGTCGAGTCGCACCTCATTACGAAAGGAGCACTTTATCATGACAAACCACAACTCATCTGATCTGTACTGGCAGGGCGGTAAATTCCGATGCAGGATACTATATCCGGAAAGCATTTCACTATATGAAGCATCTAAGGCGATGAGGTTTATTGAGGAATTTCGCAGTTATTGCTATGAGCAAGAGATCATTTTTGTTATCGCAACGATGGCAAAAGACCAGTGGCTGAAATCTCACAAGCATATTTTTGAAAACAGTAAAGATAACACGATGTTTTTTGGAACACAAAATCCCGCTGCCGATGAACCTCAATCCCCTGGAAACTCGACAACTAGCAGCATTCTGCACAAAGACCTCCTTGAAATGTTGAAGACAGGGGGAAACTTTGAGAGCCAACTGTCCAACCAGTTTATTGTATTTGTATATCATCTGTGGGACGAGAATTTCCGATATAAAATTGCTGACTCCTTATCAATATCCAGGAATCAGGTGGAATGTGACTTGATGGGAGATATTCGCCACATAAGGAACAGTATTATTCATGAAAAATCTGACATCCGACAGGCAGATCTAAACCATCTCAAAATGCTATCGCAAATCTGGAATCTTAAACCGGGGAAATTGGTCATTTCATGGCAGATGATTCATTCACTAATGGAGCAGATCAACGCTCTGTATGTAAAGATAAAAGAGTGAGGCAGATTGGGAAATCGTCCGATAACCTGAATTATTGGATATTTCGCAAATCAAGTCGGTATAGGGATGGGGTGTGCTCTTTTTCGTTTTTGTGTTCTGGGGGTGGGCGCGATAGAATTGAAGGAGGAAGAGGGGTGAATTGATGCGTTGGCTGTTGTGTCTGATTTTAGTAGTGGCAACCATAGGCTTCTGGGATAAATTGGCGGAGTTACAGAAATCGCTGCCAATCGTGGTGCTAATGCTAGGGGCTATTAGCGCCCTATTTTCTTATTGGTCTGAGTTAGGGAAGGACTAATACTGACAGGAGAAGAACTGCGAAAACAAAACAATTTTTGGCTTAATCGCATTGTTCGTTTGGTTTGCTGTTGCTTGGTTGATGTGTGATTCTGTAGGCTGAATGTGGAAATTGTGTCAATAATAAAGGAGAAAATTCGATTGAGGGGAAGAATCGGCTAACCCTCTGGGAGCAGGGGGGCGACATGGTAGTTGAACTGGAGAGGTTATTGGATAATTACTCTGTGCAGTAAAAACGCAAAAAGTCCGAGCCGCGATAAAAAGCTGACGGATCTTATGGCAGTCAGCCTGACAATCTCCTCTGGGGTTTTTGAGTCTCCTGTGATTGTCAATGCAGAGACTGACTGCCGCCAACTTTGATTAAGGAGGATTTATCAATGAAAAGTCGTTTGGTTTGTATAGGTGTATTCGTTGACCTCGCTTGTGGCGGGTTGACTGCCGCCAACACGCTTGCCGTTTACATTAGGGCGAGTAGTTTCATCTACTTTTAACCTTAAAAAAAGGAGATTCAACATGACTATCAAAAGATTCACCCCTTTTGCATTTGTCTTAACCATTGTTATGCTGATCGCGGGGCTTTCTGCCTGTGAACAGATCGAGCAACTCCTCCTCCCCACACCGCCCCAGATGGAAGGGCTCCGTGGGGAGATTTCGATCGGTGTCGTCTTACCCCAGACGGGACATCTAGGACCCGGTGAGTTCGGTCCCGGTGCTTTAGTGATGGAAAACGGCTTTAACATGGCGGTCGAAGAGATCAACAACTCACAACTCAGCGATGTAAGACTCAAGTTCATCATTGAGGACGACCAGAGCACCGTTGAAGGTGCTGTTGCGGCTTTCAATAAACTGATTCATGGTGACAAAGTCCCTGTCATCATCGGTGTCTGGACATCAACGGTCGCCCGGTCGGTTTTCCCGATCGCGCAGGAAAATGGGGTTGTGGCTTTCAGTCCCGTCGTCATCTCCCCCGGCTTGACAGAGATTGGCGATTTTATCTTCCGGGCAAGTCACAGCACAGAGATGCTGATTCCTGATGGGGTCAAGGTGACTCAGGAGAAACTCGGATACCAGCAGGTAGCGACGATCGCCGAGAGCAACGATGACTTCTCTGCGAATAGTGACGCGCGATTCAAAAAGACATTCGCTGATAGCGGCATTGAGGTAGTGGCTTCGGAAACGTTCGAGACCGGTGATACCGATCTTTCGGCACAACTAACGCGCATCAAGGAATCCAATCCGGAGGCCATCTTTGTGTCGGCACAACAGATAGGGGTGATTAAGATCCTGACCCAAGGGCGTCAGCTTGGGATTCCTTCTGAGATTCCCTTTATTAGTCTCGTTCTGACCGTCGATGAAATCCGAGAGGTGGGCGATGCCGCCGAGGGTGCAATCACTTTTACCGACTGGGTCAGCACCGCCGATACACCGGGCAATGAAGCCTTCGTTCAGAATTACACCGCGAAATTCGGTATGGAACCGAGCGTCTGGGCGGCGCAGCCGTATGCCGCTGTCTATATCTTGGCAAAAGCGATCTCAGACGCCCAATCCACCAATGCAACGGCGATTCGGGACGCATTGGCGGAGGTCAAAGACTTCGATACGATTCTAGGCAAGTTTTCCTTTAACGCTGTCGGGGACCCGGTCTATGACCCAGTTGTATTGATTGTCAAGGACAGCGAACTTCAGGTCTTTGAGTGAATCACCAAATCGCAGTAGGTTAGGAGACACCTAGGGATATTTTATGATTTTACGGTTACTGCTAATAAACATCTCCATACTAACAGTTGGGTTCGGCTTTGCGTTTGCTCAGATTGTCAATATCGCTGATCCGAACCTCCGCGATGCGGTCGAGGACGCACTTGGTAAACCGGGCGGTGCACCGATCAGTCAAGCGGAGATGGCAACCTTGACGGAGCTGAGTGCCCCGAACCGAGAGATAACTGATCTGACAGGGCTTCAAGCCGCAGTGAACTTAGCGCGACTCGATTTGGGTGATGCGTATGTAGCGTTAGAGGGTCGTTTTATCAACAGCAACTCGATTTCGGATCTCACGCCGCTAAGAGACTTAACCCAGCTTACCCGGCTCGACCTTGAAGGGAACCAGATAAGCGACATCTCGCCGTTAGCGCACTTAACCAACCTAGTCATCTTAGAACTTGGAACTAACAATATCAGAAACATCTCGGCTTTAAGCGGGCTGACCAACCTGTTCTCTGTGAGGCTTTGGAACAACAACATCTTTGACATCTCGCCATTAGTCACCAATAGCGGGTTCGGACGGGGCGAGGAGGTCAATGTAAGTGAAAACCCGCTCAGCACGGATTCGGTCCAGATCTACATCCCCGCGCTTCAGGGTAGAGGCGTTGAAGTCCACTTTTCTAACCTCAAGCCGGTGCTTGCAGAATATCTGTTGGCGCTGCCTGCGGGTCTGAGTCTGATTCATATCCCTTTGGAAGTAACAACCGTAGACGGGCTTACAAAACCCATTATTACGATCGGGGATCTCTACGACGCACTAGGTGGATCGACCGTCAACTTCATCGTCACCTATAATCCCGGCGCGCACGCTTGGTACGCTTATTTCGGTGCTGCCGATAGAGCGGGGCTAGGCGACAGGGCATTGACCGCTGAGATGGGGATTGTGGTCGGTATGTCGGTCCCCGTCTCGGTGCGTTTGAACGGCATCCCGCTATTGATCAATGAGATTCCCCTTTACCAAGGACTTAACCTTTTTGGGTTACCGTTAAGAGATCAAAGGATACACCGGGTAAGCGATTTGTACACGCTCGATGGTATAAATGGCAACGCTCATGCGATTATCCTGACCGATGGTGGCGAGTTTAAACTGGTCGGTCGCGCCGGCGATCCTGGTGATATTGAGGTTAGAAAGGGGCAAGGCTTTATCGTTATCGTTGAACGTGCAGCGCAGGTCAACATTTCGGGCGATGGCTGGTAATAGTTCTGGATGTTTTTGACAACCGTAGCCTTTCGAGGCGTCAGCCAAGACTGTTAGGCGCACTGTGAACCAAAGACTAAAACTCAAGGTGTTTTTACCTTCAATTGGGCGATTCTCATGAAAGGATTTATCCTGATACTCCTGTTTAGTTTTATCATCAGCTGTTCCCGATTAGAAATGGAACCTGCTTGTTATCACCTCGATGAGATTTTTGGGGGTCCAGACGGTTACGCTATGGGCTGGAACTGTTTACCTGATTCATTTGAAGATGGTGAACTCAATGTAGAATGGGACAATATGACGGACTCACAGAAAGATGAAAAGCATGTTGTATTCGCTGTATATCTTGATGGTCCTTATCAAGGTAAAGCTTACCGCCTGCGTGAAGACGACCGTGGTGCTTACATCATAAAGGGCGAAAAAAAGACGTATTTGCTTAGCCCATAAATTAAGGAGGTTCAATACCCACATGGGTTACCTAAAGAAAATCACACTATTGGCTGTCGTCGTGTTTCTGATTGCGTTTTTTTTAGTGCCTGTAATGAGTTGGTTGCGATCCTCTCCGATAGAGAGACACCCACACAGCTACCCGGCGAGATACGAATCGGAATAGTTCTGTGCCGATAATTATGACCCTACTCCGTTCGACCGTGGTGCAGAAAGCGGGCGATGCCGTCGAAGGTGTCATTACCTTCTACTGGCATTCGCCGCCGTATAATTCGTCCAACATTGGGACATACAACGGACAACGATCGGAGGCTATCAATCTCGGCAATTCCGGCAGTTTATGTGAAAGATACCCAAAGTGATTCGCAAATCACATCTCCGCGGGAAAAGGCGGGCAATTTGCGAAAAAACCCTGCCCCTTTTGGTAATTCTCAATACAGGATAAGACAGGCGGTTGACACGCAAAGAGGATAAATCGCAGTGTTGTCTTGGTTTCAACCGCTGCCCCGATGAAAAGGGGACTGAAAGTACACGAATCGGTCGACGCCCTGTATGAAACGGTGGGTTTCAACCGCTGCCCCGATGAAAAGGGGACTGAAAGACCGATTCGCCCGAACTCAAGCGCATCCGTGAACATCGTTTCAACCGCTGCCCCGATGAAAAGGGGACTGAAAGCGTTGTGTCCAAAATGTCATGTAGCTCTGCATCGGGCAGACTAAAAGCCTGTATCTGCACAATCCCATGATTTTACGATATCGAAGCGATTTTGAGGTGAAAGAAAGGAGAATCAGATGCCCTTTTTTCACAGGTTAGAGTATGACCAGCTCGCTCGGATTGGTATATTTTATCTTGAGGAGGCGGTATTAGACGTTTTGCATGAAGCAGCGCATAGTGATGATGAGAAGGAGGTGTGGCTTCCGACGGCAAAGATTAGTAGGAGATTAGGGATACCTGCCTCCCGTACAGGGCTTGGCTACCCGTTGGTGCGTTGGGTTTTGGATAAGTTGTTGAGTGAAGCCCGCATCCGGCGTCTTTCTTTAGATAAAGGGGGTGCCCGTTACCGGCTCACAAAGGAAGAACGCACAAAACGTTGTGATGATTTATAAAAAACCACAAACGATTTTGAGGTAAAAAAAATGTATCACAACCTACATCACTATATGAATGAAATAAGCGACGAGATGGCATGGCTGTGCGAGTGGCTTCCGCTTGTGAAAACCGATCAAGGCAGCACGTTCATAAGTCCCCCTGACAAGAGTTCCCCCCCTGATAAAAGGTCAGGACTAGGTTGGCTATCAGGCACCGAGACGAAAGAACTGATTCAGTCAAGCATAGTAGATAGCCCCCTCAAGCGATACCAGAAGTTATCGAAGCAGATAGAGCCATGGCTCAATTCTTCTATGGGAAAGCGAGGTAAAACGCAAGAAAGATATTGACAAAGGCGGGTGTATAGTATAAGATAGATAATTGTGGGGACTCCGAGTTGATGGCTCGAAGCCCCCTGAAGCAAAACGAGAACCGAGCTCGAATCGCTTCGTGATTGTTAGACGCGAATCTAACAATCTTTCATAGTATAACCCTTTACGCTGTTAGTTTCAATCTGAATAAAAAGGGGCTGCGCGATTCGGGATTATCCCTAAAACGCAGCCCCTTTTTTTTCGGTTGACGCCGATGGCGGTAAGGAGGGAATAACGCCGTTTAAGCGTTATTTCGTCTTGGCTCTGATTAGCACCCATAAACAGTATCTCCTCGCCCCCACCTGCTTATTGATTATCCTTTCTCAAAATGTTCATTCCCAACAACAGATAGCCCAAGACGTTTATAGTATCTTTCAACAGAATTGTCTTATCTGTCAAGGTCCCGACGGTGCTTATCGAGAGACGCTGTTAATAGGACACATGCGCTGGGGCTTGTGCTTTTGCCTGTGCCACAGAAAAAAACACCCCGCCGCGCGCCCGTGCTTTTCCCCGATGAAAAGGGGGCTGAAAGGAGACTCACAATAGACCCTATACCAATAATCCTCATCGTGGCGTTACTTATTATCGTGGTTATCTACTATCGCATCTTAAATGCGATACGGCGGGATATAAAAGAGGAGTTAAAGCATCTGCGAAGTTTTATAGAGGGGGTTAATCGTGATGAATAATCGTGTGGAAATAGCGATGTGGGGATTTCCACACCCTTCGCCCAACTGAATCTAACTAAAAAAATAAAAGGAGTCCTACAATGTTTCGATATTTAGGTTTAGTTTTTTTTGTTGTGATAATTTTTTTGGTGTTACTGTTCGATGGAGGTGGAGTGTTATCTCACAGCGGTGGCACGGATAGCAGCGGTGGACACTATAATCGCAAAACCGGGGAATACCACTATCATGGCCCGGGATTGATGCCTTATCCTGTCAATGACTTTTCTCCAGAGACAGCATACCCTGTAAAAAAAATCTGGGGGGATCAACATTATATCCAGATAGACATGAACGGGACGCTCAAGAATGTCACCTTGATGGGCGTGCGGGCACGGGACGGTGATACCGACGAATTCCTAAAACGCCTTTTACTCGGTGAGCATATTTATCTTCGTTTTGATAGCAGCGGTAGCAAAAGTCAGGTCTACCTTTTTCGGGCACCCGACGGTCTTTTTGTCAACTTAGAGATGCTCAGGCAGGGATACGGCATTGTCTGGACTAACCCAACTTTTGCGTTCTTAGAACTCTTTACGCAATATGAGTCCATCGCCAAAATCGCCGAAAAAGGCATTTGGAAACCTAAGCCGAAAGAAAGCAAAGTCAAAACACTTTGGGATTGAAGGAAAGGATCCCCATCATGAAAATCTTTTTGATTTTGACGCTGTGCCTTCTCGTCTTCCTTGGCTGTGACTATTTCACCGATGATACTGAACCTGAAGCGTCACCCGTCGCCCCTCCGCCTGCGAATTGGGAGGCTCTATTACAAGATCGTGGGAATTGGGAGCTACTAGCAACCCTAAAGCGTGACGTAAGGCAAGACTACTGGCATCAGTTCTACGTTCAACCTGACACAGAAGCGATACTTCTACAAGCCTACATAGACGGTAAAGAGTTTCTCTTTGTGATAGACAACCCTGATAGAAACTTCACGCGCCCCGTCCAGTTCTACTTTGCTCAGCCGGAGGGCATGTCTGTTGTTCATGACCAATTCGGGAGACCGCGCTCGGCGCATACCGATATTTACTACCCCTCGCCTCCGACGTGGTACACCCATTGGGGACCCGAAACAAACATCGGTGGGCGGATAAAACGTGAGGAGTCTGGCTTCGTGGCTGAGTTTAACGCAGGCTTCTCTGGTGCGAGGTTTCAACACGAGGACAATAAGGCTAAAGATTGGGTAGGTGGTTTTGCCGAGTTTCGCGCTACTCGTGAGGCTGGAATTGACACGAGCCACAAACCGCACATCAAACAGGGCTTTGTCCTAAAGATATTTGCGCGTTGACCAATGGATAGCCACTTGAGCAGCCTCTACCGAAAGTGGCGGTGAACAACCGCAAGGAACAATCTTTCAAAGGGGGTTGTGTCACCAATCCTGCTGGCTTATGCCAAAGGTCGCATAGACACTAACCCCCCTTTGGTGATGCCTTTGTTTTTTCCCTAATGGAGACTCATCTGTGTTATTTGGGATTGTGTAGATACAGGCTTTTAGTTTGCCCGATGCAGAGCTACATGACATTTTGGACACAATGCTTTCAGGTCGCTTAACCGCTCTCCGCCTATCCGCCTATAAGTAAGATGATGCACTTGTGTCGCTTTGTCTGTGCATCCGTCATTTTCACAGATAGGTCGTCGTTCCAAATCAATGAACTGAATCTCACGTCCATTTCTGTCTACAGTAGTGCTGAGGACCGGAAATAATTTCGTGGCGCGTCGCATAACCGCCTCCCTTTTACGTTTCCACTCATCAGATTTTAGATACTCCCGCTTATACGCCCGTTCATTTATTCTACAATATGTATTCCACTGTATAACAGAACCGCATGGATGTATCATATTCTCCTCTATAGGCATAAGAAGGGCTTCTAACTCTGAGCGTTCTAGCGTTAGCCACAACCATTCTGCCTTGATATATTCAGGTTCGCGCCGCATGTCTCCGTCCACGCAGAAGGCGCCAGCACGACCTGCCATTCCGTAAAGGTATTTACTCACCTTTCTTTTATCAATACGATCATTCATTAAGATTTCTCCTTCATTCATAGATGAAAAGCCTATATCTACACATTGCCATCTTTTGTGTGGCATCCACGCAGAACGGAATCCGCGCCGTGCTTTCACCTGCGATTTTTTTGCTGGAAAGTAAGTTTCTTTCTCGGTTACAATCGTTATGTGTAATTTTTCATCGCCGTGTTTTGGGCAATGGCGAAAAAATTTGCATTTGGATATATGTATCGCAACGTTGAGTCTACTATAGGTCGAGATTCAGTTCTCGACGTTAATCACCGATTACAGTGGTGAAGTAATCGGTAATCCTCAATCATTACGCCGCCACACCTGAGCGCATTTTTTCGTCATTCATCGCCGGTTTTTCCATATATAAGGTGTAAATCTCACAGTTTTCATCGGCAGTATCGGCGGCCCTCACTAACAGTCTACCCACAATTCTTTTTTCTCATCATTATGAACACAAACCGATAACCATGCGGGTCTCAAGCAATTTCACATTATGAAGCATTATGAATTTCTAACTTTTTTTCGGTATTCATCGGTAAAGATCGCCCCCCAAGCCAACGATAGCTTGATTTGTGACTTTTAGCACATCGGTAACGTCGGTAAAACTTTCATCGGTCAGTGATCGCCCACCGCGCTAACTATAGCTTGATTTCGCCAAAACCGTGCCATCCGTCACAGACGTCACTGAGCGCCGTGCGACCTGAGTGCATAATTTTCATATATCCGTGTAAAACTACGCATAATTTACCGACACCGTGTTATACTTTTCGCAGCATTTCGCAAAGGAGGCACCACCTGTGAATACCGAACATACAAGCACTAACGGGAAAGCACTGGCCCCCGTTGAACCACTCCAAAACTGGTCTATTCTCGCTTGCAACCTTTCGACTGTCTCTGCCGACCACCGAGGCACCAGAGGGCAAAGCACAGACGGCGTAATCGAAAAACTGAAACCTAAAATCTATCGTAGACTAGACATTATGTCTACTCAAACGTATAAACAAATGTCTATTAAACAAGCCGCTGCACATTTCGGCGTAACCGAAACCACGATTCGCCGACGGATAAAGGCGGGAAAACTCAAAGCCATGCGCCGAGGCAAGCGTATCTATGTGCACATCGAACTAGACACCGGGTCTAGACAAAATGCTCAAAATGTGCACTCGCCTGATGAAACTATCAAGCTGCAGCAGTCCGAGATCAATCATCTCCGAGAACAGGTGGACAAACTCACCAGCCTGCTCGCCCTCCAAAGCAAGCAGAAAAGCGATCTCATCGCCCAATTACCAAATCCCCGCCCTTCGTTCACCAGCAAGATCGGAAGTCTTTTCACCCGGCTCATTGGAAGCCCCGAATAACCCACCCGTTTCTCTACTAGCGATAGCCATTCCTGTCCCATTCATTGACCCCCATTCCTGCACGGGGATCCCCCTGCTTGTTAAAAACATTAATCCTGCCCCCGTGTTCAGTGGTTGTCATTGAGGCGTTCAAATTTTTGTCCTTGTTGTAGACCTTCACGGAGGGGGCTCCGCCATAGCTGCCTAATCCTACCACTTTTTTTGCAGTTCGCTTGTATTACCCATGGTAAAGTGCCGCTGGGTATGGGGAGATAACTCCCGCTGTGCCTTTAAGCCTTGAAAGACGTTATTCACGTTATCGCCCCGGAGTAACTAAGTGATTTCAGATTAATTTCTGGACAATGCTAGTTGAAAATAGTATCCTTCTTGTTACCCCCTTGACTTTAAGAGGAAGGATATGATGAAACTAGCAAAACACGTTCACCCCTTATCAGACTCGGAACTCGGCGAAATTCAACGGGTCATCAGCAAACTCCCTAAACCGCTTTAGAGGCGGTGGTGCATCTGTTCTTCAAAGAACACAATACCCATCCGACCTCTAATTTAGCGATTTCTTTTCGATTGTCCAAAAACTTACCTGAAGTTGAAAATACCCAAAAATAAGTTTCTGGACAATCCAACTCCCAAAATCCAGAGAAGGCGCGGGTGTGAGAAGCACGTTTGTCCAATGTCCAATTACTTAGCCGAAATTACTTAGGAGGTAAAAAATGATGCGAGTGCTTTTTGTTTTTCTCATCAGTATCGTTCTGCTGGTAACCAGTGGTTGCGCGGCTTCTAAACACCGGTTTTTATCTGAGTCGAATCTGACTGAAGTGAGAAGTTCTAAGAGAGGGAGCAGTGATAACTCCGGCAAGCGAAACAAGACGACGAAGGCAGAGTATTCGATAGTGGTCTATTCCACAGCGAGCACTCAACCCCGGCTGACTGTTGATAACCTCAACGGTTACGATGATGGTCGAATCAACCGCCTGAAGTCGATTGATTCGTCAGGTGATGTCTTACCATTGAGACGAAGCAGATCTTCAAAGAACGCCCCGCAGTTGGTTGATCCGCCAAGTCGTATAACGAAACGATCAGCTAGTGAGGGGAAGCACGGTATCAAGGGTTACTCTAACGACATAGCGTCGTTTGTTCTCGACGTTACACCTATCATCGGCGATGCAAAAGGGGTTAGCGAGTTTGTCATTGGATCGGATTTAGTGACAGGCGATCCGCTTTCTCCATTTGAGCGTTGGTCTGGTTTGGTGCCTGGGTCTAAGAAGTTACGGGCAATCAAAAAAGGTGTTGAATTGGGACAAGCGGCGGCGGCGGCTCGGAAAGCTGCGTCAAAGATTAATCGGCAAAGAAAGATTAGACGCAGCAGGTAAGTTATCGGATCTGTGGGTTGGCCCGATAAATATCGCTTTTTAACATCAAGATAAGGCGCAACAAAATGCAAAAGGTTAAAAGTCCTTCGATGTTGGTGCAAATCCTTTCTGCATCCACAGGCGGAGGGGATACTTTTTCCCATTCCGCTCGATAGTGACCTGTTTCGGTTCAATCTTGACGATAGTTACACCGGCGACCTGCGCTCCACGTCCTACGGTGTTTAGTTTGCCATCGTGTTTGAAGATAGCGATCAGATTATCTTGGTCCCAAAGTATCGCAATCAATTTTGGTAAAGCCGTCTTGTTATCTTGACTCGGTTGCACGGTGAGCCCCGATTCCTCCTGCCCAAACGGGTCCCGTGTGAAGCGCCTCCTTTCTGGCGATTCCTCCCCCATTTTCTGATGTATTCCGACGCGAACAATTCCGCCGGCATCAGATCTGCCTAAATCCCAAACTTTGGGATTGACACCCCCGATCTACGCCCTGCAAACCCACCGAGTAAACGTCAGAACACCCCCTTTTCCTCTCATAACTATTATGACCCCAACGGTTTCATGCAACCACCAGTCCACTCCCCTCGTTTAATGATGACATAGTTGTGACACCCTCACTCTCTATCAAATGAAAGGCGATGACCTATGGCAAAAATCACCCTATCTGAAGCTGTCAAAATCATACCCGTCTCCGAAAGCACCCTCCGCCGCCATATGCGAACAGGCAAGGTATCATCAGAAAAGGACCACAACGGACGCAATCTGTTTGATACAGCTGAACTCGTCCGAGTCTACGGGGATCTGAAGCTGAATGGCACCCATCCCCTGTCAGATGAACCTGTCAACACCAGTCAAATGACAGATAATGATACCCCCGCCAAAGTCGTAGCTCTCCTCGAGGCACAGAACCGCGACCTGAAATCCCAGCTGGAGGAAGCTCACAGCCAGAACGCCCAGCTCCTGGAACTCTCCACCCGTCTGCAGAAGCAGAATGAACTCCTGATGATCCCCCCGCCTCAGCCCAAACGACGTTTCTTCACATTCCTACGCAGGAAATAACCCGTCCTCAGTCTAAAGGGATTGGGATGCACAATGCCCTTTCGTTGGGCTACAGGGCATGTGCTTCCAAAGGACGACACTGGAGGGTGTGAAAGCTCACATCTCCACATCTTCTGCCAGCAACGCTTCTATCTTGTCGCGGTGTTCTGCGACGAAGTTCTTAATGAAATTCTCGTCACAAAGTGCCATCACCTCTGCCTCCGCCCGCGCGCGCGCTTCCAACGACGGCAGCAATGATTGTAAAGTGGACTCCGGCAGGTCTAAATCCTGCTCAGGTGGCCTGTCAAATACGCCCAACGCTGACATGAGCTGAACCAACCCGGATAATGTGACCTTGATTTCAAGATCGCCATTCCGTTCCATCAGGAAGATCTTATACGCCAGCGTCATGCACCACGAGAACAGCATATCGAAGGGATCGGCGAGGAAGTCATGAGGGTCCACATCAAAGACCTCCCCCAACTTGCGGAGGTTCTCGCGCCCTGGCATCCCGCCCCGAAGCCAATTCGCTACAGTCTTGTGATCAACACCCACCCACCGTGCCAAGCGGCGTTGTGAAAAGTTCGCCGTCTCAAGATGAGCGCGTAGTAGCTCCGCGTTAAACCGCTCTTTTTCTTTCATTCCCCACTCTTTCTTGTTAGAATGCGGGTTTGCGCCGTTTTCGCGTTCCCCACGTTCCCCACTTTTTTCATTCATTGCCAACCCAACCTGATTAGAATGCGCCTTCCAGCCGATTTCGCATTGCTAATATTGCCAACTTTTTGATCCACACTGGACACCTGAATAACCATGCGGGTTTGCGCCGATTTTGCACTATCATAAACTATCATAGTCTAACGAGGCACACGCCCCAACCGCTTGTGACGTAGGAAGCACTCCACCGGTACATAGAACGCGATAGCCATCTGGTAGAGGTGTAGATCCGACGGCATAAAGCGCGACGCCTTCCAGTATGCAATCGTCCGCCGAGACACACGCATCGCCTGTGCAAGTTTCGACTGAGACAGCCCCCGACCGATAAGGTGGAGAGCCCCCAACCCGCCCGTCTTTCGATTCTATTACGACCTTCCCAAGCCTCGACCACTGCCCCTAACGACGAAAAGCAAAGGCATCGCTAAAGGGTGAGCAGTCCAGTGTGTATTGGTCAAGGCTGACGACGGGCAAGGCACATCAGATCTCATCTTGTAGGGCGAGAATCAGCGACATCTCCTCGATGAGCGCCTCCGCTTACACAAACGCTCGTTTATCCAGATAATCCTAGTTCTGACAATTTGTACCAATTTTCCTTGCTTATTGGCTTGTGGTAATCCTCTTTAATCTTTCTCTAAGCCAGAAGTTTACCAATTTTTCAGCCGAGACTCCCTGTTCCGTTGCGTGTGCGTTAATCTGCTCGGCGATTTCACGCTCAACCGGAACCAGATTGTGTTTTAGTTTGAGATTAACCTGAAAATCCACCTCTTGGGTCTCGTCCCAATAATCGGCAAGGCTGTGGGCATCCCAAAATTCACCAATCTCCTCTGGGGTTGCATCGGGAGAGGGCATTGAATCTCGTTTTCTATCTTTTTCTTGCATATTCTCTCCGCTCCTTCCTATCCATATCTCTCGCGCTAACAACCAACGCGCGGTGATGCGGTTTTAGAATAAAAAAACCAATGAGATAACGACCTGCGTCTGTTCGTCCCATCACTGAATAAACATCTTCGCCAGATCGATTGCCCCTAGCAACAAATCGAAAACGGGGACGATTGGCAAAGATCTCCTCTACTTCCATTGTTGTTACGTTATGTTTGCTAGCTAATTTTTCTACAAATTGTGATAGCCATACAATCCTATCAATCTGCAAATTTCCACTCCGGCTTCTTGTTGGCAGTTTTACAGAGCAAGGAGTCTGCTCATCCTCAGGAAGATGTGTTTCCGTCATGAACGGAAGTGACGTTCATTTGTACCCCGTCCCCTTTCCATACCTGTATCGTGCGACCGCGCCCCGTTCTGCCTCCTGAGCGCGAGCATAATGCGCCGGCATCTGTGACGACTTACCCCTGCCAGCATTCTGCACATCCATGACCGACGCTCCCGTAACACCCGATAGCGTCCGATAATTCGGGTTATCGGACATTTTCACTATCCTCTAAAAAAGGATCATATCTATGATCATCAAGATTTATACAAAGAGGCTTACTACATCTTTTATCTTCTGAATCTGTATAAGTAACACAGATGTTTAGTTGTTTTCCCAAAGTATTAAGCTCGCCTAGCAAACATTCTTTTACTTGTTGGGGCAAAAGGCATCCAAGGCCATTTTTAAAGAAGTACATTTCCATAAGCGAACGACCATTCGGCAACTTATAAGAGGAGGAAAAACGTAAGTTCCGCGCGATTCCCATACCTATATTCTTTACACAAATGCATGGAAAGTCTCCCCGCAAACGCGTGTAGATTTGAATGTCTGCCTTCTGAGAGTTTGATAGCATTTCCCTTGTTAGCCGGACATAACGCCATGTGATAAAAGCGAGCACTCCAGTGCTAATCGCCGACATAGCAGCACTAACTGTCATAATCCAATGTGTCCAATTTATTCCTTCCATCAACTTCTTCCTTATTGATTCAACCGCGCCCGCAATCCGTGAACGTCCTATGGTCAATTATCGGACTATTTCTCCATGTTTTCGTTGGTTAGAAAGCGTACTAGGGAAGATGGTTGTCTATAAATCCCCGCACACCAATGACCATCGCTAGAACCTCTGAGTGGGTAATTTTGCTAAATCGCCCGTGGTCAGCGTTGTTTCGCGTCTCTCCCCACGCAGTTATTTGCTTATTCTCTGACCCCGAAATTACCTCGATTTGTTTCGTTGGTTGGTAGAGTGCCGTTTGCAGACTCGATATAGATGTTCGCTGTGGATTGTAGCTTATACCACTGGAGTCACATAGTCGTCTCAAGGCATCTTCTAAAGCGGCACCTGCCAAAAATGCGGCAATCCCAAGCTGCAATTGCTTGTGCGTCGCATCAGCATTTCCCTCAGATGCTTCAACTTGTTTCTGCGCGATGTCGAGAATATCCCCTTCTATCTCATGAGCGATTGCCAGCCGGGGGCTGATAAGCATACCTTCATCGAACAGATCTGCCACAGTTTTGCTCGCAAAGAAGGCCGGACCTACATCCTTAGACTTGAGCGCATCATCAAGAACCGCCATAAGTGGATGGCTTTTTCCTACTGTGTCACAAAGAACCATCTGCGACAAACCGATCACTGTAGTAACTCTGTGGGCGCTTTTGCCTTTGCTCAACTCTCGTATTCCCTCAACCACCTTTTCTATTCGAGTATTTTCGTCTAATACCATGTTTTCTCCTTTCAGTTTACTGATTCAACCTCGTCCGCACCTTCTGACTCCCTTCTTGTCTGTGCCGCTTCGAGGTGTGCACGAACGCTATTGTCGCCAAGTTCTATTGCACGCTCAAAGTCGTTGATGGCACGAGCATTACAGCCCTTGTCACGGTATGCCTTCCCACGCTCGGTATAGGCAAAAGCATCGCCCGGATCAAGTTTGATTGCACGATTTAAGTCTTCGATGGCACGATCATCACAGCCCTTGTCACGGTATGCCTTCCCGCGCGCGTAATGGGTAAGGGCATGATCCGGATTAAGTTCGATTGCGCGATTAAAGTCTTCGATGACTTTATCAATATCAAAATCCACAGAATCCTCTTTCAACCAATAAGCATGAGCACGTTCAAAATACGCTTCGACAAAAAGTGGATTCAATTCTATCGCTGTGTTAAGAAGCACGATAGCCGCATCAGCGAGGTTTATGCCATCGATCGATGTTCTCATAACGCCATAAAAGCGAGCAAGTTGACCCCTGCGGTATGCGCTGTATGCTTCGTGGTGAATCTCCTGGTGTTTAATATAGCCCTGAAGGTCGTTATAGATCTTTTGCGTGTAGATGCACTCCTTCTCTCGCAGATGCGTTAATATCGGCTGTTTGAAACTTGGACGAATACATATTATTTCCTCAATATCATCTTCCTCAATAACCCCGTTTGGATGTTGAACGAATACACTTTTTTGGGCAGCGACACGATGTGGCGGATGATGAGGTTCCTTGATTTTGTATTTATTTCTTATCTGCTCGGTTTGTTTCAACAAGATAACCCTGCCCGGTTTCTTATGAGACCCATCACAGGCAAAGAAAAGAGCGACTAAGTGGTCAGTTGTGAAATCAATTAGATTGGTTTCGCCCCCAACATGCTGAAGCTTAGACGCAAGCTCAAAATCGTCTGGCGGGTGATTTTCTCCGTATTGTCGAACGTTTCTCAGATGTGATTCTTGGATTTTGTCGTAATCAATTTTATCATGGACGGTAAAAGTTGATTCGAGTTGACGCCAAAGGCTTGATGAGACCTGTTCATACCACTCGGGTTCACCTCGATAGATGTAGTTGCCGTCAGCGGCTTTTTCCTCTATTTCACTGATTATGTTTCTGACCTCGGATTCAATATCTTTCGCCATGTTTCCTCCTTTTTACGAAATATCCGATAAGCCCCATTATCGGATATTCCTATCCCAAAAGTTCATAAAAGTTTTTAACCTGCTCTGGATTAGTATCAAACCATTCCGACCCCGGCGCATCTTCCTTTCTCAGACGAGCAGTATCTAATATATCGTGCATTCGCTTTTCTTTGCCAACTGGATCATCCGTTAGAATGATAAGTCCTATTACCGGTTCCTCTGGCAATGAAGTGCCTGTTTGATTGTTAATATAGGCGCTAGGATCGCTCGCATCGGTCCTGCCGATCTTACAAGGATAAGATTCGTCTCCTTGTAATTCTGCGTAGGAACGATACGTTGGAAAATAGTAGAGATAAACAGAACTTGCCCCCTCCCCAACCGTTAAGACATCTTCTTTTTCTTCAACTGCTACTGGAACATCTGGAATACCTTCTTCGATTCCGGCGCTATTAATATCCCAATAGCCCTTTTTCGGATTATTTGCCTGATCTTTTGCTTTTAACCTGTCCAAACCCGCTACAACAGGATAGGAGGTTTCAGAGGTCTGTGGCAAGCCGCCTTGGCTGAGGTGAAGTTCTGTTACTTTTTCTTCAATTACTTTCTTGGGGACAGCCTTTTGTTTGTCAAAAAGTTCCAAAATCAATGGCTCCGCAACTGTCCCCGTTAGAGATTTACCCTTGTTAGGGTAGTCTTCCATAGTATTCCTTCCTTTCAAATCCCCATCGTTTGAAGTTTCGCCACAAAGGATGCGTGGGGATATGTTCCTCCTTTGGGCTTTCTGACAAAATCAGGATTATTTTTTTGGCGTTGCTCAGTTCATGAGCTTACTTTCCCTTGGTTTTTGGCTTTGGCTTTGGTTGAATTGGTTTTCTTGGGGGAGGTTTTCCGTGAGGGGGCTTTGCCCCACCTCTTTCACCTCTTTTTGGTCGGACGGTTTTGATTCTTCTTCGGTTCATGATTTGCACCTTTCTATGCTGGTTTAGGCTGTTAGTTCAGTGCCAGTGTGAGCAATAGAATAGTTATGGCAATAAGAAAGATTACTATTGAGGAGAATGCTAGCCCGCTGACTGTTTTTGATAGTAAATTTTCTTTGTATGGGTTGTTTTCTTCTTTGGCGGAGTCCGTTTCTTCTTCTTTATTTATTTTTTTAATTCCTTGTCTTAGGGCTATATCGCTAATTGGGAATGAGATTAAGGTGGTTAGTATAGATAGGGCGAATAGGATTATTATGGTTTTTATCACACATGTATTTATTGTTAGTGTCTCAGGGGAATTTATTATAAATCCTATGCCTACTGCGGATAGGTAGAGGATTGATCTGCTTACTATCTGCGAGTTTGATAGTATTCTGTCGTCGAATGCTTTGATTCTTTCTGTGTATATTCTGTATTCTTCTAGCTTTATTTTGTATTCTTCGTTTGTCATGCTGTCCTTTCTTTCGTGTAAGTATAGGCTTTTAGCGCCGAATGCCCTGTTCGATCAGCGATGTTCCGATAATGGAACGGGATTAGGCATCCGTTGCACTTGCCCTCTTGGTTTCCAAACGATAGATGCTCCTTGGATCGGAACACAGATAGTTCCGTTTCGGAATAGTCCACAGGGTCAGGAAACAGCCCCTCAAAGACCATTTGCCCCGGCGGTTCAGGCGGGTCGAGGTAGATGAGATCAATCGTCTCCGAGTCGATGCCCCGCAGGATGTCGAGGTTATCGGCGATGAAAAGCGTTCTATTTTGTACATTCATGTTATCCCCCATACCTTATCGGACATATTTTTTGCTTATTGAGACAGCCCGGATCCTTGCTATGACTGGATCAAGTTTTTCTGATTTCCCCGTTTTTAACCTCAGAATGTCCGATAATGCGTCTTATCGGACGAGTTTCACTTGTGTTCCGGTTCGCCGAGTGAATCAATGATACTTTGTAATTTCTCGGACAATGTTGGATGATTAACCTTTTTTAGATTTTTAGAGATAATGCCTAACTCATGTTTATGCCAGCGGTAGTAACCATTTGTCTCAATATCTGATCTTATCTCGCTAATAATACTCGCCCAAGGGTAGCGACCTGCAATTATTAAATCATGGTCAAGTTTCGAGAAGGCTTCACGGATTTCGT
This sequence comes from Candidatus Poribacteria bacterium, assembly GCA_022821725.1. Lineage (GTDB taxonomy): Bacteria > Poribacteria > WGA-4E > WGA-4E > WGA-3G > WGA-3G. Next base: position 17,025 of record JAJEDB010000073.1, on the reverse strand, counting down.
CGTTCATTTTACATATCTCCTGTCTCGAACCATATCCGATAATGAATTTTATCGGACGAGTTTATTGGCTTCTTATTTGTTCTATATTTTCTTTTGTAATTTCTTGTAATTCCTGAACCACCGCTATCAGCCGGTGTATGCTATCGTCCTGGCTCTTGAGAATTTCTGTCTGGTTCTTGAGAACTTCTGAATGATTGTTGACTTGATGTTTCAAGGTTTCTCTTTCTTTGCGAACTGTTTCAAATTCGGCAGTCAGATATTGTGACATATCATCTGCGTATTTTCTGAATGTAGTATCAACAGTTTTTATTTCTCGCTCAAGATTTTTCATTTCTGTGTTAATTTCAAGTTTGTCTTCAGTCAAAAATCTTAACATTTCATTAACTCGATTGTTCACTTGGAAGTATATGGCAAGAATAATACCTATGCCAGCTACTGACACTCCAACAGCCGTTAAGATTAAAACAACAACAGCTATGTTCAAAGTCATTTTGACGCTCCTTTCAATTTGTCCGATAATACTTTTTATCGGACGAGTTTTAGATCTATTAAATTCCCTCCCAAAGCATACGTTCTTCATAATCAGGCATTTCTAATAATGAAACATGAACGGGGGCTATTATTGCGGAGTATTCAGGGAGGTGATAAACATCTATATTATCGCTGAACGTGCTACTTCGTTGATAATACTGTCTTGAAATACAATTGCTGTCATCATTTACTACCCACTCAGAATCCGGGCGCGGGAGCAAGGAACTATGCTCTACTCTAATTGTATCCTCAAACTTTTCTTTTGCTTTCCTAATTGTATCCGCCTCAAACGTTCCAGACCAAAACACCTTGCCATTATCATCTATACCTTTTTTTATTTCCCATTCCCATGTTGTCGGCATTGTCTCTCCTTGTTGGTATCGATCAATTTATTTCTAAATTTCCAGTTCTTGAAGTTTCTCCACAAGACGGCGTGGGGACGTGCGCCTATCTTGTGGCTTTATCACTCTTTCCGCTCACAAAACTTGCACAAATCATAATCCAGCCATTCGGCAAGTTTCATAGGTAGACGGCTCACGGAGTTTCCCCACTCTAAACCGTGTGTGTGACTTTCACCACACACGGCTTGCCCAGTTATAAATGATGATTATGAGTTGTTTTGCCGATTGAGATTCTGGATTGCTTCAGCAACTATTTCAGAGGTTGCTTCAGGTAATATCCTGATTACTTCTTCAAGAGATTGAGTATTGCGTAGGCTGAAGTTGTGAGTAATAACCTCATTTTCGCCCATATCATTGTTTATCTCAAGAGTTGTTATAGCAATCTGTAATTGAATAGCATCCATTTTATCCTCAGCACACATTGTTTTCTCCTTTCAAATCCCCATTTCTGTAGTTTCGCCACAAGGTTAGCGTGGGGACGTGCGCCTACCTTATCGCGTACAACAGCGACCATGCGCCAAAGTCCATCTGTCTCACCTCCTTTGGCACTCCATTGCACATAGTGCATTTAGCAAGTCCTCTGCTCTTATCATGATACGCTCCAATTTGTGATCTTCACGGGTTCTTTTTTCGCCTACCAACTTTAGAACCTTGCCGTGCTCTTGATAAAATTGAAATTGCCTGAAATGGCTAAAAAACCATTCGTGATCGATTTTCTTTAATAAGACTTTATATTCTATTTCTTCGTTCTCAAGGTTTCTGTTTTTTTGACGAAATATCGTAATCTTGCCGTCTAGCCAATTGTCCTCTTTTATTTCATATGCAATATCGAAGAAATTTATCAAAATATCTCTTGTTCTCATTTCAAGAAAACTATCATCAGAGTTTGAGTCAATAACTTCTCCCAAGTGTTCTATGGCACAAGGTAAAAGGCAATCTATTATCAACTCGTCATCTTCCACTATCCGTTTCGCTACCATAATGAAATTTTTAATATGAATTTCGCGTCCACTCAACTTTCTTTTCTTCATATCTTCATCTGATAAGATTGTAATATATCGCGTTCGGGACACTTCGACCTCAGTAACTAACGCACTATAATATGATGGACTAAGATTCACATAATGGAGTGTCGAATTTAGAAGGTGTTTTAATTTGATATTTTTAGGATTTTTAGGTGGCACTCGCCATTTATTCTCATGTGAAATTTCTATCACTTTTACATTTTCTATCTTGTCATTAAGTTTAGGTAATTCCTCCGAAATCTTCCGTAACATAGCAGCAATGCAATAAATAGTAGGTTGTATCCGATCAGAAAGGATTCTATCACCTTCAGTAAGTTCTTCTAGTTCTTTTATTTCACGTTTCAGTTTTTCACGAAATAGACACAATCTCATATAGGTCTACCTTATCTTTACCCCGTAATAATCGGAGACTGACATTGCTTTAGTAACCCATTTTCATTCCAGAATCCCTAAATGTCCTATAAGAAAACTTATCAACCGTTCCATGTTAATGAAGTCTGATATTTCTTTTTACTCTGTAATTTTCAATGTAATCGCTAAGAAAACCTAAAGCCTCCTTTTTCAACGGGGAAGGGCGAAAACAGCGTGCATCTTTGATAAATGCAATGAACAAAAATCCATTTGTCTCACTCTCTTGGCTAAAACGAACCATTACCGCCCCGGCGTGAAAAACACTACATTAGGGGACAAACTAGACGATGCCTAAAAGACATGGAAATCTCCTCTTGAATTTGCAAATTTCTTCATGGGATTCGACTTTCTGGCTTTCACGCCCGTTTCAGTGAGTGTGGGAGACACCAACGTGCGTTGGTGCTGAAACTCTCCCACGAAAGCCAATACAATTATAGCATATTTTGACATTTGAATCAAAACTGCCGCTCCATCGAGCTACAGCAGTCCGAGATCAATCACCTCCGAGAACAGGTGGACAAACTAACTAGTCTGCTCGCCCTTCAGAGCAAGCAGAACAGCGATCTCATCGCCCAATTACCAAAGCCCCGCCCTTCGCTCACCAGACAGATCGGCAGTTTTCTCACCTTCATAGTTATAACTTCCCCTTCTCATAGAAGAACCTTGCGACCGCTCCCCGTTCCGCCAGCTCTGCTTTCGCATAATGCGCCGGCATCTGTGGCGACTTCCACCTGCCTGCATTCTGCATATCGATGACCGACGCTCCCGTAACACCCGAGCGCGTCCGATAATTGATGTTATCGGACAATTCTACTCCCATCAATCCACATCTTCTTTGAGGATGGTGGCTGTTCAAGAGATGTTTTTGTCCTCTAAATTAAATCCAATAGGATTCTGAGAAATCAAATCTATCGCATGTTTGATTCCATAGGCCTCCATAATACCTGAATTGTATGTGAGCTCACGGGGACTGTCATTCTCTAAGTACACTTCTTCCTGTGTATAGAGATATGCAGATACAACTGCAGCAACTGAAAGCTGGGCATACGGGGTTCCCACTTCAGAGAAAACAACAGGACCGCCAGAGAATCCGTGGTTGTTATGTCCATCTAGTAAAAAAAGATGAGTCTTGGGATCTGCATAAGATATTATTGCTTTCTTTATTAGAGGCATAGGATAGTTGTCGTTGAGTTCTCCAATCTCACTAACCCAATCGTAGGAGGGCTGTAAGTCGGGGAACCCTAAGAAGTAAACATCTTGCCCAAATGTTAGTCCGTCAGTGGTTGGGGGTAAACAATGAGTATGTGAGATTTGAATCGGCGCAGCCAATACGGATATATCAATCTCACCTTCACCGTGCCCAACTAGATTAACTGGACAGTCTTTCCATTTTTTTTCGTGCTTGATCTGGATTGTTGCAGAGTCAGTTATTGATTCTACAATGTGACGTGCTGTAACGATATATTGTCGGTTATCACAATCAATAGTGAAACAGGTCCCTTGGTACTTGTCAAAGCACAATTGAAATGTCCGCTGGAGGATATTTGCGGTAATGGACATAAGATATTTATCTCCTGATGGCTAATCATGTAATAGCTATACGCTGATTTGTCCTTGCGAATCACTAGTGAGGGCTATCCTTTCTTATACCTGTATCGTGCCACAGCGCCTCGCTCTGCCTCCTGAGCACGAGCATAATGCGCCGGCATCTGTGGCGACTTCCACCTGCCTGCATTCTGCATATCGATGACCGACGCTCCTGCCTTAGCAAGTGAGACCGCAGAACCGACACGGAGGGAATGCCCGGAGATGAAGCCTTCAATACCCGCAAGTGTGGCAGCGTCCTTGATTGCGTTGCGAGCCCCGTTGACCGAGAGACGCCCCGCCTGCACATGATCGCCCCTGCGGATTCTACGGAACAACGCCCCCTCGATGATACCAGCGATCTCACGATAGCGTTGGATGAGTTGCTTGGTTTCATCCCCGATGTAGAGCGTAGCTCCTTCGCCCGTCTGGTCAGTCTTAGACCGTTGCACCGTCAAGGTATTTTCGTCCAGATCCTCGACATTGACCGCGACCGCTTCACTGAGCCTTAACAGGCAATCGCTCATGAGGCGAATTATCGCAGCGTCCCTAAGCCCCCGCGCCGAACCGTCAAGGGCTGCAAGACGGCAGACCACATCCACATCTGACCAGTCAAGGCCATCGACCTGCCCGGTCCCTTCGTTAGTCGTATCACGCTTGATAGAGATTAGCCGCGCATCCGTAACCGGCCATTGCTGCTCCACCAGCGTGAACAGGTGCTTGAAATACCACTTGACCGCGGCGATGGTAAGCGAGAGCGTAGCAGGCGAAAGCCCTTCAGCGTCCAGTTGCGAGATGATACCCGCGAGAGTAGCATCTTTCAGCTCATGAATGACCACGCCCCGATCGGTGAGACGTTTCCACGCCTTGTTGTATGCCGCTCTTGTGTTGTCAGATAGCGCATCGTAGGCGACCGCGACGCGAAACTTGCCCTCCTCTGAGAGCGTGTCGAGGCTGAGAACCCCGTGAGACACAGGCTTGATGGCGTTCATAGTTTGACCCTCTTATAGCGTTTAATTGTAGGTAATCTCATTTACCTATAGTTATTATAACCGATTGGAGGGACAATTTCAAGACAAAAGCAAGTTGTTTTTTTACTTGCCTAACAACTTTATTTTGTTGTATAATAGATTTATCTCAAAACGAAAGGAGGACGCGCATCCATGGCACGAAGACGACGCGCAAAAAAGGTTCAAATTACAGGACGATTTCAAGCCGAACTTGCGACACAGATTCAGGAGGCCGCAGAAAAACTGGAGTGGAGTGTAGCTGAGGTCATTGATGAGTGCGTAGCCCGTGAGCTGCCCCGGCTACTTCAACGCGAAAAGAAAAGGACACAACGCGGGACATCTGTATAGTCAATTCGCCCTAACACCACGCCACGACTATATTTCGGGGCGCGGACACAAGAGAGACAAAATCAAGGACAGGAGAGAAGTTATGCAATTTACAGACTGGAGCCCATCACACTTGATTATCGCCGGCCTTACAATCGCCGTTGTAATCGGGCAAGGGCTGTTTCTTTTTGGACAAATCAAAGCGTTAATTGAACAACTCAACAAACGCATTGATGAAATGAGAATCGACCTCCGGGATGTTCGAGCCGAGATTGGGGACGTGAGATCGGAACTGAGCAAACTTAACCAGAACCACATCGATCACTTAACACATCATGAGCGGAGGGAATCTTAATGGATCGGGATTTCACCACCTGCGAGCTTTGTGCAGAGCGTATTGACCGCGAGGAGGTAACTGATGAAAAAGTATAATGATTCGCCACGCGCACAAGCGAACAGAGCAATGAGCGGAGGACGCCCTTACAAGCAGAAAAAGTATAAGCGCAAGTCCCGACGCGTCGAGGATTCTCGTCCTGATACATCGGGATTCCGCCAAGCGGAACGAGCGGAACCCGCAAAGCGCAAAAATACGAAACTGGGCTATCAACAATACTTGGATTCGGACCGATGGAAAGAGAAGCGAGATCGTATCATCAAAAAAGCAGGCGGTAAATGTCGCTTTTGTGGCAAACCCGCCACAGCTGTACATCATGAAACCTATAAACGCCGCGGCAGAGAGAAAGACGTTGATCTCACCGCTGTTTGCAATCATTGCCACGCAATGTTACACCGAAAGTATGATCAAACAAAGAGCCAACGATAGTTGATGTTGGCTTCAAATCGAATCGCAGAGGAGGTTGGTGGTATTGAGAGCCGCATAACCGCTACTGCATCCGGATTGTACCAGCCAACTATTTTGACCCGCGACGAGCGAGGATGGCGGATCGGTATCGCACGACCGGGAGGCTTGGGCATGAGATGGGGACTGATGACCTTCCCTGTACCTGAAGCCGCTGCCCTCCATGCTTGCCGCGTGGTTAAAGATGATTCGCTCAGGGATCGAATATGGGAATCTATGCAAGCGAATGATGATGATCATAAACGGCGCACCAAGGATGCGCTTAACCGATTCATACTGAAGGAAAAACGATGAACATCAAGGATACACTCAATAACTGGTTGCCCACTCTGCTCAAAGAAGTTGAGCTTGGCAATCCAGACGCGATGGGCCTCCTCGGCTATATGTACCAACAGGGGATCGGCGTTGAGCAGGACGAGGCAAAAGCGCAAGAGTACTTCGAGATGGAAAGAAACGCCCCGCCCTTCGACTTAGCCGATGACGATACCAGCAGCAACCCGTGGATGCAAAAGAACGCGGTGGAGGTCTGAGCATGAACATCTTAGATCGCTTGTGGGAGGCGTATCAGGAGAGGCCGTTTCTGTCAAACGTGCTGCAAAGTCAATTAGACCTGAACCACGATGAGATGTCGATTTTGCTGAACACGCTATCGGATATGGCAGATAACGGCACAATCCGAGCCGGTTATCGCGTAAACCGCATCGCCCACACAAGTTACAAGCTACTGAAGGCAACAGCAGCGCAAAGCACACAGGACGATAACGATTCCCAGAGGGGTAATACCCCCGATTCACAAAATGAAGCCGTCCTGGGGCAATCTGAGACAGTTTTTCCCTCAGTCAGTGGGGAAATTCCCCATTTAGAGCAATTTTCGTTCTTTGCACGCGGTGATCAATCGAAAGAAAGCAAGCACACAGGCAACATCAAACAGTTGCATCAAAAACTGACCACCGATCCCGGATGGAAACTCAAGATTAATCAAATCCGATCTCTTACTGGAGAAATGCAAGCGAAAGCAAAGGCAGCGTTACCAGCCTTTACGCCGTCCGTTTGTTTGTCCAGTGACAAGCGAACAGGGCCTTTTGTCCACACCAATCTGATTCAAGCGGATTTTGACGAGGCACCCGATTTTGATAAACTCTTTGAATCCCTGTGCAGAGATCCACACGCTCGCCTGGTCTTTCGTTCACCGCGTGGCAAAGTAAAAGCATTGATCAAGGTTTCACCAGTAGCGACCGCTGACGATCACGCCGCAGCATTTGAAGCCGTCAGGTCTTATTGCCAAGCACAGGGCTACGGTGAGATTGATAGCAAGCCGAAAAACATCAACTGCCTGTGCTTCATCTCTCACGACCCCGGCGCTGTGATCAAAGGAGCCACACCCCTCCACTGGGACCCCCTCCCTATTCCCACTGCGTGCCCAGAGGGCACCCACACCACAAAAAACGATTATGACGGTGAGATGGTAGAACTCACCGCTTGGCTTAAAGCGCATGGCGTGATGATTCATGACACCCGCGATCACAACGGGAATCTGATGTACCTCGTCAATTGCCCGTGGGAGAATGAGCATACACAGGACTTTGGACACAAGGACACCGCGGTGTTTGTGGACCCGACCGATAACAAGTGGTGCTTTAACTGTTTTCATGCACACTGTGAACACCGAGGATGGGAGGATTATCGCGCCAAAATTGCACCGAAGCCCCCACTAAACGATAGACGACACGCTAATCCCGCTATGAGAATGGCCTACGACATAAACAGAAAGGCAAGATATGGCAATTGAAATCAACATTGATAACATCCTAAATCCTGAAACATTGGAATCTATTGAACAAGACGTGTCAAAAGATGTGCAGAGAGAAATGGCAGCACAACTACAGCGCGACTTGGCAATATCGTTACCTGAGGATGCGGAGGGCAAGGCGAAAGTTACACGAGATAGGCAGGTGTTGATAGACGGCATTAAGACATTGGACCGAATCGTCAATAGACCACAGATTGAGGTCGAGTCCTTGAAAGACCGCACCCTTGAGGATAGAAATTGGCTGCTCTATCCGCTATTGCCCTCAGCCGAAGTGACACTCTGCACAGGGCAGGGAGGCTTTGGAAAAAGTTATTTGTTGCTACAGATAGCATGTCTATTGACCGCAGGGTTTAACGACAGCGCATTGACGAAGGAAAAAATCCAAGCAATGACGCCTTACCACTATTTTTTGCAACCACAGATTAACGATTTGGATTATACCAAGCCAAGCCCCGTTGTCTACGCCAGCTACGAAGACAACCTCGATGAGATTAATCGTCGCATTCACTACATTTTTGGCAGGTTCGCTTTTGCTGAAAGCAGGCAACACAAAATCCTTTCTCATTTTCACCCCGTTCCCATGCGTCAACACGGTCCCGTCTGGGCGCCCGACTTAGGCAAGCATATCCAGACCCGCAGCCAAGCCACCGATGCCGCGCGCCAGTTACAAAAAATCTGCAAGGCGCGGAAGGCAAAACTCCTCATCATTGATCCGCTCTCGGCAGGCTTCTATGGCGACGAAAACAGCAAAGCCGAAGCCTACGCTTTCATCAATTGGTGGGCAGCGTGGGGAGAGGACACCCAAACCGCAGTGCTTATCAGCGCGCATCTACCCAAAAGCACAGAAGCCCGCCGCTCCGGATACTCAGGCGCCGCCGCGTGGGAAGGTGCAGTGAGAAGCCTGTTCACCCTCGACAGGTTCGATCTCAATGAGAACGAGGAAGGCGAACGTGAAAAGGAAAAGGACGGCAATAGAACAGTCAATAAGCCGCGAAAGTGGTATCTGGCAATCAAGGGGATCAAGGGAAATTACGCCCCGACCGCGAAAGAGGAAATCCCGGTGATACGCGGGGATTACGGTTGGCTTGAGCATACTGGAAAAACGACACTGGAAGCAGCACAGCAAGCGGCTAACGAAACTTACGAGAGCAACAACAGCACACCCACACGAAAGGAGACCGAGACCGATGAATCAGAGACCGACGACAACGAGGAGACCGATGACCCAGACATCATCTTTTGATCGTTCAGACGATATTCTACGGAAAGTGACAAAATCCGTTTGGAGGCATCAAAACAATAAAGGCGAGCCGCCCATCCCTACTTTTGAGGAAATACGGGATTGCACACGCTCGATTTCAAAAGCGTTCATCCCTGGCGATCTACCAATTCCTCTAAGAAAGCAATATCGCGATGAAGTGGTCATCGTTGACGGCAACACACTTCGGGTAGTTTCGCTTGAGCGTGAAATACAGAAACTGCGCGAAAGGAGCGACGCCTTTGGCAAAAAATTGGAAGAGTTCGTTGAGAAAAACCCCGACGCACGGGTTGGCGATATTCCCGATGAATATTTCAATGAGATAGACGAGCATTGGACCGCAGAGCCGAAAATTCGGCATCTCCGCGCGACAGACTTCCCGGTAATTGCAGATTACCTGTTATCCACTGCTGGGATGCCGAACAGCGAGACGATGATAGAATGGCTACATCAAGAGTGGCTAAGAGAGTACGAGTTGGATTCAGACTTAATACACCCCTTAGACCCACTGGTCAGGGCATGGCTACAAGAGCGGACCGCAAAGCACATCGACAACGAGAATGAGCGAAAACGCCCCGCATCGACCTTGCCAATGAAGTCCGCAGCAAGGGTTAGGGATTTTTTTGTGGAATCTGCAGAAACAGAGATTGCCACAAGCCCCCCGCCTGCCGCTCAGTTGATGCTGCCCACACTGGAGGTTAAACAGCATTTGCCCGAAATCCTACCCCTTGAAGTCTTGCAAGGGATACCCCTACAAACACAAGGACGGCAGCAAGTTTCTATGGCAGTGAGATTGTTCTTTGAAGGCGTAATGATGCTAAACCCAAATCAGCACAAAAGAGTTTTCAAAAAATCACTTGGTGAACTTGTCGAAGATTTGCACCCTGAAACGAAAAGGATTCAGAAACGAGACATTGATAGGGTGGTAAAGGGCATTCACTTATTAGACCAGATACGCATCCCCTATATCGACCCTGTGGGTGGTCCTGGACGATTCAGACCCATCCGCGCGTGGAATGAGCCGATGGACGGGGCAAACAGGGGGTTTAACATCATCTTTGATGTGCAATTCCCATCCGACGACAAAGGTGGGATGCTGGTGATTAAGTCAATTATCAGGCTTTTAGGGCAGGTATCTCCATCGCAATTAAACGCCTACCTTGCAGCCTGTTGGATTTTCAATCGGTATGGACGCAATCCAAAGAACAACTTGATTGACCCGACAATGCCAGACCCTGACAGCGCACGAGATGAGCGAGGGGTATTGTTGCACCCTGAAACACACCGGGCCATCTTGAACGACAAGGGCAAAGGGGCTAAGGATATTTACGACCCCGCTGCCGTCAAGGTGTTAGACCGAGTGTACAGAGCCGAAGCCAGCGCATATCCTGTGCTAAGTTTTGATGAACTCACACGGGCTTGTTACCCCGGCGTGAACCTGAACAAGACCAACAAGGCTAAGTATCACAAGGACGCGCTGCAAGCATGGGACGAGCTAGAACAGAGAGAAATCATCAGAATTATTCCACAAGCGGAAGGCTATCAGATTCTGCCTTCATCTGAACACATCAATCTGCACCGTGCCATTCAGAGACCAAAACGTTAATCGGCAAGGCAAAATCTGCACAAGCAAGTTATAAATCTGCACAAGCAAGTTATACTTTTTCGGCGCAAACCCGTATGGACACTGGATTTTGTCTCCGGACAAACTATAAACCCTTAAACTAAAGGGTAAGGGTTAGGCAACGGGGCAAATTGCCTAACGGCTTGCCCTATGTGCCTAACGGAAAAAACACACACCGCCGACCTGTCAAGTGTTTCGAGTCCAACCCACCAGACGCGCAAACCAGCCAATACGCTCAGGAGGAGGCAGAGCGACCTGTCCACGTAGCCATACCTCCCGTTCCTTTCGCTCTGCTATATCTGCCTCGAGGAATGCGACCCGCTCTTTGAGGTAACGGATCTCTGTTTCAAGCTGTGGGACTTCATGTGAGACCTCATCTGGGACTGTCTCGGACTTTTGAGTGGGATTCTCATTGGGACTTGTCCCGTTACCAGGCGGTTCGCCCCGGTGCTGAATGAGATCTGTTAACCGTAACTGTTTCTGGTTTCCTACCTTCCGTGTGTCCAGATTGTAGGCATTGATTTGATTTGATACCCATTTTCTATCTTTCTGATACAGCCGCGAAGCTTGCGAGATACTTATCCAACCTCCATCAGTTTCCATCAGTTCCCCCTCCATGTGATTGTCGTGGATTGTCTCATGAGACCTTGTGAGACTGCTCAAGGTAACGACCATCGCTAGGCAGAAGTTCCAAATCTTTTGAGCAACCGCCCGACCACCCTGAAAACTACCATTTGAGGCACAGCGGAGGCGCAACGCAATAACCGGGAACAACATAGACGCCGAACCCGACATCTGATAAGATAGAGAGAGATGTAGCTTTTGAGATTTACAATATTGTCGAGCAAACTGTGTAGCCACTGCGGTGCGAGGGAGAGCAACTCACAATTATCCGATAGAACCTACAACTGTAGCGCATGTAGTCATACACAAGACAGAGGACTTAATGCTACAATAAATCTTAGCCCCCTCGCCGTGGGCCACACGGAGAAAAAAAGCCTGTGTAGTGCTGTAAGACGCTGGCTGTTTTAGTCGTGCAAGCATAGTGAACGAGGAAAATAGCACAGGGCAACAGTTACTGTTTAGTCTATCATAAGCCTCCCAAGTATTTATGCTTGGGAACAGTCAACCTTAAGGAAAACAATGGAAAACATAAACATCTTGATTGTTGAAGACAAGGAGTCTGTTGCTGAAAACGTTGAAAGCCGCCTCAAAGAGCTAGAATATACTGTTTGTGCTGTGGTTCCAACCGGAGCAGAAGCGGTTGAAAAAGCGACCGAAATGCCTCCTGATGTAGTCTTCATCAATATAGAGCTTGAAGGGGAAGTAAACGGCATAGAGGCTGCCGAACGTATACGTCACTTCCTAGACATTCCGACCATATATCTGGTCAATTATCCAAACGACGTTTTCTTGAGGAAAAAAGATTTATTAAAACGAGCAGAGATAACTACCCCACTTGAGTATATCCCTCAACCCTATGGAAAAAGGCGATTATACCTGACCATTGAAAGTGTTTTATCTAAGCATAGGCTGGAAAAAGAATCCGAAGTACATAAACAGCACCTTGCTACGATTCTCAGCGGTATCAGCAATGCCGTGATTACCGCGGACAACAAGGGATTGATAACATTTATGAATTCGGTTGCCGAAGCCTTGACAGGTTGGGAAATGAAAGAAGGTTATGGAAAGCACGTAACGGATATTCTTGATATTTATGTTGGAAACACAGGGAAGCGTAAAAAAGACATGTCTTTGATAGAGGTGCTCCAAGAAGGATCTGTTACCACCGAGGGATTGTTTTCTGCTGCCGAAGTAGGCTACAACACTTACCTCATTGCGAAATCTGGTCAAGAAATCCCTGTTGACTATAACATTACACCCGTCAAAGACAAGAACGAAAACCTCACTAGCATCGTTATAACTTTCCACGATAGCACCAAGTATAAAACGATGGAGGGGCAATTAAGCCAATCCGTCAGGGAGTTGCGCTATCAAACCCAACTGATGGAGACCATTCTTGATAGTGTGTATGATGGTATCGTAATACTCGGTTCAATGGGTCAAGTATTATTCACCAATCCAAGTATACAACAGATTTTCGGTTCGGATACCCCGTATACATTCCCCAGTAAATGGTTTGAACCGCACGGAATTTTTTATCCTGACAAAGAAACACGGGTTCCAGTAGATCAGTTGCTGTCTGCATATCTCTTCCAGGGTAAGGCAATAAGGGATGAGGAGTTTTTTGTACGCAATGAGAAACAGCCGGAGGGAATTCACATCAAGGTTAATGCTATCCCTTTATTTGATGGAAATCAGGAGGTTATAGCCTGTGTGTGTGTTGTTCGTGACGTTTTACACGCCGAAGTTGAAACGAGCCACTCCTTTTCTAAAATTGTAAGCAAAAGCCAAAGCATGCAGCAGATATTTGCGTTGATGCAACGGGCGTCTGAAAGTGATATAACCGTGTTAATTTCAGGAGAAAGTGGGACTGGTAAAGAATTGGTCGCAAACGCGATTCACCTTAATAGTCCTCGAAGGGCGGGTCCGTTCGTTACAGTCAATTGTGCTGCTATACCTGAAACACTGATTGAAAGCGAGTTGTTCGGGCATGAACAGGGTGCTTTCACCGGTGCCACAACGCAACGAATCGGCAAATTTGAACAGGCGTCTGGAGGGACTATCTTTTTTGATGAAATTGGTGAACTGCAATGGGCGCTGCAAGCGAAATTGTTGCGTGTCCTCCAAGAGCGGCAGATCCAGCGCGTCGGGGGTACAACCAATATCCCAGTTGACATCCGTGTGTTAACAGCGACAAATCAGGATTTAGAAGCGGCGGTAGAAGCAGGCACTTTCCGAGCGGATTTGTTCTATCGAATCAACACTTTCCCCATCGTCGTTCCTCCCCTTAGTGACCGGCGCGAAGATATTCCACTCTTGGCGAACTATTTTCTAAAAAAATACGCTGAGAAGGCGACGAAATCCATAAAAGCGATTTCTGCCGATGCGTTGGAATTATTGATGCAATATGACTTTCCCGGCAACGTGCGCGAACTGGAAAACATCATTGAACGCGCTGTTCTGCTTGAGACCACAGAGACGTTACAATCGAGCAACCTACCCCCACAGATTCTGTCGATGGGTTCTTCCCAACCTATCTTATTTTTCCCTGACTCAACGGAAATCCTACCGCTCGAAGAGGTAGAACGTCAAACGTTGGCTCATGCACTCAAGGTGATGGACAATAATGTCGCGAAGGCCGCCCAAGCATTGAAGATGGCCCAATCGACCCTTTATCGGAAATTGAAGTTGTATCAACTCCGCACCTCCGATTAAGATCCCCAAGGTCGGCTTGAAACCAATTTGCCCCTACGTGAGACGTGCTGACAGGGAAGTGGAATCATGTCCCCGTAGCCCCTTCTCAATTTTCTCAAAATGAAAAAACGTGTCGTTTTGAGAAAAATCGCCAGAATCCCGCGTAATTACAGGGTTTCTTCCAACATTCCTCCCACTTAATCCATCTTAACTCTCCTATTTTGGGAAACTTTCAGCCCATCCACTATCACGCTATCTGCCTGTCTATATCCTTCAAAGCCAAGCCTATCAAGGGTTCTCTCAGTCTCGCCCCCATTCGATCAAGTATTGGCACAGTTTATGCTTATCAACCCAGTAATCCTTCCTGCGGCAGGAGTCCACTTCACCGCTAGGTGTTGCCTGTCGCTCCCCTTGGACGGGGAATGGGAAGGTGGAAGGGTTTTCCATTTATGCAATTGAATACTATTAAGGTCTTATGCTAGGGCGTGTTGACGTTTTGATTTTGCTGCTGCGAGAAACGCTAAATCAATGGGAAAGTGTCCGGAACCCGAGTTTTTTCTTCAAAACTCGGGTTCTGTTCTCGGATTTCCCGGTCAGCGAACCGATTTATGCCGCTCTGTTATCTGGCTATGCTGAAATGTCAACAGAACCTAGTTACTAAGGAGCTGGAGAAGCCGACTCTTTAATCTGTAAAAGGGGTATCATCCAGCGAGCTGGTATCGCTAGAGGTGCGTTTTATCTCTATTTTCAAAGCAAAAGGGATGTCTCTAATAACATTCTTGACGAGCTAGTTAAGGAGCTTGAAGGGGTTATAAAGCGGATCGATTTAGATCTTTCAACCTCTTTATTAGAACAGGTGAGAAGTATCCTGCGATCGGTTATCATGCTTGCATTAGCAGATCGGGACATGCCCCAGATTGTATTGAATCGTGGTCTGATATAAGTTCAGAAAACCGAAGCTAACACCATCAACCTATCCTTAATTGGAGAGAACCAATGAATCAGTTCGCTCTACTTCAGTCACTCCGAGATGTAGATTATTTCCTCCTTAGACAAAAGCCATCTTTCTTATTTTACCTTGTATCGCTGACAATCTATCTCACCGTCGGTGCGCTCCAGTTGACAGCAACCGCACAAGTTGTAACTATCCCCGACCCCATTCCTCCGCCGCGTTCTGTCCGTGATGCGTTTGAACTGGATCCGTTCTACCAACAGTGGATTGATGTGGACGGATTTCCCGTGTTGGGATCAACGAAGGTAAACCCCTACGCCTTAAAAGAAACCGCGTGGCTAATTCGACAGATGATTGGCAACCGCCAGGACCTGATAAACGCTTTTGTGCAAAAAAAAGTGCATTTTGTGATAATGGCTCATAACGAAGTGCTATCAGACATCCCTGAATTCAGTCCCAATCACGTCGATTTTCTTGTATACAATATACGGGGTGAGGGCGGGACAGCAGCTGTGGGGCATCCGACACCCACCACCGGCGAAGAAAATGTGCTTACAGCCCGCACACGCAGTATTCTAATCCACGAACTCGGTCATGTCGTGCACCGGTTCGGACTGACTGTCGTTGATCCGACATTTGATAACCGACTCCAGAGCGCGTATGATACGGCAATGGCAAACGGGTTGTGGCAAGGCACTTATGCTGCTTCAAACAGTTGGGAATACTGGGCAGAAGGGACACACGCTTGGTTTTACCCAAAGGGCAGAGGGAGCAGCTTTAACAACTATGGCAATACGCGGTCGGCACTCAAAGCGTATGATCCAGGGCTTGCGGCATTGCTCATGGAAATCTACGGCGATACCCAATGGCGATATACGCCCCCCGCCGTTCGCCTTGATCTGCCGCATCTTCAAGGGTTTAATCCACAGGATGCTCCAACGTTTCAACCATCTCAAGAGTTAGTTGAAACGTATGAAAAATTCCGCAACCCAAACAGCGATGGTGAGGGTAAGTGGATGGACTTGAGACCGTATGATCCGAGCTTTTTGCACAATCTAAATGATCCAAGAGTTACCGGTTCTCATACGATGATTGCCTTCATTAACCTTACCGAGGCGGATATTTTATTGTATCCGGTGTGGGGCGATGGCACGGCAAGATTTTGGAAACGTCTTCCTTCTCATCAGCTTCAATGGACCCCCACTAGGCCGGGTGCTGTATACCTAATCAAAGACTCCAACGGCAAGAACCTCGCTCTGTTTCAAGCCGTAAAAAAAACAGGAAGGGCACTTATTACCCTGACACTTAATTTGATAACGCCCGGACTTTCGAAGGTTTCAGGCGATAACCAAGCAGGCGTATCTGGTGCATCCTTACCCAAACCTTTTGTCATTGAAGTCCGAGATGAAAACCTGTCAGTCCTTGAAGGGATTTCGGTTGCGTTCACTGTTACCGCAGGTAATGGAACGCTCAGTGTTACACACGCCACGACCGATGCAAACGGTCAGGCAGAGAGTCGGTTCACACTGGGGACTAACTTGGGAACAAACACCGTCTCTGTGTCTGCTGTTGGGGTTGGTCAGCCCGTTGTCTTTAACGCTACAGCGGAGGCTGCGGTGGCTATCCCCGGCCCCAACCTCCGCGCTGTGATCGAAAACAATCTCGGTAAGGTATCCGGTGCACCTATCACGACAGCAGATATGGCAACTTTGACGCGCCTTGAAGCAAGAAACGCTAACATCAGTGATTTGACAGGACTGGAACATGCAACTAATTGAGGGGTGTGCATAAATATAATTGACATAATCAGTCAACTAGGGTTTCCTATTGTTATCCCAAACAAAAAGGAATTCCCCTATGGCAAAAGAGCCAACGCTGACCGATTATGTCACTGTTATTGTGCACCTATTTGCAC
>JAJEDB010000042.1 GCA_022821725.1 Candidatus Poribacteria bacterium | reverse complement strand
GAAAAACATAAAGCAAGCGTTTGAAAACGGAGGCGATTTCCAGAGAAGCATTGGAAGCAAGACAACATGGCGGAAACTCCAAGACGCTATGGAAAATCCCTAAATTGACACCTATGGTGCGGTTGGGAAACCGCACCTACCGGGGACGGAAAGTGTCCATTTATTTTTAGGATCCACTATAAAATTTCCTTGAAAAACAAGACAAAATATTGTATCATTTAAAGTGAAGTTGTGTAGTATTGGATCGCGAAGGGGACCACAATGGCGTGGATGGGTTTTTCCGCTTAAAAGCCTACAATTCTTCGTTGATTTCCACTTTAACAATATAAGGAGTTTTCACAATGTCTAAAGTTCGGATCGCCCTGATTGCGATCTTAATCGCTTCTGTCGCTTTCGTATCCTGTGACAGAGGTCAGAAAATGTTGGAGCCTGTCGTCGATGATATGATGGCTGCTGAGGACACGATGGCTGGAGATGACCCAATGAAAATGATGAAGGATATGGTGGACCCGACGATGTATATGTCGTGGCCATACGTTGCACTTCCAGCCCCCACGATGACCGTAGCAGAAGCTGCAGCAGCCGGGAACCCCGCGGGAACCGGGGCAGCCCATAACCCAGGCAGCGATGTCTTTACCCCACGCACCGTCTATATCAACGAAGCCGGTGCCATGGCGAACAAGGCAGGAACCGCATACCCCGCTGGAACTATAATCATCAAAGAAATTATGGATGAGACCGAAACATTTGTCGATAAAGTCGCTGTAATGATGAAAAGCGACGACGAAATGTATGATGCCCATAATGGATGGGTCTATAAAAAATATGCACGTTCCAGCGCGGATGGCGAGTATATGCAAGTCAGAGGGTCTAATCTGGAAGATGCAGGGAACGGCTGTCACGGCTGCCACGCCCAAGCTGCTAACGACAGCGTCTTCGTCTCACTCTCCATGGATGAAATGATGGAGACCACCATGGAAGACATGGGCGACGCAAATGGCGGAGCGGCTAATGGCGGAGCGGAAGATGCCAGTAATGGAAATGGAGACGGTGACGCCCAATAGTCACATCTCATAACACCCATAAGAAGGGGACCGAGAACAGCATTCTGTAGCTGTCGGTCCCCTTTCTCTTTTCTACGCTACATCTCAGACGACGAACGCTCCGCTCTGCGCCGGCAGTGAAAGGCTCACGGAATCCTCTGAGACTGTCACTCGATTTCCAGTGAGCAGGTCCTTCGCAGATATTTGAAACGCCGAAACCGGGACATCAATCGTTTGAGAACGCCGACTCGTATTCAATGCGATGAGGATAGCATCCGTTTCTGAAGTGCGTAGATACGCGTAAGTCCCCTTTTGAACGTTCAGATGAACAACTTTTCGGCTACCAGAAGTAAGTCCCGAAAACTGCTTTCGCAACGCTCCCAAGCGTCGGAAATAGTCCAACAGGTCTTTGTCTGCTGCATCCCCCCACGGCATCGGCAACCGTGCCTCCTCGAACCGTCCAAGTGGGTTCCTCTGCGAAACGCCGACTTCGGTTCCGTTGTAAATTACAGGCGGTGCGGAAAGTGTGAACAACGCCAATGCCGCCAATTTGACTTTCGCCTTATCTTCCCTTGCCAAATAGAGGATACGCGTCATATCGTGGTTATCCAGAAACGCTGGCAGTGAAAAGTGGTCTGGAAAGTATGTCTCATGCGCTGCTAAAAATGCCTCAAATTCCTGCAGTGTCGAAGTTTCAAGGACAAACGTTCGTCGGAGGGCATCCGCAAGCAGGAAATCGAGACACCCATCAAAATGTGGGATATAGGACGCGATGACTTCGGAATGACTCACGACCTCCCCGAACAGAAAAGCGTCAGGCTTCACGGCTTTACAAGCTCGGCGAAAATCTGCCCAGAACGTCCGTGGTGGACCTGGTGCGTAGTCGAGCCGATATCCATCAACACCTTGCTGAAGCCAATGCTGTGCACACTTCAATAAATAATCGCTCGCGGGTTTGTGTTTTAAGTTCAGTTGTGGCATTCCCTTCACAGTAAAGAAACTTGCGTATTCGTCGGGCCAGCGCTGCCATGTGTACCACGCTCGATACGCACTGTCTGGGTCCTGCTGCGCGGCTTGAAACGTCGGATGGTGATTCGACCAATGGTTGGCAACAAAATCGAGAATAATCCGTATGCCACGCTGATGCGCTTTTTTGATAAGTTCTATCAGTTCTGCGTTCGTGCCGAATCGAGGTTCAACGGTATAATAATCTGTCGCATCGTAGCCGTGGTGAGATGGACTTGCAAAGAGGGGTGAAAGATAGATTGTATTGCATCCAAGCGATTGAATGTAGTCAAGTTTCTGAATTGCCCCCCGGAGCGTTCCACCGAAAAACCCGGAGAGATTTGTCGGTTTCTTCCACGGCACACCGTCCCCCGGATAGAATCGATCAAGGAAGATGTGATAGATAACGGCATCGCGGACCCACTTCGGCACGTCGAAATCGTCAATAGAGAGCGCGAATTCGGTTGCTTCGGAGAACACCCGCGCTTGGTTATCCGCAAAGATCCATCCATCTGACCCCATGACGCGTCCACCAATCCTATAGCGGACAACCGTCCCGCTGGGTTGCGGTGGAATGTGTCCATGCCAGTGGCGCACATATCGCCACTCAAGTGTGTTCCATACCGATCCCCTCAAGGCGAGTTCAAACGTAGATGCCTCACCCGCGACGTCCACCCAACAGCGAACCGAATCGTAGGCGACACCGCCAGAAGTTGTCACATAAATGTCAATCGGTTGATTCGGTTGCGGTCGCGATGGGTTTGTAAGCGGTAGATTTAATCGGTGAAGGTGTTTTATACCCACTAAATTACTTCGGTGCTCAGCGATACGGTTCTCAGAATCTCTTTGCGGACCAAACATGATTTCCTCTTTCACTCAACAAAAAAGCCGTGCAGTAGGTACACGGCTTTTCGATTTTTTAAGCTTTCCTTGCGGTTGGTTTAAGGCTACTTATCACCCCACGCGCGCCCACGTGGAATCAATAACAGTTGTCCCACGCTCAGTTTTCTTCGATCGAAGATATAATCGTCTTGGTTCGCGGCGACCAACCGTTCCCACATCTCCGAGTCATCAAAAATTTCAGGACGCGCAGCGATGCGCTTGAGTGCCGCTTCGCCGTTTTCTTCCTGAATATCCACTTCCTGCACACGGTATCTGTCGAGTACTTCAGGACTGGTGATGCTGAAACTGAAACTGTGCGAACTTTCGAGGGCGTTACCCGCCATATCGGTAGCACCGGAGACGGTGACCGTGTACATACGTCCCGCGCGCATCGGCATATCGGAGGTAAACGTCACAGAATCGCCACTGCCTGTCACTGTCCCCGACAGTGTCGCGTTCATCGGTTCACTCATCGAATCTTCCGTTTTCGTAACCGCTACATCCACGACAACGCTGTTGCTGTCAATCGGTTCGCTGAAGGAAACCGACAGGCTATCCATCACATTCAGGGAATTCTCGTATTCAGAGATAACCGTGCCATCTACAGGCTCGTTCATTGTCACTGTCGGTGGGGTTGCGTCCGTGTAAGTAAATTTCTGTGAAAGTGTGACCGGGACTTCCGGTTTCCCTTTATTGGTAACAACGATGGACACAGATTCTCCTGCCATGCCACCGGGAGTTACTGCCGTGATCTGCATTTCACTTGGGACGGTTACACTTTGCGCATTTTTTCCGCCGAACGTCACGGTTACGCCGTTTTTCATATCAAATTTTTCGCCAGTAATCTGGACGGTTGTCCCGCCGGTTTCGGGTCCCTCTGTAGGACTCATTCCGCTCGGTATCGGTTCCGGATTACAGCCAGCACATCCCGCTATCCACGCGCAGACAATCGCGAGGACAACAGGCACGGCTCTTTTGGTGACGCTGGCAGGTCTCCAAAACTTGCTGTTGAAAATCCTGGGTTTTTTCATTAATTCTGTCTCCTTATGGTCAAGAAGGCTCTCATTTCGGATCGCGCTCAATTTTATTGTTGAAAGTAACGCAGCCGGCAAGCCAAAACTTGCGATTTCTATTAGAAGAAGGATTTCGTGGTTAGAGGGAAACCTCTAAATTACACCTTAACCTATTATACACACACATTGATACAGTTGTCAACACTTTTTTGCGTAGATGATGGGCGAAAACCTGTGCTACCCATCCCCTAACCGCGCCAAGTCGTCCGCTTGAGTGGATCGCTCACATGAACGGTGAGTGCTGGGCCGAAACCTTCTACGGATAACTTTACCGTGTCCCCGTCTCCAATTGCGGTGAGTGCCTCATGGTGCGTCCCTGTCGATACAACATCACCCGGCTCCAACGTTACCACACTGGTCACCTCTGCGAGCAATTCAGGGATAAAGCGTGCCATGGAATTTGTAGAGAAATCATGCTGGAGACCATCGTTAATCCAGAGTTGCACGCCGAGTGCGTTTCCGTCAGCCACTTCATCAGCAGTAACGATCGCTGGACCCATCGGTGCAAACGTGTGCCAGCTTTTTCCCAAGAAGAACCCCCCTGGTAACCCCCGCGCGGAAACATCAATAAATTGCGTGTAACCAAACACACAGTCCAAGGCGTTATCTTCGGAGAGATGTTTCGCCGTTTTACCAATCACAATGGATAATTCCGGTTCAAAGTGAAACACGGTCACGTCAGCCTCTGGTAGGTCCACCGTTCCTTTCGTGGCAATGATGCCGGTCGGTGATTTCAGAAAGGCATTGAAATCCCCGCGCGACGGACTATCCGGCTCAATGTAATTGCCGGCAAGGCAGACGAGTTGTCCGGGACGCGGGACGGGTGCTTGAAAACTGACATCATCCAAAGCGGTAGCAGTGCCACTTTCAACTGCTTCCTCTATTGTCGGACGTAGATTATCAAAATCCTCAATCACCGTTCGTATGAGTTCTTGCGGCGTATGATAGGAAACACTACTGAGTGCCCCGCCGATGTCAACGATGCCATCTTCTGTTATTACACCGAGCTGATAATCATTAAAAAAGGCAAGTTTCATTTAATTCTCCTCAAGACGTGTCACAAGCGGATGACTCCGCTCCTCTAACGGCAGTTGTACCTTTTGTCCACTGAAATGGGAGACGTAGGTTGCGCTGACACACTCAAGGGAAGTCAGGGCGTTACATCCACCGAGTTCTGGTTGGTTTTCGTTAAGAATTGCGTCTCGTATATTTTTTGCGCTCCAGATGGTGTGGCGCGACTGCCACGGTTTCCCGGAGATAAGAAACGCTGATGGGTCAAGTTCTATCTGCTCCCATGCGGGTGTATGCGCTGCAAAAGAGACATCAAACGGACAGTACCACATTTCATCTATACCGGTGTCTGGGCGCGGTTTTACCATCAACTGTCCCTCTGAACCGAGCAGATGCGGTCCCATCATCCACCCGTGTCTGGGTTCGCGGCAATAAAGTTCCATGATACCGTAGGCACTGTTTCCACCACCGATATGCACGAGCATTGTATCGCCGGCAACGATACCGTTATCGCGTCGGTCGGTTTTGCACAATTCGCTGCTGTGCATAATGTCCGCTGCCGTCACATCGTGTCCCTGATATGTGATATGCGCCTGAATCCAAGAGATACCGTCTAAGAAAAAATCCATCTCGTCAAAATAGTGGACACCCATCTCCATCAACTCGAATCCCGCTTCACGTCCTTTGCCGACTTCACGAATCGAACGGAGTTCTCCAATTTTACCGGCATCGACCAAAGATTTCGCGTGCCGAAAAAGTGGGGTAAATCGGAACTGATGACTCACCGCCAAGTGCACACCCGCCTCACGACATGCCGTGAACATTTGATCCGCCGTTTCTAAATCAATGGACAGCGGTTTCTCAGATAAAACGTTGATGCCCTCTTTCGCGGCAGCAATCGCAATCGGTGCGTGTAACGGTGCATGCGTACACACACTCACGATATCGAGTCCCTCGCGTGCGAACATCTCTTCGTAATCGGTATATCGACTTGAAACACCGTATTCGTCGGCGCGGCTGTTGAGCGCATCTCGGTTTATGTCACACATCGCGACGAGATCGACACCTTCCAAGTTCGCGTGTGCGCCCGCGTGGCTTCGACTAATCCCGCCACACCCGACAATCCCTGCCCGTAATGTCATGCGTTGTCTCCTGAATCCAGTTTAGATTTCGTGCTAAGATGTATTATACGCTGCTAAAAAAAGCATGCAAGCCATTTTTTTAATTTTCCTTGCGGTTCGGTCCACCCATCTCTAATAACGCCTGCCACTGCGCCTCATCCACAAGGACCCCTTTCTCAAGGCTTTCCTGTCGTATCCGCAACATGCCCTCCCCGGGATACCTCACACGCTCATTTTCGTCCAAAGGGGTAGCCGTTTGGAAGTCATCAATAATCGCTGCGACCGTTTCGTCCAACACGGTTTGCCCCATCATTCCAGTAGCATTAATCGCAATATACACCTGAGAGACAGCGTATTCAGAACCCTGCTTTCCAATTTCGTGTGTCGCTTGCCCACCCGAAATAACGGATGCCATCGTGTCAAGCACCAATGCCAAACCCGATCCCTTCCAATAGCCGATCGGAAGTGCCCGTGCGGAATCGAGAATCTCTCCCGGTTCAACTGTTAATTCCCCTTCGGTGTCGTATCCACCCGGTAACGGTAATCGTTTTCCTTGTAGCTGCAGCACCTCCAATTTCCCATTTGAATACTGGCTCATCGCCATATCCAGCAGAATGTGTCCCTCTTGTCGCGGCACAGCAATCGCCATCGGATTGTTCCCAATCTTCTTTTCTGCAGAACCCCACGGCGGCATGAGTCGCGTCGTATTCGTCCAGCATATCCCGATGTATCCGGCTTCTGCGGCTTGTAAGGCATAGGCACCCCCACGCATCCAGTGATTTGTATTTGAAAGTCCAACACACCCGATGCCGTGGACATCCGCGAGTTCCGTTGCCCGTTGCATACAGCAGTGAGCATTGACGAGTCCGACCCCCATCTTGCCATCCCAGCGTTCTAAAGCACCGAACCCCTCAATTTTCTCTGGCTGCGCTCGGAAATCGATCTGTTTGCTCTCCAGGCCAGCAACGAATCCGGGAAAGCGATTGAGTCCGTGCGAGTACACGCCGTCACGCTGATTTTCGGCGAACAGTCGCGCACACAGCATCCCGCGCTCGCCATCAAATCCGATTGCTGCAAGCGCACGATAAAATTCATCCCGTAAAATTTGGAAAGGCACACGTTTCATACGCTTTTTTCTCCTACCACATTTCAAGCCACTGTGTAACCGGTGTCACAGGTTGCGTTTCGCTATGAATGACCCACTTGAAATCGGGGTCCTGCCAGTAAATTGTGCCCGGATGATCGCCATCTCGGAGATAACGGATGTCGATTGCCCAACGGATACTCTCGCTGGTGGTGTGCGGTAGGGATCGGTGGAGCGTTAGATTGTGGAATACTAAGGCATCCCCTAATTCCATTGGACACGTCACGACGCGCGAGTCCTCGATAAGTTCATCCACAACCTCAAGAAATTTCCCTTCCCGCTCTTCTGTGTGATGATTCACCACGCCTAATCGATGTGAACCTGCAACCACTTGCAAACAGCCGTTGCCCTCATCTACTGGCACCAACGGTATCCATGCCGTCGGGATGAGCGAAGTTTCACTTACTGCCCCAAAATAGCCGCTATCTTGATGCCAGGGAACGACAGTCAACTGCTGACCAGGGAGTTTCGGACGGGCGTTGAAGACGGGATGCCCGATGACATCCGTGTCTGTGAGTTGACCGATCGCGTCCACGAGGCGTGGTGCGTGGTGCAGCTCGAAAACCTCTGGTGTGGCAACCTGATTTCGCCAAGAACGCCCAAAGCGGTTGGCGTGTTCCCCCGCGACTTGTGAGAATCGCGTCTCAAACGGGAGTTCTGTCCCTTCATCTTCGATAATCCCATCCGCTTTCAACTCGCGAATGATGCCGTCTACCACACGGGCAAAGCTCTCCCGCACGCCATTGATGGCAGATTCCGGGACAACGCCTTTTAGGAGCAAATACCCATCGTTTTCCCACTGATCCATCTGTTCAGGTGATAAGGGAGCCGTCTGTTTTTGATCTGTTTTCATTTTTCCAATTCCAATTTTTAATTTTACTTTGCGGATAAGCAATGTGGATGCTGATTGCTAATTGCTGAAGTTGAAAATCTTGTAAAAATCATAACATACCTGACGAAAAAAATCAAAAAACAGATTTTTAATTATTCGCGAGACGTTTGACAACTATAAAATTGACATTTCGTCCGAAAAATGCTACGCTACACGCCAAAGGAGGACGCAGAATGGCAACTTTAACGCAAACCGAGAACCAAATCAGACCTCTGTATATTGACGGATATACCCACCACCTCAGTTATGTCGCAGGTGAAGAAATCGCGTTCCACATCTCAACGAGTGCAGAAAACTATTCACTTGAGATTGCTCGCATCGGCGCGACGCGCGAGGTCGTCTGGCGTCAAGCGGAACTCCCGGGTGAAGCGCAACCGATCCCAGCAGATGCGTCATCGCAGGGATGCGGATGGTCCCCTATCTTTACCCTCGAAGTGCCTGAAACGTGGCAGAGCGGGTATTATGAAGGCACACTTCGTGCAACGGATGGCGGCGGTGATCATGTCTATAGAAATCATCGCACGGCTGAAAGCACGCTCTTCTTTATTGTCCGTCCCTCGAAACCGGGAGCGAACACGCCTATTCTGCTCCAACTCTCTACGAACACCTATAACGCATACAACAACTGGGGTGGGTTTAGTCTTTACGGGTATCACGGCGCAAGCAAGATACAAGGGAACCGCGTCTCGTTTGATCGACCGACCCGCGGCATTTTCAGGAATTGGGAATTGCCCTTTATCGTCTGGGCAGAGCAGAACGGATATACGTTCGATTACGCCGCGAACTCCGATTTGGAATTCCGCCCTGAAATGTTGGAACATTACAAACTCGTCTTGAGTGTCGGGCACGATGAATACTGGTCTGCCCCGATGCGCGATAGCCTTGAGGCATTCATCGCAAACGGCGGAAATGCTGCCTTCTTCAGTGGGAATTCCGTTTGCTGGCAGGTTCGTTCCGAAGATGACGGCAGAGCCCTTGTCTGCTGGAAGCAAACCTATAACCAGGATCCGGTTTTCAAGACCGATGATCACAGCACCCTCAGCACGTTGTGGAGCCACTATCTGGTGGATCGTCCTGAGAACCAATTGACAGGTGTCGGCTTCCTTCAGGGGGGTTACCACCTGAGTCACGGTCAATTTATGGACGGTCCAGGCGAATACACCGTCCATCGTCCGGAACACTGGGTATTTGAAGGCACGGACCTTTCACGCGACGACACCTTCGGTGGCGAAAACACGATTGTCGGTTACGAATGCGATGGATGCGAGTGGAGCCTCGTAGACGGTTTGCCGGTCCCGACCTATCAGGACGGCACGCCTGAAGGTTTTACGATCCTGGCAACGGCGCCTGTTCGCTGGCATCCCGATGACTGTGAATGGTATGAACGTTGGGAAAGAGGGAGAACCGGTGCCGCAACGATGGGTATTTACACGAAAGGCGGGACAGTCTTCACCGCTGCTACAACCGACTGGTCGCACGGATTGGCGGGTGGTGATGCAACGGTTGAACGCATCACGCATAACATTCTTCAGAGGCTTGCGAAGTAGTGCGCCTGCCAATGCGTTGACTTCAAAATCAATCAAAGAATCGGGTTCCATTTCGTTTCAGGCTTGGATTTTGTTACTAATTTAATTGCGGAGATTTGAACGTCATGCAAGTTTGTGAAGCAAGTTTTGGCTTGCAAGCTACGCCAAAAGTTGTTGCTGTTATCACCGGCGCAGCGAGCGGTATTGGGAGAGGATTGGCAGAACGGTTCACGGCTGAAGGAATGAAAGTCGTCCTCGCCGACGTTGAAGAGGAACCGTTAGCGAAACTTGCGGCAGATTTAAAGGCGAAAGGCGCGGCGGTTCTCACCGTCAGAACGGATGTCTCAAACGCGACAGAAGTCGAAAATCTTGCTGAGCGGACGTTAGACGCTTTCGGCGCGGTGCATATCCTCTGCAACAATGCAGGTGTCGTCTGTAGCCGACCTGTCTGGGAGCATAGCCTCGCCGACTGGGAATGGGTGTTAGGCGTTAACTTGTGGGGTGTGATTCACGGCATCCGAGCGTTTGTCCCCCGTATGCTGGCGCAAGGAGACGCGTGTCATATTGTGAATACGGCTTCTATCTTGGGGCTGGTCGGCGGTAGTGGCGAAGGTATCTATAAGGTGAGCAAACACGGTGTCGTCGTGCTTTCCGAAACCCTCGCCGATGAATTGGCACAGAAAGGAGCCAATATTCAGGTGCATGTGCTGTGTCCCGGATGGGTTCGCACAGGGATTCTGGAGTCCGCCCGAAACCGTCCGGATGCGTTGCAAAATCCGGCAGAGACAGAGCATCCACAGGAACCAATTATTGGCGGTTCACGGAATACCCGCGCTGAGATGGAAGCGGGATTGTCACCTGCGGAGGTGGCGGAACATGTCTATAACGCAATTCAGAACGGCACCTTCTACATCCACACACATCCTGAGCACAAAGCGTGG
The DNA here is from genome assembly GCA_022821725.1 of Candidatus Poribacteria bacterium. Lineage (GTDB taxonomy): Bacteria > Poribacteria > WGA-4E > WGA-4E > WGA-3G > WGA-3G. The sequence goes on along the minus strand of JAJEDB010000042.1, from coordinate 28,118 downwards.
ATTCGCGAACGTATGGCGCGTATCCTTGAATAGCTGCTTTAATGAATAAAAAAAGATATAAGAGTCCCCTTGAGCCATTTTATAGCCCGATTAAGGATAGAAGTATCATCCCTAAAATTTCCAAGCCCTGTGTTGCATCTGTTACAGATATAACCTCTTATCCTCCCGGTTGTGTGATCATGATCTAAATTGACATCCCTTTTACTCTGAATCGTTATAGTCCTATCACAGATTTTACAATAAAATTCCTCACCTATTTTAGGTCTCGGATGCTTTGTCTCATATTCTCGTCTTACTTTAGTTGGTATTGGTTTCTTGCTTGCGCGGCATTCTTTACATTCGCTACGCCAAACACTCGGACGGTTGCGTTCAAATGCGTCTATTGGCAAAAGCCTTTTACATCCCTTACAAATACGAGGTTTCGCTTCTTGAGCCACATTTAGCCTCCAGCAATTTTAGTTGTTCAGGGCTCTGCGATTTCTCAGGAGGCAGTGATTCTTGTGATGGAGGAATTCTTCGTAGTCTTTCTCTGGCAATTTCGCAGTAATTTTCATTAATTTCACTACCAAGATAATTTCTACCATTTAACTCAGCCATGAGTGCTACAGTGCCACTCCCTAAAAATGGATCATACACCAAATCACCTGCGTTACTCCAAGAAATGATGTGGTCTTGTGCCAATTTTTCAGGGAATATAGCAGGATGTTTGTGAGCGATTTCATCTGATGCCGAATGCCCTTTTCCAATCATATACTCCCAAACATTCGTGCGTCTTCCGTATTCAGAATACCCTTCTCGCTTTAATTTCAATAAAGACCCATCCGGTAAGCGTTTCGTGCCGGTGTCCCCCTTGCGCGATTCTTTGTTTTTTCTGTCTTTAATCAGATTGATTGTTTTGGGCTGTCCCTTACTAAAAATGAACATATATTCAAAGGATTGCCAGTAAGTTTTGTTATTCCCAACCGCGCCTCTGGGGGGTTTCAAGTAAATCATTGTATCAAATAGGTTAAATCCGATCTCTTTGAAATAAAGTGCTTGTCGAAACGAAGTGCCAGTTTCATTTCCCTTTACGGTCTGATCGCCAATAACCCATACAACCACACCCCCAACCTTGACAACCCGATACAGTTCAGATGCAATTTGTTCAAAAGATTCTAACGTGTATCCTTCATACTCACGCATTTCGTCGTATGGCGGTGAAGTTACAACGAGATCCACAAAGGCATCGCTCATAACCCTCATCGTGTCAAGGCAGTTTTCGTTTCTTATATCGTTTAATCTCATACAGCATTATCTCCTATAGTGCTATTATAATAAGTAGATTACCACAATACCTATGAACAAATCAACTAAAACTTGACATTTTCATTACCCACGTTTGTTAGGTCAAATCCAGCACACTCCGTGCGACCTCGCCTCTTGCCAAAGCCTCAAACGCATCGTTGATCCCTTCCAACGGATACGTGCGTGTGACGAGTTCGTCCAACTTAAGTTGCCCTGCTTTATAGAGCGAAACCAACCGCGGAAAATCCACGTGCGGGCGCGCAGTTCCATACATCGAACCAATAACCGTTTTCTCAGCTATCAGCATCCGTGCATCGAATTCGACGGATGTGTTCTCTGGGGCATGCCCGACAAACACCGTCACGCCCCGACTCCGCGTGCAGAGGATTGCCTGTCGGAATGTTTGACCGATCAACCCGATTGCCTCAAAAGCATAGTGAACACCGCGTCCATCTGTAATTTCCTTAATCCGTTCTACAGGGTCTACCGCCGAGGCGTTAACCGTGTGTGTTGCGCCAAACTGCTTGCCGAGTTCGAGCTTGTTGTCGAGGACATCAACGGCAATAATAGGTTCACCCCCAGACATCGCAGCACCTTGTATGCAATTGAGTCCGACCCCACCACATCCAAAGACAGCGACTGAACTGCCGGGTGAAATTTCTGCAGTATTGATAGCCGCGCCGACACCTGTCATCACACCACACCCGATGAGCGCGGCTTGTGCAAACGGCATATCCTTATCAATCGGAACAACCGCGTCCTGGGGAACGATCGTTTCAGTACCGAATGTTCCTAATCCCGACATCTGGTCGATCTCGCGTCCACTCGTTTTTATCGCCGGTCTCCCTGACCCGTCGGAGGGGAGCGCACACAAATTCGGATACCCTTTCTGACACATTTCGCAGTATCCACAGTTCCGTTTCCATGAAAGGATTACATGATCGCCGACGTGGACCTGTGTCACGTCGCTTCCGATCTCTTCTACGACACCCGCCCCTTCATGCCCAAGGATGACAGGTAACCTAACGAAGGGCCAATCGCCCTTAACGACGTGCCAATCGGAATGACAAACGCCACTGGCGACCAATCGCACCCGGACCTGATTCGCGCTCGGACGCGGTAAGTCGAACTCTTCAATCCTTAAGTGTGTGTCCGTTTCATACAATACTGCGGCTTTCATGGGGTTCCTCCGAACTTGGTATGGCGAGATCCAGCATTCTCTGAACCGATTAAGACTTTAGTCGTTGTTATGATTACTATTATATCACTTTTGGGAAAAGATACAAGGTAGGATTTTCAGGACCCCTCAGTGACGGGTTAGCAGTTACATAATATTCGTGGTGACATCAGAATCCTCTTTAACCGATGACTGATAACCGACAACTTTTAAGATTGACATCCGCCCCTTAAAACGCTATAATAGATTAAAATAAACCTCTATCGGAAGTCTGTAAGCTGCCCTTAAAAAAAACAGAATATAGGAGAATTGATGTGCTTCGTTTTAATCTGCCCCGCAAACTTATATTAAAGAGTCAGAGAATCGTGCTCGTCGGCATCTGTGTTTTCGCTACACTTTCGTGCGGGAGTGGGGTAATTCAGAATTTTGAGGGCATCCGGCTCCAATCAGATCCACGCGTTGATAGGATCGATCTACGGATCTATCTGGTGGATAGAAACGGTATACCGCTGATATGGAATCAGAGTATTCTCAGTCCGAGTGTGGGTGTAAGCACCGTTTCTGAGGCAGATTTCACGACCAACGCCAAGGTTTACTCCATGCGCGACGGGAAGCCACATAAAAAAGTCTACGATGGACGACTCCTCGACCTCCGTTGGTCACAGGAACTCAATAGACTCGATCGACTCATGACTGCGGAAATTCCGCGTGGTTTTATCGACGACGACCCGGAACGCGATACGTATTTAGGCGTCATTACCGTTGAAATTCAGACTGACAAACAGGGACCCTTCTCGGACACCTTAGAGAGAACCGCCATCTATAAGTACTAAGAAGACTGCACGCTACAGACACCGATGGTTCCTGGAAAAAACAAGTCCGGAACGAAGTGGAGGTGTTTTTGCTTGGGAGTTTTTTCAACTCGAACACGAAAACTGATCAAGTCCTTAACGGTACTACTTATCCGCAAGGTAAATTAAAAGAATGCCCATTCATACACAAGACTACCGACATTGGGAAGGTACACTGAACCCCCGTCCTTATACACGGTGGTGGATTATCACAAAGGCAGAGCTAAAACTGCTGGCACAACGTAAAATTGTCCGATTAATTGTCGCTATTCCTCCCGCAATCTACATCTTGGTTCACGCAATCCTTATCTACATCCTGAATCAGGTACCGGGAGCGGAGTTTTCGTTTAACATTGACAACGGGTTTTTTCAGCAATTCCTATTCCGAAACCCCAGTGCAGGTCCCCCTTCCTCATTTCTCATCGCGCTAATCGCTATTTTCGGTGGCTCGGGGTTAATCGCCACCGACCTGAAGAACAACGCGCTCACACTCTACCTCTCCAAACCTATCTCATGGATAGATTACCTGATTGGGAAATGTGCTGTCATCGGTATTTTGCTCGGTTTCCTCACGTTGGTGCCGGGACTCTTGCTGTTTCTTGAACACGTCCTGCTGACGGATACTTCCTTCCTGAAAGAGAACTATTGGATCCCTCTTTCGATTATTGCCTACTCGGTGATTATCACGCTCTCTTCCAGTCTATTGATGTTACTGTTCTCATCGCTCACCTCAAATCCTCGCTATGCGATCATCGGTTTCTGTGCCGTGTGGTTCGGCTCGCCTATTATCTACGAGATACTCACAGCGATTACCCGCACCAGTAAAATAGCGTTAGTCTCCATTTGGGCACACTACGACATCCTCGGCACAGTCCTATTTGCCGGTTCATACAATTACGCCGTGCATTGGGTATGGGCACTCCTCATCCAGATCGCTTTGATAGCCGTTTGCCTCTTCGTGCTCCACCGTCGGATTCGGGCAGTCGAAATCATCAAGTAGCGATACGGAACCGTTAGCCCTGCTCGCTCTTACAGGTTAGCGTAATCTTGCACCATTGGCATCCCACATCTCAGCTTCAGAATAGACCTGTGGCGGTGTTATTGGGGTCAACGTCGGTGTCCAGTCCGCACGGAATTTTTGGACTAACCGCACGGCGTTCTGGTAGGCAATCCGTTCCTTTGTTTCATCGTCAAGTCGTGCGGATTCAATCTGCGCTTGCACCAGACGAAAATCGTAATACGGCAGATCACTCCCGAACATAATCCTGTCGTTACCAAGATGGTTAACGAGATGGACCAGGTCCCAACTTGCATCCGTCCCTTCCGGTTTCTGCGCCACATCGAACCAGATATTTTCGCATTTCGCACAGTGCGCAATCGCATCGAGATGTCCGGCTTTGTTCATCGAAACATGCCCGATAATAAACGTTATCGACGGAAACCGCTGCGCGTAAGCAGCGATATTTTGCGTGGAACCCGCCTGATGTAGCAGACACAGTCCATTGTGCATCGCTACCACTTCAAGGAAGACGTGCAGCTCGCCGCCGAGTGAATGTCCAGAGAGCCCTGGATGGCACATAAATCCGACCAAACCGTCTTCCTGCATGGCTCTGTCCAATTCGTCAGCCCCTGCTTGTTCGTGTCGGACTTCAGCAATCCCAAGTCCAATCGGAAAGCGTTCCGGATAGAGCTTGCATGCGTTGGCGATTGTTTCGTGTTGTGCCCGTGTGTCCAATACACCCCGTGCCTGCGGACTCCCACCCGTTGGACACGGAATTGCACCAATAACATCTGCCGAAGCCATCCTGGCAAGACACCGTCCCACGCTCTGTCCTACAGTCGGGGCGCGGGATACCGTCATACCGATGTGGCAATGGACATCAAAATAGGGACGCATTTTTTAATTATTCCTTTCAAAACTCCGGCACAGGCGTATAAGTATTAAAGCCGCCTGTTCTATCTTTGCCCTGCAAGAGATAGATATAATGTGCGCGGCGCCACTCTGCACCGGGATAGCGGACACTTGCAGGCATGTAGCGCATTGTGTAACCGCATCGCCGTTTCTGCGAGACGTTCGGACTGGAGTTATGGATGGTCCATGCGTCGTGAAAATGGCACTCGCCGACTTCCAGTTCCAAATTAACCACCTTTGATGTATCTAAGTCATCCTCCACAACTTCGCTGCCGAAGAGGTTATTTGTGCGATCGACCTCTTCATAGCGACGATCCTGCAATTTGTGGCTCCCAGCGATAACACGCATACAGCCGTTTTCGACCTTCGATTCATCTACCGCGAGCCACATCGTGATAACGTCCATCGGCTCAAGAGACTTGCCCCAATAGACCCCATCCTGATGCCACGGGACCGCCATGCCATCGTGCTCACGCTTGCTAATAAAGGGACTCGACCAGAGCACAATATCCGGTCCGATAAACCGCTCTATTACCTTCAACACCCGTGGATGCGTCAGATATTTAAACAAAAACGGATGCTCAAAATGCGGGACATCCATCTGTTCAGGACGTCTCCCTTCCGGTAAATTTGCAATCATCTCATCTACATAGTCTCGGAGTGTATCCAATTCCGATTCTGTGAAGATCCGTCCAAACGTGAGATACCCGTTTTCTTTGTAAAATTCGACCTGCCCATCAGAGACAGTCGTTTCCAATTGCCAATCCATGATGATTCTCCTTTCAGTGATTCCATTATACCCGTGCTTCATAGAAATATCAAGTTAGAAAAAATCGGAATTCGGAGATCCTTCCTACAGGCGAATTGAATCGTGCTGCCTGCACTTGACAATTCGCGGTGCTTATGATAAATTATCAACTATGAAAATTGTAGTTGCCCCCGATTCATTTAAAGGGAGTGTCAGTGCGCTTGAAGCTGCAAATGCGATGGAGCAGGGACTCCGCCGCGTGTTTCCTGATGCCGTCATTGAGAAAATACCGATGGCGGACGGCGGTGAAGGAACTGTGCAATCGCTTGTAGATGCCACCGGTGGACACTTCCAAACACGCCGTGTGCTGGCTCCCCTTGAAAACGAGGTCGATGCACAATTCGGTATCCTTTCCGACGGAGAGACCGCCGTTATTGAGATGGCATCCGCCTCTGGTCTCACACTCGTCAAACCGCACGAACGGAATCCACTTCGGACCACGACCTACGGTACTGGAGAACTGATTCACGCCGCTCTGGAAGCGGGGTGCAGACGTTTAATCATCGGTATCGGTGGAAGTGCGACAAACGACGGTGGTGCTGGAATGGCGGAGGCACTCGGTGTTCGATTGTTGGATACCAACGGAAAACAGATTCAACGCGGTGGCGGAAGTCTTGGGCAATTAGCATCAATAGATGTAACCTGCTTACATCCTGCTATCGCCGAAACCGAAACCGTTGTCGCCTGTGATGTTAACAACCCTCTGACTGGACCAGACGGGGCATCACACATCTATGGACCGCAGAAGGGGGCGACCCCTGAAATGATTGAAACGTTAGATGGGCATCTCGCACATTTTGACGGGGTCTTGACCCAGACGCTCGGAAAATCCTTTAATGATATTCCGGGTGCGGGCGCAGCCGGTGGATTAGGCGCAGGATTGATGGCGTTTCTCAATGCCGAATTGCGGCTCGGTGTCGATATTATGATTGATGCCGTGAATCTCAAGGAACGGGTAAAAGGGGCGACCGTCGTTTTCACCGGAGAAGGGCAACTGGACTTTCAGACGGCGTTCGGGAAAACACCTGTCGGTGTTGCGAAGGTCGCGAAAGCATACGGGATTCCGGTTATAGCGATTGCGGGTGGCATTGGTGAAGGGGCTGAAGCCGTCCACGATGCCGGTATTGATGCGATGTTAGGCATTGTCCAAGAACCGATGTCTCTTGAAAATGCCGTCACAGACGCGTCACGGTTGATCGCCGACATAACGGAGCAGGCTGCTCGGTTAATTGCGATTGGGGATGCACTCAGTAGCAGGTAGCAATCTTAGTTCAGACAATCAGCACCGAAATCGGGCTTACAAAGCCCTCCCACAAGAAACGGCGTGTGCCTACGACTGTAACAATACCGGCGTATCCTTCATGAAATCGTTCGTCTCAATTTGCCACATTTTCATATCCGCAGCGAGCGAGCGAATGCGATCGGCATGTTCAGGCAGATCGGCAAGGTTTGTCGTCTCCCACGGATCCTGCTCTACATCGAAAAATTGGATGCAATCCGTGCCGGCACCTGTCTCTTCAGAGACATAGTAACGAATCAATTTCCAACGTCCATCCCTGATGGTGCGGTGAATATCTCTATACGCCGCGAAGACTGTAGCGCGTACCCGTTCTACACGACCATCCATCAATGGCACTAAACTGCGCCCTTCAGTCGTATCTGGACAGGTAACATCGGTGAGATCGCAGACAGTGGGAAACACATCATACAGATAGGTTAACGCATCAACCGTTTCCCCTTCGGGGATCCCCGGTCCAGCAAAGATGGAAGGCACGTGGATGCTATGGTTATAGAGATTCTGTTTGCCCAACAGCCCGTGTTGCCCAACAGCGAGTCCATGGTCGGCGGTGTAGATGATGATTGTGTTGTCGAGGTGTCCGGTTGCCTCCAATGTGCTTAGCACGCGTCCCATCTCGGCATCCATGTGCGTAATCATCCCGTAATAGTCGGCGATGTGTTGCTGAACGATTTCTGGCGTGCGCGGGAAGGGTGCTAACACTTCGTCTCGAATGCGCATTTCACCGTTGTCGAACGGGTGTTCGGGGAGGAAGTTTTCGGGAACAGGAATATCCTCTGGTGAATACATCGTTGCGTATTCTCCGGGTGCTGTTCTCGGATCGTGCGGTGAAGTAAAGGAGAGGTAGAGGAAAAAAGGATCCGTTTCGTCGTAGTTTTCTATAAATTGCACAGCGGAGTCTGTGAAGAGTTCCGTAGAAAACTTTTCTCCAATGTACTTGGCATCCTCCGGGTATTTTCCCGTTGGATCGAAATCGAAAACTGGCACTTTATATTGATCGCTCATTCCGCCAAAGAAAATCTTCGCGCCAGCATCGAAACTGTCGGTAAATGTTTGGCGGTCATTGTGCCATTTGCCACTAAAAAATGTGTGATAACCTGCGTCGCGCATGACCTGTGGCCACACTGCCAAATCTCGGTTAATTTGGTTGCCACCGCTGCGGAAAAGGTTAGCACTCGTGAGGACGGCGGCGCGGCTTGGCACACAAACGGCTCCGACAAGCGATCCCATAATGTGCGTTTGTCGGAAAGTCGTCCCGCGTGTCATGAGGGCGTCCATTGTTGGCGTTTGGACCGTTGGGTCGCCCATGCCACCGATAGCATCCCATCGATGGTCGTCGGCAATCATAAAAAGAACATTGGGTCGTGACATATTTTTAATTTTCCTTGCGGTTCGGTCAGGTTGGTTTGGAATTTGATGCCAATCCCCGTAAAACCGCCCTCCATTTCATTACGGGCTACGCGATCTTCAAAACCGGAAGAAGACATCTCCCTAATTTTCCTTCTACGGTTTTTGATGCTACGCAGAATCCGAAAAAACTGTACATATCCTTATTTCAGTCGCGACTTAACCAGAAACCTGCTCGTAATGAAATTATGCCTTAAATGGCATAATTTGTCCTTGCTTTACACTTGGAGAGCAGTCCAGGAGGCCATAGTTAAAAAGATGAAGATTGCTAAGATTGAACAATTCTATCCACGTCGCCGGATGCGTCTCGTGAAGATTACAACGGACACCGGCATCGTCGGATGGGGAGAAACCACACTTGAAGGTAAACCCAAAAGTACGTGGGCGGCTGTCGAAGAACTCTCCGATTATTTTATCGGCAAAGACCCACTCCGTATTGAACACCATTGGCAACACGTTTACCGCTCCGCCTTTTTCCGAGGCGGAAATATTCTTATGTCTGCCCTGTCCGGTATCGATCAGGCGTTGTGGGACATCGCTGGTAAATACCACGGCTTACCTGCCTATCAACTCTTAGGTGGTGCGGTGCGCGATCGTATCCGCGTTTATGCACACTGGGGTATCGGAAACTTGACAGATGAAGGAAAAGCCGCCGCGAAAGAACGCCTTGACTTCTTACAGCAAAAAGGTGGCTACACAGCGTTTAAAAGCGGTCCCGGTGGTAAATGGCGTGGGCATGAACCCCCTGCAGTGATTGATGAATTTGTGGAACGTGCCTATCTCATGCGTGAATGGGTGGGTCCCGATGTCGAACTCGCCTTCGACTTTCACGGTAAGATGACCCCTGCCCTTGCGATCGAGATCTGTCACGAACTCAAAGGGATGCGCCCCATGTTCGTCGAGGAACCGATCCCGCAAGAGAATGTTGATGCCCTTAAACAGGTGTCCGACCATGTGCCTTTTCCAATCGCGACTGGGGAACGTCTGCTCACCCGCTGGGGCTTCCGAGAGGTATTTGAGAAACAAGCGGTCGCTTACCTACAACCCGATACTTCACATGCTGGCGGCATCACCGAACTGAAAAAGATTGCGAACATGGCGGAGGTCTATTACATGCACATCGCGCCGCATTGTGCGATCGGACCCGTCGCTTTCTCTGCCTCCCTTCACGTTGATGCTGTTGTCCCGAACTTCCTAATTCAGGAACAGATCGATGACGGCCTGGGGGCAGGTTTATTGGCTGAAGAATGGCAGGTCACAGATGGCCATATCGCGTTGCCGACACAGCCGGGACTCGGTTTTGAGATCGATGAAAAGGAAGCGGAACGGATACTGGATACCTATCCAGAGGAGCTCGGTGGCGAATTTTATTACGACACCGATGGCAGCGTCGCCGATTGGTAGTTAGTTGTCAGTTATCAGTAACATCGTAGAGATACCGAGTGAAACCCAACGTTTTCCTGCCTTCAACCTGAGTTACGCATTAAACCACGGGTTTCCGGTTTGCAACGTAAGGCGGTTCAAGCATCAACTTCTGGTCATCGTCTGACATGAGGTTGCGAAGTTCGTCGTCGTATCTGCCTTGTCCCCACGAGGCATGTCCAGGTGAGTACTTGAACAGAATGGAGCGTCGTTCGTGCGAAGCGGTCCACGGAAGGGTCCCATGCGTCAGCGCCTCTGTGAAGATGACAACGTCGCCCGCCTTCTGATGCACGGGTGCCATACACGTCTGGTTGTCCTTCACGGGTCGGAACTGTGTGGGACACGGATAGTTGCTCTTATGGCTACCGGGGATACAACAGAAACCCCCATGTCCGGGCAGCATATCCGTTAAAGCCCATGACACAACGGTTAATCCGTTATACATCCGATCGTTTCGGAAGACGTAATACTGCGCCGGGTCATAAGGGGTCCCGCCCCCGTGAAGCATTCCACCCGGGTTCCCCTCTATCATCAAGATACCGTAGACATGATCCAATCGGAACTTAGGGCCCACGATCTCTGCTAAAAACGGCAGGATACGCGGATGATTCAGGAGTTTGCGGAACGCGGCGTTCTCCCAGTTCAAGAATCCTCCGAACCTCTGTGAATAGACATCATCCACCGGATCTGGGTAATTTTGTGCATCGATAAGGGCATTGAGTTCTGCGAGCTCGTCTGTCCCTAAAACGTTTTCGATGTTCACATACCCCCAAAGGTCGAACAGATATTTATCTTCGGGGCTCATTTTTTAATTTTCCTTGCGGTTCGGTTAGATGGATTGGGGCCTTCATATGCCTTTCCGTCAAACCAGCCCGCCCGTTGGTTGGGCTTACGCTCGCTTTCTAATAAATTACGTAAGCCCTATTTTCCTTATTGGTGTGCCGAGCGTGAAGTGGGTTCCAATCGTGTCACAAGGATCTGTTCTCTGTCAATCAGTTCGCCGACGCGGGCTGAGATTTCATTTAGCCATCGGTCGTCTTCATAAACCGCTGCATAGAGTTGTTCTCGCTGCACTTCGCTCTCAAACCGCCGAATCCAGACGTAGAGATCGTCCTCTTCTTCACCGATGAAACTGCCAATCACAACCATCCCTTTAGAAATCTGGAACGGAAGGACCGTCTCTTCCATGTATTTCACCCAATTCTCGCGTTGACCGGGTTTCGTTCTATACTGTCGTAGTTCAAAAAAAGCCATAAAAATCTCCTTATTTTAATTATACCTTGCGGAGAAACGACGTAGGTTAAGACTTTGAAGAGTCTTTCTTAAATCCGCCCTCCACTACTTTACGGGCTACGGTTTATGGTGCGGACAGCGAAAACCGCCCTATTAAAAATCCCTACAATCGATTATAACCGTAGCCTTTACCTGTAATTTCAAAGAGTGCGGCTGCCGCTTGGAAGTGAATCTCGGCGTCCTGTTCTTGGAGAATCAATTCAAGCAGCGTTACTGCCTTCGAGTTCTTAGCCTCTCCGAGTGCCTTGATAGCATCAAGACGGAAGCCCCTCGTAATCTGAGCTTCATGGAGTGCTGTAAGTTTTTCCACCAACGCTGTCACCGCCGTGTCCGTCGCGATTTTACCCAATGCCCGCGATGCATCGCGCCGAATTTCGACGTGGTTTTCATCGTTGTTCATCACTTCAATAAGCGCGTCGGTTGTTGTTTCATCAGCCAACTCACCAAGTCCTTGCGTTGCGGCTCGGCGGACATCCTTCTCGGGTTCGTTTTCGCCTTTCATTATCTCCACGAGTTCCGGTATGAGTTCACTGATTCCGGCTTGCCCGACACTCAGTGCTGTCAATTTTCGGGTGTCCACATCCAGATCAATCAACCGCAGTCTGAGTTGTGAAAGGTCCAAGGCGAAATCCGCTGTCTTGCACCGACCGAGCGCAACCATTGATGCATTCCGGACTTGGTGATTTTCCCACGCATCCTCAGCACGGGCTGCCATTTTCGGTGCAACAAACGCTGGTAAATCCAGTTTTTTAGCGGCGTTGACGAAGACCTCCCAACTCCAGTTCCGTTTCAGGTCGTCTGCGCCGATGGCTTTCCTATTTGCGGCATCCTCAAGTGCGACGATATATTCCGTATCATCAACGAGCCGTCTCCCAACCGCTTCAGCGGCACGCGCGCCTCCAATCTCACCAAGTGCCGTTGCGGCTTTTGTCCGAGCAGAAGCCTTAGCCAACTTATCCGTACTCGCATCCAACACTATTCGTTTGTCTTCCAAGATAGCGATTAACTCTGGAACCGCTGCTTCACTTTTGAGCTGCCCCAAAGCAACAACAGCATTCTTTGATATATCTCCGATCCGGACATCCAAAGCACGCATCAGGACGGCTTCAGCTGCCATGTTCCCAATATTGCCGAGTGCTGCCACAGCAGCATCACGGACAGTATCCGGTTCTAATGGGTCCTCAACGATCTCACTCAGTCTCGGAATCGCTTTAGTATCCCTGAGTTTTCCCAAGGCAACGGCGGCTTGCAATCGGATCTCGGCATTTGCGTCAGAAAGTGCGGTCAGCAACGATGCGGACGCACGTTCATCTTTCAGTGCACCAAGCGAGACTGCGGCGGCTGCACGAATGGACTTCATCTCATCCATATTTTCGAGAATAGCGATCAACGGTTCAACGACGCGGCGTTCTTTGAACCCACCGAGCGACTCTGCGGCGCGTCTGCGGATGACATAACTCGGGTGTTTCAGTTCTTCGACCATAGCATCAACGCCAACTTTTTTCGCAGACGCTCCGATCACATGAACGAGTTTCCATCGGACCCACTCATCATCTGCAGATTTCAGAGCATCGAGTGCGAATTCGGCCGTTGGAATGTTGTTATCCTTGACCAATGCGCCAATGACTTCGTCCTGAACAGATTGCACTTCGTATCCATCATCAAAACTTCCCAAGCCCTTTTTGACCACATCAACAAGCCCTTTATCCCCGGCTTGAATCTCTCGGAGTGCCTTTGCGGCTTCAAAACGCGTGGTTTCATATTTATCGTTTTTCAGGGCATCTACGAGCGGATCAACAACCTTCAGTCCTTTTATTTTCCCGAGTGCGATCGCTGCTTCCTGTCGGACAGCCCCCTGTTTATCCTTTCTCAACGCAGTAACCAGCGGTGGGATGGCATCATCCCCTTTAACTTCACCGAGTGCCCACGCTGCGCTTTGTCGGACGGTTGCGCGCCCATCGTCCCGAAGTGCGTTTGCCAGAGGCTCTACGACAGTGTCCCCCTTGATGATACCGAGTGCTCGAGCGACCTCACTTCGAACGAGACTTGGAATCGGTTTAAGTTCACCCCATGTCCGATAGTTTGCGCGTGGATAGTCAAGCGTCCATTGAATCTGGAAGGTGTCAACCTGTGTTCGGAGTGTATCCAGCGTTTTGTATTCGCGTTTCATGTGTCGTTGAAAATCTGAAATTTCGTCAAATTGCGTGGAAAGCACCCAGAGTAACACAGGAATCGTTTCAGGGGCTTGAATTCGGCTCAACACCTTGACAGCATTCGCGCGTAAGACCGGACTGGTCTCGTCACTGAACATCAGAAGTAGCATCGGCTGCGTTGCTTCTTGAGGCTTGAGTCGCCAGAGTGCTGTAAGCGCAGCAATGCGTAAGGTCTCGCGCATATTCTTTTCCATCGCTATGAGAATCAATTTTTGAACGGTATCTTCTGCGGATACAGCAATTTTTCCGAGTGCCTCTGCCGCATTTGTCGCAGTAGTATCGTCATAGGAGAGTGCGTTCGTAAGAGCGATGACCACCCTATTATTCTCACCACGTGCCTGCATATTACCAAGCCCGACCGCTGCGAGTGCCTTTACCTCTTTGTATGGATCGCTGTCCAATGCTTCAACGAGTGGAACAATTGCGCGCCGGTCCCCGATTTGTCCGAGCGCGTCTGCGACCTTCACTCGGATTTCGTCTGTGCCGTTTTTGAGTGCGTCGATCATCGGTAGCACGGCAACGCCACGCATTTCGACGAGTGCCGCCAACGCTTCATCTTGCAAATCCTCGTTTTCTAATTCGTCTATGAGCGGCTTTACGCCATCTCCCATTTTGAGCAACCCGAGGGCTTGGATCGCGGCTGATAAGGTTCCGATCCTATATTTTTTCATCCATAAACTATCAATATAAGCACTCGCGATGTACCGATACTCCGTGGCAAAGCCGAGATCTTCATCGGGAATAAGGTTTCGCGCGCCAGTGTCTAACACCTCAAGTAGCGGCACCACGGCGGGTTCCCCGATACGATTCAGCGCGTCTATGGCGGTATCTTTGACGTAACTGTTCGGATCTGCGAGAAGTCGGATGAGATCAGGCACAGCCGTTTCTGTTTGGAGGTTCCCGAGGAGTTTCGCGGCGTGCATTCGGACCTGTGCACTGTTGTGTCTGAGGGCGAGTTGGAGTCCCGGCACAACGGCTGCGTAAGGGTTGGGTGACCCAACCCCTACGACACCGATGGATTGTTCAAGGGCGACGATTGCTCTGTAGGCGACTTCAGGGTCATTTTTCGTTTCGGTAAGGGCTCCTTCAAAAATTGGGATGAGTTCAGGGTTCCGCATCGCTCCAAGATAACGGACAGCCTCCTTTTGTATGGCTGTATCTTTATGATGCATCGCCTGCTGCAAGCGTTCAACAACCGCTTCTCCATTTCCGAGTTTTGTCATGAGTTCTGAGACCGCTGCGAGCGCGTTCGGTTGATAGCATTTCTCTGCCGATAGAAGTCCTATAACGACAGCCGCATCCGAATGCGCTACGAGTTCAGAGAGCAATTCCGGACGTTTTTCGACCGCTTCAGCAAGCGACACAGCGAAGAGCCCAGAGATGGCGTTCTGCGAGCGGACAAGTCTCTCTTGTCGATCAAGTTCATCAGAATCCGGATCTTCCATCAACGAGACAGCGAGGATATCTGCCGCGAGCGTTTCAAGATAAGCGTTCGATTGTGCAATCGCTTGGTGCCACCCTTCTGTCTCAGTGCGTGTGCGGTTTTGCAGGAAAGCCTGGAGATGTCGCGCCTCCTGATTTGCAGCATCTGTCTTCTGGACCGCGGCTTGTGCAGCAGCATAATCTCCGCGAACAATAGCGGCTCGCGCTTCAATAATGTCCCTATTCTCTTTCTCACCACACCCTATGACGAGGGCAGTAACTACGATGAGCGAGAGATGGATACAAATCTTCAAAATATTACATAAGAGGTGTTGCTTCATTTTTTAATTTTTCCTTGCGGTTCGGTAACTTTCTTAATTCCCAGCGATCACGAGTTTTGTCAGGTCTGCGACAGCGTAGATATTCCGTCCGATTCGGTTCAATAACGCCAATCTGTTCGCGCGCAGTGAGGGTTCCTCCGCCATAACCAACACATCATCAAAGAATGTGTCTATCGCGGGTTGTAAAGCAGCGAGTTGCGCCAATAGTTTCGCGTAGTCGCGTTCCTGAATGCTTTGCTGGAAACCGAGTTCCACTTCGGTAATACAGGCATACAACTGCTTCTCAGCATCGTCGTGTAGGAGCACAGCGTCTACAGTTTCTGGCGCGTCCGGCGGTAAAATTCTCAATATCCGATTGAGTGCATTATACACTTCCTCAAAATTTGGTGTCAAGCGAAATTCGGCAAGTGTACTGGCGCGTTCGAGAATATCAATGATGTCAACGGTACCAATCGCCAAAACAGCATCGGCGAGATCTGGCGCACATTGGTGCGTCTCCACCAAAATAACGCGTAGGCGTTCTTTAATGAAGTTAAGAACACTCGTTTGTGTATCTTCGGCTAATTCGACGGTATAGAGGGAAATCGCTTTTTCGACAACGGCATCTAAAGACAGCAGTAGTTTCCGGTCTCGGAGGATTCGGATTGTGCCGAGGGCATGTCGTCTTAAGGAGTACGGGTCTTGTGAACCCGTGGGGCGTTCGTCTATACCGAAGTACCCGACAATCGTGTCGAGCTTATCGGCGATTGCGACGAGCGCGCCGACTTCGGTTTCAGGGAGCGGCGTATCCGCACCGAGCGGTTGGTAATGCTCAGCAATAGCCGTCGTAACAGGTTCCGCTTCTCCACCGTTCTCTGCGTAATATCTCCCCGTAATTCCCTGTAATGATGGGAATTCAATCACCATTTGCGTCGTCAAATCCGCTTTAGAGAGCCACGCTGCACGTTCAGCATGACCGATGGTTGTTTCTGGGACTTGCAATTCTGCCCCGATGCACTGAACTAACGCTTTAAGCCGATCGGCTTTATCCAAGAGTGAACCGAGCTTGGCGTGGAAGACAACCGCGCCTAAACGTTCAACCTTATCAGCGAGGCTGGTTTTCTGGTCTTCGTTGTAGAAGAACTCTGCATCGTTGAGTCTGGCGTGGAGGACGCGCTCATTCCCGTGCCGAACCCCGTCAATATTTCCGTCCGTCCCGTTGGAAATCGTGACGAATTTCGCGGCGAGCACAGACTCACTTCGCCACATCGGAAAATAGCGTTGATGGGTCTTCATTGCGGTAATCAACACCTCAGACGGTATTTCCAAATGCGACTCACTAAAATTGCCCACGATCGGTTGTGGGTTCTCCACGAGATAGTTCACTGTATCCAGCAATTCTTCATCCAGTTTTGGAAGGCATCCCTCGACCTCAAAAACGTCTCTGACCTGTTTCTCGATTGTGTCTCTGCGCTCTTTCGGACAGACAATGACATCAACGGCACGCAGTTTCTCAACATACGTGTCTAAGTCAGCAGAAGTTAAAGTTATCGGTTCAGGATGTAAGGAGCGATGCCCGTAGGTTAACCGTCCTGCGTGTGCAGCACCGTAGGGGCAGTCGATAACTGTATCCCCGAGTAACGCCACGAGCCATCGGATGGGACGCGCAAAGCGAGCGAACGCACGTGGTTCTTCGGCGTCGGTCTCCCAACGCATGGTTTTCGGAAAACGGAGGGCTTCGATCCATTCCGTCAATAGGGTTTTTAAGATGTCTCGTGTTGGGCCACCCGTTTCGAGTTTGGAGGCAGCGACATATTCACCGCGTTCCGTTTCAACAATGCGAAGTGCTGTCAAGTCAACGCCCTGTGTTTTTGCGAAACCGATTGCGGCTTTTGTCGGTTCGCCGTTTTCATCGTAGGCGATACGTTTCGGGGGTCCCACAACCTCTGTCTCTTGGCTCTCCTGCAGCGTTTTTACGTCCTTGATACTGAGCGTGATACGACGCGGTGTGCCGAGTGTTTGAACTTCGCCAAATGGGATCCTGTGGTTTGTGAGGGATTCAGTCGCGATGTCGCGTAGTTGTTCAAGGACAGGTGGGACATAGCTCGCAGGTATCTCTTCCGTACCGATTTCAAAGAGGAGGTCGGCGGTCTCCTGTTCCTTGTCGGATTCAGTGCGTTTAGAAACCGCATCTACCTCAGGGGTTTGTGTTTTAGAAGCATCGGGATTACAAATCGCTCCTACCGCAGCCCATTTTCCGAGAAGTGGGTGTTCCATCTCTTCACGCTGTTTGACATACGCGCGTGCGATCCGCTGTGCAAGCCGTCGGACCCGTTCAATGTAACTCACCCGTTCCGTGACGCTGATGACTCCGCGTGCGTCCAACATGTTGAAGGTATGCGAGCATTTCAAGACGTGATCGGTTGCAGGTAGCACTAACCCCGCATCTAAACAGGCGTGGGTCTCCTTCTCATACGTGCTAAACAACTCAAAAAGCATGTCTACATCCGCACGCTCAAAGTTGTAAGTCGAGTATTCCACCTCGCTCTGTCGGTGGACATCACCGTAATTGACGTGTTCGTTCCAGCGGATATCAAAAAAGTCATCGACATCCTGTAAGTAGAGAGCGATACGCTCAAGTCCGTAAGTAATCTCAGCACATATCGGATCGAGATCAATGCTCCCCATCTGTTGGAAGTAGGTAAATTGTGTGACTTCCGCGCCGTTCCACCAGACCTCCCAGCCGAGTCCAGAGGCACCGAGCGTCGGTGACTCCCAGTCGTCTTCTACAAATCGGATGTCGTTCTTGCGGGGTGAAATGCCGAGACTATAAAGGCTCTCAAGGTAGAGGGGAAGCACATTCTCAGGTGCTGGTTTGAGTATCACCTGATACTGATAATATGCCCCGACACGGAAAGGGTTTTCGGCGTATCTGCCGTCGGTTGGACGGCGGACAGGCTCCACATACGCCACTTGCCACGGTTCTGGACCGAGGCATCGCAAAAATGTTGCGGGGTTAAATGTGCCTGCACCGACTTCTATATCGCACGGTTGCTGGATGATGCACCCGTGATCTGCCCAAAATTTCTCTAACGCTAAAATTATTTCTTGAAGAGTCATATTTATTTCTTTCTTTACACGCTCCGTTTGGATGAATTATTCAAACATTCATCATATCATAATAGATATTTTTATTTCAACTCAGTAGGGACCAATCGGGTTCGTCCTCTGGATCACCGAGGGGACCGTGGGCGTTGCGGACGATGCGACGTTGTGCGTCATACCAATCCGTATAACGCGTCGCGGGCTGGAGTTCGTCGTTCCGAGCATCCATCAGGTTTGTGAGGGTGTTCTCCATTTCGTCTGCTAACGATCTCGATTCGGGTGCATCAATCAGATTGTTCATCTGTAGCGGATCCGCCGCCACGTCATACAGCATCCGTTTACCATCGAACCACCGGGCGTAACTATGCGTTTTAGTGCGAACACCACGCCACTCGTTACCATCAATCAGGTAATCGTAGGTCGATCCGAAGTTCATCGTCAAAACGGCATCCTGTTCAAAAGCATCAGCATCACCGCGCCAAGACGCTGATAGATCGTAGCCTTCGACGGTTCGGGGGGGGTGAATGCCACATAAACCACAAAGCGATGGGAATAGGTCTACAGGGGAGGTGAGTGTATCACAGGTGCGATGTCCCTCGAAAACGCCAGGCAGCCGCATCATCAGCGGCACTTTGATGGATTCCTCGTAAGGCTCCCGCTTCGCCCAGAAATTGATGCCTTGTCCGCCGCCTTGTGTGCCGTGGTCAGAACCGAAAACGAGCAGTGTATTCTCGACACGTCCCGTTCTTTCGAGATACGCCATCAGTTCACCGAGCATATCGTCCACCGTTAGCGTCATGGCGAGATAGTGGCGGTAAATTTCTAAGGATTGTTCTTTGACCGAATCTGGAACATTTTCTGGTAGTTGGAGTTCGGTGGGTAGCCGGTCATAGTATTCCGGTGGTGCGAATTCGTAAGGTGTGGAGTGCGCCTGATGTGGGGAGATAAACAGACAGAACGGGGTATCGTCATCCACATCATCCATGAACTGGAAAGCGTATCGGTTCAGGGCATCGGTTTCGTAGCCTTCCCACGTTTCGTTCCGCCAATCGTCAAGATTCACTGTTCCGTTGAAATAGTCGGTGTGGAAGTTATAGCCGCGCCAGTGTTGGAATCCGAGCCGGTCGCGCCCTTCAGGGACGTAGTCGCGTCCGCCGATCTCCGGGAATGAACCGGTGTGGAGATGCCATTTTCCGACCCACGCTGTCCGGTAACCGTTTCTGTTGAAAACGTCTCCGAGTCCGATTTCATCGTGCCGGGTTCTGACGAAATTAATGAGATGACCGGTTGTTTGTGGGTGCCGTCCGGTGAGCATCATGGAACGGTAGGGGGTGCAGACAGGCGCAGTAGCGATTGCGTTTGAAAAAACGGTGCCTTCCTGTGCGAGTCGGTCGATGTGTGGTGTCTCAATCTGCGTATCGCCATATACCGGCAATGAGCACGCGCGAATCTGATCTGCGAGAAGATAAACGATGTTCGGTTTGTTTGTCATATCTGCGTCCTAACTGTTCGGTCAAATGCTCTCAATAGTCAAATGGTTAAAGTTGGTCGAATTCATCTGGTGTTAGACCTGCATGGCGCAAAATAGTCCGCAATGTTCCAATCCGGACTTCGCGGTGATTCGGGACCATCACTGTGCGAACTTCACCTTCGCTCTCACGGACGAATTTTACATGACTACCGCGTTGATGAACCGGAGTAAATCCCGCCTTTTCCAATTTGCGTCTAATCTGACGATAGGGAAGCGGTTTCATCAGAATTAATGTTAACCTCAAATTTACGAAGTTTCGGCATCACAGTCGGGCGAGGTGGTTCAAAATACAGTTCCAATGCCTCTCTAAGATTGTCGACAGCCTCGTCTTCGCTTTTACCTTGACTGGCAACATCTACTTCTAAGCATTGTGCAATAAACCATTTGTCTTCTCGCGATATGCTTGCCGTGAAGGTTTTTTGCGTTTTCATAGTTAAACTCCTAACTTTGCAGGTGCGCCTTATTATCTTGAATTAAAATTGGAGCCCTACACTCACTCGGTGGACCTGTTGTAAACGTCCGAAGTCAGCATAAGCATAATCGAGAGAAAGCGTCCGTCTGCCAAGGTTCAGATGGATACCCAAGCCGAGTGTAAGTCCCTCTTCATCGTCGGCGCGGTCTTCACCCAATCGGAACTTGTAACCGCCCCGAATTGCTGCCATTTTTCTGTACCAGTACTCCATACCGATGTTCAATCGTTCGCTGTTGTCATTCGGATGATTGGCATCGAGTGCGAGGGTGAGGAGATTACTACCGGCATCAATAATATCGTATGCGAGTCCGAGCCGGAAATTGGAGGGCAGCGGGAATTCAATCGTCTCTAATTCCGCTTTCCGTTCCGGATTCGTTGTGTCTGGAAATGGACGGTAGCTTGCTATTCTTGGGTCCCCTGCGACTTCTGACCCGCTCGTCAAATCGGGGCCCCCGAAGCGCATCTCCGGTCCAAAGTTCGAGAAACACATCCCGATCCGTAAACTTCGCCAACCGGTATGATACAAGGTGCCGACATCAATAGCGACCCCTTTGGCACTTTCACGGTGGATCTGCTGATGGATGTATTTGGCGTTAATACCGACAGACAACTTAACCCCGGATTCCCGTTCGTAAAGTTGTCGGGCATACGCCAACGAAACAGCAGTATCATAAGCAGAATACCAGAGCCCCGTCCCATCGGGCTTTGCGAGCGTGGTAATCTCGGTATCAGGGACGTTGAGAAACGTGACGCTCGCGCCTAAAGTGCCGATGTTTTTTATCGGCGTTGCGAACGCCAGATAGTTATACCGGACATCGGCAAGCCAGACGGTATGTGTGTCTGAAAAACTGGTTTTTTCGAGTTGGCTTATGCCTGCAGGGTTCCAGTAGATACTGGTTACATCGTTGGCGAGCGCGCCAAACGCTCCCCCAAGACTGTCTACCCGCGCACCGGGACCGATTTTCAGAAACTGGGCACCCGCCGTGCCGACATTGGTGGTCGCATGACTCGGAACACTCCACAGTAAAAGAGGTATGAATAATAACGTGGGAATTATATGTCGCATGTATTTCTCCTATTATCGGATAATAGCAAATCTACCGATCTTGTTACCGACGACTTCACCACTTTCGTCTCTGGCTTCAACGTGATAGATATAAACGCCACTTGCGAGTGCCTGATTGTAGCGATTGAGGAGTTCAAATGACGCTGTCCCGCCCTTGTCACCCTGTGCCCGTTCATCCGGGTTAAAAAGCGCAGTGCTCTCGTGTTCAAGGGTTCGGATTAATTCACCCGCTAATGTGTAAATCCGTATCGTACACTGCGGTGGAAGGTGTGTGAAGAAAATCTTGTCTGTTCCTTCGGACAGGACCGCTCTGTTTGTAACGAAATAGGGGTTTGGAACGACCCGAACTTTCCCGAGATCGGCTGCAATGTCTTCAGGAGAAAGGGTCTCCCCTTTTGTATTGAGCAGGAACTGATCCTCATCCTGTGGTGCGCTAATACCTCCCATTTCAACGGTAAAAACATCGCCAGCGGAGATTTCAGCGTTCGGATCTTTTATAAAGACATATCCGCCGCGAATGTAGATTCGGAAGAAACCGGGTGTTTCCGCGGGATTATATGTATCCCGCCAGCCCGTGCCTGTGAGAACAGCGTATCCAGCGGCGCGCTGGTCGTTGAATTGAATTTCTTCACCCGTATTTTCATCTACCACCTTGACGTGGGTATCATCAACAAACGTAATTGTATACGTGTGTGGACGGTAGTAGGTTGCCCAGAAAATATTCGGCCAGGTATTCTCACCGAACCCCGGGGATTGGATGTCCACCTCCCACCCTGTCACTGTGCCCGCTGTCAGTTTAACGTCGTTAATCGGATTTTCCATTGGGCTCCCGTAGGCTACGTTAGCCCCAGTTATCTTCAAAACGATGCCGTCAAACATCGGTGAAAGGACTTCAACAGCCTCTTGCTGGAGCGGATCGAACCAGTCAAAGGATTGTAACTCAACAACAGTTTCGTCGGTCGTCATATTGACGATCTCGTAGGCGGGGGGTTGGTATCCGGGACCGGTGATATATGCCGCGGGACCCGTCTGCTTGGCACCATGCCAGACGATCTTGTATTGATGCCCTGTTACCTTATTCGGTGCAAGCACCATCGGTTCAACAGTAACGGTTCCCTGTCCGTGCTGTTCTATATCCGCAGTAGGTTCTCGGTATCCCGAGGGTTGGGCGCGCGGAACAACGTGCACCATCGTCTCAATCTGGCTACTCTCCATCGCGATTAACCCCGTTTTTGGGTTCCCTGTATCATAGGAGGTCACGGCATACGTGTATTCAAGTCCGTTGGTTAAGCCTTCATCGGTGTAAAAATTCTTGATGCCTGCGTCCTCACCGAGTGCTTGTGAAGGGGTCGAAACGATTTGGAAAACGTCGCCAGCGACGGGGGGGCCTGAGGGACCATCGCTAATCTGCACGTAGAGTCCACCAAAATAGATTCGAGCCCCGGAACGATACGTCCCGTCGGGATGCGGTTCCCCCGTATTTGGGTCTTTGATGACGACGTATCCGCCGCCGTCCGCTGGAAAGGCGGGGTTATACGCCATAACTTCCCACAGCGTCGTATTGATCACTTCAAAATCTGTGCTGGAGTTGAATTTGATGACGTAGACAGCATTTTTGAAGAAATCTGCGAAGAAAGGTTCATCGCCCATGTTCTCGATGGTGGCATCCGACTGCTTACCCACATGGGCCACCGTAAAGAAATTGCCGGTAGCACTCGGTTTGTCGAACTCCATGAGCATCGTCCAATCTTCGACTGGATCACCCGTGGATTCATCATAAGAGACATCGCGCCGATACACCCGGTATCCTTCAAAGATTTTCTCTGGGTCGGTCACATCAACATATTCCTCGATGCGCTTGCTGACCCCAGCGTCAACCCAGCGTCCTTCGCTCTCCCAGACGAGCGTCACCTGTTTATTGGCGGGATAAACGGTTACCAATGGAGACGGCGGCGGTGCCGGTGCGACGTAGCCATCATCATATAATTTCTGTGCCCAGTCAGCAGATGCTTGTAGACCGGAAAGCCCCTCACCGATTGCCACTGCGATAATAATATTGAAGGAATCTCCAGGGGCAAGCGATTCAACCGGTCCGTATGACTGGATGAACCGTTGATCGTCGTAGTTTGCGGGAAGCGGTTCAACACCGGGGGTGCTAATCAGGGCGTACATCTCCGCATCCGTCGTTGGATCGGTGGAGATCGTAATCCGTTTGTGTGCGGTGAAAGGGATTTTTGCCGTCGGATCCTCGGCATTTTCCCCGATATACGCATCCAATACCCGTAAACCGATATATCCAGGGGCGGAGGCATTGGAGAATCCGTAAGAGAGGTAACGATTCGGATGGTCGACAGGATTGAGGGCATCTGGTGTCTGGTCCAGGGCGACGAAGTCGTCAGCAGAGTAACTCGACGTGCCTGTCTCGTTACTGGAGATGTCTACATCGTATCGAAACGCCATAAATACATCTTCGAGCGTGTCGCTACCGACATTCTTGACGTTATACTCCAGAATAAAGAAATCGTAGAGCGGTGCGTAACTCCATTGAAACCCGTTGACAACGAGTTCTAAACCCAGAATCAAATCCTTATTTGCCTCAGGGTTTGTGTCAGAGCATTTGAACATGAGTGCTTGGTTCGTTGGTGTTTCTTTTGTCGTCACACCGGGTTTGTTTGAGATAACCTCTGGCACGTCGTTAGTGGGCCAAATTTCGCTGTGTCTACCGTCTGACGCAGAAACACCGACCTCACCGCTTTTTTTCGCACCGATCCAGATATTGCCTTCAAAGATATAGGAATCGTTCGTTCCGGCGGGCCACCAGCCTGAAGGGTTGGCGGTAGGGTTGCTCGGAAACCCAACAACTGCGGTGTTATAGATAGCAGAGGACAGGTTGCCGACATCCAGTGCCTTCCAATCCACGTCTGCTCTCGCCGACACCGCGACGCATACCCAAATTGTAGATATACATATAAATCGTAATAATTTCATTTTTTTAATGTTCCTTGCGGATAAGTAATAGTTTCTGGTAAGTGGCGTTACCCCCAGTGAATTACTCAGTTTCTGTAATCTCAAAAACCCGATACTGTTGCATTTTTCCGTTCCCGATGTCCACCCTACCTTCGATGAACAGCGGATAATTGTAAACCGTTTCTTTGACAGAGAAAAGATACGGGATCGCACCGGCTTTACGTGCTATCTCAGCTTGGCTCTTGAAATCGCGAGGGCCCTCTTTTCTATGCTTATTGTAAATCTGATACGTTGATCTGTCGGCGTAATACATCAGATCGAAATGCGCGCCGACGCGCTCATCGTCAAGAAAGAAGCAGGCGTTCTCTGGCATTTCACGTTGGAGACGTTGCCCACTCGTTTCGTAGAGAGGGACCTGACTATTCCGCTCGGTAACCTTGTAAGCGGCATGCACATAGCGTCCTGCATAGAACAACGCGATTATCAGTGCCGTCGTCCGGATCCCCAGCCATATCCACCGCTGCAAGTTGCGGTGGCGAACCAGCATATACACACCGGCAAAAATCGTCAACAACACTCCGAAGCCGATCAGTTGCTCAACAATCCAAAAATTCGTTTCAATAAAAGGCGCGAATCTCTTGAGTCCATCGAACTGGTCCCGACTCTTAACGAGGGTGCGTCCGCCAGTGATAACAGTAATCGCGAGCATCCCTGCTACCCAAATAGATGTATAAATCCAATCCCGTCGTTGCCATGCTCGGCTGATGATCGCTGCGAAACAGATGAGCAAAGGTGGCACAGCAATCATCGTCGCCGATGGCGTTTTCGTCTGTGCAAGCGTGTGCGGAACAATCACACCGATCCCCCATGCTAACACAAAGAGTTCCGCCAACTCCCAACGCTTGAACAGGACCACTATCAAACACAATACCGCCGCAACGAGCGCAACATAGAACACCGGATAAAACAGTGGCATGTAATCAAACAGGGGTCGGTCCCAACTTGCCCCCCAACTCTCGACATCGGTGTTGAGGTGATCCAACACGCGTTTATGTTCCCAAAGGAATTCCTTGCGATAGTAAATGAGGCAATAGATGACCCACGGTGCGACTGTCGCAATTGCTGCTAAAAGTTGTAAACCGACATCGCTTATTTTAATTTTCCTTGCGGTATTGCTCCGTCCAGTATACCAACTGACCGCCCAAACGACCAGCGCGATACCGAAAGTAATGAGGGCAAGGTAGCTTTTCGACAGATACGCGACCCCCATCGCAACACCGGATAAGATGTAATTTTTCCGTTTTCCTGTCCGAATCGCCCGGAGCAGGAACCAACACGAGACTTGCACCCAGAGCAACAGCGCGATGTCGATGTGATCCGAATAGCGATAGCCGTGAATCGACTCAAAGAGAAACGGGTTAAACGCTTGAAGAAACGCTGCTATGAGTCCTGCCCGTTTGTCAAAGAGATCCGAAGCGATTCGGAACGTCAACCATGTCGTTACACCTAAACTGATTGCCGATGGCAATCGGAGTGCGAACGTATTGATACCGAAAATAAGGTGCGAAATCCAGATCGTCCACATCCCCACCGGCGGTTTGTGTAGCCAGATGTGGTTTTCACCCCACCCTTTGTAGTCGTAAGGGAGCCACGGTTGATCGTAGAGCGTGAATTTGAGCGGATGTTTCGTCAAATTCCGTGCGACAACGGCGTGAAACCCTTCGTCCCAATACGTAATGCCGCTGTGCCCGAGGTTTCGCAGCACCAAAACCCCTGCGGCAATCAGAATGCAGAGAAGGACGATTTTTACGAGTGTAGATTCGCTGTTTAATCGGAAACCCTCAAAGTTCATCAATAGTTATAGATTCAGCGTTTGTAACTTGGCTTTTTCCTCATCATAGTTGTCATAGACATCCATCTCGGGGCTTTCCCAATCTTCGGCAAAGGAGGCAAGACGTGCCCGAATTTCTGCTGCCTGGGCTTCGTCAATACCGCGCTCACGTAAATCTATATTGCCGACTGCACCAAGCACAACTTTTGGTTTCATATGCACATGGTCAACATCAAAACCTGCTTTTTGAATATCCAGGAGTGCAGAACCAATGGCAGCCTCCAACGAAAAGGCCTCACGGTGAAAATGAATTTGAGGGGCCCCTTCAACAGTGGTAATAGTTCCGTCATCAAAAATGCTATAGAGCCGATCTGCTTCTTCTTCATTCGGGTCGGCTGTTAAAATGAGTGTGAATTCATATATTCTCATGGTAAATTTTTCCGCTATCGATTATGTTTTGGACTATAAGTCAGATTCGTTAATCTTGTTGTAGATGTCGGTCCCCATGGCAACTAATTTCTCGCGAATTTCATCCCAATCATCTCTGTCGTTTTTGCCTTTGTTAAGGACAGGAAATTTAACTTTTGTTTCCGAGGATGTGTCTGTATTTTCGTAACTGTAATCTGGTGTTGGAAATAACGTCATTACCTCGTTTCTACTTTCAGGAGGGTTTGTTCCATAGAAGTACAATTCAATATAGCAATCTCTGCTATTAAGCTTGAACCACAAGCGTATATCATCGCGGATAGACTTTCCCATCCAACCCGCGTTCATCCAACTTTTTTTATTGATCGATTCAGGTTCTCCCGCAAAAAGTTCACCCAATTCACCTTGGAGAATCGGGGACCAGCATTCACTGTATTCAGTATTGAATTCCTCGGGAATGTCTTTGGGTTCCTCGACTTGGTTATCTTCTACCGCTGGAGTGATATAGTGAGTTAAGCACTTCACATCTTCCATGACTCTTAATGCGAATCGTAACGCTTCATTAGCAGCTTCTTCAGTGGGAAAAGCCACGGCAACATCTGGATCAAGTCGGACAGTGTTTGTCTCATCGGCATTTTGATCGACACGCGCACCTCTTTTCCAAATGTAATTATCAACTGCCCGGACAGAGACCCCCACGCGTTTAGAGGATGCTTCCAAAAGAAGAAGTGCCTCAATATCCAAAACATCTCGTTCTAAAATATCAGATAAGAACCGGATGATGTGCACATCGGGCTTCGCTGTATCCGCACCAAAGAGCATTCGGAGATATTGAAAACCAGCAAGTTTAAAACCTTTGATTTTCAGTGAATCGCATTCCTGAGGTTTGGCCCTGATTGCCCATAGTTTGAGAACTTCTTCTTCGGGCACTGTTGGTGCTTCCTCAACAATTTTACAAACGTATCCAACAACAGACTGCAGAATTCTTGCCTTCCATTCGGAATCGTAATTAAGTTCACTGGTTATGAATGCGTGGGGTGTTGAATAACCTGCCATGAGATCCGCTAATTCCGCAGCTCGTTTTATATTCGGATGAGTTAATATGAAATCTTCTAACCGAGGAGCCACGACTTTGTCATAACTTGCACGAAGCGAGAGGACACAGTGAATAACTTTAACGTGAGTTCGGAAAATAATAAAAGTTTGTGGTTTCAAGAGAACCCCTTTTGTATAATAAGGTAAACCCAACCTATAACAAAAGGAGTTCTCTAATGTCTATGATAACACTTTTCTGTGAGATTGACGACTTTTTTC